>JAAZZQ010000001.1 GCA_014239155.1 Lachnospiraceae bacterium | reverse complement strand
TACCAATTGGATTCTTTTCGTTGTATAATAAGTCTGACGTACAGGGTCACTCTCTTTCGTATATTTTAGTTCGCAAACTTATTATATATTGAAAGTGTCCTGTGCGTTATTTTATTTCTCAAAAAGTTGTAAAGTGGTGTAATACTACAATCCCAAAAAAATATCTACACTTATTATGTGGTCGTTCAGAATAAACGCTCAAATGAAATATGAAAAATGCAGATAACATTTTCAATATAATTGTAGGAAATGAAAGTGTTATCTGCCATAATCTAAAAAAAATTATGTAGTTAATACACCAATTTATAACTAAAAAACAAAGATACAAACTCATTTCCTTTATTGTATAATTAAAGCGTCAAACAAAACTATACGAAAAGAGATGAGTTTGTATCTACCGCTTATTATACATGAAATTTCTGTCCTAAATAGGTTGAAATTTTATTTTGATGAATATTTTTCAGATGCAACAAAACCTGCTACCAGAAATCTATTTCTTATTATTGTTAACATACTGGTATTAGATTCCTTCCATTCTGCGTATTTTGCGAACGGGCGTGTGTTTTCAAAACTTTCGGGCACTTCGCTGAATGCATATTACTACACACTTAAGGCTGACAAGCCTGGTCACGAATCCTGAAGGGGCATGACTCTGTCCAAAGCCTTAAGGGTGGTGCAATGTCAGTTAGGCACACAGCCGTTGTTCCTTTCTATTGATGGCATCATGGTTGAGAATCGAGTAGGGGAGATTTTCTCTCCCCTCTCACACCACCAGTGCATGCCATTCGGCATACGGCGGTTCAACATAACTTCAAAGCATGCCGTCCTATGTAATAATCATAACAACTAACCAGTCCTGCTTGCGACAGTTTCTCCTTAGATATTGTTTTTGTAACATACGTTTTAGAACTATCCACTGGTAACGGTCTCCATAATACGATGTCACCCTCGCACGGTCTTTGTGTTTACCAAGTTTCTGCAATCCCCACTGTCGTTTCTTCGGCACTTTCCATTGTTTCCAGATAATTACACGCAGTCTTGTGCGCAAATGGGTGTCTATGTCGTTCATTGCTGTTTTCATTGAGCTTAACGCAAAGTAGTTTGATCTGCGCTCAAAGCTTTTCGATTATGCCACACATAACAGTTCCAATTATCTGAACGAACACTACATGATGAGTATCTTGCTGTCATTTTCGGTTATGGTTGACGGTTTCATACGTTATCTTTCTGTCCCACTGGACTATCAGATTTGGGACAAAGGCAGATGAAACTGGAAATTACCGCTGAAAGGGTGTGTGGTGCCATAGATGGTATCGAGCTGGACAGGCAGGTGTTCCTCCTCTGTGACATCTGATATCCAGAAGGATGCGTTGCGGTACTTGTAAATTAATTCCATAACCTTGATATTATTTGCAGTGCCACAATTGACATGGTTATATGGGGGACACCTGTTATTGGCAGATTGGTGTACGCCCTGTCTTCACCGGGCTGTAAGGCGAAAGGGCGGTTTATGCTACAGTCATATCCTAATTTAGAGTTCTACAAAAAATGACATATATTTAGTGCATCAATTCATCTTTTTTTGTCAAATATTCCCGTTTCTCATCCTCATTCGCACAACTTGCTGCTGCATTATTTAATCCAAGTATCCATCTGATGCGAAATTTGTCTTGTAAATCTGAATTTCTTTTTTGTGAGTCCAAATATAAAAATTCCAAATCTCTGAGATATGCTTTTCTCAGATCCTTCATATCCGATGGAATCTGTGGAAAACTATTTACCAAAGACTTTCCATATTCCAACAAAATACTTTCTTTTATTTCTTCACTATGAATACAATCAAACAGCGAAATTTTTTGAATCTCCTTTGAATACATCTGGCATTCTTCCAAACTGTTCGCATTTTTAACAGTATTATTTATTGTTTTAGCAATTTCCCACAGTATTTTTTCTTTTTCCTGAGGGTCTAAATCACTTTCATCATATAATATCCATTGTTGACTAATAATTTCTTTACATTCTAACTGTTTTTTAGACTCTTTGCATAAATTGCTAAGCGCCATGCTGTATTGGTAACGGAGTGTTTTAATATCATCGGACTTTTTTTTCTTACTTGCCTCATATTCCGCCTTTATAATCTTCACTTTGTTTCTTAATACTTTAATATCTTGCTCCACAATTGTTGAAGTTGTTAGGACTTCTATCCAATTCTTATGAATCTGATCCGAACAAAATGTATCTTTTATTGTTTTCACTTCATTTTCCCATGTCTGAAATAATTTTATATGTTCAGCGGAAATTTGTAATTTGTCACAATAAAACTGACTAGCATATTTATTATATATAACCGCCAATCCTCGGGAATAAAAAATTGCTTCGTAATCTTTCCTATTTTCCTTTGCATTTATATATCGGTATTTCAGCCTTTCTAATAATTCTAATGCACTTTCATCATTCGCTCTGAACATAAAACAAACCATTGAGAGATCATAAAAATAATAAATTGCCATTGCCGCATTTATTTGGGACTCTTTTCCTACTATATTTTCAACCATATTTTCATTGTTTTCATAGATATTGCGTACTATCAATTCTAAACTTTTCTCACTAAATTTCCATTCAGTATATACAACTGGCAAAAAGTATTGTGTATTCCCTACCCTCTCCATCAGCCGCACAGCTTCTTTGTGAAATAATCCATCAATCTGATACCATATTCGCTTTAATTTTTTATTATTTGTTTGTTTTTCCAGTTGAAGTAACAGCCCCGTCATATAATTATGAATATATATTAGCCTAACACTCTCATCTACATGGATTTTTGCTAAAAGTTCTTTCAACAAAGAAACCAGTAAATCAATATTGATACTATTCTGGGTTAAAAAAAACGTCAGAAGTGTTCTTCCAAATAAGGCACCTAGCATATAAAAATACAATGGATGTAACTGTCTAATTTCTAATAGCAGTTTCTTTCGTTCTCTTTCAACTTTCTGAAATTCTGATTCTGTCAAATATATTTCATAACAGCTCACAAGGCATCTTCCCATCATATTCGAAAACATCATCATATCAGATCTGTTCTTCTCTTTTCCATTTTGAATATTATTCAAATTCAAAAGAATTTTAAAATATTTCCACTTTTCTTCAAAAGAATCAATTCCACAGCAAAGTTCTGTAACACATATTGCATATGAATATTTTAAACCCACATTCTTCTTTTCTTTTGCCATCAAATCCATTAGTTTCCATGTAGTTTCTTGCATATCTGATAAATTTTTGCTTAATAAAGCATAGTCAACCATCAACAACCCATACACATTAATTTGTTGCGTCTTATTTAGATTAAGTGACATATTAATCACCTGCTTTAAAAAATTAAGTTTTTCAGGGAAGTCAGAAATAACATTTATGATTCTTGTAAAACATTCAATGCTGTTTATATCCCAACATTTTATAAATATGTGCTCAAAAGCGGACATATTTTCTGTAGCTTCCCTAAGGATATAGTAATTAGCCAGTACATCCGGTTGCAAGGTAACGATTCCTCTTTCCTGGCTTTCCTCCAGATTGCTAATAATCATTTTTCTGATACACTCCTTATCTGCAATACATTCCCATTCCTTTACAAAATGTTTTTGAATCTGGCTCCATTCCAAACCATTTAATAAAGTTGCTGCCAATTTTAACTCTAAGTATACTTTGGTTCGTGCTTTTGCTTCAATGGGCATACTTCTGCATAGATTAAGAAAGTAAGTTTGGTATCTGGCAGATTCTGCTTTCCATATATACTCTAAAAGCTTGTTCCGTGTGTCCATCTTATTCAATTTCTCTCTTTTCCAGACTTCCACCAACAAAATAGCATATAATGGTCTCATCTTGCTAGGATCTATTTTCTCCAATTGCTTCAATATTTCATCCGCAGACGAAAAATCTGCCTCACTTATATTTCCATATGAAACTATTAAATTCTTAATATCTTTTTTATCCATAGGATAAAGTTCTAACATTTGATGATTATAGCAACATTCTTCTAAAATCCCTGGCATTTCTACACCATATTGAACCTGTTCTATCCATCCGTTCTGAAATAAATTCGTGTTTTGGCGTTCTACAAGTAGGATTCTGACTATCGTCCCTTTAGATTCACGATATCTTTCCTCCATCCATTTTCCGATTTGTTCTTCATATCCTATTACTCGATCTAGAATATATAAAGTATTTTTTCCATTCTGTTTGCTTGATGAATCAAGAGATGTATAATCACTATATTTTTTTAAAAAGAAAACATTCCATCCCCCTTTCCTCATACAAATGGACAATTCAACTGCAATCCGGCTCTTTCCTACTCCTCCTTCTCCTGTCACCGCCCACCATAAAAAACTGTCATTTCTTTTTAAACAGAAATCTAACAATTTTCCTAACTCTTTATCTCTGCCACAAAAAGTTGATGCTCTCATCTCTGGCACAAGACACTCTGCAAGATTCACTAATTCATTCCCATACTCCCGCAATTTGACTGGAAGCTGGCGATACTGATTCAGATTTAATTCCATTAATAATTGTTCCAATATCAGTCTCACACATACATACTGTTTATCGGGATATAAAATTGGTAAAATATTCTTTTTTCCCATATTCTTGACAATATTTTGCAAAGTTTTTCCATCTCCTTTGCAGGAATAAATAGCAAAATGGATATTGCCTGGCTCCAATGTTTTTTGCAACTCATCCATCGTCCTGTCATGTTCTAAACTGCACCCCAAAAACAACATGCTTTTCATGCCATAACACTTATTAAGTGTTACAATCAAAGGACTGCCATCCTGATAAGCTCTATCATAACTCTCTCTATTCAAAATGACAGATGTAGCTACTTCATCCACATCTCCATGTAGCTTGATCAAAAGTGCTTCTGATGACATCTCTCTCAATTCTCTATTTAGACGTTCTACATGGAGTACATCACATGCTTGAAGCCCTCTTCCATATATTCTATAAACCTTCTCCAATACATGATCATAATTGGTAGTAAGTACCACACCCTGTGGAAACAACTTTGGAAGTACAATTACTGCCTGCTTGTACAATATTTCCTTTACCTCTGACTTTTCTAATTTTTCAGGTGAAAAGATACGATACAACTTATTATCGAACACACTTTTTGTCCAAGCATCCTCTAAATATTTTGCTGCTTGCTCCAATGCATCATCATGTTCCCTCACATATTCATCTGACAACAGACTTAAAACAGTATTCTTTATAGTGGGATCCATAACATCTTCGGCTATTATCTCTAACACTTCTCTCCAACCTGGATACACACATGCCGAAAGCCCTGCACCAACAAAAGGAATCACCATTTTACATTGAATTTGTTGCTTCAATTGTTCATAGTTCTCTCTATTCACTGTTGCAAAATCCATAATATTTTGAAAAGTAATTGCCATTTATCTATCTCCTTACATTCACTTTACACTTCAATCTGTTTTTTAATCACTCAGGATTTAATTTCCCGCAGCTCTGCTGCGCAACAAACTAAACGAAGCTAGGGCAAATACCTCGCAGATTTGTTGCGAGAAAGTAGACTTTCAATTAGCATCAAATTTTTGTCAAGATAAACTTTATAAATTTGATTTTTACGGCACTTTAACGGTGATAATGGGTAAAAAATACCCAAATCGCCAATATTTCTGCTGATTAAGCAGCTTTTGGTCTTCGGTTAGGGAGTTGCATTCTCAAATTAGCACAGCCTAGTACAACGACCATTTAATATGTTCCTTTGCTACCGGCATAAAAATACTCCTTTTCAATAAGATTTTCATGTCTTGAATCTTACCCAAAAGGAGTCATTTTTACCAAAGACACAAAATTTTTTACACTACCTTGTGAAAAAATGCCCCGAACAACACTATCTTTATTGTAATAAAGTAATTAAAAATCCGCAGATGCTGATCTGTATAAAATTCATAATAACTCCAGTACATGGCAAGCAAATCTTTCAATTCTACATGATCATCATTGACAGGTCTATTTTGTGTCTTTGCTTTTTTCATTAGTATAATCCTTATTTTTACTTTAAAAAATCATGGTATTCAACATTAGTACACCAACACAAGGTTGCTGGCTAAATGTGGTGGAAAGTTTTTTCAGTCGGCTTACCAAACAGATGCTGAATAGCATTAGAGTTTTAAATAAAGAGAACCTGGAAAACAGGATTCGCCAATATTTTCATGAAATTAATAATGTTCTTGTTCTATATCACTGATTTTACAAGCTTGAAGACATGGATCTTACCAAAGATGACATTAGCAAGATTGTATTAGAAAATTGTAAACCAGAAAGCTTCCCATGCGTGTGATAAGGAAACATGCGCCACTAGACCTCGTCCAAGAATACTCAAAGGCAGGATAAACAATTTAAATAAAACTACGTTTTATTTAAATTGAATTATAATAGATAACTCCTGATTATCAGTCACTTTCCATTATCACATTCTAACCAAATACTTTATTTATTACATATTACTACCATTGTCATTTTACACAAGAATATTTTGTATTATTTTACCATTTATTGTCTAAATCAACAAGGGACAGAATTGACCAATGAGCTATTTTATTGATTAAACAGGAATCTATTGACTGAGTTCATATCACTTTTTGCGGTATGCGGTAATTACCGCTCCAATATGACAATCATAGTGAAGTCTGTGACTTTTCTTGTCGTCAAAAAAACGCCTGCAGCTATCACTGCAGGCGTTGTGTCTAAGAGATAATCCAATAACCTAAAAAATAGCTATACTATCAAATTGGAGATCTGTTCTTTGATACATTGAAAGGCTATCCTATAAGACATTCTTTTCCCTTGAATGCAAAACCATAACTGCGTATTTTCCTAGGCGAGAAACCACGTGAAACAAGCTCATCCTCGTACTTTTTCTCCACGATTTGACGGTGTGCCGCAGCAAGGGTGTCCTCAAGAGTAGCTTCATCCTCATCTGGATCGAGTACCTTGAATTCGAAAATAAATGCCTTTCCTTCCTTGTCAACAGGTTCTAACATAACATCATAGCGACCGTACCCGCTCTCACGGTTTGAGCGCACGATATATGTCCCCGCCATGTTTACAACCATTCCAAGAACAAATCCATGATAAAACCGTTCGGGTTCTGTCTGTTCCGATGGTTTATTTCCGCTGTCAAATGAGCTGAATGTATTCAACGCTACTTTATTCATAAAGGTGTTCATCTTGCGGACATTATCATTTAAGAGTGCATTGATAAATTCATTGTAATATGTCTCGGTATTTCCGCCAAACCAGCTCTTTACCATATTCTCAAAGATGCTCTCGGCCTCCATGTTTGTGAGTGCCAATGTATATACTTTCTTTTTGCGTTCACCCACATATTTCAGATCCAGAACTTTCAGGTAGCCAGTCGCAAGCAGCAGGCTCCATACTGCACTGGCACTGCCGTCAAGTTGGTCAAAAACAATTTTTTCGTCAAGCTCTGTCTCAAAGCTTTTTCCCTGCAAGAGCGCCTCCATTGTCTGCTTGATTCCCGGAATTCCAGTCTGAACCAATGAGTTCACAAGCCCGTTTGAACTTGTGTCTGCCCAGTAATTTTCATACTTTCCATTATTTTCAATAAAAGATGCTATTGACCATGGATTATAGATATCTGTGCAGTTGCCAAATGTAAATCCATCATACCACTTCTTTACTTCTTTCTTTTCACAGCCAAATCCCATGTCATCAAGCGCATCAAAAACTTCCTTCTCTGTAAACCCGAACGCCGTTGCATACCTGTCAGAAGTTGTAGTCACAACTTTAAGATTATTCATTCCAGTAAAGATACTTTCCTTGGCAATCCGTGTTATTCCAGTGATCATACCACGTTCAAGATAAGGATTCGTCTTAAATGTAGCATTGAAAAAACTGCTGAAAAAATTAACTGCCTTATCCCAGTACCCTGAGAGCCATGCATCCTGCATTGGTGTATCGTATTCGTCAAGGATGATGATCACATTTTCCTTATAATAACGCTGCATGAAACATGCCATTTGGTGAACAGCACCCACGGCAATGTCACTAGGCATTCCTATTTTTATGTTCTTATAGTATTCTTTCTCATTTTCACTCAGACAGTCTGTCTCCAACAGATATCTGTTATTTTCATATAAACTGGCAATCGCTTCTGTTATTTTATTTTCCATCTCTGGAAACCTGGCAGCTTTGATGTTTGCAAAAGTCAGGAATATTACCGGAAATTTACCCTGCAGGTTTCTATACTTTTCCTTATCTGAATCATTTCCGAATATTGACAACCCCTCAAACAAATCAGCTCTATCCTTATATTTCCTGGAGAAAAAACATTCAAGCATACTCATGTTCAGGGTTTTGCCAAAACGACGCGGGCGTGTAATCAGTGTCACATCTGAACCAGTTTCCCACCATTCCCTGATAAAATCTGTCTTATCAATATAAAATGAGCCCTGTTTCCTTAGCTTGTCAAATTGTTGTACACCTATATTTACCACAGGTTTCTTATTCATATTCAAACCTCCCTCAATGCGTGAATTCATCCTTTAATATTAGTATATATGATATCATCATTTTAAGCAAATAAGAAAGAATTGTGTCTAGCTTTAATGCTTAAATTTTAGCTTTTATCTTTATAGTAAGACCTCCTTCCCTTTATGGGTATGCGAAAAAATAGTTTGTTAATTCTATTAACTCACATTTTCTCATGAAATGGGAGGTTTTTACGAAGAATTTTTAAGCGTCAAAGCTGGTTACGAAATTAAAATATACCATATTCTTATTTATTTTTAAGATATTGTTCAATGGCAATCATAACTTCTTTCTCTGAATATTCCATATTATGTTCTTCCATCTTTTTGTAGATCTGATAACGCATACTTAAAGTATCAATTACAGTATCTTGTATTTTATTTTCCTCTTCCTTAAAAAGATATTTCTGAATCTGGGCATTTTCTATAATTGTATTCTTCCGGGTTCGTTTTTTTTCAGATATTTCCAATCCAAAAGATCTTCGCAGAAAAGTTATATCCCAAGGAGCTTCCGGTCTTGCCATTAGAGCATCAACATTTTTTTTGCTTATTTTTTCTATACTATTATCCTGAATAAAATCATTTAAGACACTTTGTTTTTCTATGCTTATAGAAGCCAAAGTATATCCAGCATACAATGGCATCCTTTTATCATCAAGCATTTTTAATAATTCCGGTATCAATTTCCTGAAACTGAGTACCCTATATATCTGGTTGCGTTCCAGTTTAAATTCGTTGCCAATGTCCTTTATGATGTCACCTTTATAAATATCATTATCATAAGAATCAATCAGACATGACAGCATGCTGCATAGTTCGCTGGGAAGCATTTCGTTATGCTGTCTGTTATGGAGGTTTGTCACTACCACAATTCTGTCTGCCTGTCTTGAATCCTGTATCTCCTTAATGATATAAGGAAGTTTTATGTTTTCTTCTTTACAGATTATGTTCCTGTTCTGGCCAGCCAGAATGATTTTTTCACCATCTTTTATCCAGACAAGTGCTGGATCAAGTACACCATCCTTTTTTATAGATTCCCTCAGTAATTCTTTCTTATCGCCAGTATGTGGTTTCAGGCGAATTTTTTCGTTAGGATACAATTTAAACTCATCAGGATTTCCATAATAAATTTTATCAATGTCATACTTTACCTGAATCTGATTTACAAGGTCAGCCAGCGGACTGGATTCTTCGTCATTACTAACATCCTGGTGGTTCACCTGAACTGGTCCAGCCTGTTTTGAATCAGTAATGTATTTTGCTTTAATATTACCAAGTCTGTTTGATTTTGCCATATTAACAACCATACCTTTCTCTAATTTTGTAAATTTGCATCATCAGCATTACTTTTTTCAAATCCTGCTATCCGTGTTTCAATCTCATCAGCCAACTTTTCAAACTGGTCAATCAATGATTTTGATTTCTTTTTTGCTTCCCTGTTTCCAGATTTCATATATTCATACACACACATATGTTTGTTGTTCGCTTCAATTGCTGCTACCCCAAGTGGAATGGCAGTATCAAAGGGCATTGCATTTGTAGTAACGCCAAGATCACATAATGCCTGATATTGTTCCACTTGTACATTTGCGTCCTTGTATTTATTTAGCAATGTACCAAGCATAACTACTTTGGCAGTATTTTTCTCTTTTAGTAAGGCAATATCTGTATATGTCTGCCGCACACCTTCCCGAGAGCCTTCGTCCGATTCAGCAATACAAATACAGTAGTCTGATGCAACATAACTCATATATAAAAGAGGGCTCCGTGCGGGAGCGCAGTCAATGATAATATAGTCATAATCATCAGAAAGCGACATTATTAAATCTTGAAGCAAATAAATGTCGTTTGGTTCTCCAAAATCAGCAGAGGCATTTGCCAGTTTTTTGGAAGCAATGATGATGTCATATCCTTCTTTAGTGTTCTGTATTGCTTTGTCAATAATATCTTCATCAGTTTCATCTTCGAAATCATCATAATCAGATTCAGAAGTATGCTCATTTCCAAATGCAGATTGTGTTTTAATATCCTTGATTTCTAAAAGTATATCCCGTATTGTAGGGATTCTCTTTGCAAACGAAATATCACTATATCTGGAAAAATCACGTTGTCCATCAGTATCAATTCCCAGTACCTTGTTTCCACGCCTTACAAACAAAGCACTCAGTTCATGGGAAACCATTGTTTTTCCAACGCCGCCTTTTTGATTTCCAATCATTATTACTTTTGCCATTTTTGTACCTCACAGTAATCCATAATTTTGTTGTCATAAACCCTAAATGCCTTGAAAATACAAGGAATTTTAACATTTGTATCAAATTGAGAATTTGAGACTAATTTTATATAGGATTTAATTGCATTTTACACTATCCGGAATTATATAACAATAAATTTAATATAAATAATTCACTGAAACGAAGGATAATAATTATTATAAAACTAAAACTGAAAGGATTAATTTAGCATATTCAGAGGGTCTAAATTAATTTTGATAACGCCTGAATCCCTTATAAACCATGAGTTTAGATTAAATTTTCTCAAATTGATACAAGAAAATATTTCCACCTGTGTGGTTGGAATATAGTATAGGTTTTGCAATCAAAAATCAGTATTCATATTTCATCAATTATGTTATAATCATCATAAGATCATAGAATAAATAAAGAAGCATTCTTAATGAAAGTAAAATTCACTGCTGAGATCATAGATGATAAGGGAAACGTAGTTGGAAAAACGTACCAGTGAGGAAGAAGTGATACCCGCCATGTAAGAATTCAATATTTCCGTAGTCCTGATGCTGGAAAGAAGACAAAGTTTATTGAAAATACAGTGATACATATCCAGCATGGACAAGATGCCTATTTCGTGGCGGCATGCGGAATGAAAAATACAAGGGGAACACTGCTGGCATTTTTATTTTTAACAGACTGCTTCAGAACAGGCTGGTATTTTTTACGGACAGCGTAAAAAACATAAAGGGCAGCATTGAGGAACTGTTGAAGATTTTAACAACATGTTAATAGTATACTCTTCGGCAGCACCTAAAATTTATGTAAATGTGTATGAATGAGAACTATTGAATAATTAACTTTGCAAGGAATCGAATATGGAAAATCTACACGCTCGGTTCTGCGAAGGACGGGTTTTTTAAAGAGTTTGTTTGCTTTACCGGGACTGCTTCTTAAAGAATAATTATCCTGAAAAACCACTTTTTGATAGTTTTCTATTGTCCAGTATACAAATCAATTCATACTATTTTTAATATTAAATACCTTACAGCGAAACGGTGAAGTATCTACTAAGAATCTGTTTTGTTTAATATTAGTTTTTGTTGCGCTATAGAGCTTTGAAAAAATTAAGCATTGAAAATTAAAAACCACTTTTTGATAGGAATTTTTTTATTTTTGTAACAGATTCTTTTTTATAAGTATTGGTTGGTCAAAAACCACCTTTTGATAGAAATCCTTGTGTTTTCTATTGAATCATATAAACCACCATATTGAAGTTTGGGGGTTATTGTGTTAATGTAAACAAGTACATAAAAATGAAATATACTAATGATTTTGAAAGGATACTTTTTAATGAGCAAAAAAGAATATCAAACCATAACAGGACAAATATGTTTGAATATGAATATTAATGTCCACAATTATGTTGTACAGGCAAATAAATTAATTAGTGGAAAACAAAATTTAAAATTAAATTCTGCTAAAATATTAAGAACCTTAATTATGCAGATTACCCCGCAAGATGATGAATTTAAATCATATTGCATATCAATTCCCAGATTATCGAAACTTCTTGGTATCAGTACAGATAACCTTTATCGAGACATGGATAGTATTACAGATGATATATTAAGTAATCCAGTAAGCATAAAAGATCATGAATTGGGAGAATTTGTGAAAATACCATGGGTAACAGTTTGCGCATACAAAAAAGGTATTGGGTTTATTGCTCAAATGAATCCACTCTTAAAACCTTTTTTATTAAATCTGCAAGAAAAATATACGCAATATCAACTTGATAGCATCTTGGCGATGAAATCTGTCTATGCGATACGGATATTTGAATTAATCATGAAGGAATCAATCATGAAATATATTCCAAAAGAAGGGACCAGTATTCTATTGACTATACAGGAAATCAGGGAAGCGTGTTCCTGTGAAGATAAATTTGAACGAATTAGTAATTTTAAAGAAAAAGTTTTAGATGTTGCCGTGAAGGAAATAGAACGGATAACTATGTATACTTTATCCTACGATTGTGTTAAGAGTGGGAGACATATTTATGCAGTACGTTTTTTTATAAATATGTTTTATCATTAAAAACCACCTTTTGATAGTTTTATATTTGGCTGATTTTCTAATAGATAGATAAAGATGATACTTATATTATTTTATTACTTTATACTTCCCCCAGCTGAACCCCTTGATTTTACTGGACTTTTATGTCTTAAAAACCACCTTTTGATAGGAATAAAACCACCTTTTGATAGTTTTGTGGATATTGTGGATATTGTGGATAACTTATTTAAAAACCACCTTTTGATAGTTTTAAGTGTGTTAGTGAAGATATTAGTTAATATAACGTTTGAGGAAAAAATCAGAACCTCCTTGCCGGAATCGTTTGCATTTGGAAGAGGCCAGTGTCAGGATTGCTAATACATCCCCCAAGTAAAGTTACACTATCAGCAGCCGGGAAAAGATTGACTTTCTACAGTTTCACTGATATAATATGTTTCACTATAAGAGTGAAAGCGGTGATTTAAGTGAAAAACGATGTCCGAAAAGGAATGGAATGTGTAGAAAACAAGTTCCTCAAGCTTCCCAATATCCAGAAATATGAAGTGGACAGAAGATCAGAGGACGGGTTCGTGGCATCTGTTGAAATGGATGACGGTTTTGAGTTCAGGATATATGCCTGCTTCATACAGCAGGCATTCCCGTCAACGGTCATGCAGCTGATTGAAAAGAGAAAAAAGGATGCGGGAGCCTTTATCCTAATATCGCCATATATATCGGACAGGACAGCGCAGATCTGTGAAGAAAACGGGATTGGATATTTTGACCATGCAGGGAACTGCCTGTTTGTGGGGCATTCCATTTACCTGTCCGAGCGGGGGAATAAGAATCCGCAGCCAAAGCAGTACAGTGCGGTTTCCATATTTGAGAGGTCATCTGTGGTTTCTTCCCTGATCCTGCGGGAGCTTTTTGAAGATACAGGTAAAGTGTGGAAGCTGAAGCACCTGTCGGAAAAGGTTGGCTGCAGTATCGGCCAGGTATCCAAGGTGATGGGGTTTTTGGTAAGGAATGCCTGGGCAGTGAAAACAGCAGAAGGGTATGCGGTTTCAGAACCCGGACTGGTTTTAGAGGAATGGGGCAGGATCTATGGCGGCAAAGAGGTATTTTCCTATTCCTGCTACAGTCTGGACAGCCCTTCTGTCCTGGAAGGGAAACTCCGGAAATTGAAACAGGATATGGGGATAGACAGTTATCTTACAGGAATCTCCGGCGGGGTACGGTATGCGCCGGTGGTCCGGTACAGTAAAGTCCATCTGTATATGGCCCCGGAGGATATACAGGAGGCAGTGGGGTATCTGGGGATAAAAGAGGTGGACAGCGGTGCCAATGTGGTCATTTTTCCCTTAGAAAATGATTCCTATATAAAGGGATGCCGGATCATCAAGGGGGATATGGTGGTGTCTCCGCTGCAGGTTTACCTGGACAGCCTGCAGTTAAGGGGGCGTGGCGAGGAGATGGCGGAAGCCGTACTGAAGAAGGAGATCATCAGATGATAAAGGATGAAAATTTGAAGAGCAGCATTGATTACTCGGAGGGGCAGAAAGAAGCGGCCCACAGGATTCTGGTGGAGCTGGTCAATATTTTCAGGGAATATGAGGAAGATATACGCATTGTAGGCGGCTGGGTCCCTGATCTGATGTTCCCGGGCGAGGGTCATATAGGCAGTGTGGATGTCGATGTCCTGATCAACCATCTGGCGCTGCATGATGAGGGGTATCAGAATATGGCGAGGATATTACAGGGCAGCGGATATAGGGAGCATCCGGATAAATATTTCTCGTTTGTCAAGACCGTGGAAGTGGATGGAGTCCCGTATGATGTGGATGTTGACATCCTTGCGGGAATGTACGGCGGAACCCAGCCAAAGAAAAGGAGCCAGCATGTGCAGGGGGTTAAGGCATTAAAAGCCACAGGGGGAAATTTCGCTTTTGATTTCCCTCCGCAGAAGATCCGTGTGGAGGCAAAGCGCCCGGATGGGGCTATGGATACAGCAAATGTCAGTGTAGTCGCTGTGGTTCCCTTTCTGATCATGAAGACGGCGGCAATGGGGAGGGGAAAAGCCAAAGATGCCTATGACATATATTTCCTTCTGAAACATTGCAAAGGTGGCATAATGGAATTGGCAAAGGAGTTCCAGCCGTCCGGAAACAGAAAGCTGGTGCAGGAGATGAAGGAGAAACTGACCGGGAAATTCGCGTCCACAGACCATTCAGGCCCGAAAGATGTTGTGGATTTTCTGGGGCTGGAGGATGAGGAGGAAATCGCGCTGGTGAAAAGGGATGCCTGTGAGCAGGTTCGGGCACTGCTGGATCTGATTTAGGCAAATGTTTTAGAAGCAGGTAAAAATACCGTTAGGATGGCAGAAATGGAAAAAGACCGCTGGATACCGGTCCCATGTCATTTTATTTCATGCTGATAACCATAAATCGTTCCGATGTGTAAATGCAAGTATTACGGATATGGTAAGATATGCAAACGTGATACCGGGAAAATCCTACAGGGTTGTCGGAAAGATCTATGACACTGAAACAGGGGAACCCGTAATAATCAGTGACAGGCAGGAACTTGTGGAGCATGTTACGTTTGTTCTCATGACCTCAAGCGGGCAGATACCGCTTAAGTTTGACGCAACGAAACTTGTGGGATATAAGTATTCAGTTGGCACAGAACTTTACTTTACATCGGCCAGATACGATACAATGACCGCATCAACGGTGGATGTCCCCGTAAAGATTGTGGAACACAACAAAGATCTGGCGGACAAAGAAGAGTCGTTCTTTGTTCCGGCCGTTTCCACATCAGCGTATGACTATTATACGAATACAAATGTTACACTTGCTGATACGATGACGGATATTGTAGATATCATTACATTCAGTGGGGTGAGTACTACCGATAAATACGTTACTGAGGGTGTCATAATGGATACCGACACGATGGAACCACTTCTGCTTCCCGGCATGGGCGGTCCGGTTACTGCAACAATGGGCGAGTTTACCGTGAAAGAGAGCAGCAACGGTACGGGATACGGGAAAAAAATCCGATTCACATTCAGCACCAATGACCTTGAGGGAAAGACATTCATTATTTTTGAGCGTCTTTTCCTTGTAAAAGGCAGGGATAAGATGCTTTTTTGGACAGCATACGGAAATGTTTGACGAAAAGCAGGCCACGCACTTATCGATGATGAGGACCCTTGCATACAACGCGGAAACCGATGAGCAGGTTTCCAGAGCTGACAGTTCGGTTACTCTCATTGATTAGGATACCCTTGCTTCTGAAGCACTTGTTTTAAGGCATTCATCATTGCATTTGATTTTATGTGGGTTTCGATATTTTTCACGAAAATGACATAAAATACCTGTTCCCGTATCTGTCCGCTTAATGCAAACCGGAACTCCTGTA
>JAAZZQ010000034.1 GCA_014239155.1 Lachnospiraceae bacterium | reverse complement strand
TTCTCCTTTAGACAGTTTCGCCGCTATATTCAGTATAAAGGTTGTCTTTCCGTCCCCCGGATCGCCCTGAATGATTGTCAGCTTGCCATAAGGGATAAACGGAAACCATAACCAAGACACTTCCTGCGACTGTATCTCCGATAATTTAATCAACTGCAATTCGATTTTTGTTTCTTCCATAATGCCCTCCATTTCCGAAAAATCGTTGCCACTGGAAGAAACCTCTGCTATACTGATATTGTGAGGTTGATAACAGAGGTTTTCCAGTTATCACAGCCCTAACAGTTGCCGCTGTCGGGGCTATTTCCTTTTTCGTTATCAAGTAAATCCGCTACTCTCCGTTGCTGATTAGGATATAAATGTCCGTAGGTATTCAGTGTAATCCGAATATCCTTGTGTCCTACCCTCTCTTTTATCAACAGCGGTTCTATGCCCTTATTGATTAAGTACGCCACATGAGAATGTCTAAGGTCATGTACCCGGATATTTTTTACTCCGGCTTTTGCTATCTGACGTTTCATTTTATGCTGTACTGCTTCCTGCACGATTGGGAAAAGTCTTTCACTATCCGGCATACCGTAATGACCGTCAACAAAATCCTTAATTTCCTTTTTCAAAAACTCCGGGATTTCAACAGTTCTTACTGACTGCTTTGTTTTCGGTTCTGTAATAACGTCCTGCCTGCCAGTGCGATAATACGTTTTGGTAATGCTGATTTGGCTATTTTCAAAACTAATATCGCCTTTTGTTAAAGCTAATAATTCGCCAATCCTACAGCCCGTCCAAAAGAGGATTTCAAAGATTAAATAGTATCGTGTTCCCGGTTCTATCGTCTGAATAAATCTCTGATATTCCTCTGTTGTCCAAAAGTCCAAACTCCTTGAATCGGAATTTCCCATGCGCTTCACTTTCTTACATGGATTTGTGTGTAAATCATAAATGCGTGACGCATGAGTAAATATGCAGGTCAACTGATTTTGTATCATTCTTAAATAGCTTTCTGAAAATCCCTTTGTCTGCATTTCGTTCTGCCACTGTATGATTTGTGAAGCGGTAATCTCACTTAACATCTGTTCGCCAAAGTACGGAATAATGTGTTGCTCCATCATATACCGTTTATTCTTCATGGTGCGGTCTTTCAATTCATTCTGCTTATCCTCAAAATAGACCTCCATAAATTCACTCAACTTCATATCCATGCTTCGGCTACTGCTTAATTTCTTTTGCCGCTCATACTCTAACGCTTCTCTTTTTGTTTCAAACCCTCTCTTTCTCCGCTTTTTCTTCTCTCCCTTAGCGGTTGTTTCAAACCATTGCGCCGACCACTTTTTCGTGTCTTTCTCCTTATAAGCCATACTGTCACGCCCCTTTCCTTAGCTTATTGATAACTCATAACCGTACATTTTCTTTGCCCAAAACGCCCTCGGAATACGTCCTGCCATTGTAATATACCCCTGTCCTGCAAGTTCCTTATTCAGTTCTTTTACAATCTTGTAGGCATGAGATTTTGAACAATTTAACTCTTTGGCTATATCTTCCGCACTCATCATATAACGGTAGTTCGCCACACGTTTGTCCTCCTTTCCTCTTTTAGAATTTCGTTACAACAGTTGTATTTATTTGTTGTACGATTTTCGTATATTCATATTAACACCTTATACAAGTCATGTCAATACTTCGTAAAAATATTTTTACGAATCTCGTATTTACATTTTTTCTATTTTCCTCTTTTATGTTTTTCGTATATGTGGTATGATGATAAATAAGATTTATGCTTTTCGTAATTATTCAGCATATGAAAATAGGAGGTCACTATGGGCGATGGAAAGAAACTGAAAGAAATACTTGACAGTAAGAATACAAATGTCCGGCAGATTGCAAAGGCTACTGGAATTAGTGCTACAACACTATATTCTATTATTCAAAAGGATTCCAATATCCGATTTGACTTTGCCTTGCGGTTGGCAAATGAATTAGAAATTGATGTGAATGAAATATGCGCCGCCAGTCCATTCTCCGGCGCTATTACTGAAGAAGAAATATATCCCACACTTCCCGATGGACTGAATGGTGCTCTTGACGGAAACCGGGTAAAGGTATATCTGAAAAACTCCCTATATCCACTTATGTATCTGTTTGGGAAAAATAGTATGCCCGATGTGGATAATCTGTTGACTTCATTTTATCAGCTAGACGATGAAGCAAGAAAGGAAGTAGTGGAAACAATACAGTTTAAGTTACAGTACCACAAAGACAAAGAGCGGGCAGAACAGGTAAAGCAAATAAAAGGTTGGTAAAAAGACAAACTCCGATGAAAGCGATGCTAAATTTCATTGGAGTTCTTTTTTATGGCACCGTTTTGGCACCACTTCACACTTTTTCACTGTTGCAAAGTTTCAAAAAGGGCTTCCCGATTTCCCGGAAAGCCCCATAAAATCTAGCTTTTTACTGATTACTCAATAATCGTAGCCACACGACCAGACCCTACTGTACGTCCACCCTCACGGTTTTCTGTTATAGGAATTACTATGTTTTGGAATGATTTTCAGGGCTTTTTCAATGTTTTTTTCTTTGATATGCACCTCGTATCTGACGTTTTGTAAATTTTTGTTATCATGGTGTTATCACGGTTTTTTTACTTCTTCTCCAATCAACCGCGAACTACTGCGAATTTACTGCGAACTTCATTTTCCTAAGTTCCACACCTCTAAATACTGCAAAAATCATAAATTTATGAATTTTTTCATATAACTGCGAACTACTGCGAATTTACTGCGAACTATATGTCCAGCGAATATGTCAATGTCGGATCATGTTTGTTGCCATTCATTTTTATAATTTCCATTTCCAACAAATGATTAATTTTTTTATTGACAGTCCTTCGTGTTTTGCTTACCATCACAGATAATTCAGTTGCTGTGATGCAGTTTCTACTTCCCATAATTGTTACAATATCTTTCTCAATTGCATCCAGCTTATCCCAATATTCCGCCATTTTCTTTTCAGCAGTTTCCGTCTGCCTTGCTGTTCTTGCAATAATATTGTTTCTTAAAACCAATTTGACCGTTTGTCCGCTTGGCTCTGAATACTCCGGTGCATCAAGAAAATAATCTGCCATATCAGAGTAGATACGTTTTACACCCTCATTCAGTTCTTTTACTATGCCAAAATCGGCTAATACACGTGCCATGCGGGGATTCCGTGAGAAATTTGTATTTCTGATATTATCAATCGTTACAATATTAGGTAATTTGCCGGGACTTTCAATTTCCAGCCTGTCATCATACATGGTAACTTTGATATATTTGCCTTCCATAGCATATTCACGATGAGCAACTGCGTTCACAATCCCCTCTGCCCAAGCGAACGGTGGATATTCATCTACCGTTTTAAAATTTCCTGTTTCTGTATCTAAGGAAGTAAACTCTCTTAATTGCGCAGCTATAAATTTTTTAGCTTCATCTACAATTTTCAAGATTGGATATTCAATATTTACATCTTTTATAATATTCATCTGTGTACCGACACCGGCAGATGTTCCATCATAACGCACAAAGCGGATTCTGCAATTCGGATAAAACTGATATACATTCCATGCAAACAATAATACAGCCGCATTTGTCAGATATTTATCTCCATTTTGTTCCCTCATAAAACCTCTTGAAGATAATAACTGCTCTGTCGGAATATCCAGATTCCCAAGAATTTTTTTGTATTGTTTGATTAATTCTTCATCAAGGTCTGAAATCTTTGCATCATA
Organism: Lachnospiraceae bacterium; assembly: GCA_014239155.1. Lineage (GTDB taxonomy): Bacteria > Bacillota > Clostridia > Lachnospirales > Lachnospiraceae > COE1. The sequence continues at coordinate 14,117 of JAAZZQ010000034.1, read as the reverse complement.
ATTCAATTCATCCTCATAATGTCTGGAACCCTTGCTATACTCCAATTTTCGTAAATCATCACCCTTTAATTCTCTTTTGCGGTCGCCAATCCGCAGAAAAACAGAACCGTTTGATGTGCTGATAACTCTGTCTACGCTTGAATATATATGCAATAAAAGCAATCTGTCCGCCTTTCCTTCTGCGTTTTCTATATCAAGAAATTCCTCCTGATATTCCGGTGTCGGATGACAGCAATCCATCGGTGCATTAATGAAATTGTTTATCTTCTCTGCACCAACAGCATTAATTCCTTCTAAACGTCGAGTTTTGTCACTGATTCCAAACACGATTGTTCCGCCTTCTGCATTTGCATATGCAGATATCTCATCCGCAATATCAGAAGGCTTTAACTGCGCTGATTTTCGATCAAAAATCTTATTTTCATCCTCTTTTATCATATAATCCAATGTGAGAATCGGATTTATTGAAGATCTAACCATCTATACTCTCTCCCGTTTCTTTGTACAAATATTATTCCTATCCCAATTCTGACCGCTTATCTACGCATTCTAAACCTATACTCTTTCTTTAATCGTTCAAAAATCTCAAAAGCTACCGGACAAATCTCTATCACATCTAACACACTCAACAGACTTGACAATCTCTCCGGCTGATCCGTGTACGGATATTTTTTACAGCTATCCGGTTTACAGTCTCCCAATTTGCAATTTCCGTCTTCCTGTAAGAAATCGCACGGCTTATGTTTCGTCTGATAGTTCATGCCACACTCTTCTTTTTCCAAATAAGTATCCACAAACTGCTCGACGTAATTCCCAAGCATTGCGCATCTTGGTCAATATCTTCTTCTGGAATGCTCCCCTTATACATTTTGCAGCAATTTCTGCATTTACTGCAATCATAGTCCGCAAATAATTCTTTATGTAATCGTAAGAACTGCCTGTCCAGTTCATCTTCATCCACATGACCTTTCAAATAGATGCGGAATTTGGAATTTTCGTTTTCTTTCTTCTTGGCTTCTGCTCTTATTTTATCTGGTTGTATCATTTATTCCTATCCTTTCCTAAATATTGCTTTGGAGAACTTTTGCTTTTCAGCTTTTTTAATGATATTTACCCCATCTTTCGATATCATTAGTATCTTTGACAGTTCTTTCCTTTATATTTTGGGTTTTTTACGTAACGCATTGAGAAAGATGCATCAATGACACGATACGATACCAAAGTGCCATCGCTATATGATTTTTCTGTCGGCTTCTCATCACTTCCATTTTTCTATATAATTCCAGTTATAGGTATTACATATTCTTTCACTTCATTTATAGTCCAAGGCTTATCCTCACTATTAAAGTACTCCTCTTCTATCTCCATTAGTAGATGACTACAATAACTTCTAAATTCCAAATTATCATAATTATCTTTTTTTACTTTATCCAAATGCTGCATTACTTCTAAAGGATTGTTCTGGGCAATATTTTTTAAAGCCTTATAAGTACTGTTATATAGTCCAAAATAAGGTTTATCCTGAAATCCCTCTTGAAATCGAAGTAATACTAAATTAATTAGTACATTAATATTCTTTTTCTCAGAAATTTCCCCGACCGCCTCTGTAATTTCACAGACATCTCGATTTAAATCCGGGACTGCATTTTTCTCCTTTGCCATCTGATAATATCGCTCTAGTCCAAATTCACTATCTGCTTCAATTAACTTTTTCAAAAATGTAAATCCATCCACCGATGCTTGATTTTCAGCAATCATTCGTTGAATTAATCTCTCATCCTTATACTCATTAAATTTATCTACCAGCAAATTTAGCATTATGGTATCAGCATTCTCTAAATATTTTTCCATAACGAAATGAAACCCTTTTATTTTTGCAATATAATCCAATGCTTTTTTTCTTAACCATTCTCGATATTCACAATCCTTCAATATCGTATTGGCGAGTTCCAAAGCATCTCCCATATTATTTCTTAAACAATATTCAAAATAAGTCTCCGCTAAATTTCCTTTAACTTTTCCATTTTTTAAATTACTGCTTACTTGTTGTCTTAAAATGTCACTATCTATTCGTTTCGTAATATAGTCTGCGAAAACCAATTCATTCTTATCATCACCAAATAAATATGGATCAACCAAAAGCATATTTATTATAATTTCTTTACGATAGTCAAATGCAAAATGATTTGCAAAGAATACACACCAAACACAACGTGCTGAATAGCTAACGCTTCCATCTTTCTCGTAATCAATCTCTTTCTCAAAGTCTATTTGCTCCACTATCATCAAACAATAATTTTTAATATAATTAATCTGTGCATCACTTATCTTTATATTATTTTTTTCTTTTATTTCTTTATATATCTTTAGAATTGAAAAGTCTTCCCAAGAAGATATATGAGATAGAAAATTTATGATTTTTTTATCCTGAAAATCATTCTTAACAATCGCCCATTTCACTTTGTCGAGGTCATACCTTAATTCTGTATGATTAAATCTCATATCCTCTAAATCTTTATAAGTTGTTTCTTCTCCATTACATAGTTCTGCCACTTCATTTATTAAGCTTTGAAATATATTCTGGTTAAATAAAGATTCAAAATATTTTTGCTCTCCTTCTTTTCTGATTAGGCAATAATTAATTGATTCTTTCTTTTCAATTTTAGCGGCATCCTTTTTTAATACCAACTCTACAAACTCGTTATTTCTATAACTATCTTTTCTACTTCTTTTTACAAAACAAATAAACATTTCTTTGTCTTGAAGCAAATTATTTCTATACCTGTCCGCAAAATCATCTATGCATCTTTCATCCATAATATTATCTAAAATACAATCAAAATAAATATTATATGGTTGTTGCAGTACCCACTCATATGTCGAAAAAATCTGATTTGTATTTGCTAAAAACACTCTTGTATTCTCCATAATATTCGTCTCATAAGTAATAGAAGCTTTCCAAAATATTTTTTGGACACAAAGAAGAATATCCTGTTTACCATTTTTAAAAAATGTTTCCGCTTTTTCTAACAATCCTCCTAATAAATTCTTAAATATTTCCATTGTAAAATGGCATTCTACTTTTTCTAAAATATACCCTAAAACCTTCACAATTGATTCATATTTTTTCAAAGACCCAACAATATCCTCAATACCCCTTCGCATTGCATAAGTTTCTGTATTATAGTAATTCAAATCTTTTATGCCATCCAATACAAAATCTATTGCATCATCCTGCAATCCATTTTCGGAAATATAACAATATAAGGCTCTGCGAATTTCCGAATCATAATTCTCACAAAAAAAGTCTAATAACTTCTGTATAACTTCCTCATCATATAAAGCATGATTAGTTAATGCCGTAATAGCTGCTGCAATCTCATAATTTCTTGTACTCTCATTAAAACAGCATTCTAATAAGACTGCTCTCACTTCTTCCGATTTTCCCAAGTAATCTGTCATTTGCCCAATAATATGAATTGCATTTGACTGTGCCCGAAAATGACATGGTTTCCGTATTTCTTCCAACAAATACAATATACCTTTTTCTGTTTGTCCGAATTTAGCTAAGTCCTCTTCATTATTCCAGTCTCTTGATATCCAAACATTATCATTTTTATATTTTTCCATTATTTCGCGAAAAATAATTGTTTTGATATCCTCATTTAGTCTGGAAGATTCAAACTTGACCACAATAGAAGGTTCTGTTTTTATAATCCAATCAAATAATTCATGTTCCGGATAAATCATAACTGCAAATGACAACACATTCATCCATGAAGCTTTTATCCTCTTTTTATTTTTTTTATATGTAACTAAATCAATAACTTTGCCCACTGGAATATTCTTTATGTATTCTGCCGCCAAATATTCTCTAAAATTATTATGTTCAAATTCATATTGCCCTTCTTTTGTCTGTTTCAAAACTCCGCAATATTTTATAATTTCTCTTTCGCCTCTATTTATCAGCTCCTGATACTCATCTAAAGAAAATGATATTTTTCTCATACATTGCATCGCAAATGCCAAGAACTCCAAATTCTTTAATATTTCCCGCTTACAGCCTTCGATATCTTTTGTATTTATATATTTGTTTCTATCTTGCTCAAAACTACCAGTAATCAATTCCCCCATTAATTTGTCAATTTCCCGCAGACTTCCAGTATTTTTAAATAAATTTGACAATTGCGCCAAATAAAAAGGGGAATAAACTTGTTCCTTCAAATTTTTACTTTTTACTTCATTCATAAACAAAATACTATCAATATTGTTGCTCTCCAAATACTTATCTATATCGGTATTGCTTAATGGGCATAAAGAACATTCATAAAAATCATAAAATGTACCCGACTTCGTTTTCTCTAAAGCATTTCTGTAAAAATTATTTCTAGTAGATATTACTATCTTTTGTTTTGGATTCTTCTTAACAAAGGTATTAATTCTCCTTGCAAAACGATTAATATTATTTTCTTCGATTTCATCAAATCCATCAAAAATTAAAACCATAGTACCTTTATACTCATGCTTTATCTCCATAGAAATCAGTTCCTCAATCGTTTCATCCACATAAGCATTCAATTTAACAACTATAGGAAGTGCTTCTTTAGACTGAGCTATCATATATGCCAAATTTTGAAGCTCATATGATTTTCCGGAACCCGCTTCCCCAATTATAACAATTCGTTCTTTTTCAATCATTAAGTCATAAAGATACTTCATCTGTTCCATATTATAAACTAAACTAATCCCGCCTCTCTGAACAATATCAAATGGTCCAACCTTTCGAGATATGTAATTCCCCGGACATTGAAACTTCAACAAATATTCTGGATCATTGACAATCCCTTCATCTATTTCAGTCAGCTCTGTCTCAGGATATACTTGATCAGGTATGTATTTATCACGGTCAATCAAATATACATAATTTATAATTTTTACAATATTATTTCGTTCAATGGCTATCAGATGAAATTGACTACACATCTCCTCTGCCTTAAAAAGCAATGCACCTACACCTAAAGAATAGCCTTCTTTTCCTATCCTTGTCAAAAAAGTTCCATGTGTATGCCCGTGAAAATGATACCTAATGTTATTCCTATCAATTACATCTCGCAATCTGGGAATATTCCGAATACAAGCAGCATCATTATCATCTTCGCTGACTGTACTATGATGTGTAATCAAAATATTATCTAAAAGTGGACTTGCATTTTTTTCAATCGCATCAAAATCTACTTTTCCATAATAGATATCCTTATGAAATGTTGAATTAGCTAAAATAAAATTAAAGTTTTCTATACTTTTCACGCAACAGCTATCTATCTCAAATATGCCTTTGACATCATTACAGTATATTTTGCTGAAATCATCAAAAGAAGAAAAACTATTATCACACAAATCATGATTCCCCGGAACCATAACAAATTCATATTCAACTCTTTCTTTTCGGTTTCTATCTTTGATATAATTGAAAATCTTTTGTGCGCTTTCAAAATATTCCTTTTTCCCGCAATCTATAACATCGCCGCACATTACTACAATTAGCAATTCCATGGGAGCCATTTGTTTGATAATTACCTCAAGCATCCTGTCAATTCTGTGGTAAACTTTTTTTAAATAGGATTCCGTACGGTCATTTATATGTAAATCTGAAATCATCAGCATTTTCATTTATCTTTACACCCCATAAACTCGTTCGTTTTATCTTCTTTTGTTATTTTCTAACTGCTGCTTCAACTCCCTAAAACTCTCCAACGCGCTTTCCAAATTCTCTATAATATCATCTGCAAGTTCATCCGGATCCGGAATATTATCCAAGTCGGCAAGCGTTTTGTCTTTGATCCAAAAAATATCCAAGCTTGTCTTATCCCGTTTCAAAATTTCATCTACGCCAAACTTTCTCCAACGTCCTTCGGGATTATGTTCTGAGTAAGTTTCTTTGCGCTCATAGCGGTTTTTCGGGTTATAACACGATATAAACTCCTCTAAGTCCTTATCTGTCATCGGGTTCTGTCTCAAAGTAAAATGAATATTTGTACGAAAATCATATATCCAGACTTCCTTTGTCTGAATATCTGCGCTTGCCGGGCGTTTATCAAAGAAAATCACGTTTGCCTTCACGCCTTGTTTATAAAAAATTCCTGTTGGAAGCCGCAAAATCGTGTGTAAGTCAGTTGTCTGCAATAAGTTTCTGCGAATTACTTCGCCCGGACCGCCTTCAAACAAAACATTATCCGGGACAACCACCGCCGCTTTCCCTGTCGGCTTCAAAATAGTATTAATATGTTGGACAAAATTTAACTGTTTATTGGAACTCGTCGTCCAAAAATCCTGTCTGTTGTAAACTAAATCTTCGCCCTCCTGCTTACCCTCCTCATTCGTGAATCTCAGCGCAGATTTTTTCCCAAAAGGCGGATTTGTCAAAACATAGTCTACCCGGTATCCCGGATCAGCCAAAAGCGAATCTTCGTGAACAATTGGAACGCTTCCATAAATATCTCCGATATTATGCAAATATAAATTCATCAATGCCATCTTAAATGTTTCAGCAACAAGCTCATTCCCATAAAACGTTTGATTTTTCAAGAATTCTTTTTGCTCACGATCAAGAATATAGTTATCCGGATTCGTAATATAGTCCTGCACCGCCAGAAAGAATCCACCACTGCCACAACATGGATCAGCTATTGTTTTCATCGGTTCCGGCTGTACACATTGCACCATTGCCCTAATAATAGGTCTCGGAGTAAAGTACTGACCCGCACCGGATTTTACATCCTCCGCGTTTTTCTGCAACAAACCCTCATATATTTCACCTTTGACATCTGATGACATGGAAACCCATTTCTCCTTGTCTATCATCCGTACAATACGATATAGAATAGCAGCATTACTGATTTTATTCACAGAACCTTTAAAAATCTGCCCAAGGATTCCCCCCTGCTCTCCAAGCTTTTCAAGCGTTTTCTTATATTGATTTTCCAACTCTGCACCTGTCAGTGTATTCATATCCGACCACGCATATCCTTTTGGAATACCAGTTTCCTTCTTATAAGGCGGTTTCGTATATTCATCTGACATTTTCAGAAAAATCAAATATGTCAACTGCTCTAAATAATCACCATAAGAAACGCCATCATCACGCAATGGATCACACATTCCCCAAACTTTAGAAATTATAGTTAATGAACTATTACTCATGATGGAAGTCTCCCTTCAAATGCGTTTTTTAATATGCTTTGACGCATGGTTTCTACTTGTTGTAAAGCAGTATCAACCATTTTTTCAATGTTATCACAAACAGACAATCTACTATTAATTGCTTTCACAATTTTTTCCGCAAAATCATTATTTACAACTGGAACTAGTGTATTCCTAATATCATCTAATCCTAATCCCAGTTTTCCTCCACCACGCTTATTCTTCAATAAATTTTTTTGACCATAATCACTTTTCAGATACCATGCCATAAATTCACTTTGAGCAACATTATTAAACCTGATCATTGCAATATGTTGGTTAATGTAAATCTCACCTATATTCTGTGGTACCAAAGCTATACTGCCTAAATCCGCTGTAATAGAAACCAATACATCTCCGTCCTTCAATCGACTTCTTCTTCCTTCGACTTTTTCTGGTAATTTTACAAACTGAATATTATCATCTTTCAACACAATTCTATCTCTTGTCAAATCTGTAATCCTAATAAACCTTGCGCCTTCATTTGCATAGTATTTTGCCCATCCACGTGAACCACTTGTTACTACTCTTGATAATTCACGAATCATTTGTCTTTCTTCAATATCTTTAAATGCCTCTTTTAATACAGCTTGGCGATAAACTGCTAACTGCTGCTTTGTCTTTTGCAACGTCTGCGCCCCGTTATCAAGCTGCGAAAGCCTTTCCTCAATTTCCCTGATTACCCTCTTTTGTTCAGCCATGTCTGGTATAGTAACTTTTAACTTAGAATATTGCTGAATCCAATATCTCTTATGTGTACTATGGTCAAACTGAATCATCTGCATTCTATAAAAAATATACTTAGGCAACACAAACTTTGTATTCGGTTTCAGTATTTTCATCGCAGATGATTTGACCTTAAATGAAAAATCTACATACTTGCTGCTTGTCGTAAAATCATCAAATATAATTACCGGCAACCCATCTTTGTGATATATTCCATCTTCTTCATTCGTATATCCCAAAACAAAAGATTTCCCCGCTGTTAAAACAGGCGTTGCATATGAATCGTCATACTCTGTTGATTTTACAATATATTTTGTTGGCTGCTCATACAAAAGCAACTCACCTAGTTCATAAGTTTTCCAACCGTCCATTATTATATTTCTCCGTCTGTTCTTTACAAAAATCAACTATCATTTTATACCACTCTTTTTGTTCCTGCGTTAAATTATTACAGTTATCTGTCATAGATTTCAATACCTCACATGCTGCATCTAATTCTGTTTTTGACAATAACGACTGTCTATCCAATCCTGTTGCCACCGCATATAATTTTGCAAAGCAAAACAAATTATAATATGTCATATTTTATCTCCTCATTATGCCACTAACTCCACATTCATTTCCATCAATATTTCTTCATACTGTTCCCCAAACACATCATAGAACCGCCCCAATCCTCCTTTTCTGTCAAATGGACTAAGTTCCAAATCACTTGATTCTATACTCAATGATACCGCTATATGATCCTTAATCAGACGAAGCCATTCCATCTGTTCCTCTGTAAAATGCACATTACCTGCATTGCGTTTCAATGTCCACTGCATAAAATTATAATTTACCTGATCCGCAAAGGGTACAAGCTTGTCTATGTATCCCATTTCAAACCGGATCATAGAAATAAGGTCTGTAACCTGCGCCATTGTTCCACGTCTTACATTATCTGGTCTTTTAATTGCATAACATTCCCATAAACGCTCTATGGTAATATTTCTGCTCTTTAACTTCTCATACAGTTTTTTTAACTGCTCAATCACCATTGGACGTTTTTGATATGTTTGGTCGTAAATAATGTATAGGGCATGAATTTCATCTATATTTTCATTAATATATTCTCTAAATGACAAAAGAACATTATCCGCATTTCCTTGCTGCTCCGTATCAAATCCTGCAAAAGTCACAAAATCCACGTTCACACTGTCAATAATCTGCTCATGATTTCTTCTGACATTCTCGATAAATTCTCGAACATCAGGATTATAAAATGGCATCACAGCTTCTTTTATCAGTTCCTTTTGCACTTTCTCCATTTTTATTCTTTCTTCTGTTTCCGGTTCTTTGTCCTCATCAAGCATTACCCCCGCCTTATTGGATATAACATCCTCATCAAATGCATCTAATAAATACTGCGCTACATTTCCCGCTGAATCGCCAACGACATCGTCAAATTCACTTCTTTCCTTTTGTGTCATCTGACTATTAAGACGAATAATCCTATTTGCAAGTGAAGTTAGTGTTTTTCCATCCTTTGCCCCCATAGCCACATTCAGCATTAACGCTTTCATACTTACTGTAGGTTTGCTTTCCAAAGGGCGTGTATCTGTCTTCTTTGACTTTGTAACGCCAACAGCATCCACTATCACAAAATGATCTTTATTTCCCATAGCAGAACTTGTTACCTTCTGCAAATCATCTTTTCCCAGTGAACGCGTTCCCCTTCCTTTCATTTGCTCAAAATAAGTTTTGCTCCGAACATCACGCATGAATATTAAGCATTCGATAGGCTTTACATCAATGCCAGTAGCAATCATATCTACCGTAACCGCCACACGGGGATTATAACTGTTTCTAAATGCACTCAATATCGTTTCCGGTTTTTCTGCCTTACAGGTTATCTTTTGACAGAACTCATTTCCTTCGCCAAATACATCCCTGACAATCTGGACAATGTCATCCGCATGACTATCCGATTTTGCAAAAATCAATGTTTTGGGCACCTCTTTTCTACCCGGAAATAACATTGCCGGCAGGCTATCTTTGAAAGTCTGTATGACAGTATGTATCTGGCTTGGATTTACGACCGACCTGTCAAGCTGAGTTTTGGCATAATCCAAATCTTCATCCAGCTGTTTCCACCGCTTGGCTCTTGATAAACGATTTCTATATTCAATAAGCTGCTTCATCAAATGAGCTCCGTTTCTGCCCACTTCCGTCTCTATTATAAAAATATCTTCTCCAACGTTGACTCCGTCAACAATAGCCTGCTCACGCGAGTATTCACTGACTATATTCTGCTGGAAAAAGCCTAATGTCCTTTTATCCGGTGTTGCCGAAAGACCAATAATAAAAGCATCGAAATATTCCAATACCTGACTCCAGACATTATAAATAGACCGATGGCATTCATCAACAATAATACAATCAAAAAATTCTGGCGGATACTTTTCATTATAAACAACTTCCTTTATTGCCTGAATGGTATCAGAAGATTGCTCAAACAATGATTTTTCCTCTGCGGATTCATCCAATTCCTCTCCCTTTAAAATTGAATACATTCTTTGAATCGTACTAATGCAGACTTGCACATCATCAGGAATATATGAACTTTTCAATCTCACCAAACCATATAAATCCGAAAACTTGCGAATATCATCATTTGGTTTATATTTAAAAAACTCTGTTTCTGCCTGTTCACCAAGGCTCTTAGTATCCACTAGAAAAAGAATTCTCCTCATTTTTCCATATTTCAGCAAGCGGTATACCGCAGTGATAGCCGTAAATGTTTTTCCTGCTCCTGTTGCCATCTGTACCAAGGCTCTTGGACGGTTCTCCGAAAAAGATTTATCCAATTCATTAATTGCTTTAATCTGGCAATTACGAAAGCCTGTTGTATCCAATTCTGGAAATTTTTTCATATTATTTCGTACTGTATCTGGCTGTTCTAAGAAATACTTTAATGTCTCTGGACGGAAAAAGGAAAACACTTCTCTGGAACGATATTTTTTATCATCGTAATCCGTAAATCTTGTAATTACGCTTGTCGCTTCATAAGCAAATCGTATCCGATATTCTACATTTACATATTTTAATGTACTATTCGCGTAACGCTGTGATTGACTTTCAGCCACAGTAATATTTTCACCCGAATCATCTTTTTTTGCCTCAATTACCCCTACCGGACTTCCATCTATAAAAAGAACATAATCCACCGGTCCGGTACTTGTTGGATACTCCCTGACTGCAACTCCAAGGGCTGCCATAGGATTGATTTTGCACATGTCCTGAATAATCCATCCAGCTTTGACCAGTTTTGCATCTATTTTTTCTCTTGCTTTTGTTTCTGGTGTCATAATTCAGACTCCCCTCTCTCTTCCGGAACATATTCCATGATGTCTCCAAAATCTTTATTTAGAGCCTGACAAATACGTCCTAAAACCTCCATAGATACAGCTTCATCTCTGCGAAGTTTCGTCATAGTATTAGGCGCAATACATGCCGCACGACGCAAGTCTGCCTTACTCATCCTCTTATCAATCAATACCTTCCATAATTTAGTATACGAAACAGCCATCTGCATCCTCCAAATAACCACAAGCAAATCATCTATATAAAAATATTCTACCATACCTGCTTTATAATCACAATTTATTTTTCGCAAACTTATGCGAAAATTATATCTTTCTCTTACCTTTTACTTGTCAAGTGTACAATCTATCTATATTAACAACTATCGTAATCTATCGTAAAAAGAGCATGACTGCAGCCACACTCTTTTCTCAAAATCATAAACAATATATAATCTCTTTCCTCACTATCTCCTCTGCCCTTTCTCGAATATTATTCATCCTCTGCACCCACAACATCTGCTCCTGAGCCTTTAACTGTTCCGTCACTCCCTCTTTCCGTGCCATCTGTTCCACCAGAAAATCAAACCTCTCCTCTGCCTGTTTCTGTATCATAAGCAGATGCTTCTTCAATTCCCCCGATAACAACAACCCCGAATAAATACCTCGCCTATGGTTTTCTAAATAAGATTTCCTCATTAGACCAAATTTTCTTAGCTCTCCCTCTGGTTCTGAATTGGAAATTAAGTTCGGTATCAAATAATCCCCACATTTTTCATAAGTGATATTCATAACAATTGTCCTCTCTTTCTCACAAACTCATTTCATGTTTCTTTTTAGGATTTGATGTTTCCTGTTTTTCTTCTTCAATGCCTAAATACTGTCTTATGTTTTTCAACTGCTTATTCGCCTCAGCCGCCTCCTTTTCTGCCACTTGATACGTTTTCTTCAACTGGATTTTCTGCGCCGCCATTGCATCATATTCCACCTGCATCTTTTCAATATCTAAAGAAACCGCTTTTATCCCATACCGCTTCAGCATGTTTTCTGCACCGCCAAACAAAATAATCTGCGTTTCATAGCTCTGGAAATAAGCATCCTGATCTTTTGCTTTCTCATATTCCTTCTGATATTTCCTGTTCTCCACATACTGTTTTGCATATTTCAGAATTTCCGCTTTGGATTTCATTTCATGCTCTAACTTCACCATATCGCTGCGGGCAGTTTTCGCAATAACATTTTTCTCTGTTATCTTTTGCTCAAGTTCTTCTATAGAGCCTCCTTCCGCATAACTCGCCGCCGCAATTTTAAGATTCTGTATATCTGCCCAATGCTTTAATCCTGAACTCTCTTGAAATTTTTCTTTATTGGTATCAATCAGAGTCCGCTTTACATCCGAATACTTAGAATCAGCCTTTCTTGGAAAAGGAATCCGTTTTTTAACAGCAGGATAATTTTGTGTCTTTACTCGATTCTCAATTCTTTCCCTGATTGCTTCTTTTGTATAACCCGCGCCAAAATTCTTTTCGCTGACACGAGTAAAACGGTTCTGTCCTAATGCGGAAAATGATAAATATTTCAGTGCATTATCTCCAAATGTCTCTCCTTTAACCGCATATCCTTTCGAGCGCATCCGGCTGATAAAATCCTCATAACTCTGCGCCTCACGAATACAGACATCCATATCCGACTTCATCTGCACTTTCCACGATGCTCCTTCTCTTGCCATCTGCCATTCATAATGCGACTTTCCTTTACCTTTATGCTGCTGTGTCTCCGACGAAACAATAACCGACAATCCATGTTCCCGGCACAATCCATCTGACAGTTCCCGAATATGCCGATATGTACGCTTGCAGTCATTGTATTTTTTATGTTCCACATTATCAACCGAACAGAAAATGATATGGTTATGATAGTGATCATGGTCAATATGTGTTGCAATCACATAGCTGTACTTATTTTCCAGCAGCTTGTCTGCAAGCTCTATTCCTACCTGATGCGCTGTATGGAAATCAACTTCTCCCGGCGCAAAAGACTGTATCAGGTGGAACGCCTGCTTATCACCCACACCGGAAGATTTTGATAATGCATCCTTAAAATCAAAATGTGCCGTTTCCACTCCGCAGGCAAAAGAATCCACCAGAAGTTCCCCATCGGTTTTCTCCGGATTGCAGATATATTTTAATGCTTTCTGTACGGTTGCTTTGATAGCATGGATTCGTGTGTATGCCATACCTGTTTCATCAGCTCCTTTACTTCTTCCATATCTTCCTGATAAATATTGCCAGTTGCGCTTATCCTCGCCGCTATCTGATTCAGACTTTTGCTGATTCTGCTTAAATTAATATTGTAATCATGCAGTTCCGAATAATCCACAAAATAAGTATATCCATACAGAATCAAATGCCGCATGTAATCATTTTTATTTTTGTACTCTGCATTTTTACATTTTGCTTCCAAAATGTATTTCTCATCATCATTCAGCCTGAGAATAAGCTGATTGCCACGTTTTCGCTTCTCCATATCCTGCCTCCATCAATTTACAAATTCACTTATAATTCCTCTGTCGATTTACTACTCTGCATGACATCTAAATGCATTATTGTCTCCATACACTACATAAGGGGTTAGGGGATTTCAATGTCGTCAACTTAAGCCGAAAATCTAGTAACTATAAATTTATGCGTATACAAAAACCATTTGTTATTCCGTGATGACTCACTTTCCTCTTAAAATGTCTGTCTGGACGAATAATGGATCTTATGTTTTTGACGCGCTGAATCAACTGCTGCAGTTTATCCTTGTAAC
>JAAZZQ010000015.1 GCA_014239155.1 Lachnospiraceae bacterium | reverse complement strand
ATTATAATGAAGAACGGATAAAGGAGAAACTGGGATGGATGAGTTCTGTGCAATATAGGCTTAGTCTCCCGGCTGCATAAAACTAGCGAGGCAGCCGAAACTGTCTCGCTAATAAAGTCTAACTTTAAGGGGTCACCTCAATCTTATATAGGGTGTCTTTTTTATGCACACGGGCGTCTAAATGAAATATGTCAGCAAGCTGACAGACGCCCGGCGCGGAGTAGGGAAGATAAGACTTCCCTACTTGATTGCACTAACGTGGCGCACGGGTCGCTAACATGTTTTTAACATAAAATTTTAAAAAATAATAACAAAATAGTTAGATATTTTTTATGAAAAATACATAATTTCCAAGAGATATTAATACATTTTTTAGGTATTGTAAATTAATGTAAAATTAAGAAAATGTTAAAGACAAAATAAATGTGTAGTGCTATGATATGACATATATTTAAAAGGAGAAGTGAGGAAGAAAAATGGATGAGACGGAGACGTTAGGGAAAACATTAATTGAGATTCGGGATATGAGAAAGATTTATAATCCTGGTGAAAATGAGGTACATGCGCTTGATGGAATTGACCTTACCATATGTGAGCGAGAATTTGTTGCAATTATAGGACATTCTGGTTCTGGTAAATCAACATTGATGAATATGTTAGGTTGTCTGGATGTGCCAACTTCTGGAACTTATATGCTACATAATATTGATGTGTCAGATATGGAAGATGATGAATTGTCGGATGTGAGAAACCGAGAGATTGGCTTTATCTTTCAGGGGTTTAATCTAATTCAAAATCTAACCGCTGTGGAAAATGTTACACTGCCGTTAATTTATCGCGGTGTAGGCAAGCGAGAGCGAGAGGAGCTAGCATTGAAGGCACTTGAGAAAGTGGGATTGTCACACAGATTAGACCACAAGCCAGCACAGATGTCGGGTGGCCAACAGCAAAGAGTTGCCATTGCAAGAGCGATTGCACAAGCACCGCCGATTATACTGGCAGATGAACCAACTGGAAATTTGGATTCTAACTCGACAAAAGAAATTTTACAGATTTTGCGGGAACTGCACGGCGAAGGTAGGACAGTAATTTTGATTACACATGACAATGAGATTGCAGAACAGGCAGACAGAGTTATTAAGATACGAGACGGAAAAATCGTTTCGGATACGAGGCAAAATGGACCTCAATTATTAAAACAGGAAAACATGGAGGACGAAAAAAATGAGTAAGGGAAAGAAGAATGTACAAAATACGGAGGGAGGAAAAAAGACACGCAGACGGAAAAAGAAAAAATTAAAGTTTATTATTCCTGTTGTTGCTGTGTTGGCAGTAGTAATTGTAGTAAGATCTTTTTCCAGCAAGGGAAGTACAGCCATTCCTGTCTATTTAGATAAAATATCTGTGGGCGATATTGACACAGAACTCAATGTTAGCGGAAAGGTTGTTGCGGAGGAGTCCGTTACATTTTTTGCACCAGCTGAGGCAAAAGTGGAAGGGATTGAAGTGGAAAAAGGGGATATTGTCAAGGCGGGAGATATACTGTTATGTTTTGACGAGGAAGCGGTTGCCTATGCAAAACAAAAATCAGAATTAGAACAGAAGATTAGTTCGGCAGATTACAGTTCTAATGTACAATATAATGACGAGCAAAAGGCAAAATTGGCGGAAGCTGAGGCGGAGATTGCACAGTGCGAAGCCGTGATAGACAGTTATGAACAGTACATAGATGATTTGACGAACAGCATTACAGATTTAACAGCATTAAAAAAATCAGATTTGTATGCTAAGATTTATAAAGTTGAAAAGGAAATGAATAATTATGATCTGGCAATACAGACACCGACCAAGGATACAGATGTTGAAATGCTGATGGGAAAAAAGATGGAGAAGCAGAATGAGTTAAATAAATTAAACAATGAATTAAGTCTGCTCTCGGATTACAAAACAGATTATGGATGGGAAGACATGCTGACACAGGCAAAAAAAGTGCTTGCGGATTATCAGGAGCGTCTCTCTGAGGCAAAAAGTGTGAAAGCAGGGGCAGAGTCTGCGGTTGTAAATGGAAATAAACTGGAAGGATATGCGCTAAACAAGGAAAAAACAAAGTTGGAAGGTCAAGATGCTGAAAGAAAATATAAAGCAGTTCTAAATGGTATTGTGGCAGATTTCAATGGAGTTATCTCTGATTTAAATGTTGTGGAAGGTGCAACTGTGCAGGAAGGAACACAGCTTATGGTTCTTGAAAGCATTGACAATGTATGTGTTGAGTTTCAGGCTTCAAAGTATGCGCTGGAGACCCTTGTTCTTGGACAGCCAGCGGAGATTATTATTTCTGGAAAAAGTTATACTGGCACAGTTTCCAAAATCAATCATATTGCCGAAGAGAATACATCAGGCACAGCAACCGTTGCGGCAAGGATACACATTGATAATCCTGACGAAAACATTTTTTTAGGACTAGATGCAAAGCTTAAAATTTTGACAGCGAGCGAGAAGGGTGTTTTGCAGGTTCCAGTCGAGGCAGTTAATGTTGATAGCCAAGGGGAGTTCTGCTATCTGATTGAGAATGGTATTCTTGTCAAGAAATATGTCAAAACAGGTATTTCTTCAGAAACTTATATTCAAATTTTGGATGGTCTTTCAGAGAATCAGGAGATTGTGACAACGTCTGTTTATGGAATCGGGCTTGACGAAGGAATGGCTGTGACAGGTATGCCAATCTCTGGTATGGGTGCAGAGATTGGAAATGCAGGCACAGAAAGCGCAGGTGTGAATGACACAGAAGGTGCAAGTGTAAATAATACAGAAAGTGCGAGTGTGAATGATACAGAAAGCACAGATGTAAATGACACACAGGCGCAGTCTGCGGAGCAGGAGAACGCAGATGCATCACAGAAGCAGACGGAGGATGGAACAGACAATGGCTAGAGTATTGGAGTATGTGAAAATAGCCCTGATGAATATTCGCAGTAACAAGGCACGTTCTTTTCTGACAATGCTTGGTATTATTATTGGTATTTCATCTGTTATTTTGATTGTGTCAGCAGGAAATGGATTTAAAGTTGGCATTAGTGGACAGCTTGACGCGCTGGTCGGTGGTTTTATTCAAATCTATGCAGACGTTCCGGCGGATGAGGCGGACACAATTATGTTTAATGATGACGATATTGATGCAATTTATGAGAAGGTGCCACATGTAAAAGGTGCGACGGAT
This sequence comes from Lachnospiraceae bacterium, assembly GCA_014239155.1. Classification (GTDB taxonomy): domain Bacteria; phylum Bacillota; class Clostridia; order Lachnospirales; family Lachnospiraceae; genus COE1. The sequence continues at coordinate 7,612 of JAAZZQ010000015.1, read as the reverse complement.
ATTTGGAGAATGGGAGCAAATGGAAGTGCACAGACGACAAAGGGAACATTTAGTGTAGCGCCAATGTTTGGAAACGAATCAATGCAGTTTTATGATGGTGCGCCAATTGCAAGGGGGCGATATTTTAATAAAATTGAGAGTCAGAGCGGTGCAAAGGTATGCGTTATCAATGAGCGTGGCGCAAAAAAACTCTTTGGAACAATAGATGTTGTTGGGCTGGATTTGAGCATGAGCATGTGGGGCGTCACAGAGGATTTTACAATTGTAGGTGTAAAAAAGGATGACGATTCCCTCGCAAAAGAAATGACAATGGGCACCTACGGTGACGTGTCAATGGAAATTCCAATTACATTGTTGGAAGAACTGTATGGATATTATACAGAGGAATTTAGTTCGTTTATTATATTTGCAGATTCTTCCGAGTATGTTACGGATATTTCAAGACAGGTACAAAGTTTGCTCGAGGCAAGATACAATGTGCGCGGAAAAGACTATATACAGAGCATGGATATGGCAAGTCAGGTCGGCATGATTGGCGATATTTTGAATTATATTACAATTTTTATCATGCTGGTGGCAGGAATTGCGCTTATTGTAGGTGGTATTGGTGTTATGAATATTATGCTGGTGTCCGTGACAGAACGAACGAAGGAAATTGGTATTCGCAAGGCGCTTGGTGCAAAAACTGGTTCCATTTTATTTCAGTTTTTGATGGAGGCAGTAATTATTACGTTAATTGGCGGATTTGTTGGCATTGTGCTTGGCATCTTGGGCGCAAGGGGAATCTGTGGATTGGCGTCAAATATGGGAATGGGTAATATGGAAGCGGTAATTGATCCGAAAGTGGTTCTTGCCGCAACCGGATTTTCTTCCCTAATTGGTATCTTTTTTGGGATTTATCCTGCGCGAAAGGCAGCAAAACTTAGCCCTATTGAAGCGCTTCGTCATGAATAAAAAGAGTACTTTTCACAGATTAGGGATACACATAAAAGATTAAATTTACATAATGACTTGCACTTTGACTACTTTTTGGTATACTGTATAGGAAAGTGCATATTGATAGAAGCACCTGTATCATTAGAATGCAGGTGCTTCTATCAATATGCACAGACCTGTGCAGAAAAACAGGGCATGTGTTTTGAGAAGAGAGTGTTATTTTTTATAGAAAGGTTAGGATAATACAATGGAATTGGAATTTGATGTCAAGGTGACAGTAGGTGTGTTGTATGACTACCTATTGTATCACACATATACCAGTTTATCAGGAATGTTAGGCACGTTAGTCGGTGCGTTTTTAATTATGGCGTTTCTCTCAACAAAGTATGTCATCTATTTGATTGCAGGTATTGTGCTGATTGCATACCTTCCGGGGGCACTATTTTTGCGAGCGATGCGACAAGTGCAGAATACCCCTGCATTTAAAAAACCCCTTCATTATAAAATGACAGATGAGGGCATTGGTGTGTCCCAAGGTGAAAATGAGGAAAACCAGAGCTGGGATTGTTGTGTGAAGGCAGTTTCAACAAGTAGAAGTATTATACTCTACACATCAAGGACAACCGCTTCTATTTTTCCAAAAAGGGATTTGGGTGACAAAAAGGAAGCGCTGATACAGATAATATCAACCCATATGCCACCCAAGAAGGTTAAAATACGATTTTAGAAAGGGCAGTAATATGAGTGATAAAAAAAATTACATAGAGACCAGCAGTCCAGAAGAAACTTTCGAGGTTGGAAGAAAAATTGGTCAGACTGCAAAACCAGGTGAAATCTATACACTCAACGGGGATCTTGGCGTAGGGAAAACGGTGTTTACGCAGGGGGTGGCGGCAGGTCTTGGCATCACAGAACATGTCAACAGCCCCACTTTTACAATTGTGCAGGTTTATGAGCGTGGCAGATTGCCCTTCTATCACTTTGATGTATATCGTATTGGTGATGTCGAGGAGATGGATGAGATTGGCTATGAGGATTATTTTTTTGGAAATGGGTTATGTATTGTCGAATGGGCAGAGCGTATTAAAGAACTGATACCAAAGAAGGCTGTACAGATTACCATAGAGAAAAACCTTGAGAAAGGCTTTGATTACAGAAGAATTTTAATAGAGAGCCAATCGTGATTTTTATGTATTTGAGCGTTTTTAGAAAATCTATTAGGAAACTGATAGACGCCAAATGCAGTGGGGAAGGAGAAAGAATTCTACTAGATTTGTGAGAAAAGAGGAACTGTAACATGAAAATTCTTGGATTAGATAGCTCTGGACTTGTGGCATCGGCAGCAGTTGTGGAGGAGAATCTCACCATAGCCGAGTATACTATAAATTATAAAAAGACACATTCCCAGACATTACTTCCTATGTTGGAAGAGATAAAGCGTATGACAGAGCTTGATTTGCACACGTTGGACGCAATTGCCATTGCTGCGGGACCGGGCTCGTTTACGGGGCTACGCATTGGCTCTGCGACGGCAAAAGGATTGGGACTTGTGTTGAATATTCCTATTATTCCAGTACCGACAGTGGATGCACTTGCTTATAATCTCTATGGATGCAGTGCGTTAATTTGTCCAATTATGGATGCGCGCAGAAATCAGGTGTACACAGGATTGTATGCGTTTCAAAAACAGTTAGAAGATGGAGCAGGATATGATTTATATACAATAGAAAAACAATGTGCTGTTGCAATTGATGCAATTGTTGAAAAAATTAATGTGTTGTGTGCGCAAATGGACAGAGAAGTCTTGTTTTTAGGAGATGGCGTGCCAGTGTATCGCGATCAGATTGCAGCGCGCATCAAGGTCAAATATAGTTTTGCTCCGTCATGCTGTAACCATCAACGTGCTTCCTGTGTGGCAGTGCTTGGCGGTGAATTGTATAAAGAAGGAATTAGCCAAACCGCAGCGGAGCACGCACCAGATTATCTTAGACTTTCGCGGGCAGAGCGAGAGCGGGCAGAACAGGAAAAAAAGCATTATGATATACAGGAAATGCAAAAAGAGGATTTGGAGGAAGTGACAGCGTTGGAGGCGTCTTGTTTTTCTATGCCGTGGAAATACAAAGATTTTGAGGAGACACTCACCAATCCAAACAGAGTTTATCTTGTTGCAAAAACGGATGCGACAGACGCAAAAGAGCGTATTTTAGGAGGTTGTATGCTCACAAATGTTGCTGGTGAGGGTGATATTTCTAATGTGGCAGTCCATGAAAAATATAGAAACCAAAAGATTGCAACAGCGCTTATGGAGGCATTGCTAAAACTTGGCAAGGAGCGTTATGGTATTACAGCATTTACGCTAGAGGTGCGCAGCCAAAATATGCCTGCGCGGAAATTGTACGAGAAACTTAATTTTGTCTCAAAAGGGGTGCGGCCAAACTTTTATGAGAAACCAAAAGACGATGCAATAATTTTGTGCAGAGAGTGAAAATTAGAAAATAAAGATAGAGGTGATTTTTATATTAGACATATGTTTATTGGGAACAGGTGGGATGATGCCATTACCTTATCGGTGGCTCACTTCGATTATGGCGCGGTACAACGGCACAAATATATTGATTGACTGTGGCGAGGGCACACAAATTGCCATGAAAGAAAAAGGATGGAGTCCCAAGCCAATTGATATAATGTGTTTTACCCATTACCACGCGGACCATATATCAGGACTTCCTGGAATGTTGTTAACAATGGGAAATGCAGAAAAAACCACACCGCTTGTTATGATTGGTCCCAAAGGACTTTCAAAGGTGGTTAACGCCCTGCGTGTGGTTGCGCCAGAACTTCCATTTGAAATTGAATATGTGGAGATTACGGAGCCAGAACAGAATTTTTTATTTGACGGATTTCGCATTGAAGCGTTTCGCGTGAATCACAATGTGCTCTGCTATGGATACAATATTGTAATTGACAGAAAAGGAAAATTTCAGTTGGATAAGGCGATGGCATTAGGAATTGAGAGAAAGTACTGGAATCGGCTGCAAAAAGGGGAGACAATTGTGCTTGAGACAGGTACGTATACACCAGATATGGTAATGGGGGCACCTAGAAAAGGGCTTAAAGTAACATATTGCACTGATTCAAGACCGACTGAGGGTATTATTAAAAATGCAAAAAATGCCGATTTATTTATATGTGAAGGAATGTATGGAGAGCCAGACAAAAAGGAGAAGGCAAAGGAATACAAACATATGACTTTCTATGAGGCGGCGGCAATGGCAAAGGAGGCAGATGTGGCAAAAATGTGGTTGACGCATTACTCGCCTTCCCTCACAAGACCAGAAGAGTATAAAAAGGAAGTGCAGGCAGTCTTTCCAAGAACTTACATTGCCAAAGATGGCTGGAGTGAGACCCTTTTGTTTGAGGATGAGGAAGGATAAAGTCAAAAAGGTATAAGGGGGATTAAAAATGGGGAAAGTGAAAGGCGTAATCATTATCGTGATTATGGTGGCATTGATTGGTGGGTACTATTTTTATCTATCAAACTATATGAAAAATGATGATGAGACGATTGTTACAGCGGTGCAAGATGTACTGTTAAGAAATCTCGAAGATGATTATCCACCAACACCAAGAGAAGTTCTGAAGTATTACAGTAACATTACAAAGTGTCTTTACAATGAAACTTATACAGAAGAGCAGTTGGAGCAGATGGCGGATAAACTTTTGGCATTGTATGATGAGGAACTTGTAGCGAACAATCCAAGAGAACAATATATCAAGGAATTGAAAGAAGATGTCAGTGAATTTTTGCAAAACGGGTACTCTATTGTAGCTTATACAACATCGAAAAGTACAGATGTTGAGGAGTACACTTATGAAGGCCGTAGATGTGCAAAGATGTATTGCACTTATTCTGTACAGGCAGGTGCGGACTACAAGTCATCGAAACAGATTTTTATTTTGAGAAAAGAGGCAAATACTGGACACTGGAAAATTCTTGGATTTGAGCTGGTTAATCCAGAATAGGAAAGTGTGTTAGAGAAATATAAATTACCAGAAAGGTTTGGCCTGATTATGGAAGAGGAAAAAACACAAGATATATTAATATTGGCGGTGGAGAGTTCCTGCGATGAGACAGCGGCTTCTGTTGTGAAAAATGGACAGGAAGTTTTGTCCAATGTTATTTCATCACAGATTGAACTGCACACATTATATGGCGGTGTAGTGCCAGAAATTGCTTCAAGGAAACACATTGAAAGAATCAATCAGGTAATAGAAGAAGCATTGAGCAAGGCAGGCGTGACATTGGATGAGATTACGGCGATAGCAGTGACATATGGTCCTGGGCTTGTGGGCGCATTGCTTGTGGGGGTATCTGCGGCTAAGGCAATTAGTTTTGCTGCGGATAAGCCATTGATTGGGGTACATCATATAGAGGGACATATCAGTGCTAATTATATAGAAAATAAAACACTTGAGCCACCGTTTGCTTGTCTGGTTGTTTCGGGAGGACACACCCATCTTGTCGCTGTAAAAGATTATGGGGAATATGAAATTTTAGGATACACAAGAGATGATGCAGCGGGGGAGGCCTTTGACAAGGTAGCGCGTGCCATCGGTCTTGGCTATCCAGGTGGTCCGAAGATTGATAAGATTTCCAGAGAAGGAAATCCGGATGCAATTCATTTTCCAAGGGCAAAGGTGGATGGCGCAAACTATGATTTTAGTTTTAGTGGACTGAAATCAGCAGTATTAAATTATCTAAATACATGTCAGATGAAAGGAATCGAAATCAATAAGGCAGATGTCGCCGCTTCTTTTCAGAAAGCAGTGGTTGATGTGCTTGTCGAACATTCTTTAAGCGCAGTAAAAGAATATCATTTTGAAAAGTTTGCGATTGCAGGGGGGGTTGCGTCTAACTCTGCACTGCGCACAGCATTTGAGACAGCGTGCCAAAAGCAAAAGATTGCATTTTATTATCCCTCGCCTATTTTTTGTACAGACAATGCGGCAATGATAGGAGTTGCAGGCTATTATGAATATAGGAAAGGAACAAGAAGTGGATTTGATTTGAATGCAGTTCCAAATCTTAGATTGGGTGAGCGATAAAATAGACTTCGACAGTCTATTAAAGAAATTGTAAGGATGTGGGCAAACTATGAATCGATTTAAGGTGACAGCAATTGTGCTGGCAGCAGGTCAGGGCAAACGAATGAAAAGCACAGTTCACAAACAATATTTGCTCCTTAAAAATAAACCAGTGTTATATTATTCATTGAAGGCTTTTGAGGACAGTCAAGTTGATGAGATTGTGCTTGTTGTAGGAAAGGGTGAACAGGAGTTTTGTCAAAAGGAAATTGTGGATAAATATAATTTTCATAAGATAAAAGCGATTGTGGAGGGCGGAAAAGAACGCTATCATTCTGTGGCATATGGCATTCAAGCAATCTGTTGGGAATGTAAATATGTGTTAATTCACGATGGAGCACGGCCGTTTGTGGATAAAGAGATGATTCATAGAGTGGTTGATGCGGTACAGGTATCTAAGGCGTGTGTGGTTGGTATGCCTGTCAAAGATACCATAAAAATATCAGATGAAAAAGGATATGTATGCGATACGCCAGCGCGTTCGCTTGTATGGCAAGTCCAAACCCCACAGGCGTTTGACAAAAGTGTCATTGCCGATGCTTATAACAAATTGTTGTTAGAAGAAGAAAATTTATCCGCCGCAGGTATAACAGTGACAGATGATGCGATGGTAGTAGAATATTTTATGAAGATACCGGTTAAACTAATTCAGGGTTCTTATAAAAATATTAAAATAACAACACCAGAAGATTTAAAAATTGCAAAAATTTTATTGGATTGACTAAACAGCAGTGTTTTTACCTATAGTATTGACAAAAGCCATTAAGTTGGTGTGCGATTTTCGCTATTTTTGTAGAGGCATGAAAAATAACGGACAATTATAACAGTTTAGGAAAACTGACTTGTTATAAAAATCCATTAAAAATGCCTTTGGCGATAAGCTTTTTGTTTTCAGGAGTTATATTTTCGTGTGGTTTGCGCAATAAATGTCTAGACCTATCTAAATGGTTAGTATAAATGTTAAAAAATATATAAAAAAGTGTTGACAACTGCATATATGCGTGATAAGATAAAACACGTCGCTGATGAAAATAAGTTAGAACTATAATAAGATAAAAATTTTCATAAAAAACTATTAAAAAATAGTTGACAAAGCAAAGATGATTTGATAGAATGATTCTTGCATTGCGGATTAGGGCGATAGCAAAACAAAATATGGAGAGGTATCGAAGTGGTCATAACGAGGCGGTCTTGAAAACCGTTTGTCCGCAAGGGCACGTGGGTTCGAATCCCACCCTCTCCGCTTTTATTTCTGCCATTTGGAGAAGTACCCAAGTTGGCCGAAGGGGCTCCCCTGGAAAGGGAGTAGGTCGTTAATAGCGGCGCATGGGTTCAAATCCCATCTTCTCCGCTCGGTATCTTGGACAGCCAAGTGATACTGAAATAAATTAGAATATTAGAACCTTGACAAATAAACAGTAATGCAACCCTGAAAATTCCAAAAAAGAATTATTCAGAGAACATGTCCTATTAAATAGGATACAACCTAAAAGTAAATGCATTGAAAAATGCAACGGATTTAGCCAGTTTT
>JAAZZQ010000059.1 GCA_014239155.1 Lachnospiraceae bacterium | reverse complement strand
CGGACAGATACGGGAACAGGTATTTTATGTCATTTTCGTGAAAAATATCGAAACCCACATAAAATCAAATGCAATGATGAATGCCTTAAAACAAGTGCTTCAGAAGCAAGGGTATCATTTATAAAGTTGTAAAGTCGTGTAGTATTATTAAATGAGAATAATAATTAAAATTTTATAAGGTAGAGTATAAGTTAACCTGTTGTGTTAGTTAAATCCCAACAGCAATCTCTCTATTTTGTATGCTAATAATATATAAATACTAAATATTGATTTTTGAACTAATATTTAACCACAATATTTTATAGTATAGAAAAAGCTATTACCACATTGATATTTGACCAAATAATAAAGTATATTATTACTGTACAAAAACAATATATTGTGTAAAATAATATTATTAATACAACATATTGATTATAGCAAGTTAGATTAATTAGCGCAAGGAGTTAAGTTAATTATAATGGGTATGCAAACTGATACAATTGGGTTGATTAAAAGATAAAAGTAAAGACAATAAATGAGTTTCGATAATTTACTTATATTTGTTGTAAGGATAAAGTGAGGTATGTTGATGAAATGGTTGCATCTTTCGGACTTACATATTTGTGAAAATGCTGACTGGAACATTTATAGAAAGGAGTTGCTTGATCACTGTAAAAAAAATGGGCCTGTTGATCTGGTGATAGTGACGGGGGACTTTCATGATTTCTCAGATAAAGATGATTTTTCATTAGCAACCAATTTTTTAAAGCAATTAATCGCAGGGCTTCACTTAGATATTGCAAAAGATTTATTTTTAATTCCTGGCAATCATGATGGTTCATGGCCCATTGATGGCCACAAAAAAGGTAATATTGCGGCACTTAAAAAGGAACCCTTTAATATTAGAGGAAAAGAGTGGGAGGAGTTAATGGCTCAGTTTGATGCGTATGAGAAATTTGTAACAGATTTAATTCCTGATTATCCTTTTGAACACCCAGCAAGGGAGCATTGTAGAATATGGAATGATGCAGTTAATTTTATTCACTGTAATTCGGCTGTCGCTTCAGATGGAAAAGATAAAGATGGACAATTAATGAATATTGATGCATTATCAGACTTATCTATACCTGACGGACTGCCATCAGTTATTCTGATACATAATTATTTCGAGGATATACATAAAGAACACCAGGATAGAATTATTGGTATAATCCGATGTAGTAATGTTAAAGCATATTTTTGTGGAGATCGTCATATACAAGAGGCTAAGTATATTGCAACGGCGAACAGGCAGAACAGTCAGGTGCCATGTATTGTAAGCTATAAGTCGGCACCGGACACCAAAGACACATACTCTGCGTTTGGTGTAATTATCGGGTGTTGGAATGATGAAAAAGCTGTTTTAAAAGGGTGGACATGGCAGGCGAAAGAAGGCTTTATAATTGACTCAAAGATAACTGACCAGACAATAGAAATGGGCACTGCGTATCAAACAAAATCCATAAAAGGAGAAACCGTGCCTTCATCATGTGATGTTGAATTGTATAAAGAGTCAAAAATTTTCACAAAAGATATGGAATCATTGGAAAAAGAATTTATGAAATTATATTTTAATATGTCAGAAACACAGATTGAGCAATTTAATCGGAAATTTTCCTCTCATATGCGAATTTTGGACAAAAATGAAACATTAACAAGTATTCATGAATTTATTGTCCAAATAGTGGAACAGGATTGTTCTTTTGATGTGTTACAGTTCATGAACCAGTTTTTCAGAGGAGGTACAAATTAATGGAAGCTTTGATAAAAAAATGTTATAAAGAGGCTGGAATACTTGGAGCAAATGCGTTGACTTATGAGAACAGAAGCAAGACTATTTTAAGGATTTCAGAGCAGGAGGAAATAACAGAAGAATCTTATCATTTAATAGCACGGTGGCTTATGGGAGAAGTATTTGATGAAACAGAGGAATGTCTCACCTTTTTAGAAAAAAACTTCTGCATGGAAGATAGAGAGTTCAGCATAAAAGATGAAAAAGAAATGCAGGTTTTGTCTGCAATAGTTTTATTGAATTATTGCCAAAACAAGAAGGAAGTTACAATTGCACTAAGAATATTGTGTGGTCATGGAATAGAAAAGAGACTGCCATGTGTATCTTTATATTATGAATTTCTGGATGTAGTAGAAAATACTCGAATAAAATACAGAAACATTGAGACTACAGAAGGTAAAATAAAGTCAGTTGGGTTAAAAGAACTGAAAACTTCAATTGCAGAAAGTCGTAAAGATTTACCAGATGAGGAGTACCAATATACTACGGAACAATTGGATATGCTTCTAAATATCATAGAAATACAGGAACAGAATATAAAGACACTTGAAAAGAAAAAAAGGGAGCTACAAAATCAAGTTGCCTGTCATAGAGAAGAATCTAATGTATTGTGGTGGATGATAAATGAATGGAGCCACACATATAAAAAGGCATTCTCAGAAATGTCTGCTGAGGAAATGGCAATAGCAATTCCTTTAGAATTGAATAATAAGTCAGAGTATAAGCTTTTACCTTACTCTGCGGAAAGAATTGTCAGTAATCTTTTTCATAAATTTGGGAAAGAATCGGAGAAAAGGTGTCTGTCAGATTACATAAAGTATGTAAACGAGGATATTGCGGAGTCCTTAGATATGAATGAAATTGGCATTGAAAAGGTACAACCAATATTGGGTGCTTTTTGTTGTATAAGGAAATGTGGATGTGAAGCGGCAGCTTGGAAAGGGATGCTAAACAAAAAATATGGCAGTAATGCAGATGAAATTGTATTGACACCAATAGAGTTTGCCAATCACTTTTGTTTGGAATTAGAATTGCAGAATTATCTGCATTGATATGTATATGTTAAAGGAAAGCGGAGGATTGCATGGACAATCAGATGATTGATATTGATGAAATGCTTGCAAATGAGGCACAGACAAATATAGAAGAAGGAAAAGATAAGGTTTCATTAGAAGGGGTTCCAACAGAGTATAATATATCAGAAATAAATGCAGATTATGAGTATATATTTAGTGGAAAGGCAATGATTGAACGCGAATTATTACATTATTCATCAAGGAAAACGGTGAGAATGGTTTTAGTTGCAGGACCATTTGAAAGTGGGAAAACTACGCTAATGGTGATGATGTACCATCTTTTTAGGGAAGGTCTAAATCAAAAGATCATGTTTAAAGGCTCGCGGACTATGAAAGGATTTTGGGAGCGCAGTGAGAAGCTATTATTAAATTCAGGTAATAAGAAACCCAAAGTAGATCGGACTCCTCGCGCTGCACAAGACTTATTTTTGAATCTTGAACTTACAAATGAAAATGGTCAAGCGCAGAACTTGATATTCACTGATATTTCTGGAGAATTATTTAGCGATCAGGATTTTTTGAAAGATTTACCGGATTATTATTTAGATTCAAAAAACATTATTCTTGTCATGGATGGAGCTGCAATGGGAGATGCTTTAAAGAGAAGGGTTACGGCACATGAAATAAAAATAATGGCTGATAATCTTTTGAAATATGGAATAATGACAAAGAATACCAATCTGCAGGTAGTATGTACAAAAATGGATAGAGTAATACGGCGAAATGATAATACAGAATGCGAACAATATATTAACAAAAAATACAAGGAAATGAAAGAAACATATGGACAACATGTTGCCCATATGAACCTGCAATTGGTATCGGCACTTAATCTGGATGATGAAGCAGAGTGCAAAAATTTGGAACGGATTATAGAAAAATGTATGGAAAAAGATTATGTTCAACAGGAAATAAAGAAAACATATAGAAGAGATTTAAACAGGTATTTTGAACGTTACGGATTGAGGGAATAAAGAGAAGATGCAGATAACGAAGATCTTTATGGCAGGAATGCCTGGAAGTGGTAAAACAGCGTATATAGGTTCCACATGGAATTTAATTGCAGAATCCAATATACCTACCAAGTTATACAAAAAAGTTGGAAGTATGCCGGAAAATTATAGAAAGCTCGAGGAAATTTCTCAGCAATTGCTGTTGTATAACGATTTAAAAAGAACAAAAGAAGATGAGCAGATAGAATTAAGAATGACGTTATGTGATAAGCAGGGAAATGAGATTGATTTGAATATACCTGATTCAGCAGGTGAAATTTTTCGTGATTTGGTAGATGACCGTAGAATTAAAAAAGAGACAGCAGTTCGTCTCCGCGAATCAGATGGAATCTTATTTTTTATTTATTATAAAAATATGTCAAGGGAAGTAAGAATACCTGTTCCTGTCTGCGAGGATAAAGAAGATAAGAAGAAAAAGGAAGATAAAATATCAGGTGTTCAGAACTGTTCCGGCAATTCAAAAGGTATAACTATGAATAAAAACAGAGAGGCAAATCAATCAGAAGTTGTGGAATTATTACAGGCGCTTCTTGAATTGCGGTCTGATAATCCTGAATTAGTCAATATTAGGTTTGTGCTTTCTGCATGGGATATGGTAGAAAAGGACTATGGTAAAAATATTTGTCCAGAGGAATTTATGAAAAAAAAGTTTCCACTATTGTATCAATTTGTGATTACAAATACAGACAGGATAAAGGCTGAATTTTGGGGAATAAGTGCACTGGGAGGAGATTTGAATGATCAAGAGGATGTAAAACGGCTTCAAGAGGAAGAATTTAATGCAATTAAGGTTTTACCCCCAGGAGGAGTACAATCTAACGATTTAACGGATTTATTATATGGGATAGGTGAAGGTAAATGATAACTGCAAATCAAACATTGCATGGATATGCGAATGGACATCAGATGCTTGCTTCATCATGTGAATGGAGTTTAGATGAGAGAAAAAAAATGGATGTATTAAGCGATTTAAACGGCCGATGTGATGAGCAGGAATGTTTGCCTTATTACTCAGGCTACCCTTTGGATAATGGGCAACAATATGTCATTTCAAAAACGTGGTATGCACAAGAAATGCCAAGGCCGGGATGTGTATGGACTCATTCTGTCATTATTCATATGGAAGATATTGCAAAAATTCAAAATATTGAAGATATAATAAGTTTTTTTCACCGACCAGTGATAAATAATTATAAACTGTATACAGAGATGGCTAGCTTTTCGGATATTGAACAAGGCAACACAGAATATAATGAAAAATTATTAGAATACCTAATATATACCATTTATGGAACAGATGTTCCCAGGCTTGTTTATTTTGATAATCATAATGATATCATAAAAGAACTTTTATATTGTATTAAGGTAATGCCAATTCAATTATTAGTAACCTTTTCTTTTTGTACAATGTCCTATGAAGCTAGGACTTATAATAATAAACTGTTTTCATATCAGGTCACTACAAAGGAACTTGCTACAAGCATGAAAAGACGTATTCAAGAACTGGAAATATGTACACCATATAAAGTGGTTGAGAAAATGCCTTATTGGGTTAAATGTTTTAATAATTATATCCAAAGAGGAAAAATAGAGGAACTATATTATTTTATAATAAATTATGGGAATCATTTTTGCAAATGGGAAACTTTTAATGGATTTGTACGCATTTTTTTCTTATTACAAAACAAAAAAGATCTGAAATTACAAGATTATTTTCATTTTTTGTCAAAGGTTATGGAGGAATATGGAGAAGAGCTGATTCAGAAAACCATAGTTTTACTTATGGAAGATAAGTTTTCTGTTTATGAATTTGACAATGCTGAGTACCAGATATTGGAGATGGTGGATATGGGATTGTTTAAACTACAAAAAAAGCATAAGAAGGATCTGGTTGATAAAATTTTGGCAGGATCATTAGAAAATTTGTATCCTATACTTTGTAGATATAAAGAGGGAATGTTAAAGCAAAATCAAAAAGAAGTAGTAGAAAATATAGTGTTGGGCTTAAAACCAATAGACTTAAAATGTGTTAGTAAAATGAATGAGGATATATGTGTTATATTAGTCTGTATGAATCATAAATTATTGTTATCAGAAGATATATGGAAAGCTGACCGTGCTTTTCAAATTATGCTTTTATATGCGGGAGGCGAATGGAATGATTTGCAAAGTTTGAAAGAATTATTACATTTGATTATTGAAAAGGATAAATATAATGTTTCAAATGAGTGTTATAGCACTTATGGAGACTCAATTATTTATTTGCTTTTGGAGATTATGCAGGAAGAAAGAACAGGGGAAAGAGAAACTTTAAAGTATTGGTATCCAATTATACAAAAGAAACCAATAGACTTGTTAAATGCCCTTATTCATTTCCAATCAAGAGAATTGTGTAGAGCTTTATTTCTGATGATTGATAAACATGATAGATTGTTATTTGAGGGTGTAAGACCGGATGTATGGAATATTATATTTGAAAAGATTGTCAAGACAGAAGAAGATAGGGAATGGCTGTGGAGACTATATTGGGATTATATATTTATTATTTTTTCTCTGAGCCACCATTTTTCTAATGAACTAGTTGAGACAATTGTTAGACCTATATATGAAAAAATGCAGAATAATTCTATTACAATGGACGAATGGAATTATTTTCAATATTTACTTCCCCAAGTGGAACCTTGTAATTCATGGGATAAGTGCCTTAGAATGAGAGAAGCGTTAAATAGGAAGGGATATTTACTTGATGGAATCAATTGTTAATTATACTGCAGACCGCTTGAATTTACAGTAACACTTGCATGGAAATAGCTGGCAAGCGGTCTGCAGTCGGGGTTTGCTGCAAGTCCAATCGGTGTGCAGTATAAATAGAGTAAAAGAAGTATGGTTTTGAACGAATTTTGAGAGTCTGTTATTCTCTAGCAGAATTGGGGAGAATGGTGTAAACAATAGTGATACTTAAAACTTTTCTTAGATGATTAGTTACGGATTGAATATGCAGTATACCATAGTTGGATATCATAGAAACAACTAATCGCCAAAAGCAATGAGTTTTTCGAATAGTTATTGCCTTTGGCGATTAGTTGCGGAGTAAATACATTATACCGCGGTAGGGTATATAGAAGTAGTTATTCGCAAAAGTCCAGTTTAACGAATAGAACAGGCGTGTTTTATGCCATTCCACATTATTTTTACCATTTAAACATCTTTATAATCTCCTGCACACAAAAACACTCTAATCCCAAAAATAGATTTTACATATTTTTTTGAAATTGTGTTAAACTAACTGTGGGATAATTTTTCCCGCCGAACATAGAATTTTTCTTGACAAAACAATGAAAAAAGCATAGTATAAAAGTAGGAAGTGATTCCTAGGTGTCCCACTACCTGAAAGGTGAATTATGATTGGTGTTCCGCCACCATAAAGGGCGAATTATGATGAATGAGTAAGGATATCATCTTTCCTTACTCATTATTTTTTAGGAGAAACATATGGATCTGTTTTTTTATGATGTAGACGCAGAATATGTAAAATACCTCAAGGCTGCAGAGACTGCCAGACGCGGCTTTACCCGTGTCCCTGATATAGAATATCAAAATGAACGAAAGATGGTCTGTGGTGTTGTATTAGAAATGAATGGGTACAAATATTATGTTCCTGTATCTTCTTACAAGAAAAAGCAGCCCAATAATTTATTGATCTGCCTGGAAGATGACCGTTTTAACCAAGTAAAGGGTTCCCTGAGGTTCAACTACATGTTTCCGGTGAATGACAAATATATCTCACGACGTGATTTCAATAGAGAAGCTCCCGGACGCAAGGAATTTCTCCGCAGACAGTGGGTTTACTGCAATTCCATTAAAGATGACATAAAGCAAATGGCCGCAGATACATACAACAGCGTCATAGCAGGTACAGATCCCACTTTAGTAAATGCTTCCTGCGATTTCAGGCTTTTAGAGGAAGCGGCAGGGCAATATTTAAGAGACTGCTCACTTGGACACTTATAAAATTTCTGTTTTGAAAACCATGGTTTATTCGCAAAATGCAGGTTTAACGAATAATATAGCAACGTTGCAAACTGTATCACAATCAGTTAAAAAATAGGGGCAAGATAAAACAATAATATATGTACAAATTCATATATTGTTTTATCCGCACCCTTTTTTACATTTCCAGT
>JAAZZQ010000002.1 GCA_014239155.1 Lachnospiraceae bacterium | reverse complement strand
CGCGTCAAAAACATAAGATCCATTATTCGTCCAGACAGACATTTTAAGAGGAAAGTGAGTCATCACGGAATAACAAATGGTTTTTGCATACGCATAAATTTATAGTTACTAGATTTTCGGCTTAAGTTGACGACATTGATCGGGGCATGGGTTCGATTGATTTCTTTGCGGTTGCAAGAAGTGTGTTGCTAGTTGGCAGGGTAGAGGGAGAACCAAATATCAGGGCGGTTGTTCAGATAAAAAATAATTTAGCGGCATTTGGGCATCCGAAAGCATTTCGATTGTCAGAGAATGGTTTTGCGTGGATTGGTGATTATGAAATTACCGCTGATGAAGTGTTGGGAGGCATTGTGCCAAAAGCAAATAAAATGGAACAGGCGAAACAAATGCTCCAAGAACTGGCACTCACTTCTAAAATCGTTCAGAGCAATGAAATATTTGATATAGCGGACGAGCAGGGGATTCCAAAGAGGACATTGGAAAATGCCAAAAGAGAGCTTGGCATTCGGGCAAAGAAGATAAACAATTCTTGGTATTGGGAATTGGATAAGGTCAAGCCGGAATAAAAGGGAAGAACGCAACAATGCAGACTATATAGATTTTGCGGAGATGAATGTTGCAAGGTTGCAAAACTTATAGACATTGCATTGTTGCGGTCTTGGAAACCGAAAGCGTGAAGTGACATTAACAAGGCGGCGAAAGCCGCTACCGTCCGTAAGGACGGAAGCCCCCGGCAGGGCGCAAAGGCACTTTTGATAAAGCGGAGCGTGTCGAAAGTGCTTTTGCGTTACTTTCGCAGAAAGTAACAAAGGCGAAGCGAGGAAACCTCGCTTTTGACTGATCGGCACAAAAGATACAAATAAAAAGGAATGAGAGGTGGATTTTATTGGAGAGAACAATTAGCGGAATGATGGGAAAAGGTTCTGTCAGCCATAACACGAGAGCCTTCAGTGCAAAGAATGTAGATGTGGAGAGAAGCAGAAATAATATAGAGTTCTGCCATGCGGACATTAAAGAGGTATATCATAAGTTGTTTGATGAAGCCTTAGAGCGTTACAATGCAAAGCAGAAACGAAGTGACCGAAAGATTGATGATTATTATGAGAAAATAAGACAGGGTAAGCAGGAGAAGCTGTTTCATGAGGTTATTTTTCAGATTGGCAATAAAGATGATACGAATGCTAAAAGTGATGAAGGGCAGCTCGCAAGAGAAATACTGATAGCATTTATGGAGGAATTTCAGAAAAGAAATCCCAATCTTTATGTGTTTTCGGCGCATCTGCACATGGATGTTATATAGAGCAAGGTTTTAATGGTGTATCGTGTGCATAGCGTTTAAAAACAGGGGAAAAAGAGAACAGTATGCACAAAGAATAAGAAAATTGTATATAGTGTTGTCAAAGATAAGAGTTGGAGAGGACTTCCATAGAAGGGGGAACTTCTGTTTTTTTATTGCTCCCAAAGTTGCTATGTGGAGAGAATGGCAGATGGAATAAGGAAGAGAAGAGGAGGGACAAAGAGGAAAGGTTTCTTAGGAAAGGCCGAGACCCTGGTAGAAAAGGATGGCACTCCCCTTGCCCGTAAGCGATGGACAGTTGATGAAATTAGAAAAGCCAGAGTATTGTGATCTGTTTTTGCCTATACATTCAGCCAGGTGTTTGGCCGCCAGAGCAGGAGGACTTGATCTGAGAAAAAGCTTATGGTACTGTTTTCAGTGTATATAGTGCTGAGATAGATCGAAAAGCAGAAGAAGGAAGTTGTTTTTTACTGTCTAAATAGAACCAAGCAGGGCAGGATATTTGTGAGTTATTTCGAATGGCTTTTTCCAACAAAGATGGTATAGTATTGTTCTGAAAAAGGGGAAAGGAGGAATCAATGTCGTCAACTTAAGCCGAACGTGTCCCTTCTTACACAGAAAAAATAATTTCTAAAATTAAAAAAACACTTGACAAATACGCCGAAAAATGTTGTATCGCAATTAATTATCTTATTGATTGTGAGGTATCCTTATGTT
>JAAZZQ010000067.1 GCA_014239155.1 Lachnospiraceae bacterium | reverse complement strand
GATGTTCATACCCATAGTATTTTGAGTTTTTCCATTTATTTTATAGCCATTTTTCAGTGCTGTTTTGGTATCATAAAATCCACAAGTGTTTCTGTTCTGACTCCCATCTTCATTAATAAAAGAAAGTTCCTTGCGGGCATTATTGAAATCTAAGAAAACTAATTTTATAATAAAAAACTGATATTTGCTATATCCTTTATTTTATAGCGCTATCAGTTTTTATTTTTCTTTTATTTAAGTTTGTAATTTGGATAAGCCAAATGTATCAATCTAACACTTTAGTATATATCAATATTATTACAACAACAAATTATATATTACAAAAATATTAACAAAATGTTAGATTCTCCACCTATATTTTTGATTTCTTGCCAATTAGAACAACTTGAGCTATACTATTCATGATTTACCAAATTTTTAGAAACTCCTATAAAACCGCCGCTCAAAGAACTGTAGGAAAATTTAGCAATTCCTTACATTCTTACATAATCTACAGAAAATTGAGGTGACTTTATGAAAAAAACTACAATAAATACAATACTAATTTCCATTATTGCCATAATGTCCATTTCAATCTGTTTTCTAATCTTTTGTATCGTAACCAGACCGCGCTATGTGATTGTAAATGAGCCAGAAACTGCGATGATTGTAGAAGCAAATAATCTTTCTGAGGACACTACATCGCCAGAAACAGTTTCTGCCATGAACGATACGCTTCCAACTGAGACAGAAGTATCCACTAACATCATGCATGGCAAAACTTCTACAAGAGTAAATATTCGTGATGCTGCCTCACAAGACGCTAGGGTACTCAATACAGTCGATCAGGGAACCACTTTTGACATTTTAGAAATATTAAACAATGGCTGGACAAAAATTCTTTACGAAGGGTCCGAGGCATATATTTCCTCTGATTATGTGATCATCACAACAGAATAAACCGTATGTGTTGTCACACATACGGTTTCTAATATCTTACTCCCCCTTTCCTCCTGAAACTTTCCTGTCCACACCTCTTCGATGTGCTTTAAGCTTAATCACTATCCCTTGCCGTTCTAAAAGTTCCCCATGATATTTATCCTTATAATAATCATATGCTCTTTTATAATTATATCCATATTCTGCAAATTTGCGAAGTACCACGTTCATCTCTGCCCCCACAAATATAATATTCATTGTTCCATACAACCATAAGATAAAAATTACCACAGTAGCAAGACTCCCATATGTAACAGAATAATTTGCAAAATTACTAATGTAAAAAGAAAATGCCCAAGAATACACTAACCATACTGCAGTAGAAAAAAGCGCTCCAAAAATCTCATAGCGAATCTTGGATTTCCGATTCGGAACATTCATGTATATCAACAGAAAAAATATAATCAAAAAAACAACCATACATAAATACTTTCCATATCGAAAAAGATTTGTAAAAACAGCAAGACCTGGTATAAGTTGAATTAGCCAATCAAAAATATGATTTCCTAGCACAATGAGAACCATCATTAGTCCAATCGCCGCAAAGAAAATAACTACATAGGAAACAGCTAACGCATAGAGCAATGGCATTCCTCTTGTCTCTCGGATTCCGTACACAGCATTCATACCAATAATCACCGCATACACTCCTTTGGAAGCACAAAATAGCATAGTAATCATAGTGACAGATTTTAATGCTGCTGTGCTTTCAGCATGTGCCTCCATCAATATATGATTTAACAATGGCGAGAATCCTTCTGGAATCACTGTCAACAAATACTGTGAGAACCTGCCAGTATCTATTGGAAGATAACTAAAAACAGCAATGCAATACATTGCCATTGGAAACAATGACATTAGTAAAAATAAGGCCGCGTGTGCTGCGAAAGAGGACACGTGGTCATATTTTACTTTTCTCACAAAACTGTATGCAATCTCATAAATCAGTTTGACTTCTTTTCTTGTTATTCTTTTGTTATGCTTCATTTCTTTATACATTGATTCCCTGCCTATACTACTGCATAAGTTTTTCTGGTTCACATTCCAATGCTCTTGCAAGTTTTCGGACAAGTGTTTCTGGCTGTCTTGACAAATCACAAAATGCTTCTTCACAATTTCGCACTGCTGCTACACTATACCCCATTCGTTCTGCAATTTGCTGTCGCGTTTTCCCTAATTCCAACCGTCTCATCTTCACTGAAGATATTTTGTCAAACCGAATATATAAATTTGTTCCGTCAAAATTAACTGTGTTGACCAACTGAACCAACTCGCCGGAATTACCCATACTATCCTTGTCAACCTTATACATGGACGCAATCTTCGTCATCATTTTTTTCATCAAGGTTTCATCATTATAATGTCTCAAATTTTCTTCTGGTATGTACAAATCAATATATAGCGCCTTAAGCTCCGC
Source organism: Lachnospiraceae bacterium (assembly GCA_014239155.1). Classification (GTDB taxonomy): domain Bacteria; phylum Bacillota; class Clostridia; order Lachnospirales; family Lachnospiraceae; genus COE1. The sequence continues at coordinate 42,904 of JAAZZQ010000067.1, read as the reverse complement.
AACTTGTTCCTCATCTAACTTAATTACATAATTTCCCTCTTTTGCAATATAATACAGTGATAACACCTTACTCCAGAACGCATCTTTATTAAATCCTGACATTGCGGCCCTCCATCATTTTCTCCGAAATCACAGAACTCCCGGAAATACTTATTTTTCAGATAACATAATTATACGCCCCTAAAAGACTACTGTCAATTCTTATCTCAGATGGAATCAAACCCTATGTTTTTGTAATGTGAGCTTTTTTCTTGCAGATTATACTTTTACCCATGTGACTTGAAAGCCCATAATTAACAGTAAATACTACGTTCTGTATAAATAACAATGTTATTGTTTAACTTTATGCTGTTTCACGAATTGTTTACATTTACGGTGGAGACTTTCCCAGAAATGATTGACTCTTTCATTGTATATTGGTATAATATAACTGTTTGAGTATCCTGTCACACAATAGAGATCCGAAAGGAGAATTTTTATGAGTATATTTAACGAGGACCGTTCCACATTGACTCCAGCGGGCACCGCCTTTGATGCCGCGCTTTCCAGCTCAGGTTTTGATGCTGCACTTCAGAAAGCATTTGATTCCGGATTAAATCTCGACGAAATTATGTACACAGTTTTTTCTCATACAGAAAGAGTTGTAAGACGTTACGTTGTGCAAAACCAACTAAAGAAAGCAGCAAATAAAGACCGATAAAATATCAATATTTTTTATTTTATGCTTGCAATTTCATATAGATTTGTGATATACTGTAATTCGTCAGTAAATGAAATACATATACTGAACGAAGGGGCATAGTTCAGCGGTAGAACAGCGGTCTCCAAAACCGTCAACGCGAGTTCGATTCTTGCTGCCCCTGTTATGTGAAAAAAGCTTATAAATCTTGAAAATAATGGATTTATAAGCTTTTTAGTTATATTTGAATATTAATAATGATATATTATAATAAAAACATAAGTTTTAAAAACAGATTAAAACCGATGTAACCGGAACTAAATTGTTTTAAAGTTGTCGCAAAACTAGAATTTTATTGATTTTAACAACTCTAATCTTCTATAAAACATTTCATAAAATTGAGGCAATTCACTAAAAAATTCTTTACGTACTTCTTTTATTTGATTTAATCCAATTTTTTCGACAGATTTAATCGCCGCCTCCTTTTGATTGACATGTTCCCCAAACATAGTCTGGCAATTAGAACCTTCTATGTTATCATAAGAATTAAACGCTTGGTTAAAATCCATTAAATCATATAACCGAATTGGTTTATTATTGGAATTACGGACTAGAACTCCCCAATTTCCCCAATGCCTATCTGTATTTCCAATTAGATAATCAACAATATTCATCATATAATAATTATGTTTATCCAAAGAAAGAATATATTTTTTTGTATTTCTATTATGATTTGCAGAGTACACCTCAAATGCTTCCATTGAAACAATTGAATATTCTTTTGATGTAATATTGCTACTTATACTGACTTTTTCCCCATCAAAATAGCCTCTTTCATACAATACTTGCGATACATTAAAACACCTGCATATCTGACTGGCAAGAATTTCTTTTTCAACCGCGTCTGAATCTCCATCCTTCAGTAATCTAAAACCATCATTAACTCTTTGCCAAGCTTTAGGAAAACACCCATTAGTAGAAAGATCTCTTGCTAAAGATTCATTTTGTACAGTATATTGTTTTCCTTTCAATGCAATGTCAATAAATGTATTATCTAAATGATTCTCATATAAATTTACTTCACTAAATGAAATTTTTTCTTTCTTTAATTTTACCCAAAAAACATCCGTTAAAGAGGTACATCTATATGATAATGCGATAATTGCTCTTTCTTTATCTGTTACAGCCTGCAGCATTCCTATACTGTTTAATATCTCCTTTGCATATTTTCTATCCAAAGTAAAAATCCTTGTTGCACACCAATAATTAAAATTTGTAATATTATTTACTAATGTATCAATATCATCTAATTCTTCTAAAAATAAATTATATGGCATATATGATTTATAATATATTTTACATTGCCCTGTATCACTAACTCTTGCAACTTTTCTATCCATATGCATAATTTCATATACTCTCTTTTCTGCCATTTAACCCCTCCATTAAGCCAACTTTTAATTTTATTTCATTTTATAATCTTTATACCACATCCTATATAATTCTTTATCAGAATATTTTTTGCGGCTATAATTTTGAAATTCATTTTTATAAATAGAAAAAGATTTTAAAAATTTATAATCACAGATATTCCATGAGCAAAACAATTTTTTATACGCCATTCCAGATGGCACAAACAAATAATTTCTGCGTATATATCTATTGGCACTCTTTTTCATTCCTCTGTTGTAATCTTTACAACACGCAACCTTCTTATAACTTCTACTCATAATAATTTCCTCTTAAAAGTGGTATTTTATCAGTTGGTTTTATATTTTTTCTTTCTTGCATTTTATTAGCTTACTTTAAATATGTAAACTGCATTTTTCTTAATTGGCTTAATATCCTTTACTGCAATTGATTCCTTAATAATATATAACATTCTATCAAATTATTCTTTCTTTATAAAAATTCATGAATGCCATCGGCATTTGCGGTTTGTAAATCAGAAACGGGAGTTTTCTCTGGCTGAGATAAAAGAGGCTGTGGAAATCGTTTATATACATTATAAATGTGTGTATAGCTAAATAATAACAAAAGATTTAGGTTGTGACAACTATTCATTTTATGTTCTTAACCTACTGTCCAAATTCAGTTAGATTATCACCGTATTATTCCAAAATATTTTATGGATAACAATAAATTTTAAGTTATAATCTCTTGACAATGATAGACTATTATGATAGTCTAATTTTTAGAAGGCAGACTATTTCAATAGTCTATATTCTAAAAGAACATCTTACAGCAATATGACCATGTTGCCTGCAATCATGCAGAGATAGATGCAATGTTAGGAGGTAAATTATGAAGTTATTTGATTCTGAACTAAAAGTGATGGAAGTTTTGTGGACACAGGGACAGAAGTCCGCAAGAGAGATTGTGGATGTGCTGTCTAACAACATTGGCTGGAATAAGAATACGACCTACACTGTTATCAAAAAATGTATTGAAAAAGGTGCTGTTGCACGCGAAGAACCCGGATTTCTTTGCAAAGCACTTGTAACTCGTGAGGAAGTGGCGCAGAGCGAAACGGAACAGCTCATTGATAAAATGTACGGAGGATCTAGTGAACTCTTTTTCTCCTCATTCCTAAAAAATCGGGGAATATCAGAGGAAGAAGCCGCCAGACTGGCAAAATTAATTAAGGAGGCAGATTGATATGATTAACTTTACAATGAATATGCCTTTTCCCCTAATGGTTTTCTATGGGAGTATTATGATTGTCACAGTTCTCATACTGCGCGGACTATTAAAAAATAAACTTCCAAAATTTGTATTTCCAATATTTTGGAGCGTTATCTTATTGCGTCTGTTGATTCCATTTTCCTTGAGCAGCCCACTAAGTATGAAAGTACCAGATTTTTTTGGAAATCCATTTTATGAAATAGCTACTACAATAGATACTTTCCAGGATCTTCCTACGATTACTCAAATACAAGATGCAACAACCTCGGGAACAGCCAAGGCAACTGTATCAGAAAAAGCTGTATCAGAAGCAACTGCATCAGAAGTAATTGCATCAGAAACAATTATGGCAGAGACAGCTGTATTAGAAAACCCTCATGAAGCAGAAGCAGCCACTACAATAGTAGAAGATGATATACTCAATATTTCCTATACAGGCTTTGACGATAAGCTGGTTTATCGTTCCTTGATTTTCGTGTACTTTGGTGGTTTGCTTCTCACTACAAGTATTCTGTTAATGCAAAAATACCAGTATACAAAGCGGTTAAAAAATTCACTTTTAATAGAACATAATGAGACAATCAACGCTTTGCTTCGCGAAATAAATATGGGGCATATTTTAGTATTTACCAATGATGAAATTGCCTCCCCTCTGGTGTGCGGTTTATTTGCACCCAAAATCTATCTGCCAACACGTATGGATTTTGACAATACAACGCTTTTGCAACATATTCTGTGTCATGAAACGATGCATATCCGCAGAAAAGACAACTGGATTAAAACAGTGATGCTTGCCACACTCTGCCTGCACTGGTTTAATCCATTGGTCTGGATTATGTCTAAATACCTCGCTTCCGATCTAGAACTCGCGTGTGATGAGGCTGTGCTTCGCCAATATGACAAAGAGGAAGAAATCCGAAAAAATTATGCGTTTAGCCTTCTTACAATGGCTATCACAGGAAACCGCCCAACTCTGCTTTACAGTGCCTTTTCCAAGACAGAAGTTGAGAGACGCATTCAAAGTATTTTGCAGTACCGCAAGGCTTCCTCATTGTTGCTCTTGATTTCTATATGCTTTGTGCTGGGCGGTTCTGTTGTTTTTGCAACTGGCGGACAAGCTCCCTTCTCCTCCTATCTGACTTCCTTCTGCGCATCTGACAGCTGTCGTTGGGGTGTACGTGCAAGTTTAACAAGAGGAGCGCATCTTGGTAAAAATGCAGAAAGTAAAGCGGAAGAACTTATCTTTCATATTATGCGTACAGATACTACTAATGATCCTGACATTTTAGAAGAACAGATTTTAGACGCTCTTTCCGAACAATTTCATGTGGAGCGAAACGCATTCGCACTAAGTTTTTCTCTGTGCTTCGACCACGAGGAACTTTTCAAAGAGTATGAACAATGGGGATTAGTGCGCGAAGACGAAGATAATGATACTACACTATTGTACAAAAATGAAACTATCCGTACCTACTCTGATAAAATGCTTGGGCGCTATATGTCTCAACAAAATGGTGCTGTCGACATTACTATCGAACGCAACCGCCTCGGTGATATAACCGCTGTCAATGTATTCCGCGAAGGAGACGCGGTGTACGACCGCCGTACGATAGAGCGAATGTCGCATTCTATTCGCTAAAAAAGCATTTCGCAAGATGAATTAGGTATCCAATATCTTTAGTTCCAGCAGTCTCATAGGCAGAGTGCATTGCAAGCTGCGGTAGTCCAATATCCGCAGCCTGCATAGATACCTGTGCCATCGCAAGATTGCCAAGTGTTCTACCGCCCGGAATGTCAGAGTGATTTGCATAGGTTTGAAGTGGAATATCATTCCTTTTGCAAAGTTTCTTTACGTATGCTGCAGAACAAGCATCTGTCGCATATTGCTGACCACCATGATATTTCAATACTAGGCCTCGGTTCAAATAAGGTCTATTGGTCGGATCTGCCTTTCCTGTCTGATTGGGATGACATGCATGTGCATTGTCGGCGCTGAGCATAAAACTGCCCGCATTCCATCGGCGAAACATCGCTCTGTCCGCCCCTAATCCTTCTGTAATGGTTTCCAGAGTATCGCACAAAAACGTAGAATCTGCCCCCTGTCTTGTAAGGCTTCCTACTTCTTCATTGTCAAACACTGCAAGCACGTCAATATAACTGTTAGGTTTTCCAGTAAGAATTCCCTCTAATCCTGCAAACACACATGCAAGATCATCATATCGCGGTGTCATAATAAATTCGTCCTTCACTCCCGCCAAAACTGCTTTTTCACAATTCTCTACATACAAATCATAAGACAGAATATCTTGCGTATCATAATTTTTGCCAGTCATTTCATTCAAAGTTTTTGCAAGCTCTCTGTTCAATAGTTCTCTCGATGATTTTTCTCTATTCTCCTGACAAATCATCGAAAGAAGAGGCATCATATCATATTGCGCGCTGAATGTCACACCATTATTCATATCACGGTTCATATGAAGCGCAAGACTTGGTATCATACAGATATTATCTTTTAACCGAACAAGATATGTTGCAGTTTCATCCCCATCTTCCACGCAAACTCTTCCGGCAATGGTAAGTGGTCTGTCAAGCCATGTCGACAAAATCATAGCACCATACTTTTCTGTATTAATGCTAACATATACGCCCTCTTTTGCAATTTGAGGATTTTCCTTTATTTTAAATGCAGGAGAATCAGAGTGCGCTGCATACACATGCCAACCTTTAATTGCGTTTATGTCACATTTCGGCACCCGAAAAGCAATCAGCGAAGAATCATTTCGGATTACAAAATAATTTCCTCCTTTTTCAAGATGCCATACCTCTTTCTCGGAGAGTTCCACAAATCCTTCCTCCGATAGCTTCTTTTTCATGTTGTCTACTGCGTGATAACTTGTCACACTATTATCCAAAAACTCCATTAACGTTTTGATTGCTTTCATTTCTCTCCTCCTGTATTATACTAAGAAACTATAACAAAATATCCTGTGCAATGTATCAGTTATTTTCCTGCGATTCCTAAATCATGTCAATTGCTTCGCTAATACCGCCAACGCCAAGCACACGAATGCCATCCACTTTGTCCATGCCTTCCAGATTTACTCGTGGCATAATAACAGTTTGATACCCAAGTTTTTTTGCCTCCTGAACACGCTGTTGTGCCATATTCACTGCGCGCACCTCGCCGCTTAGTCCTACTTCGCCAAACACAATTGTCTTCTCATCAATCGGACGGTTTTTAAAACTTGACACAATTGCCATAATTAATCCCAAGTCGATTGCTGGTTCACTAATTTTCATGCCGCCTGCAATATTTACATAGGCGTCACAATCTCCAATCTGTAATCCCAATCTTTTTTCCAAAACTGCCATTAACAGGTTCACCCGATTAAAGTCGGTGCCTGTTGTCTGACGTCTTGGTATACCAAAATTTGTCCTGCACACTAATGCCTGAATCTCTATTAAAATTGGTCTAGTTCCCTCCACAGAGCAAACTACCACAGACCCGCTTGCCCCAATCGGTTTGCCACTTAGCATATACTCTGAAGGATTTTCCACCTCAATCAGACCTTCCTTGCGCATCTCAAAAACACCGATTTCATTGGTAGAGCCAAAGCGATTCTTTACACCACGCAATATCCTGTAAGAAGCATATCTGTCCCCCTCGAAATACAGAACAGTATCCACCATATGTTCCAAGACTCTTGGTCCAGCCACAGTTCCTTCTTTTGTTACATGCCCCACAATAAAGATTGCAGGTCCCATTCCTTTTGCCAACTGCAAAAATACATTTGTCGCTTCCCTTACCTGCGAGACACTTCCCGGCGCAGACGCAACTGATTCCTGATACATTGTCTGTATGGAATCAATAATGACCACTTCTGGTTCTGTGTGTCGTATTGTCTCCTCTACAATACCAAGGTCAGTCTCGCACAACAATAGCATTGTATCTTGAAACTCTCCTATTCGAACCGCCCGCAGCTTAATCTGTTTCAGAGATTCTTCACCGGAAATATAGAGCACTTTCCTGCCCGCATTGGCAAGCAATCTGCACATCTGCAACAACAGAGTCGATTTGCCAATCCCCGGATCGCCGCCTACCAAAGTCAGAGAACCATGCATAATTCCTCCGCCAAGTACACGGTCCAGCTCTGTTATCCCAGTATGCATACGATCTTCTTCCTGCATAGATATAGAACCAATCTCGACAGGTTTTGCGGTCTCTCGAAATGGCGTAATCTTTCCACTACTTGTCGTGTTAACTTTCTCCTCCACAAAAGTATTCCACTTTTTACATGCAGGACACTGTCCCATCCACTTAGAAGACTCATGTCCGCATTCCTGACAGAAAAATACTGTAGTACTTTTTTTCGCCATGAATACCTCCTTATTATTGAGATAGCCTTTCCTTGCTAACATTTTTCCTCAAGGTGCTTATATGCATCCATAAAGATACCTCCTCAATTGAGGAGGTATCTTTTGTCTATTTCTTTATGATTTTCACCGCAACTTCACCGAAGCCTTCCAATTCAACACTAATGCTGAGTTTCCCGGAAAGATTTGTCTTCATGACACCTGCGCTTTCTCCTGCCACAATCACTTCATACTCACAGTCATCCTCTGTGCCTACGGTAATCTGTGCATCCTGACTGCCTTCCACTGTAAAAGAGATTCCGCTTTCGCTCTCACAAAAATCATGAACGGAGGTACCCGGAACTGATTCATACAAAAACAAACCATTTTTTTCCAACTTTGTCATCGCCTGAAAGGTTTTTACCTTATACATATCCCCAGCGTGTTCATAATCCTCAAGCTTTGCCTTTGCTGCCAGCTCGTGATTACCAAAGCTGATATTTCCGTTACTCTCGGAACGTAGCAATTCATCAATTACTGCCATTTCATTTGTCCTCCTAAAAGTTATAAGAATTAAATTGTACATTACATTATAATAATATACTATATTTTTCTCTTTTTCCACAATTATTGTTATCTTTCTAAAAATTAAGATATTGTTTCTTTTGGCTCCTTGACAGTAAAAGTTATCTTGTCACCGCGCACACCGGCACTCACAATATCTCCTCCCTTGACCCTTCCTTCCAAAATCGCAGTGGCAAGCTCATTTTCCACTACATTTTGTATCGCGCGTTTAAGCGGTCTTGCGCCCATTTTTAGTTCTGTATGATTTTTCACCAAATATTCCTTTAAAGTATTGGTAAAGGATAAGTCAATATTCATCTGTGTTTTACACCGTTCACAAAGATTTTTAGACAACAATGTAACAATCTGCTTCATATCCTGTTCGGTCAGCGGATGGAACACCATAATCTCGTCGATTCGGTTGATAAACTCTGGTTTAAAAAGACGCTTTACTTCTTCCATAACACCAGCTTTCATTTTATTGTAGTCTGCCTCTGCATCTCTTTTTGCTGCAAAACCAAGATTCTTAGGATCTACAATTCGCTGTGCTCCCGCGTTGGATGTCATAATTAATATTGTGTTCTTAAAACTCACTTTTCTGCCTTTAGAATCTGTGATATGCCCGTCATCAAGCACCTGTAATAAGATGTTGAACACATCTGGATGTGCCTTTTCAATCTCATCAAACAGCACTACTGAATAGGGGGATCTGCGCACTTTCTCACTGAGCTGTCCGCCCTCCTCAAAGCCTACATATCCCGGAGGAGAACCAACCATTTTTGATACAGAATGTGACTCCATATACTCTGACATATCTACACGTATCAGTGCACTTTCAGAGCCAAACATTGCCTCCGCCAACGCCTTTGACAATTCTGTCTTTCCTACACCTGTGGGACCAAGAAACAGAAAAGAACCAATTGGTCTGTTGGGATCTTGTAATCCCACACGACCTCGCTTCATCGTCTGCGCGACTGCACTGACTGCCTCTTCTTGACCAATCACACGTTTATGAAGGATGGACTCTAACTTTAATAACCGCTCACTCTCCTTCTGCGTTAATTTTTTAACAGGTATCTTGGTCCAATTTGCCACAACTTCCGCAATGTCATTCTCTGTTACAACAAGCTTTCTCTCTTCCTGCGTTTTCTCGTATTTACTTACTGCCTTGTCATATTTTTTAATCAGTTCATCTTGTGCCTTGCGCAGTTCCGCGGCCTGGGTGTATGCCTCCATTCTAATAGAGCGCTCTATCTGCAAATCATATTTCTTAATCTGCTCTGTCATTTCCTTAAAACTGTCAGGCACGTTCATATTCTTGAGCCGAATTGCGGCGGAAGCTTCGTCTATCAAATCAATTGCCTTATCCGGAAGATTTCTGTCGTTGATATATCGGTCTGAGAGTTTGACAGCCGCCTCAATTGCCTCCTGCGTAATGGTTACCTTGTGATGTTCCTCATATTTGTATGCCACCCCATTTAGAATCTCAACTGCTTCACTTTCTGTTGGCTCCTCCACCATCACTGGCTGGAAACGCCTTTCCAACGCTGCATCCTTCTCAATATACTTTCGATACTCTGCGATTGTTGTAGCACCAATTAACTGTATCTCTCCTCTTGACAAAGATGGTTTGAGAATATTGGATGCATCAATTGCACCCTCTGCGCCGCCAGCTCCAATCAATGTGTGAATTTCATCGAGAAAAAGATAAATATTACCTGCGTCAATAACTTCTCGAATCACACGCTTAATACGCTCCTCAAATTCTCCGCGGTACTTAGAACCTGCCACCATTCCTGCAAGATCTAATGTAACAACACGCTTATTTTTTACTGTATCCGGCACTTCGCCATTCACAATCCGAAGCGCTAATCCCTCCGCAATCGCCGTCTTACCCACACCGGGTTCTCCGATTAAGCAAGGATTATTCTTTGTGCGCCTTGACAGAATCTGTACAACACGCATAATTTCTGTCTCACGCCCTACTACTGGGTCTAGTTTTCCTTCTTTGGCAAGGTAGGTCAAATCTCTGCTATACTGATTTAGAGTCTGTGTCGTTCCATCTCTTTTCTTTTTGTTTCGGTTTTTATTTAAATCGTCTTTATGCTGATTGATATCTTCACCCATAGCAATCAATGTATCCATATACAGCTTCTGCACATTGATGCCAATTGTGTTTAAAAGCCTTAATCCTACATTCTCGCCTTCTCTAAGCATTGCAAGCAGAATGTGCTCTGTCCCTGTCATCTGATTTTTATATTTCTCTGCTAATCGGTGACTCTCCTCAAGCACCTTTGCAGCTCGCGGGGAATAGCCATCTCGCTCAAGTATTGCAACATTTCCTTCCGGTGCAATCAACTCTTTAATCATACTGATAAGCTGCACCTCATCCACACCGTTCTCTGCAAGCACCCTCGCTGCAACTCCTGTCTTTTCCTTTACAAGCCCCACAAGAATATGCTCACTCCCGATATAACTTTGATGCAGATCTTTTGCGGCTTTGGCAGCCTTTTGTAACGCCATTTTCGCCTTATCTGTAAACTGCTGCATTTCTTTGCCTCCATGTTATATTTATTTAATTATACTCATGGTAAATAAAATTTCGCCGTGAGTATTGCATCAGCCGCAAAACGGCATACTTCCTTATGCGGCTATGTGCATCACTTTATGCTGACTGATCAATCTTCTTGACCACCAACATAAATGTCTGTTTCATATCCTTCGTATATCTCATCAATAAGAGCATGAACCTCCGCTCTCGATATTCGTTTGCAACTACTTTTTGCCAACAGCACCTGCATATTGCGCTTTAAATCTTCTCTCGCCTGGATCTTGTCAATATCGATTGCAATCACTGCTCCCTTTCGTCTGTCCACCTTCACAAAGCCTTCCTGCTTCAAAACAGAATACGCCTTGTTGACTGTGTGCATATTAATTCCTATGGTATCTGCAAGCTGTCTTACCGAAGGAAGTGCATCTCCCTCCTGAAACTGAGACGTGGCTATCCCAATGATAATCTGGTTGCGCAGTTGCAGATAAAGGGCCTCATCACTGTTAAAATCAATCTCTATATACATTCTTTCCACGCCCTTTCGCAAAAGAACCTGCCTGACCTTTGCAATCAGACAAGTCCCTCCGCCTTGAAATACCTATTCTATATCCATAAAATCCATATCTTCATCCTCTTCTAGAAGGTTCTTTGCCTTATAGCCATGAGCCCGCTCACTCGGAACTCTTTCATTTGGAACGCGCTCATTTTGTGGCTGCGGGCGACGCACTGGCGGCTGACCCTGCGGAGCTCCCGGCTGAGGACGTCTTGGTGGTTGACCTCCCTGTGGAGCACCACTTCCCTGAGGACGTCTTGGCGGCTGTGGTTCTTGTGGCATACCACCTCCCTGCGGGCGTCTTGGCAATTGCTGAGTCTGAGGACGTCTTGGCGGCTGACCTCCCTGTGGAGCACTCCCTCCCTGAGGACGACGTACTGGCTGCGTTTCCGGAGAAGCTCCGCTTCCCTGAGGACGACGCACTGGCTGTGGTCCTTGTGGAGCACTTGGCTGTGGGCGACGTACTGGCTGCGGTCCTTGTGGACGGCGCACTGGTTTTGGCTCTTCTTCCTCTTCTATTTCTTCAAGATCTTCAATATCATCCTCTGGATACTCTTCATCATCTTCTTCGTCATCATCATAACCTCTACGAGAACCACCCTGTCCTCTTAATTTCAATAGTAATAAGCCAATCACTGCTATCAATATAATAACAATTACCATTAATACAATGACTGGAACCAATCCAACAGCACTTTCTAGTTTGCTAGGCACTTTTACATTCGGTGCAGCATAAACATATCTCTGATAAACCTCCTCCTGCTTATCACAGAGAAACCAACCTTCCTCGCCGTCTTGTCTCCGTCCATAAAGGATAATAAATGTTCCATTGGCATATCCTTTGCAACTCTGATCCTCACTAATCTTAAGAGATGCCAATTCAAATCCTGGTGGTATATAAGGCGGTTCCTCCTCCGTATCTATAATGGTAACTGTATTCTGTGCTGGCTCTGGCTGTACTGGTGGTTCCTCCACAGGTGGTGTCTCCACTGGTTGAGTCTCTGGCGGTGTCTCCTCCTCCGGATTTTGCTCTCCTGTAATGTTAGAAGTTGCTGTATCGGCTGGTACATTCTCTGTTGTCACAAGATCTGCTCGTATAAACCCAGTTACCTCTTTGTCATTGTGATTAAAGGACACCTGATACCACTTTCCATCGGTTCCCTGCGCCTCACCAGTCACAGTCAATACCATTCCTTTATTTACGGTTGCCACAATATCATGGTTGGTGGAAGCTCCTGATCGAATGCGCCTACCATTATCTTTGACAGTAACTTTCTTGGCATCAACCGGTGTCGCTGTCGTCGAAGAATTAGAAGCGGAGGAAGAAGACGCACTGCCCTGAATGGTATTAATTGCGGACGCATCTTTTACATCCAACAAATCCCCTCTAATAAATCCTTTTTTGTTGGCATCCACATAAACCTGATACCAGACCTTGCCATCTGTTCCTGTTGTTTGTCCAACAATATCTACTGTTTTTCCCTGTGATGCACTTCCAATCTGCTCACTTTTTGTATCTGCCGACGCTCTAATGGCAGCACTCTTAACCTTTACAGTTCCCTGCCCGTCAGCAAAGCTTATCATTCCAACATTCAGCACAATGCAGAATAACAGCAACGCAAATATATGCTTTATCCAGTTTCTTTTGTTCTCTTTCATCCTTTTACTCCCCGTTTACGCCTCGTCAATCGCTTTCCCAATATCATGGCGCATATACTTATTATCAAAATCAACCCATGCCGTCGCCGCATAAGCATTTGCCCGCGCTTCCTTCAAGTCTGTTCCCTTGGCTGTCACGCCCAGCACACGCCCTCCATTGGTAACAAACTTTCCATACTCATCAAGCTTTGTGCCCGCATGGAAACAATAATATCCCTCCTTGCCTTCAAACCGCTCAAGACCTCTAATCTCCAAGCCCTTTTCATAGTGAACAGGATATCCGTCACTCGCAAGCACAACACAGACCGCAGCATTCTCTTCAAATTGAAGATCAACCGCATCCAATGTCCCATCAATACAAGCCTCCATAACTTCTATAATATCTGTCTTCATACGCGGAAGTACCACTTGTGCCTCCGGATCCCCAAACCGCGCATTATACTCTAACACCTTTGGTCCCTTGGACGTCAGCATTAATCCAAAGAAAATAATCCCTTTAAATTCTCTCCCTTCTGCTGCCATTGCATCGACCGTTGGCTGATAAATATACTTTTGGCAAAATGCATCAATTTCTTCTGTATAAAAAGGACTTGGCGAAAACGTTCCCATACCACCTGTATTCAATCCCTTATCTCCGTCCAGAGCTCTCTTGTGGTCCTGCGCTGAAGTCATTGTTTTAATTGTCTTCCCATCTACATAAGACAACACAGATACCTCACGACCTGTCATAAACTCCTCAATAACCATGCGATTTCCGGCAGCGCCAAACTGTTTATCCAACATAATAGAACGCACACCTTTTTCTGCCTCCTCAAAGGATTGACAAATCAGCACACCTTTTCCGAGCGCCAGACCATCCGCCTTTAACACAATGGGAAAATTAACCGTCTCAAGATAAGCCAACGCTTTGTTGGCATCATCAAAGGTTTCATACGCCGCTGTCGGTATCTGATACTTTTTCATCAAATCTTTTGAAAATGCCTTTGAACCCTCCAATATCGCCGCATTTTTCCTTGGTCCAAACACCCTGAGTCCTGCATCTTCAAACGCATCTGTCAATCCGCCCACCAGCGGGTCATCCATGCCGATAATTGTGAGCTCTATCTCTTTTTCCTTTGCAAATGCCACAAGTTTATCAAATTCCATAGCACCGATTGGAACGCACTCTGCAATCTGCCCAATACCCGCATTTCCGGGAGCGCAATAGATTTGATGAACCTTTGGACTTTTCTGTACGCTCACTGCAATTGCATGCTCCCGCCCGCCACTTCCTACGATTAAAACTTTCATCTACTTCTCATGTCCTTTCCATAGCCATTTGCTATCATATCGACTGCCTGTGGCAGTATCACCCACTCCGCCTGCTCCATTACACGCTGCTGGAGTACTTGAGGCGTATCGTCTGGCAAAACTTCAACTGCCTTCTGCAATAAAATTGGTCCTGTGTCTGTCCCCTCATCCACATAATGGACCGTTGCCCCTGTAATCTTCACCCCCCGTGCAAGTGCTGCCTCGTGCACGCGAAGCCCATAGTATCCCTTTCCACAAAATGACGGAATCAATGCCGGATGGATATTTATAATACGTCCCTCATACTTCTGAATCATCTTTGGCGGAAGCACTACAAGAAATCCTGCCAGCACAATCAAATCAGGCTCCGCTCCATCAACATTCTGTAAAAATGCCTCATTAAAAAGTTCTCGGTTCTCGTAATCCTTCGGCGATACCGCAATGGCATCAATCTCTTTCTTCTTTGCGCGTTCCAGTGCATATGCACCCTTATTGTTACTAATCACCCTTACAATCTGCGTGTTTGTGACAGTTCCTAAATCAATCGCATCTATAAGCGCTTGAAGATTGGTTCCACCTCCAGAAACACACACACATACCCTTAGCATATTGTTACTCCCTTTTTACCGTCTTGAATCTCACCAATCGCATAACAAGTCTCACCAGAAGCTTTGATAGCTTCCATAGTTCTGTCCACATTCGCGGAATCTACTGCCAGAATCATGCCAATCCCCATGTTGTAAGTATTATACATTACATGCTCTTCTATTGCACCTTTTTTCTGCAATAATTTAAAGATTGCTGGAACTTCATAACTATCTTTTTTAATCACAGCCTGTACACCGTCATGAAGCATGCGGGGAACATTCTCATAAAATCCACCGCCTGTAATATGACTGCACGCCTTAATTTGTACACCGGCATCCTTTACATTTTGTAATGCTTTTACATAGATAATTGTCGGCTCAATCAACGCCTCTCCAAGTGTCTTTCCCAACTCATCATAATACGTATCCAAGCTTTCTCTGGTCATATCAAACACTTTTCTGACAAGGGAGAATCCATTGCTGTGCACACCGCTTGACGCAATTCCAATCAACACGTCACCTGCCTTTAGGTCTGCACCTGTAATGAGGTCTTTCTCATCCACTACTCCCACTGCAAATCCCGCAAGGTCATATTCCTCCTCTGGCATCAGTCCGGGGTGCTCTGCGGTCTCGCCGCCAATCAGCGCTGCCCCGCACTGTTTGCAGCCCTCTGCCACACCTTTTACAATTGTCGCAATCTTTGTAGGCTCATTTTTGCCACATGCAATATAATCAAGGAAAAATAATGGTTCACCGCCCGCGCAAGCAATATCGTTGACACACATTGCAACACAGTCAATTCCCACAGTATCATGTTTATCCAGCAAAAATGCCAGCTTAATCTTTGTTCCAACTCCATCTGTACCAGAAACCAAAGTCGGTTTTTCCATCTTCTTAAACTTCTCCATAGAAAAAGCACCTGAAAAACCGCCAATGCCACCCAACACCTCTGGTCTGATCGTCTCCTTCACATACTGTTTCATAAGCTCCACAGACTGATATCCAGCCTCAATATCCACACCTGCATTCTTGTAATCCATATTTTCCTCCCTTATTTTTATAAAAGCCTCTCACAATATTCCTTACACCTGCTTTTGCGGCAGATGTGCCGTCATATACACCTAAATTTAATTAATGTACCCCTCATAAATTTGTGTACTGATAAGTAAAAATCTTTTCCCAACATCTAATACAAAAAGATCGCAAAAGCCACTTTCTATTTTCCTGATAAAATGCCACTACTTTTTCATGTACTCTTGATATCCAATCTCTTGAAGTCTCGCATCCTTCTTCATAACTTGTTCCCCAAGCGTCGCAGTATAGTGCTTCAATTTTGCAAGCAGCGCGCTGTCCGATGTCGCAAGAATTTTTGCCGCTAACAGTCCTGCATTTACACCGCCGTTAATCGCCACTGTCGCCACTGGAATTCCTGATGGCATCTGCACTATAGAATACAGGGAATCCTGTCCTCCAAGCGAAGTTGTATGCATTGGAATACCAATCACAGGCATTGGAAAAATTGCCGCACACATCCCTGGCAGATGTGCCGCCATCCCTGCCCCTGCAATGATTACCTTAAATCCCTTCTCCTCCGCAGTTTTCGCATAGGAAAAAAATACATCCGGCTCCCTATGTGCTGAAATAATCCTCATCTCGTAAGAAACTCCAAGTTTATCCAATATTTCCGCGGCTTTCGCCATAACAGGCATATCCGAATCAGAACCCATCACAATACCAACCTGTGCCATAACAAACCTCCAACCCCAAAATTACTTCTTTTCCTATAGTTTACAAACAATCATCTCATACGTCAACAAATTTTTTCTTTCATGCCATCTCAAAAGCATCATTGAGTTCCTCTGTGCCCGCCAGCACAAATCTTCCGCGCTCAATAATAGGATATGCAGTGCCGTCGCCTCCATACGCAATAATACTTCCCAGCTCATCATACGGAATTGTAATATCTGTGTGACATGCAAAATATGCCTTTGACGGCTCAGTATTTCGCAACTTGGAAATTGCATTATCCTTCGCGACTACTTCCTTTCCGTCTTCATTGTAAACGCGAACCTCCTCACTTCTCGCATAACAAGTATCCCCGACAGCAAAGTGGGGTCCAGTTTTCTCAGCAATCAGTATTGGGAAAAGTCTTGCAATATCATACTTTTTCGCAGTCATATACGCTGTTGTATTTGTGCCAATTGCAAATTCTCCCAAAGGAAGCGCATCATAATGAAAGAGCACATTTGCCTTGACATACTCTTTATTTTTGTCCGCATCCTCAAAATTTGTACAAGTGTAATCCACAATCATACCATCCTGAAAATCAATTTCTAAATTATGATATTCCAACTCATTTAAAAATACACGGCTGACATGAAGTTTTCCATTGGTTCCCTCAAGCACTGGCGATGTAAACACTTCGCCAACAGGAATATTGACATCCGCAACACAGTTTTCAAATATCGCCTCCTTCTCTGGATTCGCAATAGGATAGAGGGATACGCGAATATTGGTTTTGTTTCCATTCATGCCCTTAATCTCCACATATTCTGCCTTGTTGAGCGTGTCAATCATCTTGGCCTGTATGCGTTCATAGGTTTTGTAGTCCAATGTATTTAGCCGGATTGTCTCATCAAAAATCTCTTTAAAATGATCTCCAATACCGGGAACTGGAAACGCTATAATCGTAAAACTGCGTTCTGATGGGTTAATATACTTGCTCGTAATATCTGCCGACGCCCCTCTTAACTCTGCCGAAAGTTTCTGCTGTTCTGCACTGAGACTACATGCCACACTTTTTGACTCCGGTGTAAACGGGGTTTCTCCAAAGACTTCAATAACTGCTGGGCCAGCATAAACTGCAGCTTTTTCCTTTACTGCCTCATAGGCAAATTTTAACACCTCAAGATTTCTGTTCACTAGTCTCTTGTCAAGAAAGAGTGCAATATCATCTTTGTGATCATACAGATACTGCCTGTTTGCATCTGCCCCAAAATATCCCTTCTTGCGCACAACATTCTTGTTAAAAATATTGTTTTCACACCGATATATCGTCGGTTTTAATCCCATTTTTGCAAAGTTTGCAATTGCTGCCCGCACCACGCGCTCAAATCCTAACATATAGTGCAAATCTACAGTATCTTTCCTGTCAAGATTGATATGCGCCTTGACAAAACCAATACGATATCCTTCTGTGTAAGTGTCTGCCATCAATTGAATGCGCTCCTTTGGCAATGAATTTAAATATAATGCCATCTTCTCCACATCCGACGAGATATACTCTCCATAGCGATACAAATATCTTAAATCACTCAAGTCGCTGTCCATCACAATGCGAACCGCAAAATCACAATCCGCGTCAACCATACTGCGCACCCTATGTCCCGTGGAAGTCTCAGAATAGTCACTCACAAACCAATATAGCGTATCCTTAATATCCTCTAGTTTTGGAATTGCCTCTTCCTCTGACAATGCCATTAGCTCTTTCTCTGATTCTGTATGCGAAAATGCATAGTAAATCTCCACAAAGAGTTCCATACGAATAACCATCTGTTCAAAATCCTGCTCAAAAGCATATGGTATCATTGCGCGCATCTCCGTGTATAGAAATGACAACAGTCTACCCATATCCTGTCCAAACCGCGCACATGCAAAAGAAGGATTCGCATAACTGTGGTCATATTGGGGCTCAAGAATATCTAAATATAGCTCCTTGTTCTCTGCGCGCAACGCCTCAAGTCCCACAATCTTGTCTCTGTTGTCACATGCATTTACCACCGTCAAAATAAAATTTGCTGTCCGCTGAAAAAATTCTTTGTAATTCTTATCCACTTCCTGCGTTGTGGCAATCTCTCTGATGCGATTGCAGGAAAGCTGATATCGTTCTGTTATAATATCCATCTTAAATCACTCCTAAATAAAATATACCACCACTAGCTGACATTGCCAGCAAGTTTAATAAAATACCCACAATTGGAAAAAAGCGAAAAATATCTTTCTCCATCAATGAGTGTACTCCCATCGCCAATCCCGCCACAGCATAAATTATGGTGAGCACAATAACGACCCCATACTGCATTAGCGCCTCCCCTTTATTTAAAAAAGTTAGATAGACCGCTATGCAAACAGAACTACATGCAATTAGGCCCAATATTGATGACATAATACCCCATCTTGGATTTTTCTTATCTGTAAAAATATAACCTTCTCTGCCAAAAATCCGAAACATATCTCAACTCCTTTCGCATCCATGTGCATGGGAAATGGGCATTCCGTATGAAATGCCCACGCCGCTAAAAGATACTCAAGTCTATCTGACATTTAGTATAGTATCTTAGATTTGCCAGCCAAAAGCCTGCCCCCACTTATCAAAAGCATCACGCCACTTGTAAGTCCCACTACAATAGACACTACACCCAGCACGATTGCAAGCGTGCCCGAACGTCCCATTGTTTTATATATTTTCTCGTCCATATGTTCCCCTCCATTCCACAACTTTTTTATTTGGCGCCATACTGTACATAATATGCATCAATGGCATCTTTCATCTCGTCATCAATAATCACCCTGCCATTGTACGGCTGATTGTACAAATGTTCTACAACCTCTTCCATAGTGACAATTGCCTCCGTCTCAATTCCATATATCTCACGGATTTCTGCAAGCGCATTCTTTTGTGTCTTTCCGCGTTCCTGACGATTTAGGCTCACCATCAATCCCACAACGTCTACATTTGCCTGTTCCTTTAAAATTGGGAACGTCTCCTCTATTGATTTGCCAGAAGTCGTCACATCTTCTATAATGACAACTCTGTCCCCATCATTCAGACCACTGCCAAGCAAGATTCCCACATCACCGTGGTCCTTTATTTCCTTTCTGTTAGAGCAGTATCGAATATCCTTATGATACAGCTCACTAAACGCTATTGATGTTGCCACCGAAAGCGGAATCCCCTTGTATGCTGGCCCAAAAAGCACATCAAAATCTGTTCCATAATTATCGTAAATCGCCTTTGCATAATATTCGCCCAGCCTGCGAAGTTGTGAGCCAGTAATATATCCCCCTGCATTCATAAAAAATGGAGATTTCCGCCCACTCTTCAATGTAAAGTCACCGAATTTAAGCACATCACTGTCCACCATAAATTCAATAAACTCTTTCTTGTATTGTTCCATCTTCCCCTTACCTCCGTATATCTTTTCTTTTATCTAATATATTTTATCTTCCAACACCAGCAAATGCCTGATCGATATCTGCAATCATATCTACCACTGCCTGTCTGGATGCATCTGCAAAATGTTCTGGACCAAACTTCGCATAATTCTCATTCTGATATGCGGCAATAATCCCTCTAGAAGAATTTACAATTGCTCCAAGTCTGTTCTCATCAAAAAAGTGTATTAAGTCCTTTCCTGTTCCTCCCTGTGCACCATAGCCCGGCACCAAGATAAACGAATGTGGCATCACCTTGCGCAAAATCCTGCCCTGTTCTGGATAGGTTGCACCGACTACTGCGCCAATACTACTATATCCATTCGCCCCCATACACTGCGCACTCCACTCTGCAACCTTCTCTCCAACGGCCTCATAAAGTGGCTTATCCTCAAAGAAAATTCCACCTGCCTGTGCTCCTGTCGCACCTGCAGTCACACCAGATTTTATCAATCTGTCTTGAAATTCACCACTGCTTGGATTGGAAGTCTTCACAAGAATAAAAATCCCTTTTTGCTCCTCTTTGCACACATCTATAAAAGGCTGTACGCCATCAGAACCCAGATATGGATTGACTGTCACAAAATCCTCGTCAAAAGCCGTGCATAGACTGTTCCCCACCTTTACTTTGCCAAGATGCGCCGTTGCATATGCAGCAGACGTAGAACCAATATCTCCCCTTTTAATATCACCGATTACAATAAGTCCCTTTTCTTTACAATATGCAACTGTTTTCTGAAATACAGAAAGCCCCGGCACTCCAAACTGTTCATACATAGCGATTTGTGGCTTGACTGCTGGAATCAAATCTGCAATCTGATCAATAATCGCCTTGTTAAACTGCCATACCGCCTCCGCTGCACCCTCTAAAGTCTCACCTTTTTCTACAAAAGCCTGCTTTAAAATATGGTCTGGTATAAATTTTAGCATTGGGTCAAGCCCCACCACAATTGGCGCTCCTGTTTTTTGTATCTTTTCAATCAATTTATCAATCATGTGTTCCCTCCGTTTATTCCGCTCTTAACAGTTCTGCATACTTTCTTATATTAGATACATTAACATACTTCTGCTCTGATTGTCCAGCTACAATTACAAGAGTTGGCGCCTGCATAACACCATATCTCACTGCAAGGTCCATATTTTCCTCCGCGTCCACAATTGTATAATCGACATTTTGAAGATATTTTTTTGCCAAATTACAGTTTGGACAAGTCTTTGTCGTAAACAAATAGGTATTTTTTTTGCTGTCAGACTTTCTAAAACTTGTATCCATACAATCTGTTCTCTCTGTTTCCCCAAAAACAGGTTTGTTGACACTGTTCCCCATTCGATATTCTGTGCGGTTTTGATATTCTTGCAATTTTCCATCATTCCAGTTTTGCACAGGTCTGTAATATCCAGTAATACGACTGTAAACTTCCGTGACTTTTCCGCACTTTGGACAACTTTTTTGCTCACCCGACAGATATCCGTGCTCACTACAGATAGAATAAGTGGGGGACATCGTATAGTATGGAAGTTTATAATGCTCGGCAATTGTCCGTACTAAATTTGCCGCTGCCTGCCAGTCAGGAAGCTTTTCCCCCAAAAATGCATGAAATACGGTTCCTGATGTGTAGAGCGTCTGCAACTCATCTTGAATATCAAGCGCGTCAAAAATATCTGTGGTATAGTCCACTGGCAAATGGGAAGAATTGGTATAATATGGTTTATCTCCCTCATGTCCCGCAGTGATAATGTCACTCCAACGCTCCTTATCATGCTTTGCAAGTCGATAAGTTGTGCTCTCTGCAGGGGTTGCCTCCAAATTATATAGATCTCCATACTGCTCCTGATAATCTGCTAAACGCTCCCTCATATGATTGAGAACATCTTTTGCGAACTGCTGTACCTCCTTATGAGAGAGATCTGCTCGCAGCCACTTTGCATTCAGTCCCGCCTCATTCATACCAATCAGCCCAATTGTCGAGAAATGATTGTCAAACTTGCCAAGATAACGCTTTGTGTAAGGATACAAGCCTTCCTCCAAAAGTTTGGAAATCACATTGCGCTTTATCTTGAGAGAACGTGCACTGATATCCATCAACCGATCCAGCCGCCTGTAGAAATCTGCCTCGTCCACAGCAAGATAGGCAATTCGCGGCAGATTGATTGTCACAACGCCAACGCTTCCTGTACTCTCCCCCGAGCCAAAAAATCCGCCTGTTTTCTTGCGCAACTCCCGCAAGTCAAGCCGTAATCGACAACACATACTGCGCACATCTGACGGCTCCATATCCGAATTAATATAATTTGAAAAATAAGGCGTTCCATACTTTGCAGTCATCTCAAATAGCAGACGATTATTTTCTGTGTCTGACCAATCAAAATCACGTGTTATAGAATAGGTGGGAATTGGATATTGAAATCCGCGCCCGTTGGCGTCACCCTCAACCATTGTCTCAATAAACGCCTTGTTCACCATATCCATCTCGATTTTACAATCTCCATAAGTAAATGGCATCTCTTTGCCACCCACAATTGCAGGAAGATTTGCAAGGTCATTTGGGACAGTCCAATCCAATGTAATATTACTAAACGGTGCTTGCGTTCCCCAGCGGCTCGGCGTGTTAACCCCATAGATAAACGATTCAATGCATTTTTTCACCTCATTATAAGAGAGGTTGTCCACCTTTACAAAAGGTGCAAGATATGTATCAAAGGAAGAAAATGCCTGAGCACCCGCCCATTCATTTTGCATAATGCCAAGAAAATTAACCATCTGACAGCAAAGTACAGACAGATGTCGTGCGGGTGAGGAAGTAATTTTCCCTGGAATGCCACCGAGCCCTTCTCTGATAAGCTGCTTTAGGGACCAGCCTGCACAGTATCCTGTGAGCATGGACAAATCATGAATATGAATCTCTGCATTTCTATGTGCATTGGCAATCTCTTCATCATAAATTTCAGATAGCCAGTAATTGGCAGTAACTGCTCCAGAATTGGACAGAATCAGTCCTCCTACTGAATAAGTGACCGTCGAGTTTTCTTTCACTCTCCAATCCTCAATCTTCACATAGCGGTCCACAACCTCTTTATAATCCAGAATTGTGGATTTCATATTGCGCATCTTCTCTCGTTGCTTCCTGTACAAAATAAATGCCTTTGCAGCCTCTGTATACCCTGCCTGCTCCAATACTTTCTCCACACTGTCCTGAATGTCTTCCACATGGACGCTGCGCTCTTTTATCTTGCTCTGAAAATCCGCTGTGACACGCAGAGCCAGCAAATCGATCATATCCTGCTCAAACTGCATCTGTGTCGCATTGAACGCCTTAATAATCGCACCGCTAATCTTATCCAGACAAAACGCTGTCTTACTTCCATCTCTTTTAATAACCTGAAACATTAAATCGACTCCTTCACTTATTTTTATTGCCAGCGTGCGAATCCGTAATCTGTCAGCAGAGCTAACCCGCACGCCGCAACAAGAATGCCGATAGCATTCTTGGACGCAAATCCTAATGAATCAATGATAGCAGATGGAATATGTGAAGTCAATCGAACACTACTAAATATCATTTGTTGTTTTTTGTCGAATACAATATCTAGTGTTTTGCGCACTTAACGGGTTTTTAAAAACTCATTCTCCTTCTTTGCTTTGGCGTCGTCTGGATATATTTTTAAGTATTCTTGTATCATGGTTTTTGCCTCAGCAAAACTTCCCATATACTCTTTTGCAACAATCTGGTTAAACCGCAATTCTTGAAGATACGCAGAACTTCCCATAGCAATTCCCTTCTCAAACGCTGCTGCTGCCTCCTCATACTTTTGCTGGTTCATCAAGCAGATGCCAAGACTATTATAAAGCGCAGCATTTGGTTCATTGTTGTCCAGATAAGTTTGATACACCATTGCCGCATAGTTCATATCGCCAAGTTTCTCATAAGTCTGTCCCAATATCATAGAAAGTTTGGGGTCATTTCCCTTTATCGAACTGTCAAGGTAAATCTGCGCATTCTGATAGTCCTCGAGATAGTAGTGCAAAATCCCCTTCTCTCCATCTTTCAATTTTTTATTTTTATCCAAAAATGCCTGCACATAAGTCTTTCCCTGCTCGCCAAACCCTGCTGCCTGCATCTCCACATAAGCGTCTGTGACCAGCTCAAGATTACTAGAATCCAGTGCAAATGCCTTCTCAAAATCTGCGACAGCATCTTCATAGCGATTTTGCCGCAGGATTGCACATGCGCGCAAATAATATGCTTCCTTTTCCTTTTTCTTCAGTGCGATAATCGCCGAATAAATTTCTTCCGCCTGCGCATATTTCTTCTGTTTCATATAGGCAGATGCAAGATAGTAATTGATGTCATACTCAAGTGCTGTCAATCGGTCTCCAGCAAATTGAATTGATTTGAGAAAAGCAGTTTCCGCATCTGCATAATTTCCAAGTCCCATATAGGCAATTCCCTGTCCTCTGTACGAAAGCTCCATATCTTCCTTGTCCAGTAACGCCTGCTCAAATTTTTCCATCGCACCCTGAAAATCATACTGCTCCACAAGCTCCATTCCAGCAATTAGGTTTGTATTCTGTGGTTTTTTAGAACAACCTCCTGTCAATATTACAAGTATAAATACAATAACGCTTGTCTGTATTCTCCATATTATTTTTCGATTTTTTTTCTGTCTTACAATCATACTATCCCTTCTATATCCATTCATCAAGCCATACATGTTTTTGCAATAGTTTTGCCTTTCGTGCAAAATACTTTCTAATCTTTGCCGTATTTCCCCCACGGATCAAACGATATTCGTGTTGTCTTAGCGCAGAGGAAAACGAACAGGTTGCTGCCGCGTCAAGAATCCTGCGCACAGTTTCCGTTTCCAGTGCATTGGCAAAAAGATACTCCATTGTTTTGTCATTGTAGTTATATTCTCTAACATACGCGTAAAAGAGCACTGTCAAAACGTTAATATAATACTCATGCATACCGTTTGTCAGTGTCTTATCATGATAGTGTTTTACGGTCTCCACATGATATGTATAAACGATTCTAATAAAATCCACCAGCTTTTTTATAGGGTAATACCCCATAATGCTTCTGTCTTTTCGCTCAAAATAATAAATCATCGCCTTTGTCATCAAATAATTTTCACAGTGCTCAAAATATTCTGATACAAACAAAAAATCCGCGCCAATTAAAACGTCCGTTCTAAATCTAATATGATTATCTTTAATAATTCTATTTTTAAAAAGCTTTCCCCAGCATGTATGAAATACTGGTTGGGTGTACATCAATCGGCACACTTCCTGCCGATCTGTTGATATTCCATCCGAAATGGGTAACATCTGCGCCTTCAATTTTCCATTGTCTTTGTATATTGGATCATACGCCACTCCATTTTCCAGATAGCGTTTTTTATATTTCTTTTTTACCTCACATGTAATATAACTGAATGCGATAAAGTCTGCATACTCTTCAACCACTGCTGCCTCTATCTGCTCCCATGCATCTTCACAAAGCCTGTCCCGCGCATCCAGAAATAAAATATACTTTCCTGACGCCAATTCCATCCCAATATTGCGCACATCTGCCCCTTTACAGTCTTCGGGTATCACAATCAATTTAATCCGTTTATCTCGCTGGATATATCGATTCACCACAGCAGCAGTCTGGTCTGACGCGCTAATATGGAGCACAATACACTCCATATCCAATGTCTCTTGCGGGCATCTTGTAACACTTCTAAGACATGCAGCAATCCGTTTATACCACTTTTCTTTGAATACAGAATCACGTTGTCCAAATTCAGCTGCACCTGCTTTTGGAGGACTATACCACTTTTCTTCTGATTCCCAAGAATCCCTATCCTCTACAATCTGTTTCCAACTACACACTGGTATCACAACACTCAAATCCATAGACACACTCCTCCCATTCAGCACTTATTTGCCTTTTCCCAATACATTCCGAATGGTCTTCTGAAGTTCTTCCATCTGAAGTGGCTTTGGAACATGTGCGTCCATACCTGCTTCACTGGACCGTTTATAATCCTCCGCAAACGCGTTCGCAGACAATGCAATAATTGGAATCCTTGCAAGCTTCTCATCTTGCAAATCCCGAATTGCCCTTGTCGCTCTGTATCCATCCATAACTGGCATTTGAATATCCATCAAAACAAGAGCATAATAATAAGGTTTGGAATTTTTAACCATCTCCACCGCCACACTACCATCATTTGCCGTCTCGACAAGATATCCCTCATCCATAAGCAACTCCTGCGCAATTTCACGGTTAATCTCATTGTCCTCCACCAGCAAAATCCGCTTGCCTTTTAAGTCGACATTATTCTTGCAAGCCACTGGAATCGGATCCTCTTCTGGCAATTCCTCCGGAACTTTTAAAAACAAGCGAATGATAAATCTACTGCCTTGTCCAACGTTGCTCTCAACCTCGATACTACCATCCATCAGTTGTACAAGACTTTTCACCACACTCAATCCAAGCCCAGTTCCCAACACACCACTCTTTGTTGTGTTCTGCTCCCGCTCAAACGGCTGAAATAAATCTTTCCTAAACTCCTGCGCAATTCCTCTTCCATTATCCTCTACCATAAACATAAACTGTGCATACTGACGTAGCTTCGACGCCGTTTCAACAACAGTTAGACGCACTAAACCTCCTTGTTGTGTATACTTCACCGCATTATCTAAAAGCTGAAATAAAATCTCCTTTATCCGAATATCATCAATACAAATCAAATTGTGTTTCACTTGCGATCGGTCCACCACAAAATGAATTGCTTTTGCCTTTATCTGTGGTTGTATTGTCCGCTCTATATCTGCCAACAAGTCATTTATGGCGACAAGATTCTCCATCAGATAAACTTTTCCAGACTCAATGCGCGTGACCTCAAGTGAAGCTTTTACAATCGCAAGAAGCTGTTCACTCGCAACACAAATCTGGTTTAGGTAACTTTCGATCTTGTTTTGTTCCATCTTATGCTTTTTGGCAAGCTCTGTGTAACCGATAATTACATTGAGCGGTGTCCGAATATCATGTGACATATTTTGAAGAAATGTATTCCTTGCAATATTGGCAGTCTGTGCCTGATTCAACGCTGCCTCCAGCAGATTCTGCCGCTGGACCTGTTCTGTCATATAATGTTTCATTCGTTCTGTATTGTCATCAATAAAGACATAAAAGATATCCCCATAAGTCTCCGTGTGCAAAAAATGTCCATAATCCGCAACCCATCGTATTGAACCATCTTTCTGAACAATACGATACTCCACATAGTCAAAATCATAAATACTGTTTGCAATCTGATTTTGAATACTATTTTCTATCGCTTCAATATCATCTGGGTGAACCATTCCCCGAAATGTAAAACCCGTAAGCTCACGAAATTCTTCTTTTGTCTGGCAGCCAAAAATCCGCAGTACGGCATTGTTTATATACAATAGTTCTTCACTTCCATCTGCATGATAGATAAAAAGACCTCCCGGCATCTGCTCCAAAATCGGTTCAATCATGGACAACGTGTTTGCATCTAATGCCTGTCTTAGTCTGTCATGGTACATTTCATGCTCCATGCTTATCTCCGCCTCCAATTTGTCCAAATATTGTTTTTATTATATACTATTTCACACAAGAAAACAAACAAAAAATCGAGTAAAGAAAGTAATCTTCCCTACTCGATTGTTACTGTTCACTCCGTTCTAGTAACAGGTAAAAATCCATGAAAAATTTGTTTCACAAATGGATTTCTATGTGCTATATGTATGTTTTGGTATGCACTTAACAGTAAATGCTAAGTCCTGTGTGAACAGTAACACTCGATTTGCAATTTACTGTTCCCTTCGCTGTCTTGTAGATTCCCTTATCACAAGTTCAGCTTGATGTGTAATATGCTGATGTTCTCTCTTTCCCGAAATAATATCAAAAAGCAGTTTTGTCGTATCTTTTGCCATCTTCTCCACTGGCTGTCGTATCGTTGTGAGGCTTGGAACAGTGTAAAGCGTCATATCAATCCCATCATAACCAGCCAGAGACACATCTTCCGGCACGCGTAATCCCGCCTCGTGCAGCGCCCGCAACGCTCCGACAGCAAGCGCATCTGCCACTGTGTACAACGCTGTAAACGACTCTCCACGCGCAAGCAACTTCTTTGTTGATAGATATCCATTCTCCATAGAAAAATGGCTAAGTCTATCGTCCGTATGACAGATAAGATTGGAATCAATCTCAATGCCATGTGCCCTCAATGTATCACAGTATCCCTCCAAACGCAGCATGCCAATACTTTGCTCGTGTGCCTCCGCTACAAGAATTGCAATTCTTGTGTGCCCTGCACCAATCAGATACTCCACCATTTTTGCACTTTCTAAACGATCATCAACACTGATACTCGAATATAGATTTCTGTTAATATTCTCTGGGATAGATCCCACAGTACTAAAAACAAATGGTACGTTTAACTTTCTTAATTTCTCCTCAGAATGTGAGAATAATCCCCCCAGAAAAATAATTCCCCGCAGGCGCTTTTCCTTAACCACTTTTTGCGCTACATCTACCTCATTCTCGTCCGCGTCAACATGCGACAATTCCATTACATAGTGCTTTTTTTTACACTCCTCTTCAATTACCTGAATCATCTTAGTAAAAAAAGAATTGGAAATTCCCTTGATGAGCACTGCAATCGCTTTTGCATCTGACCGCTTTAAATTTCTGGCACTGTCATTTGGAACGTAACCATATTCCTGAATTGTATCTAATATCTTTTGTTTGGTCTCAGGATTAATATCTGGATGATTGTTGATCGCACGCGATACTGTACTGACACCCACACCGCATATTTTCGCAATGTCTTTTATTGTCGGCTCGAACACATTCTTCACCCCTATCGGCGCTTTCTTATATTTTGACGGACAGTTCTCCCATAAAGCAACGAAAGCTCCAGCATCCGTTTTGATAACTCTTCTGTGCAGGCGTCACGCTCCATACGCCACTCCCAGTTTCCCCCCAAAGTGGATGGTGTGTTTATCCGCGCTTCCGCCCCAAGTCCAAGGTAATCCTGTATTGGTATAATTGCTGTGTCTGCCACACAGCCAAGTGCAGTCCGGATTAAACTTTCACAAAGCTCCGGCGTCCTTTTGACATTTAAGTACTTCTTTGCAAAAGCCAAATCCTTTCTACTCAGAGAAGCAATCCATCCATTTACAGTGTCATTGTCATGCGTTCCTGTATACACCACACTGTTATTTGTATATTTATGTGGCAGATAATCGCTGTTCCCCTGCGCGTCAAATGCAAATTGTAGCACTTTCATCCCGGGATATCCTGTCTTTTTTACCAACTTTAAAACACTTGGCGTCAAAAATCCTAAATCCTCGGCAATCACCGCCCGATTACCAAGTTTTTTCTTCATCACCTCAAACAGTTTATAACCTGGTCCCTTTTTCCATGCACCATTCTCTGCGGTCTCATCACCATATGGAATTGCCCAGTATGCATCAAATCCTCGAAAGTGGTCAATCCGAACAATATCATAAATGCGAAAACAATGCGAAAGCCTTTGCAGCCACCATGCAAACTCCGTCTCCTCGTGATAATCCCACTTATACAGTGGATTCCCCCAAAGCTGACCTGTATCCGAAAACGCATCAGGCGGGCAGCCTGCAACTGCAATGGGCACATTCTCCTCATCAAGCTGGAACAGCTCTGGATTTGCCCATGTATCTGCACTGTCAAACGCTACATAAATTGGGATATCACCCACAATGTGGACTCCCATTTTGTTGGCGTAATCTTTGAGTGCCATCCACTGTTTGAAAAACAGATATTGCTGATAGTTGTAAAATGCAATATCATCCGCAAGTTTCTCCTTGTAATCCGCCATCGCCTGCGGTCTTCTAAGACGGATACCTTCATCCCATTCAATCCACGATATACCATCTTGAAAGTCCTTGATTGCCATATACATTGCATAATCTTCTAGCCACCACTGATTCACCTCGACAAACTCTATATATTCTGCGTTTTCGCTGACATTCGCCCGCACAAATGCCCTGCGAAGAAGGTCGAACCTTGTATGGTAAATCTTTTCGTAATCCACCTTTTTGGTATCGTTGCCAAAATCAACCGACGAGCATTCTTCCTCTGTAAGAAGCCCCTCCTCTATCAGCGCATCCAAACTAATATAGTATGGGCTGCCCGCAAAAGTTGAAAAAGACTGATATGGAGAATCTCCATATCCTGTGGGACCTAAAGGCAAAATCTGCCACAGCGACTGTCCTGATGCTGCCAAAAAATCCACAAATTCATAGGCTTCTTTTGAAAATCCACCTATTCCAAATCTTGACGGTAAGCTGGATACCGGCATAAGTACGCCACTTCTTCTCATAAGCATCTCCTTCTCCAAAAACTGATTTCAATGTTATCCTTTTACAGCACCTGCAACAACACCTTCAATAATATATTTCTGACAAGCGATATAAAATACAATAATTGGGATAATTGCTAGGATAATCATCGCCATCATCGCACCCATATCAATTGCGCCATAACCGCCTTTCAGGTACTGAATCGCTATAGGAATGGTCTTATATTTCTTGATATCAAGTACAAGATAAGGAAGCAGATAATCATTCCACACCCACATCGCTTCAAGAATCGCCACAGAGATTGCTGTAGGTTTCATCACTGGAAATACAATTTTGAAGTATGTTTGAATGGGCGTGCAGCCGTCAATCATAGCAGCCTCCTCAATCTCTAATGGAATGGATTTAACAAATCCACAGAACATAAAGACCGCAAGCCCTGCCCCAAATCCTAAATATACAATCACAATGCCGACAGGGTTCCCTAAGTGTAGTATATCAGCAATTTTAGATAATGTAAACATTACCATTTGAAAAGGTATAATCATTGAAAATGCAAACAACATATACATTGCCGAAGTAACTTTATTTTTCACGCGTGTAATATACCATGCACACATAGAAGTACACAAAATAATTACAAATACCGACGCAATCGTAATAAACAATGAGTAGCCAAACGCTTTGGGAAGTTCGATCTTCTCAATGCCGCTAATATAATTCTCCACCCCTACAAAAGACTTGCCATCAGGCAATGCAAATGGTCTTTTACTAATAAAAATTTTCTTTTTAAATGAATTGTACAATACAATAATAATTGGCATTACATAGATAACTGAAATAACGGAAAATATTGCAGTCAACAATCCGCCATGCTTTGCTTTTCTCACTTCTGACATTATGCCTGTACCTCCTTATCTCTTGTAGCTCTAAGCTGTACAATCGCAATGAGTGCCACCAATATAAAGAACACAACTGCCTTCGCCTGTCCGACGCCTTCCCACCCGTTTCTGCCATAGAATGTATTGAAGATATTTAGTGCAAGCATTTCTGACTTATTGGAAGGTTCTCCCGCCGTAAGTGCTAAGTTCTGATCAAACAACTTAAAAGAATTGGTCAGTGTCAAGAACGAACAGATAGTAATAGAAGGCATAACCATTGGAAGTGTTACATGCCTCAACAGTTGTGTATTGTTTGCGCCGTCAATCTTTGCCGCCTCAATCAAATCACCCGGAATATTCTGTATTCCTGCTATGTAAATAATCATCATGTAACCGACTTGCTGCCAACACATTAAAATGACAAGTCCCCAAAATCCATAAGAAGAACTATAGGTGAGTGTGCGCTCCATCCCCGCCAAAATACCATTTAAAATCAACTGCCAAATATAGCCAAGAATAATTCCGCCAATTAAGTTTGGCATAAAAAATATGGTTCTAAAGATATTGGTTCCCTTGATACCTTTTGTCAGCAACATGGCTACTGCAAAAGCAAGAATATTAATTGCCAGCACAGATACAATTGTAAATAGCGCCGTATACCAGAGCGAATGTATAAATGTACTGTCACCCCAAATCCTAATATAATTTTTAATTCCTACAAACTTTGCATCTGTGACGGTTGTAAATTCACAAAAAGACAAATATACACCTAGTATAAATGGCATTATAAAACCGATGGTAAATGCCACAAGCGTCGGTAATGCAAATACTGGAAAATATCTCTTAATTGCCTTATCCATAATCTTATCCTTTCTATCACAATAATACGAAACTAAAATTTTTATCCAACTTGGTACCTGTCAGCCCTGTTGATAATTTTCATCTAGTACTACAGCGAACAAACTTAAATTATTCTGCCAAAATTTAATAGAATAAATCTCTTTCAATCAAGAAATATTGAATAATTAATGATATTTCAGTTAAATGTTTTTGACTTCAAACAACATCTTCAATTTGTTCGCTGTAGTACTGGGGCGTGTACAAAAAAGGTACAGCCAGATGCTCCCGGCTGCACCTAAAATCTTTAGATTAGTTATTTACTGCCGCGTATTCAGAAGCCCATCCATCAACAAATGCTGTCTCTACTGCGGACCATTCGCCAGTTCCCTGCGCATACTCTAACAGAGCACTTCCAACACCATTCTTCCAATTCTCAGAAGGCATTGTTGTAAAAGTCCAAGCAACTGGAATCTTGCCTGATGAGACATAATCATTTGCAATCCCTACTAATGGATTTGCTGCTGGATAATTCTCGAACTCCTTGAATGGACATACAAATCCCATAACATAGGACAGAGAATCACATCCCTCATGGGAAGTTACACACCAATTCATAAAGTCAAGCGTCGCCTGAATATCCTCTTCTGACGCATTCTTGTTTACACACCAATAGTTTTCGCTGCCTGTGCAAAGTCCCTGATTCTCCTCGCCATCTACACCAATGTAAATTGGCAACATTCCAAGGGATTCATCCTCCATGCCATTTGCACTCAAATCAGTGTATGCCCATGTACCATTCTGATAAAATACAGCCTCTCCAAGTGCGAAATCTGCTGTCGCATCCTCGCCGGTCTTACTAGACAGCATGGAAGGCGCGCAGACAGAATCTGTAATATACAAATCCCATACGTTCTTATAATTTTCTAGGTAAGTACCCTTAATTGCCTCTGTAGAACTAATTCCATCAGCTTGATATTCATAATAAATTGGAAGATTTGCAAGATGTGTCTTAAATCTCCAGTCAGAACTTGAATCCATACCTGCTGATGTAAATGCACCCTTCACTCCAAGGTCATCTGCGTTCTCCTGAATACTGTCCGCAACTGCCTTGAGGTTGTCAAAGGAATTAATCTCCTCCACACTCTTAACCACAGCATAATCCTTTGTAAAATAATCATTTAATATATCTGCATTGTAAATCAGACCATACGTCTCTACCACATAGGCGATACCTTTCACTTCATCGCCATCTTTTAGTGCAAACTCATCGCTTGTCAGTTGTCCATAAACCTCTGACCCCGAGAGATCATAGCAGTAATCCTTCCACGTTGCTAGACCCACTGGTCCATTTACCTGAAACATTGTTGGTGCTTCTGACTTTGCCATCTCTGACTTTAATGTAGACTCATAAGTACCAGATGCCGCGGTCTGTACAACAACCTCCACCCCCGTCTCAGCAGTGTATGTAGCAGCCAGCTCTTCCCAATCCCCTGCCTGCTCCGGCTTAAAGTTTAAATAGTAAACCTTACCGCCTCCTGACGCTGTACTTGCATCTGTTTGTGTATTGTCTGTAGTATCGTCTGTCTTCGCATCATCTACTTTATTTGCACTGTCATCTGTCTTTGTATCTGCTGCGGGCGCCTGTGTCTGCGTTGAATCCTCTTTGCTGCACCC
The DNA here is from genome assembly GCA_014239155.1 of Lachnospiraceae bacterium. Classification (GTDB taxonomy): domain Bacteria; phylum Bacillota; class Clostridia; order Lachnospirales; family Lachnospiraceae; genus COE1. Next base: position 9,011 of record JAAZZQ010000067.1, on the reverse strand, counting down.
TGTAAGCATTGTTGTCAGTATCACTGCGCTAAGAACTGTACTTAATAACTTTTTCTTCATAAAAATACCTCTTTCCTTTCACTACATACTTCATTGTTATAACTGTCCACGGAACCATTACCAAACCGCGCATTGTCGGAAACGTTTTCGGTAACGGTCTCGGTAACGTTTCCAATGGACAAAATCATAATATCACTTTGCAAAATAATTGGCAAGGAAAAATTTTACATTCTTTTAATTTTGTAAAACTTTCATGAAATGCATTATTGGTATTACAGCAAATTCAACAAAAGAGAGTTGGATTTTTTCTAAAAATCCAGCTCTCTTTCTACAAATTTACTAAAATTTTTCTACAAGAATATTTAATCCCTTCCGTAGATATCTCGCGTATAAATTTTCTCTTCCACGTCCTTTAGCTCCTCTGTCAAACGGTTTGCAATAATGACATCTGACATTTCCTTAAACGCTGCAAAGTCACGAATCACTCTGGAGCGGAAAAATTCATTTTCTTTGAGTGTCGGCTCATAGACCACCACCTCAACACCTTTTGCCTTGATGCGTTTCATAATTCCCTGTATTGAGGACTGGCGGAAGTTGTCTGAATCTGTCTTCATCGTCAACCTGTACACTCCAACAATCTGCGGTTTCTTCGCCAATATCATATCCGCAATATGATCCTTTCTCGTCCGGTTCGCATCCACAATTGCCGATATAATATTGTTTGGCACATTCTGATAATTTGCCCGCAACTGTTTTGTGTCCTTTGGCAGACAGTATCCGCCATAGCCAAAAGATGGATTATTATAGTGATTTCCAATTCTAGGGTCAAGCCCCACGCCTTCAATAATCTGTTTTGTATTTAGTCCTCGCATCTCCGCATAGGTGTCTAACTCATTAAAATATGCTACTCGAAGCGCCAGATAAGTATTGGCAAACAGTTTAATTGCCTCCGCCTCCGTCGTATCAGTAAACAGTGTTGGTATACCCTGCTTAATTGCCCCTTGTTTTAACAAATCTGCAAATACTTTAGCACGCTCTGACTGTTCTCCCACAATAATACGCGACGGATAAAGATTGTCGTAAAGCGCCCTTCCTTCCCGCAGAAATTCCGGTGAAAAAATAATATTATCCATACCAAAGCGCTTTCTAATTGCCTTCGTATATCCAACTGGAACCGTAGATTTAATAATCATAACAGCATCTTTATTTACTTTTTCTACAAGCGCAATTACCGCCTCAATAGAACTCGTATCAAAATAATTTTTGTCCGGATCATAGTTTGTCGGCGTCGCAATAATAATATAATCTGCATCCCGATACGCCGCCTCACCGTCCGTTGTCGCCGTAAGATTTAATTCTTTATTTGCCAGGTATTCCTCAATCTCCCTGTCAATAATCGGAGACTTTTTATTGTTAATAAGGTCTACCTTTTCCTGAAAAACATCCACGGCTGTCACTTCATTGTGTTGTGCTAATAATATGGCATTGGAAAGCCCTACATAGCCAATGCCCGCCACTGCAATTTTCATATATATTATCTCCTTTTATCTTTGCATTTTATTTCTACAACTCTTTATCAAAAGATTCTTTTAAATATATCTTCATATCGTACAATTCATTTTATAAATGAATATCCTCTTTTCTCCAACTATTCCAAAAACACTCAACTTTGTTGGCAATTCCCGATACATTCACAACCTCGTACTGGCTCCACTCTCTAGGAAACATTCGTCTGTACTGTGGTTCCAAAAAGCGCTCGTCAAGCAAAGCCACCACTCCAATATCCTCCGCAGTACGAATCACACGCCCCGCTGACTGCAACACTTTGTTCATACCCGGATATCGATATGCATAGTCAAAACCATTCTCGCCCTGCGCGTCAAAATGCTGTCGCAAAAGTTCGCGCTCACATCCCACTTGAGGAATACCAGTCCCCACAATCAATGCGCCAATTAAGCTATCCCGTTTTAGGTCAATCCCCTCTGAAAAGATTCCCCCCATAACACAAAATCCAATCAATATAAAAGCATCTGTTCCCTCCTCCTGAAAACGCAACAGAAATTCTTCTCGTTTTACCTCGCTCATATAGTCTTCCTGAACAATACATTCCATATGGTCTGCATCAAAATAAGTCTCCATAAAACAGCGATGCACTTGTTCCAGAAAGAGATGCGATGGCAGAAACACCATATAATTACCACAGCGCTGTTGTACCACTGCATAAATATAGTCTGCAATGCGCTGAAACTCCTTTGCACTTCTTCTGTTATATTTGCTTGTGACATCATTTGCAACAAAAAGCGCTTTTTTGTTCTCATCAAAAGTTGATTTGGCATAGACCTCATAATCTGTCGGTTCACCACCCAACAGCTTTTTATAATACTGTATTGGCAACAACGTCGCTGAAAATAGAATGGTACTTCTGCCTTTCTGCATACACTGACGCAGATTTAACGCTGGATTGACACAGAAAAGCTTTAACATAAAATCCCCATTTTCCAGAAGTTGACTGTATATCACATAATTTTCATCCATAATCTCATAGATATTGAGAAAATGTGCTGCCTCAAAATAAAACTCCATTAGTTCCTTTTTGTTTGGAAAAGTATCATGTTCATCCAAGAAATCGTCAATCGCCGCATACAATTGATTTAACGTCATTACAAACCCGTCAATTTCCTCCTCTTTACGGTAGTTCTCACACTGTCTTTTCAACGCAAGCAGCTCTTTATTGCATCTGTCAAGCAACTTTATAATCCTTGGCGAAAGCTCTTTCATTAAATGTTTCATTTGTAAAAAGGACTCTTTAAACAGCGCTGCACTATACATTTCTCGGCCACGGTCTAACAGATTATGTGTCTCATCAATTAGAAATACATAATTTTGCTTGCCCAAACCATCCGCAAAAAAACGTTTTAGATACACTCTTGGGTCAAAAACATAATTGTAGTCACAGATAATCGCATCGGAAAATAAACTCATGTCAAGACTTAACTCAAACGGACACACTCGATACTTTTTTGCATACTCCTGAACCTTCTCCCGCGTAAAATGCTCCTCTTGCGTCAAAAATTCATACATGGCATCGTTGATACGGTCATAGTGCCCATCCGCATAGGGACACGCCTCCGGATTACATTCTGCCTCCTGTGCTGTCTCCTCCTGTTTTAAAAAACAGATTTTATCCTTCGCCGTCAGAACAATTGTCTTGATATGAAGTCCACTCTTCTGTAAAAGCCCAAAACATTCCTGTGCGACTGTGCGGGTAATGGTCTTTGCTGTAAGATAAAATATCTTCTCCGTCATGCCTTCTCCCATAGATTTGACTGCTGGAAAAACCGTTGATATTGTCTTCCCAACCCCTGTTGGTGCCTCTATAAATAATTTTCGTTTGTGATAAATGGTCTGATAGACATACGTTACAAGATCCTTTTGCCCCTCGCGGTAGACAAATGGAAATGCAAGTTGTTTGATTGACGCAGTACGGATCTTGTCCCATGTAAACTGAAAATCTGCCCACTTTTTATACTCTAACATCAACGCTTCAAACCAACTTTTTAGTTCTGTAAAAGTATAGTCCTCATGAAAATACTTAAGCTCCTCTGTCTCAATATGGCAATAGGTCATGCGCACGCAAATCGAGTCCAGAAAATTTTCTGCTGCATACATAAATGCATAACATTTCGCCTGTGCAAGATGGACTCCCACAGGTGCAATAATGCGTTTTAAATCCTTGTAAGTGCCCTTAATCTCATCGACGATTACTTTGTTCTCCTCTGCGACATTAAACTGCATTTCCTCAACAAAAGGCAGTGCATGTATGCCAAAGTTATAATCAATAATTCCGTCTGCTCTTCCTTCTATTAAAATGTCATATTGTCCTGTAGTCCATCTATATCGCAGTCCAATCTCAGAGTGATACTCACTGCCCATCCGCCGCTGAAGCATCCGATGAATGCGGCTCCCCTCCTGCATCGCAGTGTCCGAACCGCCTGATTTCCTATTGTCAATGCTGCCCTCCCGCAATATAAACTCTACAAGCTGACGGACAGATACATGTATCTCCATTTAAATCCCCTTTGTACATAAAAACTCTCTCTAAATGACAGTTTACCCTATCACTTAAAGAAAGTCAATCGAATTTTATGCAATGGCAAGCCCGTTTACATAGCGCTCAAACTCGTCATTGTATCCTGCATACTGCAAGGTGAGGATTGAGCGGAAATCCAGCCCCATCACGCCAAGAATGGATTTTGCATCCACTGTATAGTGATTATAGGAAATATCAATATCAAAGTCGCACTTAGATGCCTCATTTACGAAATTCTGAACTTCCGCAGGTGTCATTTTAATTTTGCGTTCTCTCATAATACCAACTTCCTTTCCATATAAAATGATTCCTATTACCAGTTTCCTGATTTCTCTATTTTCCCACAGATTCTTACGTATTATAGTATACAATATGTGTAAAGTAAAGTTTTTTGCCAGATTCTAATGTATTTCGTCGTTTTCATTGTACATTTGTTCTATTTTGTATTTAATGATAAAATTCTTTGTATATTTTATATAGTTCATTCTTTCCAATAATTAGATTATTATGCAAAATTTTATATAATAATTGTCAACTGTATAGTAGAATCGTCTAAAAATAATTTAGCTGGCTGAACTATTACAAAATTATCACGCAAAACCTTGTAAATCTGCCCTCGAAGAGAAAACGACAATTAATGAGTTAAATTGTAACACTTTTTGACTTGCATTTTACTTTTTTTGAACTATACTGTCAATTATACGCTCTAAAAAGCAGTAGAAAAATAATAAACTGTTCCAAAAGAAAAGCGAGGTGCTTAACAATGACTGCCATGAAATGGTTCTACTCTTTTCTCAAAAAACACAATCGCAGTATGGTGCTAGGACTTATATTAGTCACTGTAATTTCTATACTCGCCATTGTGAAGCCGATGGTTTCCGGCGCAATCGTTGATGATGTTATCACTGCCGGCGACTATGAATTGCTGCCAAAGCTTATTGCACTCCTAATTCTAATCACCATTGTAAGAGGTGTGTTGCGCTTCTGGTCGCAGGTTATTTTTGAAGCCTGCTCGCAGGATGTACTGTATGCTATGCGTGATACTGTCTACCGAAAACTGCTTCAGGAGGATTTTAACTTCTATAATAAGAAGCGAACCGGTGATTTATTGAGTCGGCAGACTGGTGACATGGACGCGATACGACATTTTATTGCCTTTGTAATCTATCAGGTTTATGAAAATGTTTTCCTATTTTTCTTTGCACTGATTATGATTTTTACTGTTAGCTGGAAACTTGCACTCTGCATGTGTGTGGTATTACCTTTTGCGTTGCTCGTAACCTTAAGCCAGACCAAAAGCGGTCGTCCTCGCTTCCAGAAAATTCGGGAACAGTTTTCCTCACTTAACACCTTTGTGCAGGAAAATGTCAGCGGAAATCGCGTTGTTAAGGCGTTTTCCAAAGAAGATTATGAAATCGGAAAATTTAATAAAGAAAATGACGGCTACAGAGATGCAGAACTTGCCGCCGCAGAAATCTGGACCAAATATGTGCCACAGTTTGAGTTCCTCTCAAATATGCTCACAGTGATTCTAATGCTTGTCGGTAGCATTATGGTAATTCAGGATAGCATGACGCTTGGAAACTATGTTACAATCAATGGCTATTTGTGGATGCTGATGAATCCGCTGCGACAGATTGGTTGGCGCATCAATGATATCCAACGTTTCACCACCTCCGTAGAAAAAATCTATGCGACTTATAGTGAGGAACCTAAAGTGAAACACCCCAAAAAAGCAATTCCCTGCCACAAGCTTCAGGGAGATATTGAGTTCCGAAATGTGTCTTATAGCGCAGACGACGAAGACATTATTCGCAATGTCAGCTTTCAGGTAAAAAGTGGTCAGACTGTTGGAATCCTTGGCTCCACTGGCTCTGGCAAATCCACCATTATGAACTTAATTTGCCGTTTTTATGATGTCACAGACGGCGAAGTCTTAGTGGATGGCCAAAATGTTAAAGATCTGGACCTTTATAATCTTCGCCAAAATATTGGTATGGCAATGCAGGATGTCTTTCTCTTCTCCGATACTGTTGAGGGCAATATTGCCTACAGCCGCCCCGACTGCCCTTTTGAGGAAGTGCAAAAAGCAGCCGTTATGGCAGACGCAGACAACTTTATCCACGAGATGCCAGACGGATATGACACCATTGTGGGAGAGCGCGGTGTAGGGCTTTCTGGCGGTCAAAAACAACGCATCTCATTAGCAAGAGCACTGTTAAAAGAACCTTCTATTTTAATATTAGATGATACGACTTCCGCTGTGGATATGGAAACGGAAAGCTATATTCAACAACAGCTAAACAATATTGACCATGCCTGCACCATTTTTATTGTTGCTTATCGTATTTCCTCCATCAAGGATTCTGACCTCATTCTAGTATTAAATAACGGAGAGATTGTGGAGCAGGGAACACACGAAGAATTGTTGGCAAACAACGGCTACTATGCAACTGTATTTCGTCATCAGTATGGTGAATTTGAAAAGTACGTCGATGAAATCACTCAAAATAAAATGAGAGGAAGTGAGAACCGTGGCACGAAATAAATATGATATTGATGAAGTGATTGAGGATAAATTTGACCTCAATCAATTAAAGCGTGTATTTCAATATGTGAAGCCGTATCGCGGACAGCTTGCCATAGCCCTTTTCCTAATGCTGTCCTCCTCAGCGCTCACCATGCTTTTTCCTATGTTTATCAGTGAGATTATGGACACCTATATTCCTGAAAAAAATATTCGGGCAATTGTTGTTATCACAATACTGTCACTTGTGATTGTATTGTACACTTGCGTGTGCATTCGGTTCAAAATACGCATTACAAGCCGCATCGGGCAAGCAATTGTACATCAACTGCGCTCTGACATTTTCTGTCATTTGCAGGAATTGCCCTTCTCCTACTATGACGACCGCCCTCACGGAAAGATACAAGTGCGTGTTGTCAACTATGTAAATAGTTTGAGCGACTTACTGTCAAATGGTATTATCAACACAATTACCGATATGTGTAACTTAATCTTTATCTTAATTTTTATGTTTTTGTTGCATGTGCGACTCACACTGATTTGTCTTTGTGGCCTGCCAGTCCTTATGGGTGTTATTGTCTTTGTAAAAAGACGTCAACGGCGCGCATGGCAGATACAAAGCAATAAACAGTCCAATCTCACTGCTTATATTGCAGAGAGTATCAATGGAATCCGCGTGACACAATCTTTTGTGCGTGAGCGCGAAAACACTTCCATTTTTAATTATCTCAGCGATAGTTATCGAAGTGCATGGATGCACGCAGTAAAATACAACTTTATTATGTGGCCTTGTATTGACTCCATCTCAACGGTCACAACTGCGCTTATCTATGTTATTGGCATTGGATGGATTTCAGGGGGACTCTACGGTGTGACAGTTGGTATCCTCATTGCATTTACCTCCTATATCTCAAGATTCTGGGAGCCAATCAATACGCTCGCTTCCTTTTACAATTCTCTGCTCACTGCCATCGCTTACCTAGAACGCATCTTTGAGACGATTGATGAGCCAGTAAATGTAAAAGATTCAGAGGAAGCTGTGCCTATGCCGCCAATTAAAGGCAGTGTAGCATTTCAAGATGTATGCTTTAGCTACGAGGATGGCGTTCAGATTTTAAACAAAGTAAGTTTTACCACAAATCCCGGTGATACCTACGCAATTGTGGGACCTACCGGCGCTGGGAAATCAACCATTGTAAACCTAATTAGCCGTTTCTACAATGTAGACTCCGGCAAAATTTTAATTGATGGCACAGATATCTCCAGTGTAACGCTGAAATCCCTGCGCAAGCAGATGGGTATTATGATGCAGGATAGCTTTATTTTCTCGGGCACAATTATGGACAATATCCGCTATGGAAATTTAACTGCCACCGACGAGGAAGTGATCACTGCCGCCAAAACAGTATGCGCCCATGACTTTATAATGGAAATGGAAAATGGCTACCAGACACAAGTGAACGAGCGCGGAAGCCGTCTCTCGGCAGGTCAGCGCCAACTTATCAGTTTTGCGCGCGCACTGCTAGAGAATCCAGCAATCCTAATACTTGATGAGGCAACTTCAAGTATTGATACCGAAACAGAAATTTTGCTGCAAAAAGGATTGAACAGACTTTTGGAAGGACGAACCTCCTTTATCATTGCGCACAGACTTTCTACAATTAAAAATGCAAGCCGTATCTTGTATGTCGACAAAGGTAAAATCCTTGAAGCTGGAACACACGAGGAACTGCTCGCACAGAAAGGCGAATATTATAAACTTTTTATGTCGCAGTATGATTTTTTGGTGAGTAAACAGAATTAAAAACGAAGACAGAGCGCCAGAGGCTTTTTAAGAGTGGCTGGCGCTTTTACACAATGTCAATCTAAAATTGCTGTTGTAATCATCACTGTCTTTACAGTGTTCAAAGTGCTTTGTAAAGACGATCCAAATCTTCTATGGTTGTAATCTTAAAATTTTGCGCGTCCCCACGAATCATTACAATATCTAGCCCTGCTAGTACCGCTGGCTCTGTGGAACCTTTTATTTCCCATATTCGGTCTGGTAAAAGGCTCTTATTCGCCTCATAATATTTCCCTATTTGAAAAGTCTCCGGCGCCTGTCCTGCATAAAGCACATCTCTGTCAAGCAGTGCACTAACTTTCCATCCATCTATACTCTCATAAATAGTATCTTTCATAGGCAATACTGGCAAAACGCCATCATGTCCCTTTATTGCCTTTAAACTATCTGTTATTATTTGCTCAGAAATTAAAGGTCTCGCCGCATCATGAATCATTACAATATCCGATTCTTCTGCATAAGAACAAATATCCTGCAATCCATAGTATATTGAAAGCTGCCTGTTTTCTCCCGGTCTGGAAAAACCACGAAACTTTCTATCACAATAATTC
>JAAZZQ010000020.1 GCA_014239155.1 Lachnospiraceae bacterium | reverse complement strand
GAATTATTGTGATAGAAAGTTTCGTGGTTTTTCCAGACCGGGAGAAAACAGGCAGCTTTCAATATACTATGGATTGCAGGATATTTGTTCTTATGCAGAAGAATCGGATATTGTAATGATTCATGATGCGGCGAGACCTTTGGTTTCTGAGCAAATAATAACAGATAGTTTAAAGGCAATAAACGGACATGATGGTGTAATTCCTGTACTTTCTATGAAGGATACTGTCTACAGAAGCGAAAATGGAAAGAATATTAGTTCGCTATTGGATCGAAGTGAAATTTATGCAGGACAGGCGCCAGAAACGTTTCGGATAGGAACATACTTTAAGGCGAATGAGAGTCTCCTGCCAGACCGAATATGGGAAATAAAAGGTTCCACAGAGCCAGCGGTACTAGCAGGGCTAGATATTGTAATGATTCGTGGGGACGCGCAAAATTTTAAGATAACAACAAAGGAAGATTTAACACGTTTTTGTGAAGTACTCAGACTAAAATAGTATGTGAGTTTCCTGTCTTTAACTGTGCCCGATATTCCGACGGCGACACGCCTCGCTGTTTCTTAAATATTCTACTAAAATATAGAGGATTATCATATCCAACAATATTTCCAATTTCTGTCACATTATAATCTGTTGTTTCAAGGAGTACTTGCGCGTTGGTGATGCGTATAGAAACAATGTATCTCATAGGTGTTGTACTAGCGTACTGCTTGAAGCAACGGATAAACCAGCTCACGCTCATACCTCTTGATGCAGCGTATTCTTCAATATTAATTTCTGTATTATAATTGTCATTAAAGTACGCAATTGCCTTTTCCATCTCTGTGTCTAGAAATACATTCTTAATCTTATTTTCTGTGGTCAATTGACGATGTATCAATATTAAAAGTTGACGCAGCAACAGAGTTAACATCTCTGGATAGTCGGACTGATGGCGCTGTAGTTCTAAAATCATCTGTTTAAAAATTCGAGTATATTCTAATGAAGTTCCCGTGTTGATAACATGCATATCATCTGAGATACCATATTTGCGGAGCATATTCTTGATATCACTTCCTGTAAAGTGGACCCAATACACTTCTGTCTGATCAATACCAAAATATTCATATTTCTGTGGTTCTTTGGGACGGTAGATCACCATATTTCCAGCGTTTACCACAGTATCTGTACCATCATTATTGAAGTAAAAGTGCGCTTTCCCGGATGCTACATATAAAATTTGAAAGTCCAGCCGCCCTTTGGGGCGGTAGGTTGGCAGGCGAGGGTGGGTAAATAAATGGTAGGTCCCGCAACTGCCAACAATAAGCGGTTTGCTTTTATCCATAAAGTCTATCAGTGAATTGTTTAGATACGCTGAGTTAATGTACATTAGCATACTCCTTTCGCGGAAAGTGTGTGATTTCATTGTATCATTATGTGCATGTTTTGTCTAATGTAGTTTATGGAAGTTTAAATAATAAGAAATTATAATAAAATCAAACTTAAAACAGCATTAACCTAGACGATACAATATGCTAAGTGGATTTGGATATGCTTTAAACAGTCGAAAGACGCTTTGTGTAGAGGTGTCAAAAGGGCAGATGCAAAATTTATAGGAGGGATGTGCAATGATAATACCAAGACATTTTGAAGACTTGAGTATACTACATGAAAACACAATGCCCGCGCGGGCATATTATATTCCGGCTTCGAGTCAAGTAGATACATTTGCCGGAAAGCGCGAGGCATCTGACCGTGTACAATTATTAAATGGCAAATGGAATTTTCACTATTATAGGAGTATTAATGAGTTAAAAGATGTATTTTATGCGCTGGATTATGATGCGTCCAAGGATAGCCTAATCAATGTTCCCAGTGCATGGCAGATGGAAGGATATGATTTTCACCAGTATACGAATATTCGCTATCCGTTTCCATTTGACCCGCCATATGTACCACAGGACAATCCCTGCGGGACCTACATATATCATTTTGACTACCATGCAGACCAGAGAGCGTCAAAGGTTTACCTGAATTTTGAGGGGGTGGATTCCTGCTTTTATGTGTGGCTAAATGGAACTTATGTTGGGTATAGTCAAGTTTCTCACGCTACAAGCGAGTTTGATGTGAGCGGTGTAGTTTTGGAGGGTACAAACAGATTGGCAGTAATTGTGTTAAAGTGGTGCGACGGAAGCTATCTCGAAGATCAAGATAAATTTCGCATGAGTGGGATTTTTCGGGATGTGTATCTGCTGAAACGTCCTAAGCAGGCGGTTAGAGACTATTTTGTTAGGACTGCAATTGGGACAGGGAGCAAAAGGGGAACCGCGGAGATTTTGATGCAGTTAACCTATTTTGAGAAAGTTATTCCAACAAGGGTATGCATCTACAGCGCAGATGGAGCGTTAGTGTCGGAGAGGGTTATGGAGGAGGAAACGGGCAAAAATACAGCGGATATTATCTTGCGGATTGTCAATCCAATTTTGTGGAATCCGGAGGAGCCTTATCTTTATACATTGGTGATTACCACAGGGGATGAAACAATTACGAATGCCGTGGGGATACGTGAAATTTACATTAAGAACAAATGTGTCTATTTGAATGGAAAAGCGATTAAGTTTCGGGGCGTAAACCGACATGATTTCGATCCAGTGACAGGCCCAGCAGTCAGTTTGGAACAGATGAGAAAAGATTTGGTATTGATGAAACAACATAATATTAACGCGATTCGGACAAGTCATTATCCAAATGCCCCCGTTTTTTATGAGTTGTGTGACAAGTATGGCTTTCTAGTGATTGACGAGGCAGATATCGAAAGTCATGGACCTTCTGAGATTTTTCATAGAGATTTTAGTGATTCTAATAAGTTTCATCACTGGAATGGACCAATTGCAGATAATCCTGTGTGGGAGGAGGCGATTTTGGATCGCGTACAGCTTTGCGTTCAACGGGATAAGAACCGTCCCTGTGTTATCATCTGGTCTATGGGAAATGAGAGTGCATATGGATGCAACTTTGAGCGTGCTTTACAGTGGACAAAATCGTTTGATAACACTAGGTTAACGCATTACGAGAGTGCCAGATATCGCAATAGGAATAAGAAGTATGACTATTCCAATCTGGATTTATACAGCAGAATGTATCCTTCCTTAGATGAGATTCAGACTTATTTGAAAAATGCACCAAAAAAGCCATTTTTATTATGTGAGTACTGTCATTCTATGGGGAACGGACCCGGGGACCTTGAGGATTATTTTCAGTTGATAGAACAAAATGCGCTTATGTGCGGTGGCTTTGTGTGGGAGTGGTGTGACCATGCGATTGCGCATGGCAAGAACGATAAAGGAAAGAAAATCTATTCTTATGGTGGTGATCACGGCGAGAGAATTCATGATGGAAATTTCTGTGTAGATGGGTTGGTGTACCCTGACCGCACGCCGCATACAGGACTTTTGGAATATAAAAATGTGCATCGTCCGGCTAGAGTGATCTCTTTTGAGCAGAGGACACAGGAACTGAAAATTAAGAATTATTTGGAATTTACAGATTTGGCAGTATATGCTGAAATTCGATATGAAGTAAACTGTGATGGAGACTGTGTGGATTCAGGTGTGATAATGCCATTCTCTGTAAAGCCAGGTGAGATTGGTAGCACATGGCTAAGCATTGTGATACCACATCAGGGTCGAGCTTATTTGAAAGTCTCTTATTATTTACGTCGGGCAACAGAATTGGTTTCGGCAGGTCATTTGTTAGGATTTGATGAGGTACTTTTGTACACAGAGGACAACAGAAATCAAACTGTAGTTCGATTAATGGAGCAAAACGAGTTGAGTAAGGAAAAGGTTACTGTGCAGGAAATGGAAACAGAAATTTGCTGTAAAGGTAAGAATTTTATCTATACACTGGATAAGTGCACAGGACTTTTCTCGCAGATTTTATATGCGGGAAAGGAATATCTAGATCGTCCAATGGAGTTGAATATCTGGAGGGCACCAACAGATAATGATATGTACATAAAAAAGGAATGGCAGCGGGCGCGCTATGATTATGCGTATACAAGAGCGTATCATACGGAGGTCTGTCAGACAGAAGAATATGTAATTATCAGAAGTACAGCATCAATGTTGGCAGATTCTGTGCAGCGTATGATGGATTTGCAAATGACATGGCGAATTGACAACAATGGAGAAATTTATGTAGATATTTTGGTGAAACGCAATATGGAATTTCCCGTTTTGCCGCGGTTTGGCATTCGATTGTTTTTAAAACAGGATTTTAATCAGATAGTATATTATGGCATGGGACCTTGGGAGAATTATGTAGATAAGCATAGAGCAGCTAGCCACGGACGGTATTGCGCAAAGGTGGCGGATTTATATCAACCTTATATTCGACCACAGGAGAACGGCAGTCACATGGATTGTGATTATGTTTTGGCATCAGATGGCAGGTTTGTTTTCGCAGCAGTTTCAAAGCATACTTTTTCCTATAATGCTTCGTTTTATACACAGGAGGAATTGCAGCAAAAAGCACATAATTATGATTTAGAAGAATCTGGGAGTATGATATTGTGTCTTGATTACGCACAAAACGGTATTGGGTCAAATAGTTGTGGACCGGAGGTATTAGAGCGATATCAATTGAGTGAGGAAGAATTTTTGTTTGCATTAAAGTTCGTATTTTATGAAAAGAATTTGGATGAGCAGCTTTAAAACATATACTGAAAGGAGGAATTTTATTTATGCAGGATAAAACATATTTAAAGTGGTATAACAAGGTGGGATATGGTTCTGGGGATATTGCAGGTAATGTGGTATATGCGTTTCTATCTTCTTTCATTATGATTTACCTGACAAATACAGTGGGGCTAAATCCGGGTATTGTCGGTTCGCTCATTGCGGCTTCAAAATTTTTTGATGGTGTGACAGATATTTTTTTCGGGGCAATGATTGATAAGACAAAGACTAGACTTGGCAAGGCAAGACCGTGGATGCTCTACGCCTATATTGGCTGTGCGGTGACGCTGGTCGCAATTTTTGCGATTCCAGTTGATATGGGAAAAACCTCACAATATGTTTGGTTTTTTATCGCATATACATTGTTAAATGCAGTATTTTATACAGCAAATAATATTGCATATTCTGCACTTACTGCGCTGGTGACGAAAAACAGTAAGGAACGAGTGCAGATGGGGTCTTGTCGGTTTATCTTTGCCTTTGCGACAAGTCTTTTGATACAATCTATTACAGTGGGCGCTGTGGCAGCTTTTGGCGGCGGGGCAACAGGTTGGCGTACAATCGCTATTATTTATGCCATTATTGGTCTAGTTGTCAACACAATATCTGTTTTGTCTGTCAAAGAACTTCCAGAGGAGGAGCTGATTGATGCAACACCAGACAAGACAGAACTATCAGAAAAATATGGTCTGATTGATGCGGCAAAGCTTTTAATTTCTAATAAATATTATCTAATGATTTGCGGTGTCTATATTTTACAGCAAGTATATACTGCCATGATTAATATGGGCATTTATTATATGACTTATGTCTTACAAAATGAAAATCTATATGGAATATTTTCATGGGCAGTCAATATTCCACTGATTATAGCGCTTGTATTTACGCCAACACTAGTAGCGAGATGGAATGGCATGTACAAATTAAATCTTAGAGGCTATATGCTTGGAACCCTTGGCAGGGCATTGGTGATTGTGGCAGGATATCTGCAAAGCGTTCCTTTAATGTTACTCTTTACGGCGATGGCAGCAGCCGGACAGGGACCGTGGCAGGGAGATATGAACGCGGTTATCGCTTCCTGCTCTGAGTATACCTATTTAACAAAACACAAGCGGGTAGATGGAACAATGTATTCCTGTACATCGCTTGGAGTAAAGTTAGGAGGTGGTCTTGGAACAGCAATTGCAGGATGGCTTCTTGCAGCAAGTGGATTTGATGGGACTGCACTGACACAGCCAGATTCCTGTATTCAAATGCTATATTTTATGTATCTCTGGCTTCCGATGATTATCAGTCTTATTATAACTTTTGTTCTTTCCAAAATGAATGTAGAACAAGCAAACGCAAAATTGCGGTTACCTGTTCACGGGGAGAAATGTACATTCTGTGAGGACATGATTGAGAGGTGAGGGACGATTTTTGCGCAGCGAAATTTAAGATATCGCCCCAAATTGTTGCTATGAGTGGTTTTCTAGGCTGTAAATAGTAACAAATTGCGAGAAAACGTTGTACTAGTTGTGTAGACACTAAAAGTATGTTATACTATATAAAATATTAGTTATTCTTATTGGAGGGATGTTATGGAGCATCAATCGATAAAAAAAGAACCCATTGTTCGTAAACGTTCATCGAAGAATACAACTGGTATTCCAGACAAACTAAAACAACAATTTGAATCCTATTCTGGCATTTCTTTTGATGGAGTGCAAGTGCATTACAATTCTGGGAAACCCGCACAAATGCAGGCACTTGCATATACGCAGGCAAATCAAGTATATATTGCCCCAGGGCAGGAGCGACATCTGGCACATGAGTTGGGACATATTGTTCAGCAAAGCCGTGGGCAGGTGCGCGCTACAGCCAATTTGAATGGACAAGCACTCAATGATAGTCCTGTGTTGGAGCATGAAGCGGATGTGATGGCTACACGAGTAATGTCAATCACTGGATAATCTCTCCATATTCTCCCCACATATCTTTGACGATGGGGCGTTCTAGCTTTTCATACTCTGCACGGACAGCATACAATATGTGTTCCATGCAGAGTTTTTTATTGTCGTGGACTGCCATGACACATGCAACATAGATGATATTTTTGATAATACCACCCGTGAAATCAAACTGTTTTGCCAAGTAATCCAAGTCTAAATTTTCACAAAAAAGCTCTGATGGTAGACAGTTTTCCCAAATATGGCGCCGCATTGCAGCGTCAGGAGACTGATATTTTACTACATATTTCATACGGCGCAGGAATGCCTTGTCAATACTACTATATAAATTTGTAGCCAGTATTACAATACCATCAAATTGTTCAATGCGCTGCAAAATATAGGAGACTTCCATATTTGCATAACGGTCCTTTCCGTCTGTTATTTCTCCGCGCTTGCCAAAGAGAGAATCCGCTTCATCAAAGAAAAGAATTGGTTTTGCTTTTTGGGCAAAGGAAAAAATTTGTTCCAAATGCTTTTCTGTCTCGCCAATGTATTTGTCGAGCACATGGGACAAATCAATCTGATATAAAGGCGCACCAAGCTCTTTCGCTATAGCATGGGCAGTCATAGTCTTTCCTGTTCCCGGAGGACCATAGAGTAATACAGTCACAGCGCGTCCATAGGGATAGCAGTTTTTTAGATTCCATTCTTCAAAAATTTGATAGTTTTCAGATGCACCACAGCAAATCTGTTCCAATGTCTTTTTGATAGAGACAGGCAAAATTAAGTCTTGAAATCTCACTGACGGATAAAACAATTGCCCTAGTGCGGTTTCTTGCTGGTTGTAAAGAAGAGCGTTGCAAATCGTTGAGAAATCTTCTGGTTTGGGTTGGCTTAAATGATGCCATTGTATTGCGGCATAGGCAATTTCACTTGCGGAGAGCTGATAGCGCACAGAATAGAAGGCACAGTCAACTGGAATTTGATAGAGTTCGGCAAAACCGCGAAATACACATTCTCGTTCCTTGCGGGTTAAATAATTTAGCGTAATTTGATGTATATATAGATAGAAGTCTTTAACGGCAGAAAAAGAAACATCAATATCTGTGCACAAAATAACGGGGATATCCGCTGAAATAAAGGGAGTGACAATCGTTGCAGCAAAGTCCGCCGGGTCAATCTGAGTTAGGGAGAGCAGAGAAGTGGTGATGTTATAGAGACACACAATGGCATTTTTTAGGAAAGCGGCATGGAGTAGTTCGTTCCAGAATGGTGTGTTTTCCAAGTTCATTTCCAATACATTTTTACATTTTCTAATATCGACAAGAAGCAGGTCCCTTTTCATTAAATGCGCAATCTGCTTGGCAAGAAATCGTCTTCCTCCAGTTCCCTTTAGATGCAGAATATGTGTTTGCGAATTCGTTTCGTAGGAGATATTTACGCAAGTGTTTTGAAGCCATGCAGCTCCTTCTAAAGCAAGGTGTTGATTAATAAACATAGGGTGTAACAAAGTGTTATGTTTAAAATATGTTATCCTGTCAGAAAATAATTTAGGGGATAGGCTGTCTGCCCCAGTCAGATAGGAGAGCAAGGCATTATCAATTGCAAGAGCCGCATAAGGAAGCGGATTTTTGTTCCAGTCTACAGAGCAAACTTTTTGCAGTTTTTGTAGTAAACGCAGAGTGTCATTGTAGCTGCAATGTGTTATACCGTCCAATTCCAAGGCAATCTGTATGGTCGCAATATTTCCAGTATAATAATTGAGATAGACAGAAAATTCTGGCACATATGCAACAGCAATACAGAGGTCAAGCGCATTGCATAAGATATTGTTGTCAGCTTCGTCTTTTCCACAGATGCGGGATAGAAGGTTATTGTAACGCGAAGCCTCTAATCCAGTATCACGTTGCCAAACATCAAGACATTCTTTTGTTAGGCGTTCTGTGAGCACACGCAAATAAGAAAAGCGCTCAAAACTGTTCTGGCGTCCTGTCTCCTCAAAAAACAAATATGTTTTTAATATAATTCTGTATATAGTAATTTCCAGAAAGTTCATTGAATAAAATAATCCTTTCTATAAGCGGTAGAATAAAACAATCAATTTTTTTGCGGGTGCAATATAATACAATGTAAGTTACTGTATCCAGTTGTGCCATTATATTCAATTAGTGCCCAGTCTTTGTTTGTAAACTCAAGGATTGTTCCACCCTTGTTGGGAGGAACTTTTCCTATAATTTTTCCCTGCATGGAAGGTGCATTCCGAATGTTGAGCTTCAGATTGTTATGTGGAATATACTTAAAAGTATAGGACGATTTTGGTACAGATATATTTTCTGTAATAGGTTCTGAGATATCTTCGACGGAGGATATTTCCGAGAAAGATTCTTCCATAAAAGGTTCTGAGATATCTTCAACAAAAGTAGATTCCGGTAAAAATTCTTCTATAGTAGAAAACATTTGTTCTGATTCGGGCGGCTCTGTAGAAAAAGATTCTGTAGAAGAAAGTTCTATAAGGGTATCCGATTCCGTCTCTGTGATTCGGACAGCAGCGTCTGATATAAGATTACTGTTTTCGCGCGATGTTTGTTTCGTTTGAAAAAAGATTAAGATTCCAACACAAAAGACACAGATATGCAATAAACTGATAAGAATAAGTATCGTTTTTTTCTTCATAATCACTTCTCCCAATTTATTAAGGATATTTTTTCGTCGGCGGTTGTCACAGGTTGTTCTGGCAGTTTTATATACAGCGTAAATCCTGTGTTTTTGGTACTTTTAGCCCAGACTTCACCACCATAGTCATCAATCAGTACCTTTACTTGAGATAGCCCGAGTCCAAGTCCTCCCTTTTTGTTGATGCCCTGATAGTTTAGGTCAAACAGTTTGTCCAGTTCGGATTCAGCTGGTCCGTTGCCTTCATTTTTAAAGATGATAAGACTGCCTCCTTCATATGCTGTAATCCGGATGTAGGCGGACTCTGATAAAGGGCTGAATTTTATCATATTGTCAATGATATTGCCACAGATTAGGGTCAGTGCGGCTGACGATAGATAAGTGACAGCTTCCGGTGAGGAACAACTGTAATTTAAAGTAATTTTCTGACGTTTTATGAAGTCTGCGTGATGGTTTAAATAGTCCGTAAAAAAATTATCTAAGCACATTGGAAGAGAAGAAGTCAGCGGGCAAGTATAAAGGACACCATTATATCTTGTATTGGTCTGTGCATTTTTGGATAAATTTAATTCGTCCATAAGCTGTTTATTTTCTTTGGCAAATAGTTCATTGGCGGCAGTAAGTTCCTCAACCTGAAGGGATAGTTTCGCATATTGTGCTTCTGTATCTTCGGATAAGTTTTCCTCAGAAGGAAGATCGATAGAAGTGTGTTCTGTTTTAAATGTCCATATAAATAGAATGGAGATTAGCAAGTAACACACTGCACATAAAACAGTGTGTTGGAGAAAAAGAAGACTAACACCACAGATAAATAGAACGCTATTTAGTAGGAGTGGAATTGTTTTGCGCATATGACAGATCCTTTCTAAAGTTTGTAATAAAATTATCATACCAAAAAAAGAAAGAGTTGAATAGTAAATTTTGACGAAAAAGATTGATTTTAGTATTATTTTTATATATTATATACAATAAGAGATAAAAGGAAGAATTTGGAAGTAATGGAGGAATGTATGTGAAAAATAACCAATTATTTCCTTTTGAAAGAAACCGCTATTACGCAGGCAAGCTGCTGACCGCTGCGGATTTTAGTGCGGAACAACTCTATATGAACAATAAACGACGCTTTCTAAACCGCATTTTGTTCGGAAGTGGCATTGTCTGCGGGCTCAATGTCATAAATTTAGATGATTTGTCGATTTTGGTGGAGAGTGGCGTGGCAATTGACGGGGCTGGACGAGAGATTGTAGTGGATACTTCTGTAGTGAAAAAGCTTTCGGGGCTAGCTGGCTTTGATACACTTCACAGCGAGTACGCAGGGCTATATATTCGCTATCGAGAGGAGGCAGTCCATAATGTATACTGCGGTGATATTGGGACAGAAGGAAAAGAGTATGAAAGCAATCGTATTGATGAAGGGTATGAATTGTATGTTAGAGACTATTATGATGCCTGCGTGATTGATGCAGAGGATACAGCAACAGATTTAATTTTAAAGAAAATAATATTGGACAATGTAGATTACACAGTATGGATTCAAATGCCATATATTGCCTCAAAGGGACATACGGTAAAACTGATGGTAGTAGTTCGTAAAAATTCAGAGAAGACAAAAGAGTTGTCTTTTCGTATAAAGATGCAGACGCCTTCCTTTACAGATATGACTGGAAATCATGAGCTGGAAGTCAATATTGAGGGAATACAGCTTCCAAAGGGGCAAATTTTAAGAAAAAATTATTGGTTTTGTGTTGAACCTACAGAGACAAAAGAGACAACAGTTTTGTGTCGAAAGGAGGATATGCAATTTCAGATTGGAGGACGTGAGATAGAAGCAGGAGCCGAAATACAATTTCGATTGTGTTTATCAGATTTGCCGCCTTTTGCATTGGCTGTGGATACGGTTGGCAAAACAAATCTGGAAAGCAATCTAAAATCCAACACAAGTCAAGATGTATGTATTGCAGTACTGGATTTGTTGCGCACTGATGTTAGCTGTCTAGTCAGTAAGATAATTGAGCAGGGGGTAAAACACTATATTATCACACCTGCGAAGGCTGGGCAGAGAGATACATTCCTGTCATATTTTGACGGGGACAATGGGAATAAAATTGAGCAGAATATAGGCGAACAATATACAGAAGCTGTAACAGGTCGAGAAGAACTGCAATTACCTATGGCGAGCGGCAGGCTTGAGATACCACTTGATGTCAATATGAAAAAAGGTGATGTGTGTTTGTCTGAGGAAATTATGCATGGTCTGGGCAAGGGAAATGTGTATATTGAAGTGGGGACAGAGTATATAGACAATGAACCTTACAACAGAGGAAGCCGCAGAAATACTATTTTTGGAAATGCGGAATTGTTTGGTTTTCAGGAGTGTATGCAGGTAGAGACTGCTGTTCGTGTGTTAAATGACAAAGGCAGTTTTCAGGTGGCGGCAAAATTGTTGGGAGAACAGAAGAGTATTGTTTTACAATTGAGCTGGGTTGCGATCAAGTTTGGCTCTGGAAAAGATTCTGACGAGATGCAGGAGGAGGAAAATCGTTCTATCATACCGGAGACGCCAACGGTACGACTGCGGGCAAAAGAGAGCTATTACTTTAATGTAAGTTTTCAGAATCTACAACCATGCCGGTTAAGCTATGAACTAACGGAACAGGGAAGCGGCGAGATTACGGCGGATGGTATGTATACGGCGCCGGCGAAAGAAGGCGTCTACGAAATTTATATTTACTGTACAGACATGCCAAAGATTTCTACTTATGTATATGCAGTAGTCAGCAGGGAATTATTATAAGAAAATAATTTTATACTTATTCAGGCTTTCTGCCAGTTCTGTTAACAGAGAATTACTATAAGGAATTGTTGCGAAAGAGCAATTGAAAAATAAAGAGTAGGCGAGGGAAAAATGGTTCTGAATACAGGGAAGAAGATATATCAGATTATCCAAGAAGTTCTGAAAGGGAAATCAAATAATGTGTATATCTGCCGTGAAACAGGAAAATCAGAAGCGCCGTATAAGACAGTGTGGATTGTAAAAGACCACCAAATTGTGAAAGAACTGTTGAAAGATGCAAAGAACTATTGTGCGGAAGTTTTTATGCAGAATACATATGCGGGATTGGTGTTTCCTTATTTTCAGGAGAGACCATTGCATAAATTTTACTTGGGCAGTATCAAAAAGGGATACTGTACCTGTCAGCAAGTGTGGCTTGCGCTGGTAGAACAATGTATTTTATCCAAGCTGCCGCCCGCAGTTCTGCATCTTATTTTGTGTCAGGGACAGGCACAGATTGCGCTAGATGGAACAGTTACGCTTGGATTTTTGGTGGATTTGTCAGACTATGATAGCACCATAGGTGAGCGGGATAATGTCGTTGCCTGTACAGAGGAGATTATTCGTCTGATACAATTAGAGGATTTGGAGAGAAAGAACAATCAAATTAAAAAGCAAGTAATGACATTATTGGAACGAAAATTAGAGCGGGAAGAATATCAGGAGTTTATGCAGTTGTACCAAGATATCAAGCTGTTTGTCAGAGCAGACAACTCTGGAAAACGGAGGCGTTGGAGTATTGGCGAATCTGAGTTGAAATGGATTTATCGCCTGCTGTCATGTATCTGTGTTGTGCTGATTTGTGTTGTGTTGGTTGTGATCTTAGGCAATGTTTTCTTGGGAGAGGATTTTTTCTGGAAACTGTTTGGTGGTCCATTAGATACCATTGGAACAGAAACACTGCTGCAATAAAATGATAGGAGAGGATTATTGAAGGGCAAAATCAAAATATTGATTACAATTATTATTTATATGGGTATTGGTGCCTTGGTGGTCCGGTTGTATCTGCCTTCCAATAATTTTATTGTGGAGGATATTACAAGGGATTCCGAAGGAAATATTTATGCAGCAGGAGAAAATAGAACAGGCGTTTATATCTATCGCTTGGACTCTAATGGGACGCCGCAGCAGATGTTTCGGTGCAGGAGTGAGGCAAGGGAGATGCAACTTTTTTGCCAATATGAAAAGAAGACACTCTACCTTGCACAGATGTGGTATCAAGATGGAATACAGTGGTTTAGCATATGGGAGAAAGCAGAAGGAAAAAACCATTTTCAACGTATCTGGAAAAAATCTATTGCAGAGGATGTGACCTTGACAGATTTTCAGGTACGGGAAGGTATTCTCTATGTGACAGGCGTTGACCAACAGACAGAGAATATTTTGTTGTACATTGGTGAGGGTGATATGGAGAGGCAGGTGCGCCTTGAAACAGATTTTATACCAACTACTATCTGTTGGGGAAAAAATGGCATGTACACATTGTCTCAGGACAACCACATTTATTTTATTACTGAAAATGGTATAATGCAGCGGCGCGAGATAGAAGACGTTGTCTTTTTCCTCGCTGATAAAAATGGATTGTATTATCAGATAAAGGGCAGCGAGGATATTATTTATTTATTTGAAAATGGTCTTAATAGTTATACGTTTGAGAAAATGGGAGCTGTATGGAATATTCAATATTCTGAGAGCGCACAAAATAGTGCCATATTAAAAGTGTCCCAGAACAATAAAGATGAACTTTTACTTGTGGGATTGGGTGAGGAGACCATGCGTGTGCTTAACTGTATGGCACTTGGCATTCGGGAAAAGGTAAAGTGTTTGTGGTTTCCGTTGCTTTTATATACCTTGATTTATTTGATTGTCTGGATTTTATTGGAACTGTTTCGGCGTCTGGTGTGGAGGAGACGAAGACTTTTGTATCAGACAATGGCAGCGTTGGCAGGATTTACGGGAATTTGGTTAGCGGTGACAATTGCAGGTATTTGGCTGCATGAGGTTGCGGAGCAGCAAGAGCAACAAAAATTTCTGGCAGACACTTGTATGAATATTCAGAAAGAAAAGTTGATTGCGGCGATAAAATCGGTAAGAGGGACACTTGAGTATGAGGATTACGAGGCCTCAGGGCAGCAAAAATCGGTAGAAGAAATTTTTTCGGGAAATGTGATGGGAAATGAAAGTCAGCCCTTTTATATGAGGGAGGAGCTTATCTGTATGAATCAGGACCATCTTGTCTTTCTCTATGCGGAGGAAGCATCCTATGGCAGACGGGCGGATACATTTTATGATGCGTTAACACTTGAAAGGATTCGAGATTGTATTACGATGGAGATGCTTCCAAAGGATACACATAAGTTTATTGACAAGGTAAATGGAATTTCTTATGCGATGGCAGTCTCAAAGGTTGGGGATAAAAAACAGCAGGTCTGTTTGCTGTCGCGCGTGCCGTTATATGGGATGAGTACACATCAGGAAGTAGAAGATATTTTTTATATTGTGGCAGTTGTTGGCTGGCTGCTAATTATGCTTGTATTGGCGTTTTTCCTGCGATGGAAGTGGAGAAATATTGGGATGTTGTGCGCTGCAATGGAGCGGGTATCCCGCGGAGAGTATGCTGTTGACAGCAGAAAGGCACCAAATAATGAGTTTGGATTAATGTGGCTGGGGCTAGAACGCATGTGCAGGAACTTGCAGCGGCAAAAGTACAAGACAGAAGAGACAATTGAATATCTTGACCAGTATGCGCCACAGAATTTTGAACAGTTGTTTGGCAAAGAGAAACTACAGGATATTCAAATTGGCGAGACAGTACAAATGGCGGCGACTTTAGGTATGATTTCAGTAATTGATAAAGACACATTGCTTACTGGAAAATTGCAAAGACAATATGTCCAGTATGTAAATCAACTAATGGAACTGTTGTTCTCACAAAAAGAATCCAATCAGGCAGTTTTTTTGCAGAATGGAAGCAATCTGGAAAATGTTAAAGTGATTTTTCAAGGGGAGGAGCAAAGTGCATTGACCGCAGTTCGATACAGTATTGACTGTATGGAGGAATTGCTGCAACAGATTGAGGATGCTTATGATACCAATCCTTTTATTTTGTTACATACTGATCAGTTTCGCTGTGGGCTTGCAGGCGGCAGTAAACAGGTGTATCCCTATGTGACATCAATAGAGATGGATATATTGAGCCGTTATATTGATGAACTCAAGTATAGTGGCGCGCGGGTTGTTGTGACAGAACAGACTTGGCAGCAGGTATGCACACAAGTGAAAGGACGACGTATTGGCTATGTGACTTCCGCTGATGAAAAGAGCCGATTCTGGCTATATGAAATTTTGGATGCGTGCTCGCAGATGCAGAAACTTGGAAAATTGAAAAATAAACAGTGTTTTGAACATGCGCTGGAACTGTATTATAGCGACGACTTATATTCCGCGAGAAACGCTTTTACGAACATTGTTCGAGAATGCCCCGATGATGGTATTGCCAAATGGTATGTGTTTGCCTGTGACAAGCGGCTAAATAAAGGAGAGGACAAGGATAGTCATTATGAATTGTTCTGTAGATAGTGTATATGTGAGGGAGGAAAGCGAACATGAAAGAATTTCTGGTGCGCTTTTTTGACATGAGACCCAAAGACGACAAAGATTATTGTACTTTTTTCTTCTGGGAGATTAGCAGAAAACTTGCTATGGCGCTAGAGATTCTTATGATTGTATGTTGTGTATGGCTGCTGTGGAGTATAAAACCTGCAAAACTTTTTCAAAAGGATACAATATATAGAACATATCGCTATAATGCACTCTCCCTTAAATTTGTTACAGGAAAGGTGAAGATTCTTGGAAAATCTGGTTATACAGCATATATTGGTGATGTAGAAAATGGTATGGTAAAGGGAAAAGGAACTTTGTATGATGCACAGGGAAATAGAGTGTATGAGGGAGACTTTGATGCCAATGCATACAACGGTACAGGAAAGTATTATAACGAGAATGCGCAACTTGTGTATGAAGGAATGTTTCAGGATAATTTATACAATGGTTTAGGAAAACTATATCATGTAGATGGCACGCTCTGGTATGAGGGAAGTTTTGAAAAGGGTTTTATGCAAGGAAAAGGGATACTATACAATACAACACAAGACAAAATATATCAAGGTTTTTTTCAGGAGGGCACAATTTTTTATCAGGAGTTTCTTGGAAAAAGTGCGGCGGAGACTACTGAAATTTATTTGGGAGAGCGAGAAGTTTACACAGGAGATCAGATAGCTTGTGTCCATATGAAAGAAATCGACGCGGTGTACTTTGGCACGGACAGACGTGATGCGTTAGAGGAAGTATTTCGGATTTCTGGATTGTATGTGCTAAAACCGCAAATCTGCCTAGAAGGAAACATGTTAAATCAAATTTCGCAGCTTACGCAGGAATTGGGTGCGCCTGTCTATCAGGGAAATACTTATTTATCCCCAGAAGATAAGATTGTTCTAAATATATGTTGTGAGATGTTAGGAGATACTGTGCTTTATGGAAAGGCAGATTTTGAGAGCAAAAAAATATTTTCTGATGTGACAGAGGTTAGAGATTTTGATAAGAGCTATCAAGCATATATTTATGTGTATGACAAGGAAGGAATTTTGTATACGTTTTTTTGTAAGGACAAGGATGCAGGTTTTGACTTTTATCGGATGGAGGAGTGAAGTGCATGCGTTTTCAGGATAAAATCAGAAAAAAAGTATTTTGGATTCTGTTTTTTGTGCTGCTGGTACAGTCTGTCTTGTGTGTTTGCCCTATACGCGTTGAGGCGGTCCAAAAATTATCTTTGACAAAAGCGCAGAGTTTGGCTGCTGCCAATTCAGTAAATCTAAGGAAAATTCAGAATAAAATTGAGATTCAGGAGATAAAGTACGCCACCGCAGTTAAGTCGATTAAAATGAAAAAGAAAAATATGGCAACTTTTCGCTGGACACCATTGCTCTCATTTAAGTTTCCACAAAAGCCAACATTGGCTAACGAGTATGAGTGGCAGTACAAGCCACTACAGATTACATGTGTAATAAATGAATTAAAACACCAACTGCAAGATGAATTGCTTGCTGGAAAGGAGAAAGTATCTATTCTTTTTACAGAGGTTTATATTTGTCAGGAAAAGATTCAATTTTATGAACGAAGTTTGGAGGCGGCAAAGGAGGCTTTAAAACGAAATCAAATTAGACTAATTTCCGGGGAGGCATCAAAGGCTGATGTAGAGCGATTGGAGAAAAAGGTAAGCAGGTTGACCACTGATATATCACTGCAAATGCGAACTTTTGAAAATAAGAAAGGTCAGCTTTCAAAACTGATTCATCTCGATGTCAGTTCTGGATATACATTTCTCAATCCTTTTGTGGAGGCTGATATTCCGCGCAGCGTGTTGGATTCGCTTGTGACATATACTTTAAATAATGACCAGAAGTATTACGAGACAAAGCTTGAGACAGCACTATCTCTTGAAAGTTTAAATATGATGAAGCGTATGATGCGCAATCAGTATGGAGATAAGATGAATGGTATAGAACCATATCTTCAACAGGCACTAAACGGAGAGACAATTGACAGTTCTATCTTTAAGAAAGCATACAATCAGATGTTGGAAGATATTGACGCGCCGTGGAATGGGAGTATCCGAATTTTGTTTATCCGAATCAATAAGGAGTGGTTTAAAGGGGCTGTAGCGGGTTCTCGTTATGTGGAAGATGACCCATATGCGTTGTATTCTGGCGCATTGGAATATGCAGATGCAGTGCGAGAACAACAGTCTGCAAAAGAGGAGCTTACGCAGACAGTACGAAATGATTTTGAGACATTAAAAACGGCACAACTTGTATATATGGACGCAATACAAACATGTGATGAACTGGAAGAGGATTTGGGAAAAAGTACAGAGTTAAATAGGCTTGGAAGTTTTGATTATGAGGAACTCTCAGGTATGCAGCAGGAGTATGAAGAACAGGAGTTGGCAACGCTAGAACTTTTGGGAGAGTACAGTAAACTTTTGTATGCCTATGATAGATTGACTTGTGGGGGCATCACAGCGTTTCTGGAGGGCACAGATATTAATATGAAAGTTGCTCAGGGAGGAAACAGCTTTTTGGCAGAGGAAGTGAAAGGCAAGGCATATTACTATATTGAATATGCGGTGGAGGATAATCTGTTTCGATTGGGCGTCAGCATTCCAGAAAATTATTTTGCGGATAATACTATGGAAATTACGCATTTTGCATTGTATGTAAATGAAGAACAGATTGGCGATAAAACACAAGTGAAGCAAGTACTAGAACACTTGGCGCTCAATCTTGACAAGACACAAAATGTAAAACTTTATCTGTACAATGAACAAGAACTAATAGACGTCTGTGAGATTGATGCATCAGTGTATCAAGATGTGTTGGACATTAAGGGTGGATATACACTGATACAAGAAAAGACAGCGCAAACAGTTGCTACATACACCTATCATTTGGAGGATAGTACTGGTTTGGTCACTCTTTCTCTATATCCCAAAAGCGGGGAACCGATTGCGTATTATCGTTTGGAAAATAGAGATGGGGGTAACATTTTTGGAGATGCATTGATACCAATTCACGAGGAATTTCGATATCTTTCTCTTTTGGTTGGCGATGTATCCCAACTGCGAGTAGTGTTTTATAATACAGCAGAACAACTGTTATACTGCGGAAGTTTTGTGGCGGCTACGGCTTCGATAACAGTAGAAGAGGAATAAGTGGTGGAAGGCAGGTGAGAAATCTGGCAAAATTAAGAATGTGTTTCGAGAGCGAACGCAAAAGAAAGTATACAAGAATTGTTATGTGTGTAATCTTGTTGTCAGTGGTTGCCGCGCTGCAATTAAGAACAGCCTCCGCGGGGCTTTTTCGCAAGGAGGAGGCTGTACATATCGATCCGAGCACAATAGAAAATGCGACACTTGCCATAGGAACGCACTTAATTTATCTGCATTCATTAAATGAGGAAATCTATGCAATTGCACTGGAGTCTGCGTCAGATTCTGGGCAAGACAAGTGGTATTACAAATCTGAACTTGCGGGAGGAATGTGGTTGGATATCAGTGATGCGGGCTCAATAAAAGATATTACGGCAGCGGGAAAGATTGTGGATGATAGTGAGATAGAGGCACTTTATTTTACACATCATACAAAGTCGGATAAAATTACTTATGATTTAAAGACCAATGCACAAGTTTGTATATTTGATATTAGGGGTGTGTACGAACTGGAGTTAATGCCAGAACTGGAAGCTTTGAAACTACAGTATGACATTATGCAGGAATCCAAAAGCAGCACAAAGACGGCGGTGCGCAATCAAAAACTTGTGGAGAATTTTTGGAAAATGCAAGTGCGGTCAGACGCGACAGACCAGTGTGATGCACAGATACAAGCATTGCAAGGGTATTATAATGAATTGGCAGAAAGTGGTGCAGACAACCGAGAAACGCAGATGGTATTAAACGTGATGAAAAAGATAGACAATGCAAGAAGGGCGGCTGTGCTGAGTATGATTAACAGCGGGATTGTCTCTTTACAAGACGCAGTTGCAAATGTGGAAGATGAGGAAGAAGAGTTGGAATTGGATGACAACCTTCTTGCAGCAGTCGGGGAGAGTCAATATGCAGTTGGGGAGAGTATGACTGAGGCACAAGGAAATATGCTTGTAAAGGGAAATACAATTATTTCCGAAGCAGAGTATGAACTGTCAATGGAGATGATATTGAATGCGGAGGGAAAAAATTATTTTCTATGTGATGAGCAGAATCAAAAACTGCAATACCTTGACAATATAAACAGTGGAAGAATTGTACAAAGACAAGAGGAGTTGACCCTGTTAAACACGTTAATTGATTTAGCAGATAAAAGGTACAGTGAGAGATTGGCGAGTGGCGTAACACAGCAGTATATCACACTATCTGCACAGAATGTATCCCACGCCGCTTTGCAAAATAAGATGCGGGAAGATATGGCGGAGGCAGATGCAGCGCGAAGCGAATTACAGTTTTTGTTACAGGCAAAGGTAGAACGGCAGGAGAATGATGCAGCGCAAAATTATGTGTTCTCAAGAATACAAGATGCATCTGTGTTTAAAACAGTCATTAAGATAGATGATTACAAGCAGGAGTATCAAAATAGTGTAACAGCTTATATTGACTGGTTAAATAATCTTTTATTGAATGTGAAGGAGGAGAGTGGCAGCCAGAGCAAAGAAGAACTGTTGTATGAACAGAGGGCAGACTTGCAGGAGCAGAAGCTGCAAGCACTTGATAACTTAGATTTGGACACTGCCAAAAGGATTGATGCAAAAATTGCGGAAATTAATGACAAAATTAATGTCTCGCAGGCGGCGTTTTCAGAGCAATTACAAGAATTGACTCAGAAGAAGGCAACATTGGAGAAAAAACTTGCGAACAATCCTCAAAATACACAGAATGCAGACTTACAGGCAGAGTTGAGCGGACTGGAAGCGGCGATTGCAGATTGCCAGTCCAATTTGCCTTCGGACAGTCAGACTGCAAATATTATGGCATGTAAAAGTGAGATTTTACGCTTGATTGCAAAGGGAGATATAAGTGATACAGCACAAGAACTGTTAGAGAGCGATGTGAAATTATTGACCCAAATGATGAACGAGGGGTCTATGCTTGCGCAGGAGGCGTCGAAGGAAGTGTATCAAAAACTTCTTGCGAAGTCAGAACTTGAGGGAATAAAAGTCTACGAAGATTTGCAGAATCAGATGGAAACTGCCCTCTCTGAAAGCACAATTAATGCAAGTTTATCCGGTGAGTTATCCGCTTCCAGAGCAGAACAAGTTATTACAGATATATTGGGGATTGATGTTTTGTTTGATATGGAAGGGAATTTATCAAAGGAACTAGTAGCGCTATATGGTTTATCAACAACGCAGCCAGAATTAAGTAAAGACGAATTACAGGGAGATGAGTCGTTTAAAAATAGTATATCAACGACGCAGGCAGAATCAAATCAGGGGGATTTGGCGGCTGCTTTGATTGCGCTTGAGCGTTTTGGGCAGGAAACAGATACAGAATCGATTCAAGTGCTTGCGCGGGGATTGGCGACAGCACTCAATCAGTCTGATTTCAATATGGTTTTTCCGGTGGAACAGCAGGGAGGAAACTCTTATATTTCAGCAGAAACACTTGCGGCATATCTAGGATATCGATATGTGTGGAATGATACAAAAAAGAGCACTGTATTGTCAAAAGGCAGACAGTTTTTCCGGTTTACAGCATATCTTGACACAGTGGAGACTGAGACAGGTGAGACAATAAAAATGAAACGTCCTGCGGAATTTTTTGGAGTGTTGTATCTTCCAGATTCTTTTGTTCAGGAGCAGTTTGACTGTTATTGTTTTGAGATTTCTGGTACTGATTATACAGTGCTTGTCAATGATGATGCAGTCGAAAAATCGCAGGAAATACTATTGGAATTGCGGCAAATACGCTCTAGGGAAGGAGGATATTAATGCATGTGATTGTAGTTACAGGGGCAAAGATATTGTGTCCATTTGGCACAGCCCCCGCAAATCTTACTGTCACATCACAGACAACTGTGTTAGCGGAGGGAAAACCTGTGGCGACAATACAGGATTGTGCGCCAAATGTCAATATTTCTAGCTTTGGCATGTGTTCTTCTCTAGCAAATCCACAGGTGGCGTCGGCGACAGCAGCAGCGTTGGGGGTGCTGACACCACAGCCTTGTGTTCCAGCGGTGGCAGGGACATGGATACCAACACAGACAATTTGTTTAGCAGAAGGAAAGCCTTGTCTAACTGGTGATGCCGTTTCTGTGTGTAGCTATGGTGGCACACTGAATATTATTGATTCAGGACAGAAGACAGTGGTGGTTTCATAACTTTATGATATTTTATGGAGAACTATATAATATTAATTTTCTGTGAAAAAGAAAGGAGAATAAAAATGGCAGAATATTTATCACCGGGGGTGTATGTGGAAGAGTATGATAATTCCCCGCGGTCCATTGAAGGCGTTGGTACAAGCACTGCTGGTTTTGTGGGAATGGCTGTGAAGGGGACAACGAAAGGCGCGCCTTCACTTATCACAAATTTTGCAGAGTTTCAGCGGGAGTTTGGTGGATATCTGAGTATGTTTACGCATAGGGATTATCGATATCTGGCGAGTAGCGTAGAACAGTTTTTTGCAAATGGAGGTACACGCTGTTATATTGTGCGGGTGACGGCGCCAGATGCCTGTGTGGCAACAGCAGATAGGGGAATTTTACATGTATGTGCTGCAAATGAGGGGGCATGGGGAAATCGCATTCAGATGCGCGTTTCATCTGTGACGAAGAAGAAAATTCAACTGATAGAAAAAATGGAGGAAACAACCTACAAGGCAAAAAGTGTTGATGGGCTGTTAGAGGGCGATTTGGTGGTATTTGAGGCATCGTACAACCGCATTGTCTCTATCTTTGACAATATTGTTACTTTTGAGACGCCGTTTGTGAGCGAACCTGTAGATGCGGGACTTGTCCCAAAGAAGCTGTTATACTTGGTGGAGACGGAAATTCAAGTTCGGTATGAGGCAGAGACAGAGGTGTATACAGGGCTTAGCTTAAATGTGGCGTCCCCGGATTATCTGGAACATCGAATGCAGAAAAGTGAGCTGGTGTGTGTCCGATTGGACACATCAGACAGACTTGAAAATCCCGTTATGCAGATTTTGGGAACAGATCAGCTTGCAGGAGAGATTGTATTGACAGGCGGCAGTGATGGCAGTATGAATGCAGTCACAGCGGGAACTTTTATTGGGGAAGATAATGGACCGGGAAATCGCAGTGGCATTCAGGCATTTGTAGAAAATGATCAAGTGAGTATGCTTGCAGTTCCAGGGATTACAATGCCAGATGTAGTCGTCTCTCTGGTGGCGCACTGTGAGAATTTGGGGAATCGTTTTGCTGTGTTAGATATGCCACAAGAGTACACCAATACCAAAGAATTACTGGAGTATCGTGAAATGATAGACAGCACTTATGCAGCGATGTACCACCCGTGGATACAATGCTTTGACCGCGCTACCCAGAAAGCGGGTTTTTTCCCTCCATCTGGTGCGGTGATGGGAATCTATGCGCGGACGGATATTACACGCGGGGTTCATAAAGCACCTGCAAATGAGACAGTGATGTGCTCCGATCTCAGTGTAAACTACAACAAAGGAGAGCAGGATATTTTAAATCCGGCGGGCATAAACTTAATTCGTCGGATTCCAGGACAGGGAATCCGAGTATGGGGAGCAAGAACTGCGAGCAGCAATAGTGCCTTTAAGTATGTCAATATTAGAAGATTATTTATTTATGTGGAGGAAAGTATTCGGGCAAACACCAACTGGGTGGTATTTGAACCAAATGACACAACACTGTGGACAAGAGTTCGTATTACAATATCTTCTTTTCTCGATACTTTATGGCGGAGTGGAATGTTGGCAGGGGCAAGCCCTGAAGAGAGCTATTTTGTTGAGATTGGCACTGTTACTATGACAGCGGATGATATTAAGAATGGACGTCTAATTTGCAATGTTGGAATTGCGCCGTCGCGTCCAGCAGAGTTTGTGATTTTCCGGGTAACACAATTTACAGCGGATGCAAAGTAAGGAGGAAAAAATATGGCAACATACGATAACGGTTCGGGTCTTGCATATCCGTTAACCAAAATGAATTTTCTTGTCACAGTAGATACAGTGAATGGTACAGCAGCATTTAGTGAGGTGAGCGGAGTGGAAGCTTCTGTGGATGTGATAGAATTTCGTCAGGGAAATGCTCACAGTCTGGCGCCTGTTAAGATTCCAGGATTGGTAAAACATGGGAATGTCACGCTAAAAATGGGATATACACTGGACAGCGCTTTTAAGAAATGGATACAGCAGTGTGTTAGTGAGACGAGAGGAGAAATGCCCCGTTATAAGGTGTCTATCGAATTGATTGACATCAATAAAGGTGCGCCCTCCACAGCAGTGACGACGATTCAAGGCACCAGAGTTTGGGTTTTAACCAATGCATGGGTGGCAAAATATAGTGCACCAGACTTAAATGCGACAGCAAATGAAGTGGCGATTGAATCTGTGGAACTTGCCTATGAGGAATTGGTGATACCAAATTAAAAGATTGCTTTGAGATTTGACAGATAGGGATTTGTATCAATTATTTCTTACAGATCTTAATCATCGTAAAATGGGAGTTTCCTAAGGGAGAAGGAAAAATGCAGACGATATATGAATTTGACTTGCCCAAAGGGTATGTGGACAGTAGCGGTGAGATTCATCGGCACGGAAGAATGCGCTTGGCGACAGCAGGAGATGAGATCAGCGCAACAAGAGATCCACGTGTGCTAAACAATCCCTCTTATCTTAGCGTTGTGGTATTGTCTAAGGTTATTACTGAATTGGAGGGAGTGGAGATGGTCACGCCGACTTTAATTGAAAAGCTTTTCACTGCAGACATGGCTTTTTTGCAGGATATGTATCAGAAAATTAATAATGTGGAGCCTATTATGTTTAAGGTAGTCTGCCCTTCGTGTGGACACACACATGAGGTACCTTTAAATTTTACGCGAGAGGGATAAAGTTGTATCCAATTGAGGAGTTGTATCGAGAAATGTCCTTTATCTCCTACTATTTCCACTGGAGTGAGGAGTCTGTTCTAGCTATGGAACACACAATAAGGCGAAAATGGTGCAGTGAAATTTCCGATATTAACAGAAGCTTAACTCCCTCTGAAAGTAAAAAAGAAAATTCACGAGAGATTAGTATTTTGGATATGAAACCAACAAATAGGCTGCGATAAAAAACAAAGAGATAGATCCAGTTAGAGAGGAGGTGAGATCAATTCCACAGCCAATAGAAGAATTTGTAAAAAATCCAATGCCAAATTATATTTTTCTGCTCAGGGTGGATGCGCTTTATGACCTGCCGTGTACCAAAGTGAGTGGAATTACACAGGAAAAAGAATATGAGAATATTATGGAAGGCGGCGTGAACGATTATGTGCAGTTGCGGGAAAAGCCTGTTTCTAAGCCTAATACCTTGCAAATTGAACGCTATATTGGTGAGAACTATTTCGACCCGCTTCCAGTGGGATATCAATGTACAATGCCGCTAGTTCTCTATGTGGGGCGTTATGTGCGTGATTTTAACCGCGCCGTTATAACATTTACTTTTTCTGGCGCAACGGTTATCAGCAAAAAGTATGGAGAATTGGATGCGGAGAAAGGCGGACTTATGTCCGTGACAACAGAGATTGCCTATCAGCAGGTTACGGTCGAGAATGCATAGGCTAGTACAGCATTTGCTATGTATGAATCGAGGAGCGATAGCAGTTAAATTATAATGGCAGAAAGTTTTTGGCAATTAATAAACAGGAGAAACTCACATGTTAATACTCAAAAGACCAATGCAATTACAGAGCGTTTCGGGAATCACAATGTATTCAGACAAGCTAGGAGAAAAAATAATTGCAAACTACCAGCTGATTGGTATGGAGATTACGAGTGCGGACTTCCTTCATATGATGGCGCAGGCGCCAGAACAATTTTTAAATACAGCATATTACGGAGTTTTGACAGTAGAGAATCCCATACATGCCAATAATCAGATAAAACTGGAACTTATCAATCAGTTAGTAAATCGGTTAATGTTGTGTTTTTCGTCAGACTTCACTTATCAAGATGAAGTTTTTGTTGTATCGGTATTGCAGAAAATTGGCATTTTTGACATAAAAGAGTTTATGCAGCAAATTCATCATCATATGGATCACAACATGCTGTTGACAAAACTTTTTAATTTTTATTTTTCCCACAAAAAGCAAATTCAAGAGACAGTTCATTTTATTCAGACAAACTTGCAGCAGTGTGATCAAAGATTTTATGAAACAGGGCTGAAAAATACTTGGAATAAGGAATATCAGTTTGCCTACTACTTGCACAATCAAATTTTTCGTCGTCTAATGACAACAGAGTGCAATAGAATTATTGATTCTTATTATTGTCAGCTCGATAAAGGAAAAACAACTGTGCAAGGTGTTCGAGAAGCTGTGTGGACGGAACAGGCAGATGTGCTTGAGCTTTCAAAGTTTCGTGAGATGATGTTTTGGCAGACCAACCCAACAGTCTGGCAGAACGATATCTACTATGAGAGAAAGCACTTTGCACATGGGGCTTTGACCGAGGAAATGGTAGTACAGCGCATTGTGGCTGCAATCTTGGAAAATATGATTCAAAAGTTGCATGGAGTATGCCAACAGCGTGAGAAAAATATTATTAGCAAGATTCAATGGAGAGATTACACACAGACTTTTTGCCAAAGTGCGTCAGATGTGCTTGAACGGTTTTGGTATTATCAAAGTAAGCAGACGATTGAAATGCATAGATATGAGTCTTATATTAAGGGAATGTTTGTTCTTGCTCAAGATGAATGGAAATTAACGCAGGTCTTGAAGGATTTTACAATTGTTCATAACCATATAGACTGGGAGGAAGGAGCAAGTGAGGTTGTACTTTCTATGTGGGAGAACCAAAATCTACAAAAGCAGCTTTCGGGCAGAATCCAGCTTGAGGAGCGATTGGCAGCACAGAATTATTTATGGGATATGCATTTAGAGGAACAACAGGAATATCTGTCGGAACTCAATAAATTTCAGGAGACTAAAAATCAGTGGATTCAGTTAAAAAATCGTTTCATTGGGCGTTGGAAGAATAATGAAAATATATTTCAGAGTGATCGTGTTAATAGTATAGAACATTTAGTCCAATTGGAGCAAAATAATGAAAATCCGTTTCAGAGGCAAAAATTAGAACATGTTTTGCCCGTAGACAAACAAGAAGTGCACGGACAACAGAGCAACATACAGCCACAGGAAACACAACATTATTTAGATATGCTGCAATCGCAGACAATACAATCGCAGGAAATACAACAGGATATTGATGTGCTACTAAAGGAAGCAATGCAAAACAATATCAATATTCCAACAAGCCAAGAGATGCAAAACGATATTGATATTCTACAAAGGCAGGAAACACAACAATACGAAATAAAAGATATTCTACAAGAGAAGGGAGTACACGAACAACAGTCGTATACGACACTGGATTACTTGCAAAATAAGCGGGAGAGTTCTTATAATTATATGGATGAGTTTTTGTACAAGTATGAGCAATTGATTTCAGAGCAGGAAATACCATTTTCAGAGAATAAAAGATTGTTAGATGAGGTTAATGAGCACAATTTGCAGATGAAACATTTGTTAGACAGTGCGGACGCCGCTTCTGCAAATAGGGATACTTTAAAGCGTGTGATTATTGACCATAAAAGAGCGAGACAGAGTGCGCTGCACGCTCTGGAAAACCCACAGGAAGCGCTTTGTGAAATCTATGCGTATGCAACTGCCATTGAGGAGGATTTGCCACCAGAAATAGCGAAAATATTTCGTGTTACAGATGAGAATACACAACTATTTTATAGACAGCTTTTAGGATATCAAAGCATCGGTTTGCCAAGGGAACAAAATAGCATACAAGAAAACAAGATATTTAACATAGACAGTATAAAGACAAAAACGCAACATCTCACAAAGAAAGAATCGGCTATTGGGCATGTACGTGCTGATTTATCTGCGGAAAAATCATTTGACACATATAATGTTAAAGAGAATACTATCAATATCAAGTATTCAGCAAGTGAAATTGAAACGATGTTAAGGCAGATTGTGGAATGTGAACGCAGTATTTATCAGGAGCAAATCTTGCAACAGCATATAGACGCTACATTTTTTGCAGATAAAGTGTTTCTAGAAAATAGGAACTTGTCAGAAAATCAGATAATAGCAGATAACCAGACAATAATAGAATCGGTGAAAAATCGAAATTTGTCAGAAAATCAGACAACAATAGACAACCAGACAATAATAAAATTGCTGGAAAATCGAAATTTGTCAGAGAACCGGACAATAATGGAAAACAAGACATTTATAGAATCACTGGAAAATAAAGTATTTATAGAAAATGGGGAATGGAAAGGGATTGATTTTGCTTATAGGCAAGAACAGCAAATGACAGAGCACTTGGAACCCCTTGAAAATAGATTCTTTGAAACATCAGACTATACCCAACAAAGAAAAGAGCTCCATTCAGATTTGCAGAAGCAATTGGAACAGCTAAAGCAACAGCAAATAGAGCAACGCCAGCTTATACAACAGCAACTGCAAGACATTCGGCAAAAATTGCTTCGGGAGAGTGAAGAACAGTTTGCGCAGATAATAAATTATAGCCTAAAAACACAGGTACATACCATTTCGGATATTGTCTATCATGAGTTGGAGAGAAAACTAAAGAATGAACAGCGCAGAAGGGGCTATTAATATTTTGCATTTGAACAGAAAGTGTGTTAAAGAGGAAACGGCATATGGAAAGCGAACAGATAGAGACTGGACAGATAAAAAATGAGCAAATAGAAACTGCGTATATACAAATATTTCACAATGAAAAACCAGCGTTGAGTGGTAATAAACTAAATCTTGATGTGGTCAAAAATAAATTGTCCGGCAAAGTTGACAGTGACATTCATCAAAATAAAGAACAGGAGACAGATATTATAAAGGTTCAGTTTAATCCATCCACGCTGTCCTTCTCAGCGTATGACAGAGTGTGGTCGTCAAAAGAAGCAAACCGAAAAAAGAAAACGTCTTTGCTTCAGAGTGGTCAGGAGGAAGTGGCGTTTTCCTTTGCAGATAATCTAGATTCGTCCATTAGTGTAAGTTTTCAGTTAATATTTGATAAAACAACGGAAAAAACTACAGATGTACAGCCAGATGTACAGCAATTTCTTGTATTGATTCAGGACCCTTATGTGCGACAGGTAGCTTTTTGTTGGGGAGATTTGTCATACAAGGGGCTATTAAAAAATGTAGAGGCAGAATATGTGCTATTTAGTGCGCTTGGAACACCTACGAGAGCTACAATAAATCTGACTTTGGAAGGAGTCTGATACAAGATGAGTCAGGAAATGTTACAAAAGGCAGTCTTGACAATTGACTGTGCAAAAAAAGGGAAAAACACAGTGTCCAATGTAACAGACAATCAAAAGAAATCATGCAATCAGTCTGCAAAAAGAGCCTTGGAACAGGGAGGGAATAATATTGCAGCACAGAAGGAGTTGCATAATGGAGCTGAAATCACAGTGCAGTATAATCCTGCCACCATCAAATACCGCGCTAGCGTGACTGAGAACAATAATATCAAATATGAAAATCAAGGGGATAAAAGTTATCAGATTGCGTCTGCCACAGGTGAAAATTCTGTTGAGATGTCATTTACCTTAGTATTTCACAGTCGCTTTTCAGGGGATACTTCTGTGCAGGAACAGATGGAATGTATTTTTGAAATGATACGCCAAAGCCCAACTAGACATGTAGAATTTCAGTGGGCAAAGATACATATGGAAGGAAGATTGGTCTCTTTTTCAGGAGAATACGACATGTTTGACACAGCGGGAATACCTATTAGCGGACATATGGATATGACAATTGAGAATGCGACAAAAGTGGAAAAGACAAATAAATTGTAAGGAATTGTTAGGGTCTTAGATTTTGAGATAAGAGAGGGTAAGTGAGCGCATGGAAAAACGGTATTCTGATCTTAGAAAAAAATATGCTGCATTCACCTATCCGGTCGTCAAGCTGCAAGTTGGCGATAAGCTGTTTTCCGAGAACAAATATCAATTGGTGCTTAGCAGTATTGAGGTGGAATTGAGTTGTGGTCTGGAAGCATCTGCTGTTACGTATTCGATTTATAATGTATATAATTTGGAAAAAGGATGCTATGAGTTTTCTAATTTTAAGGACTATGTGCAGTTGGGGAGTGTTGTCACAGTTTCTATTGGATACAATGGGGCGGAGGAAGAAATTTTTGTTGGTTTTGTGGCACAGACGCGCTTTGTGTGCAGCGAGAAGGATATTCATCATGTGGAAGTTATTGCTATGGATGCTAAAGGACTGATGATGTCAGGCAGCTATGCAAGACAGATGACAGCGAATAATTATGGAGATGCAGTTAGAGAAATCTTTAATCAACCGTTGTATCAAAAAATGAACGCAGAAGGAATCTACAGGTCTATTCAAATAGAGGATACCCCAGATAGAAACAGTACACAAAACAATAGTACAACAGGCAATAAAACGACTTCCTATACAGTGGAGATGGTTTCGGAGAGCGATTATGAATTTATAGTGCGTGCGGCAAAGCGTTTTCGCTATGAGTTCTTTGTGGATACAGGTGTAATTCTTTTTCGGAAGGCAAAGCAATCTGTGGAGGAATGTCTGTTGGAGATTGGAATGGAGCAAGGTGTTCTTGATTATGATTTAACTTATGATATCACAGGTTTAGTAAAGAGTGTGGAAGTCAGAGGAATGGATACTGCCAAGGCGACAATGGTTGCTGCAGTGAAAAAGGTTTCTAACAAAATATCTACTGGAAACAGAGCGAAGGCATTGATTGGACAGACACAACGAGTGGTGATCGACGCGAATGCAGTGTCCAAGGAGCAGGCGCAATATCGCGCAGATTCTTTGATGGAAGATATTTCATATCGGTTTGGAACGCTTGTGTGTCACTGTGTTGGAATACCGGAGTTAAAGCCCGGGCACTTTATCCGGTTGACAAATCTTGGCGGTCCCTGCGACAACCGCTTTTATATTACGCAGGTGCAGCACAGAATGTCTTCGGAGGACGGATATCATACATATCTTACAGCAGTGGCGGCTGCGCTGGAATAATTTGTGTAACAGTGCAACCCTATCATGAAATAGACCGCCAGAAAAGACTTAATATCGTTGATAAAATATACATTCTGGTGATTTATGAATGGCAGGGCTCAACGATTACGAATCTATCGCAGAAAGGAGAAGATCATGGCGCTTTTTGATGTATTTGACTCTATTTCCGAGAAGCAGGTGACAAAGACTGAATATGGGGATGAGCGGATTTATGGAACTGTGGTTGGAATTGTGGCAGAAAAT
Source organism: Lachnospiraceae bacterium (assembly GCA_014239155.1). Taxonomy (GTDB): domain Bacteria; phylum Bacillota; class Clostridia; order Lachnospirales; family Lachnospiraceae; genus COE1. The sequence continues at coordinate 16,229 of JAAZZQ010000020.1, read as the reverse complement.
TATACACAAGAAATGCCAGGGAGATTGTGCGTTACGATTCCAGTGCGGGATACAGATGCCAATCAACTTAAATGGGCAAAGATGGCAATGCCCTATATTGGTTCAGGATGGGGATTTTATTTTTTACCAGAAAAAGGAGATCAGGTACTTTTAATCTTTGAGGATGGTAATATAGAGAAACCCTATGTTATTGGCTGTATTCCAAAAGATAACGACAAGTTCTTAAAGAAGGCGGCAGAGGAACACAATCAGACCAAGCAAATACAGACACGAAATGGCAGTAAAATTTCCTTCTGGGACGACAAAAATGAAGATGGTGCAAAGGATAAAATCACAATTGCAACAGCACAGGATGAGCATCATATTGATATTGACAACGAGACAGACAAAATCGCAGTGTATGACAGGGAAAAACACTGTCTTGTGGAGATGGGGACACACAAGGGAAACATAAAAATCCATGCGGATCAGAAACTTGAAATTACGGTTGGAGATACCATTCACATTATATTGAATGGCGAGAGTGGCAGCATAGGCATTGAGTCGAAAAAACTTTCTGTAGGTGCATCTGCAAACATAAAGATAGAAGCGGATGGCAATGTAAAAATTTCGGGTAGACAGGTGAGCACAGAAGCGACATCACTTTTAAAGAATGAGAGTAGTGGAATGTTGACGCTAAATGGGAAACCTATAAAATTGGGATAATAAGGATTGTGAAAGGAAAGCAGAGATGGAAAACAATACATTTCTTGGAAGTGGATTTAAGTTTCCATTGCAGGTAAACCCCGCGACAGGGCGGATTGTGATGGTGGACGGAATACAAAGTGTGCGAGAATCTGTGTATATGATATTGATGACGCAAAAAGGAGAGCGCTTTACGCGAGAAAATTTTGGCAGCAAATTATTGTCATATACTTTTATGGACACTTCTATTACACGTATGAATATCATGGCAAATGAAATAGAACAGACACTTTTGGAACAGGAACCTAGAATTTCTAATGTGGAAGTAACTATAAAACCAGAGCTTGATAGAGGCTGCCTAATTGTGGATATCCGTTATACCATTACACAGAATTATACAGAGGACAGCCTTGTTTTTCCTTTTTATCTAAATGCAGAAGGGGAATTGCAATGATAAAGATTGACAATAGAGATCGTGACGATATTTTGGAAGAGCTACAAAGTCTGGCGTGTGCTTACACACCAGAGTGGAAGTTTGATACAATACAGCCAGATGCAGCGTCTGTGATTGGGTTGATTTTTTCGCACCAGATGATGGAGAATGTCATAAAACTAAATCAGGTGTGGGAAAAATATCGCATTGCGTTTGGCAATATGTATGGAGTGTCACGCAAACCTGCTGTCCCTGCAAAGACAATCTGTACACTCAAGGTCCGCGAAAGCGTTCAGGGTGGCGTAGAGTTGCCTAGGGGAACACAGGTAATTGGCACAACAGATTCAGGCGAGGAGGTTTTATTTTCTTTTGCTAGGGATATTTATGCTACAAATACAGAACTGACAGATGTCTTTGAGACATCAGATTGCTTTTCTTTGTTTCCTAAAATGAAAAGACCATTTCGTAGACAGGCAGTTGCGATGTGTTTTCAAAAGTTTCCGTATATGGATTTGAGAAAGCGACAGATAATGTTTCGACTTGGGGGAACTTTTGAGGCAGATTTTATGGCAGAGCTATTTACGGACAAAGAGTATTTTGCGCTGTCTGCTGCTATTGGCCCAGTTGACTTTTATCTGGAAAGGATGCAGACAATTGCCTTAAATGGCAGAAAGGGGCATGATGGTTGGATTGAGATTGCGTGTGATGAAATGCTTTCAACCGCTTCAGCAACTGTAAATGGGGAAGAGATGATGGTGCTTGTTCTGGAGATGATAAAACCACCTGCAGAGAAAATTCAGTATCAAGATCTTTTCATTGACACAATTGAATTGTTTGCCGCCCGTCAGTCTGTCCGCCCAGATTTTATCCGAAATGGAAAAGAAGAAGTTACTGTAGAGCGCTTTTTACCGTTTACAGAACAGCCTGCGCTGTACGACGAATGTTTTATTGGACAGAATTTTTTGTTTGACCGACAGGGCGCAATTGCTACTTTGCGTTTTCGTTTGGAATTTGGTAGATATTGCCCACATAAGCCAGTCAATATTCCACAGGACTTGCGAATTGTTCGCAGAAAACCGCGAAGGTATGAGCAAAGAATACAGTATGAGTGTCGTGTGGAAGAGGTGTCATTAGGATATTTTAATGGAAAGGGTTGGAGACGACTGGAAACAAATATAGAAATCGCAACTCTTTTTGCGCGGGAGGAAAATTCGGGGGAGTATCAGATAGATTTTGTGGTTCCTGATGACTGGGAGAGTACAATGCAGGACGGGTATGAAGGAAAATGTATCCGCATGCAGGTTGTCCGGGCAGAGAACTGCTATTTGCAAGATGTGGAGTACATCTATCCTGTGTTGTCAGAGGTTACGCTGTGTATGAAAGAACAGGAAAAAGGGATCGCGCCAACTTTTACGGTTGCCATACAGGGGACAGAGGCTGTGGAGGTGCAGAATAGACTAAGGGAAAACACCAGATTTTGTGCTTTTTTGCAGTCGCAGTATCAAGGAGATTATATGTACCTAGGATTTGACCGCCCTTTTGGCAAAGGTCCAGTCTCGTTGTTTGTGGAGTTGGAGAAACGGGAAATTTCAGTGGGAGTAACGCTGTCCTTTGCCTATCCGAACGCGGATGGGTTTCAGCCGCTAAAAGTTGTGGATGATACCAATGGATTGCAAAATTCTGGATTTCTCGTATTTGTGCCTCCTGCTGATATGGTGGAGAGCGAGGTAGATGGCGTTAGGCGATACTGGATCCGCGTGCAAGTGCAACATCAAGGCGATACACCTATGATAAAAAAGATTTATACGAATGCTGTGGCTGCAGAAAATATTATTGCAAGAGAGGAGCAGGATTATTATATTGATATTGTAAGAGCTGATATGCGCTTTCCATTATACGCGGAAAATATTTTGTCCGTTCAGGTGTGGGTGAATGAGAAAGAACAGCTTACAAAGGACGAGATGATACAGTTAGAAGCGTCTATGGAGACTAGAATAGAGTACAATTTTCTTGGGGAAGTGGAAGACTTTTATGTGCTGTGGCATGAAGTGGAAAATTTTGCATTTGCCCCATCTATGGACCGCTGCTATTGTGTGGATAGAGACAGTAACGAACTGATTTTTGGAGATGGGATATCTGTGAGGATTCCACAGAATACCACCAGTATTGCATTTAAAACAAAAGTTTTGTGCTGTGATGGTAAGAAGGCCAACGTTAAGGCAGGGAAAATTGACCGTTTCCGAAGCACTGTGATTTCAGTAGAGCAAGTAGCCAACCCAATTGATGCTTATGGTGGGACAGATCTGGAAAGATTGCAGCATGCTCTGAAAAGAGGATGTGATAATCTTTCATCTCAAAGGCGGATGGTGACAGAGCAAGATTATATTCGAGAAGCGTTAGCTTTTTCGGATATGGTGGTACAAGCGATGTGTGTCATGGCGCAGGATGGTGTGATTAGGCTTGTTTTGTTAATGCGAGACTATCAAAAGGGAGCATATTCTTTTCGGAGAATACAAGAGCCGTTAAAAGAATATTTGACTAAATATTGTGAGGCGGTTTGTGGAAGAGATTGGATACAGGTCTGCCCACCTGTTTTTGTAAGGATATCTGTTCAACTCTGGCTTAACTTGTCAGAATTATCCAAAAGTATTGAAATTAGACAGCGCTGGCTGGAACGAATTATGGCATTTCTTGATCCAGTCAATGCGCAGGGAGAAATTCAGTGGAGGTTTGGCAAGCTTCCAAGGACAGGGCAGATTCGGCTGATGCTCAATACATTGACAGATTCTGCGCAGATTGTACATATGAGTATACAGGCAGAGTATGTAGAAGATTCTCATACCTTTGTGAAGGAATTGGATGAAGTGGTGGTCAATCCACTTATGATTTGTACAAATGGAACACATCAGATTTTTATAGTGGGGGAATCCTATGCTGAGCGATATTAATCTGGACGACAAGGGATATGACCGAATTCGGGAGGAGGCTATTGCGCGTATATCACTCTATAGCAAAGAGTGGACAAACTACAATATCTCTGATCCGGGAATTACAATACTAGAAAATTTTTCGGCATTTATGGCATTACAACAGAGTGAAATCAATGAGATACCCGAGAAAATAAAACTGCGTCTTCTAGCGCTTGCAGGTTTTACACCAAAGGAAGGAAGGTGTGCCAGAGCATATTTGTTGCCAGAGCATATAGAAACACCCTATTTGCCGCCAGCGTGCATGAAACTGCATACACAGGATATCTGTTTTGAGTTGGAACAATGCGCAGTCATTAAAGAAATGCGCCTTTTATCAGTCTGTGTAGGCGATAATAATTTGATATTAAATCAAACGAATTATCAGACAGCGCTTTTGAGCCGTTATGGTGTAAAGGGTGGTGTTCCTTTGTTTGGTGAGCAGCCAACAGGCGGCGAAACGGTTTTACTCACGTTAAGCGATATTCCGCAGGCAGGGCAGAAGGTAGCATTTTATATAGAACTTGCACAGCAATTTGCGCGCAATCCAGTGGAATCTTTGAACGGGAAATTTTATGAGAATCCTTTTGCGGAGGTTCAGTGGACAATTAGAACACAAAAGGGCAATGTACCACTTCCTGTCGAGGATGGAACGTATGGTTTTTTGCAGAGTGGATATGTTGCTTTTACTATAGAAGAAAAGCTTTATCGTAATTTGGCAAAAGACTTTGTGGAGAATGAATATCAAATTCAGGTGACGCTCCTGCGCGCAGATTACGATATTATTCCTAGAATCCAGCGGATTTGTGGTCTTTTAATTCCAGCAGTGCAACGAGATACACGTTCGGATGTGATGGTGTTGCCTGTGGAAAACGGAAAGGTTTGTATTAGAAATAGTCTCTTACAAAAAGATTATGGTGGAAATGGATCTTTTATGGTCTATGCAAAGGAAATAGATGGTGTTTATCACAGATACGTTCCTGCAAACCAAGAAGGAACTATGTCAAAACGACTTTTCGAGTTGGAATACGACGATGGTGACATTGTCGTTTTGACTTTAGTGGAGTGTGATGGTTTACGGCTTGGGAGAGAGGCATTCGTAGTGTGCAGGGATAATACCTTGATGGAACACAGCAATCTTGGAAAACTTTATGGCTATGATGAACAGGAGTTTCCACTTCCTGATTTCGGTGTTGTATCAATACAAGATTTTTCCGTTTTGGTAGTGGAAAGGAACTTTGATGGAGACGAATTTTGTCATGTGGTTAAGCCCGGTAATCATACAGCGGCAGAAGTTTACTATAGTGTTTGTGAGCAAGAACACAAGTTGATTGTGCATGATTGTGGTCAGTATGAAGGCGCAGAACTTTATCTTGGAAATTTTTCATTTTATAAAGGTGATGGGGGAAATATACGTGCAGAGACAAGACTTATAGCATCACGTACAGACAATAATTCTCAACTGGAATTTCTCAACAATACAGATATAGACAAGACTTGGAATACATCTGGAAGCTTTGCAGAGTGCTTTGAGCAGGTTAGAAGGCGGTTTGTGGAGGATTTGACAAAATCAGTTACTATGGTGACAGAGGCGGATTGTGACCAGATATTTAGAAGAATTCCCGGACTGTCTATTAGTAAGATTGGTGTCTGTCCAGTTCCCGAACGGAATGAAATCCATATTGCAGTGATGCCAAACAGCACTGTGGCATTTCCACGGTTATCAACGGTTTACCAAAGAGAGATTAATCGTTACTTGGAGTGCTATCGTATGTTGACGACAAAAATTGTGTTGGAACAGCCAGTCTATGTAGCAATTCATGTGAAGGGAGTCGTTCTGGTTAGAAAGCACTCTGTCTATAATAAGGAACAAGTTGCAGAAATGATAAAACAAACACTTATAAAATTGTTAGATGGTGTTCACTCAAAGATGCCATTCGGCAGCAGGATTGTGTTTTATGAGCTGTATCATTGTTTAGAAAATATGGGTTGTGTGGAGGAAATAATTGAGTTGTCTGTAGTTCCCGAACATTCCCAATGGGCACAGAGAGATGGATTGGATATTCAGCTTAAACCGAACGCACTGTGTTTTCCTGGTGATCTACAAATTGAGAGTATTGGATAAAAATGGAGAGATAGTACATGCAGAGAAAAAGAAGATACACATTGTGCGAATCAAAACTTGCAATGGCGTATTATGAAGGTTTTACCCAGAGTGGGGACACCTTATTTGCCGTTTGCAATGCGAATGATGAGGGCAGACATTTTGTGATTTTCAATCGTTTTCGCAGTTATGAAAGGGGCACCAAATGGGGACGTTTTCATTGTCGAAGCCAGCTTTTTGTAAGTAGTATGCTTAAAATATATGCATTTGCAGTTGATGCAAAGGAGACGGAAGCAGAGGAGTGGAATTGCTATTTTCACGATAGCGGTGTATCATGGGCGGAAAAACGTACCTACTTTGAACAAAATGGAATACAGTATGTAAATCATGAAGATGTGTTGCTCTACACGCTTGTAGGTGAATACTTGTGGATTGCGGTGGAAATTGATGATGGCGAGATTAATAAGGGAAGTGTGGAATGGATTAAAGAGATATTTCTGGACAGTCAAGGGGATAATTTTATGTGGACATTTCCTGAAATTTATCAGAGCGAGGGTGGATTTTTCCACCGATATATGTCCATTTTTTCATCTATGTATCAAGATATGAGCGATCAAATTGCAAATATGGAAAAGGCTTTTGATTTGGATACAACCCCAATAGAGGTTCTTTTGGAACTTGCGGGGTGGCTTGGCTTTGCGGTGGAGAGAGACTTTCTTGACGAGTTTATGCTGCGCAGTCTTATTAAGGAAATTTATGCACTCAATCGTATAAAAGGGACAAAGGAAGTGATCCGCAAGCTAATAAAGCTGGCACTTGGCGAGGAGGCTGTTATTGTGGAGCGAAACAGGCTAGAGGGATGTTTTTCAGAGGAGACAAGGGAGACTTATCAGAGATTGTATGGTACTTCCATACAGGATGTAACAATTCTTTTAAAACGATCAGGAAGTGAGAGGTTACAAGCACAAATGATATATCTATTAAATCAGTTTAAACCTGCCAGAAGCCATATCAGGCTAGTATTCTGTCCAAGTAGAAGCAGTTTAGATACATACTGTTATTTGGATTACAATGCGGTTCTTTCTGTAAAAGGAGAGGGCAGTATGGATGACGGCATCCGAATGAATGGAACATCGGTTCTAAAATAGAGGAGAAGTCTATGGGGAATTATACAATAATTGCAGATACCAGTGCATATTTGATTGAACTGTTACAGAAAGCGTTAGTTCCTGAATTAATATCAGACGTCAGCGAAATTGGTCTTAGAAGTCCTGAGGAGAAGGGAGACATTGTTCTTGGCGTTTTTTTGTATGATGTAAGACAGAGCGAGGAGGTTTTTCAGCAACTGCGCACTGTGGCAAAGGAGCGGATTTCTAAACCACCACTTTATCTAAGCATTTGCTATATGATCACTGCCTACGGCAAAGGGGATGCGATGTACAGGTTAATACAGGAAGAACAAATTTTAGGGCGAGTTATTCAGATTTTTTATGATAATTCTATTATACCAATCGAGCGGATTGACTCGCAGACAACAGGCGACTTTGATTTGCATATTCAGATGATGAATCCCGATATTGATGAAAAGTCAAAGATTTGGAGTTTTCCAAATGTAAGCAATCGTCTGTCCCTGTTTTACAAAGTATCACCGATTGCAATTGACTCAGCAGTTAGCCGGAAATTCTCGCGTGTCACAGAGGTTGATATTCATGTTGGTCCTAAACCAGAGAAATAGGAGATTGTGGAATGGGAGTTGTTCATACTAAAGTGGCGGCAGTATTGATGTTTGTGGATGCTGTGGCGGAGAGGCGAGTAAGATATCGGGGATTGCAGATACGCACGAATCCCCCGAGCAAAGTGGTTTGGAAAGATATGGACTGTGCCGTAATTTTGGCACAGAAAAATATTTGTAAGATGGATATTGTAATTTTGGGGAAATTTTATCAAGAAGTTCATATGCAGATAGAGCTGCGGTCAGACAATGCACCACAAGTGCACACAATATGGCTTTCCCCTTCAGAATATTATCCATTTCTGGAAAATATGACCATACTGCGCGGGCGCTGTCTGAAAAAAGAGTTCTATATTTTATGGCCGGCAGACAATACAAAATATAAGTTGCTAGAGACAACAATTGTGGGAAGTAATTGCATTTCTATTTGGGGGATTGACGGAAGTATTGAGGGACGAATGTTTGTTCTTCGTGAGGACAAAATGGAGCTTGTCACTCTTGTAGGGCAGGTGGAACAGGGAATACACACTTATCACACAAAAACAGTTATACAACAAGTATTTCACAGAGGAAAAGCAAAACTGTACAAAGCTGCAAAAGTACAAATAGATTGTAATGGAGAATTTTTTATGGGATTTCAAAAAGAGACACAAGAAAAGGATGAAGTCTTATTTTGGAGTGAGGGTGAGATAGTGGAGGTGTCGCTTTTTGGCTGATCCATTATGGGGATGTGTATATATTATACTCACGGTAAGTGAAGTTTGCCGTGAGTATTGCGTCAACCGCAGCCGCAAAGCGGCATATTTCCTCATGCGGCAGTGTATATTACTTTATATTTGAGCGGTCAGTCTTTTTGACCGCCAATATCAAAAATAAGGTGTGAAGTCTGATATGACTTTACGCCTTATTTTTATGCGCAGACCTGCGCAAAGGAAATATGCCACTAAAGTGGCGCGCTCGGTTGCATACGAATGCAAAGAGAAACTATGCTGCGAAACCTGCCTGCGTTCGGTGCAGTGAGTAGGAGAGATTGTTCTTTTCTACTCGGTAGTTTTCGTATCTGTCATATTCTGCGCAACCATAACCTGCATTGCCGCTAAAATAACTTGTAGTTGACGATCCGTACACTTGTGCGCATAGTTGTTGATTTCCTGGATAAGAGGACTGTCATTTGTAGACAGAAACATAAGACTGTCCAGAGACAGATTTAAAATGTCACACAGTTTAAAAAGCACTTTGATCGATGGCATACGATGTTCACTTTCTAGGTGCATATAGTGAACTGGAGAGATGTCCACCATCTCTGCGACCTGTTCCTGTGTCAGATTCATTTTAATGCGTGCTGTGCGTATTGCAGTTCCAAGAACTCCTTTTTCCATTGCATATACTCCTTTCTCTTATATGAATTTACTGTGGTTTTCTGCATGTTCGGAACATGCTTTATTAAGCATATAGAGAATGGAATTTGATGAAAACAAACATACAGAGAAATAAAAGTCTCAATAAGAGACGTCAAATTGCAAAAAGTCGCATTATATATCTAAGAAAATACTGGAAATAGTCCCTAAAATTAAAAAAAGGTTGCAATTTCTCTAAAAAGGAAATATACTATCTCTTGAAGAGAAACAAACCATCTCTTAAAGAGAAAATAAGATAAAAAGGAGATTGCTTTTCAATGTCTAAAACAAAATTAGGAACAACGGTCTTGGCATGGATTATCGTGTTTGTTACTGTAACGCAGTCGTTTACAGTGAGTGCTATGACTGTATTTGAGAGTGATGGTATGCATCATGAGGAAGGATATATCGTTATAGGAGAAAGTCACAATGGTCTTGCAGCACATGCGCTTGGTATGAAGGCGCAAGAGACAAATAATGTTATTTCTCTCGGAGAGAACAATGACATTTACTATGAATTTCGCTGGGACAGCAGCAGGGAAGTCACAAATGATGGAAAAGCGAATACTTTTATAATGAAGGGAAACATGTTTTTTGTTTTTGAGGGAATTAATGCAGGTGTAGATGATGTATGTCAGACAAGTCAACAGTATATTTACAGTGATGGAAAAGGAGGTCGTGGAAAGGGTGTACAGAAGATTCATGAGATTCTCAACACCAATCCCAATATTGCGCACTGGAATATTATCTCATTTCATGGTGCGGTATCTGCATCAAAGGGATCAAAACAGATTGCTGACTTTTATGTCAATTCCTATCGCAATTGGATAAATTATGAGTTTCCAGAAGCGGATTGTTATTTTCTTTCTGTATCTACAATGACCAAATATTATAGAAGCACTCCAGATAGAAAAGTGTTTAACAATACAATAAAGGCAGCATTTCCCAATCAATTTTTGGATTATACAGACTTTTATGCGGCAAGAACTTCAAAAAGGATGGTTGATACCATCCACTTTGACCATGCTACCTATGTGGAATTATTTACAGATGTTATTTTAAGAATCTCGCAGATGCGACAGAAGGAGGAGCAATCACAGACGCCAGAAGAAGCACCCAAAGTTCCAGTTGAGTTTACTGTGACAGAGGTGCAGGCAGTGCTTGGCACAAATGAACAGACTGTGATCTATGCACAACCCTCTTTGGACAGCAATGTTCTTTTCGCGTCGTGTGAGATTGGTCTTCCAATTCAGGTAACAGGAATTACAAGCAATGGATTTTTCCGTATCTGTGTAAGTCCAGATGGATCAGAATCCTATGTAGCAGGTGATGGATTAACTCCGTTATTGAAATAATGTGGAAACAACGAAAATACTTTCCAAAGTGAAAAAAGGGTTGCTTTTTTTCTAAAAAGGAAATATATTATCTCTTAAAGAGAAGCAAAAATCTCTTTAGGAGAAATAAACGAGATTGAGAAAAGGAGATTGCTTTAAAATGTCTAAAAGAAAATTAAGAACAATCATCTTGGCATGGATTATTGTGCTTGTCACTGTAATGCAGCCGCTTACAGTAAATGCGATGACCGTGTTTGAGAGTGATGGTCTTTATCATGAGGAAGGATATATTGTTATAGGAGAGAGTCACAATGTCCTTGCAGCACATGCGCTTAGCATGAGGGCGACAGAGACAAATAGTGTTATTTCTCTAGGAGAAAACAATGATATTTATTATGAATACCGCTGGGATAGCAGCAGGGAGAAAACAAATAATGGACAACCCAACACCTTTACGATGAAGGGAAATCTATTTTTTGTTTTTGAGGGAAATAATGCTGGTGTGGATGATGTGCGCCAGACAAGCCAGCAGTATATTTACAGTGATGGAAAAGGAAAACAGGGGCGCGGTGTGCAGAAGATTCACGAGATTATCAATACCAATCCCAATATTGCACACTGGAATATTATTTCATTTCATGGGGCAGTATCCGCGTCAAAGGGCTCGAAACAAGTTGCTGATTTTTATGTCAATTCCTATCGCAATTGGATAAACTATGAGTTTCCTGAGGCGGATTGTTATTTCCTTTCTGTATCTACGATGACCAAGTATTATAAGAGCACGCCAGATAGAAACGTGTTTAACAATACAATAAAGGCAGCGTTTCCCGATCAATTTCTGGACTATACAGATTTTTATGCAGCGAGAACTTCAAAAAGAATGATTGATACCATTCATTTTGACCATGCTACGTATGCAGAGTTATTTATGGACGTTATTGTGAAAATTACGCAGATGCGTCAGGCTGCAGAACAACCAGAAATTCCAGAAGAGACACAACCAGAGGAGACACCAGAAATTCCAGTTGAGTTTACTGTGACAGAGGTACAGGCAGTATTTGCTACAAATGAGCAGACTGTAATCTATGCACAACCCTCTTTGGACAGCAATGTTATTTTAGCATCGTGTGAGGTAGGTCTTCCAATTCAGGTAACAGGAATTACAAGCAATGGATTTTTCCGTATTTGTGTAAGTGCAGATGGCGCTGAATCTTATGTGGCAGGAGCTGGATTAACGCCATTGCCGTAGAAAAATCTGATTTTATGAGGGATATAATGCGATCATTTTATAATGATGTTCGAGAAAAAAGTGGTTTGTGGATTGTTGTGTTTTTGCTTGCGGTTTTAAGTCATGGAACCATGCTTTTGGGCAGAAGCATTGGGATTGATACAGAGGATCTTATCGCACTGCAAGAGGCATTCTACGGAGAATGGCTTTCTATGGGAAGGCAGGGATTGGTCCTTTTAAAATTATTGTTTGGGACAGGTATTTTTAATCCGCAGCTTGCGGGGGTGATGACGCTATTATTTCTGGTAGTAGCGTGTATGCTTTGGACAAGCCTTTTTTCCTGTGTATCGGGAAAAGACAGCCAAGCGGCCGTATTTGTTTTTTCAGGGCTGCTTCTTGTCTCCCCGCTTATCACGGAACAGATGTATTTTAAGCTTCAGTCTATGGAGGTGGCATTTGGATTTTGCTTGATGGCGGTCAGCCTGCTTTTGGTGTACTGGAGCACTACAACAAAGAATCACAAACAAAAGTATCTATTTTTTTGTGGCTCTGTACTTTTTAATGTCGTTTTATTTAGTTTGTATCAGGTAATGGTTCCACTATTCCTTTTCGGAGCATCAGCCTGTTTTTTTCTGTATTGCTTTTTCCGAAAAGATGCATCTGTTAGGGAAATGAAAAAGTTGGGAATTTTGTATCTGGCAGTATTTTTGATTGGTTTTATATGCAATCAAATACTTACTATGGTTTGTTTTAGTGCAGGAGCTGATTATCTGACAGGGCAGGTTCGATGGTTCACACAGTCTTTTAAGGATTGCCTTATCAATATCTATTGGCATGTGAAAGCTGTCTTGCTGGGACAGGGAATGTATTATTCAAAATTTTATCCAGTAGGATGTCTATTTTTAATAGGTATTGTGCTTTATAACGGTAGGGACAAGAAGAGAAAAGCGGCGTTTATTGGGACTGTGATTAGCCTATTGATGACAATCGCCTCCCCTTTTTATATGACAATTCTCTGTGCGGTGGAGCCAGTACGGCGATCTCAATTGGTAATGCCGTTTGCCCTTGCGTTTGTTGCCTATGTTCTTATTTTATGCACAGACCCGTGCATAGGAGATATGCCACTGGCGTGGCGCACGGGTCGCGCAGCGAGTAGAGAAGATAAGGCTTCTCTACTCGATTACACAGACCCGTGCATAGGAACTATGCCACTGACGTGGCGTATGGGTCGCGCAGCGAGTAGAGAAGATGAGACTTCTCTGCTCGATTACACAGACCCATGCATAGGAGATATGCCACGCACGAGTCGCACGGCGAGCATGGGAAAGATAAGATATATTGTGTTGTTAGTATTATGTGTGACTACAGGGTATGTGCAATTGTCGGGCACAATGCGGTTGAATTATACAGATAGTGTGCGATATGAAAGTGATGTGCGCACAGCACAGGCCATTATGGAGGATTTGGACAAACTGGGTGATGACGCACATGCATATCCTATTATTTTTGTAGGAAAGCGTGCTGCAGAATTAAACAATTCCTGCGTTATGGGGGATACCATTGGATATTCCTTTTTTGAGTGGGATACAGATGTTGCGCCGCAAGGATTTTATAACACGCGCAGGATTATCCACTTTTTTCATGTGCTGGGAGGAGACTATCATCGCGGAAATGAGGCACAGGCGTTGAAGACAGCAGAGTATAGCAAGAGTATGAACAGTTGGCCGATGGAGGGCAGTATTGTGCTGCATGATGACTGTATTATTGTTAAGCTAAGTGATTAAATGCAGAAGCTTCTGCTTTTAATAGATACCATTTTGATTGTACAGCAGCCCACAGGAAGGGGGGAGACAGACAGGAGGGGGAGGTTCTTGCTGTGAGTATGCAAAAAGAAAGGAAAAGAAATCATGAAGAAAAAAATAAAACTATGTTTTGTAGCGGTGTTAACGCTGATTTTTTCATTACAGTTGACCGCTTTTGCAGCAGAGCCTGTGTCGATAGTCGCATGTGTAATCACAGGCGACCAGGTACAGGTGGCAGCGGCAGGTGCAGTACAGCCAAGTGATTCTGGACAGTATTATTTGTTTGCACTAGAGCCATACGAGACCAGTGTAGGCGCGAGAACAGACTATTGTGCTGCTGTTCCAGCCTCTGACAATGTAATGTTTACAACAGACCTTAACTTGAATAATGCGTCCTCTAAATTATATAGCAGATTTGTAGTGACAGCGCTTCGCGGTGGAGTTTATGTTCCAATTAGCAATGAGATGTACCTTACAAATCCAGAGGCGGTAGCTACTGTGTCAACTGGTTATCCTGCAAGATCCAAAAAAGGTGTGATTGCAGACTGGCGTTATGCGAGTGACCTGACAGACTTGAATGCAGGATATGCAATCTATGTATTGGATATTAGCAAATTCGTTCAGAGTGGCGGAACGAATTATACTTATAATGGCAAAAATTATAGTTTTAGTAGCACTGCTGTGGCAGAGTATGACGCGGCATGTTCTATTTTTGCAGAGCAGGGCTGTAATGTTGTGATGGTGGTTGCAAATTACTATAATCCTGCAACAGTGGATATGATTCCTCCAATGGGTAGAACACCAGGAATGACAACCTATGCATTTAATGTTCAAGAACAGGCGCCAACAGAAAAATTAGAAGCGCTGATGAGCTTTTTAGCAGAGCGCTATGATGGCAGCGGACATGGAGTGATTCACTCATGGATTATTGGAAACGAAGTGAACAATAACTATCCAGCACATTATCAGGGAAATATTTCAGCAGATGAGTTTGCTACAGATTATGCAAAACAGTTCCGTGTTTGCTACAACGCAATTAAGAGCCATAACAAAGATGCAAGAGTTTATACAGATATTGACCAGCGCTGGAATTGGGTTGATACAAGTTCGCCATTACAATATCCTTCCAGAACATTTTTGGACAAGTTTGCAGCGGCAATCACAGAGACCGGAAATATTGGTTGGGGATTAACCATTCACCCACATCCAGTGCCAATGGATAATTGCCGTTTCTGGGATCTTCCTGGGGCATATGCTGCAATGAACCTGGTAAAACATTCAGATGACTCTAAATTTGCAACAGTGCAGAACATGGAAGTATTTACAAATCATATGAAACAGCCAGCATTGCTTAGTCCAAATGGAACAGTTCGCCATATGATGATAACAGAGCTTGGCTTTAATGCATCGGAAGCAAGTCCTTATGGCAGCAATGAGCAGTATCAGGCAGCGGCACTTGTCTATGCTTACAAGAAAGCAATGTCATTGCCAGAGATAGAAGCTTTTATTGTTCATAAACAGCATGATGATGCGGCAGAGGCTGCATCGCCAGTATCTTATGGACTTCGTGTAGGAGACAGAAAACGGTATGCATATGATGTGTTTAAATTTATGGATACAGGAAACACAGCATATACAGATTTTGCCCTTCCACTCATTGGTGCTTCTAGTTGGGCACAGCTTGGATTACAATAAGTTCTTATGAAAATCATGCAGCCGCGAACCCTTGTGGTTTGGCCGCATGATGCAGATTTTCTAAAAGGAGGAAATACATAAGTATGGACAAGAAGATAGCGCGCAGAAAAAGAATTGGTATCTTTTTGGTGGCAGTATTCTTTTCGCTGTATCATTCACTACCATACATTGGTGTGGACTCCATAGGAAAAGTTGCAATCCGATTTGTTGTTTTTTGGATTTTATTTATGGTGGTTCTTCCTATTTTATGGAAGACAGCCTGCATTGTGATTCCGAAACTGCACTGTACGAAAGTGGAGAAACGGATTTATCACAGATGGACAGATAGACGTTTTTTTCTGACTGTATGGCTGATTCTTATTGTGGGATGGCTTCCAACATATCTGGCATTCTTCCCTGGAATTTTTGGGTATGATGCGCCAGTTCAGTTGGAACAGATTGTGGGGAATCAGCCATACTCTGCCCATCACCCGTTTTTTCACACAATAGTTCTTGGTGTTTTTCTAAATGCTGGGAAAATGATATTTGGAAATTATAATGGTGGAATTGCACTGTTTTGTATTTCTCAGGGATTGGTTGTGTCGGCAAGCATTGCATACTCTTTTATCTATATGAAAAGACGCAACACTCCATTTCCGATAGCAGTGATTTCTCTGTTGTGGTGTTTATGTTATCCAATATTGAAAGTGCTAACATTTAATATTACAAAAGACGTTTTATTTTCCAAGCGCGGGGTAAAAACCACCGCCTTTAGGCGGTACGGCTTGAGCCGTCTTTTATCAAAAGGTGGATTGTGATATACTGTATACGGGAGGATGAGAACATGGCAGACTATAGAAGTAGCAGTCATACAG
>JAAZZQ010000003.1 GCA_014239155.1 Lachnospiraceae bacterium | reverse complement strand
TTCATCATCACTGAGCTTAATAATGTAAGTTTTAGGTCTTGCCATAATCGCCACCACCGTTTCTTTTTAGTATAACATGGGAGGGCAATATATGGAAGAACTATTTTACTAAGTATAAACCGGTCACTACACTAGTACAACATTGCATTCATAATCGAGTAATATATACCTGCCTTTTGCGCCAGTACTGCATTGCTGTCAGTCAGCGTAGCTACCGCTATGCCGCCTTCCTCCGCCTTGTCCTGACACAAAATTCAGGCACCTATTACTTCGAAATTAATGCAACGCTGTACTAGGGGAAGATGTGCCAGAAATTATTGGTTTAGTTGAAATATTGAGTTGATTTCAGGAAAAGCCTTTACCCTGACTGTGAAAATAACAAGCCATAGTTGTGGTTCACATAAGGTTTTTGTATTTGTGAGATTTATAGAGAGTCCTAATACAAGTAAATGCGAAAGGGAACGGAAAGCGGATATATATAAAAGGAGTAGGTGTGATGGCAGATGGCAAGCTAAGAAATATGGCATCCATATACATAGAAAAGGCAGATAAAATGTTATTGCTTTATCGACAAGGCGGCAGCGTGGTAAATGATGTGTGGGTAGGTTCAGCAGGAGGGCATTTTGAGGAACATGAATTGAATAATGCCAGAGCCTGCGTATTGCGTGAAATGAAAGAAGAAATTGGTATAACAGAAAAGGAATTGGAAAATATCAGGCTGCGTTATGTGACTCTGAGGCGGGCAAAAGGAGAAATCAGACAGAATTATTACTTTTTTGCGAAATTAAAAGATGGTGTAGATGAAGAATTTATTTCTAATGAAGGTGTTATAAAATGGATTCCTTTGGAGAAAGTAACTGCATTGCCTATGCCATTTACGTCAGAATTTGTGCTAAAACATTATTTTGATGTTGGGAATCGTACCGAAATGCTTTATGGTGGAATCGCAGATGGGAGTAAAGTAGTGTTTACTGAATTGCCGGAGTTTTAATATTTTTTTGGAGATTTTGAGTTTTCAAAGGACTTTTGCAGTAACAGGTCAGCTTGTCTGAACTGTTACAAAATTTAGTATTGGACAAAGGGGTTAACGCTATTGAAAAGGAATAAAAAAAGATTCATCATTGGAATAATCATTGTTATTGCACTACTGATTGTGGTATTTGTAATCTTTTTTAAGGGGTACAACTGTGCACAAGCCAAATATGAGGAGAAAATCGCAAAATTAGAAGCAGAAATTGATCGTTTGTCTGAGCCTACTGCAGTATATGAAGAAGCAACAGGAGAAATAGACATCAATGTTATCAATGTAGAAATACAAGATATTGGAGAACTCGCTACATTAGAATATTTATATACTGACGCTGGAAAGTTTGAAGATGTAAAACAATTATGGGGAAAGAATATACCATTTACAAGGAAATCGTTTATTGTTAAATGGGATGGCTCTATTAAAGCAGGTGTAAATGTGCAAGAAATTGCAGCAGAAATAGACAATGATTCTAAGCAGATAACAATACATATTCCAAAGGCAAAAATACTTTCCCATGAATTAGATGATGAGAGTTTTGAAACCCTTAATGAAAAAGATGGATTATTCAATCCGATTAAAATTGATGATACAAGAGCATTTGATACAGAAAGTAAAAATGCTATGGAAACTAGAGCTATCGAGAATGGATTATTAGACAAAGCATTTGAAAATGCGAAAGACATTATCTATAAGTTGATAAATACTGATGTAGTTGAAAAACAAGGTTATAGCATTGTATTTGAAGTAATTGAATAGATAGGGAAAAGCTATGTCTACTCCATTTTATTTGTAACTTTTTATGCGCAGACCCGTGCAGAGGAAATATGCCACTGACGTGGCGCACGGGGCACGCAACGAGTAGGGGAAGATGAAACTTCGTAACAGTTCAGATACCTTCACTGTTACGGCATCCAGCCCATTGAAAATCGCCTTCGGCGAGGGGCTGGATGCTTCCCTATTTTAAGTTTCAATACGGTCAGCGCAGTAAATGCGCAGACCTGTCTGAACTGTTACGAAACTTCCCTACTCGATTAGGAAAGAGAAAAAGACGAAGGTTGCAATTGCTTTATAAAAATGATATGATAAACACAGAAAATATAAGAAAAATTGCCTATAAATTAAGAAGCCAAAAACGAAACGGTTACATTCAAGAATTGCCATTGGTATCTATGATGCGATGCGCTAGGAATTTTAGAGGGAGTTGATAGATATGTCTTATCAAGAAAAAAAGAGTGAGCAGGGAAATTTTGCCGTTAATGAAATGCAAGGAAACAATGAAATCACTTTGGAGCAAGCAAATCCGACGACAAAAAGTATAATTGCGAAATTAGGCTATCCATATCAGATTTTTTCCACAACAGCAAGTTATCAAGATGTAATGAATGCATACAATCGGGCTTTGTTGCAAGGACAAGAGGAAGGTTTTACTCCAGTATTGGTTTCCTCAGATGATGTGTTAGAAGAATATTTTGGGATATTAGAAGAAGACGGCTATATCTTGGAGGATATTTTAAAGAAAGAACTGAAATCTGGTGAGGAGCTGCTAAAGGAATATTTTGAAGGATACATAGAAGATACAGATAATATGGAGGAATTTATTGGTGTATTTGATGGTGAGCCAATAGTAATTGAGGGCTATACAGCTTTTCGGAGATTTTCGTCTGAAAAAATTATTGAGACAATATTGTTAAAGGTTCCGACAACAAAGCCGTGGGAATTGGTAGCGTATGTGCCATTTGGTGGATGGAATGATTGTCCGAATGTAGAGGATATGATGGCTATCTGTAAATACTGGTTTGAAAAATATGGTGCAGTTCCTGTAACGATTACACATGATGTAATGGAAATGCATATATCAACGCCAATTGCAGAAGAAGATGCCTTACAAGTTGCTAAAGAGCATTTTGCATTTACACCAGACAGAGTAAGTCAGTGTACAAGAACAGGAACCCTAGCAGAAGTGGCAGCATGTATTGCCGCATCTGACATATGGTACTTCTGGTGGGATTAGTTACTTCGTTGATGATAGAAAGTGTTTTAGAAATTTTTAGAGGGAAAGAAGGGATAGAAAATGAAACTAGCAGAAGCATTGCAGGAACGAGCGGATTTAAACCGTAATATTGAACAGTTAAAAAGTCGTCTAAACAATAATGTATTAGTGCAGGAGGGAGAAAAGCCTGCGGAATCCCCAGAACAATTAAAACAGGAGTTGGATCGTTCGATTGAGCGTTTGGCTTATTTGATTGCGCATATCAATAAAACAAATTGCGAGACAAAAGTTGACGGACAGACACTGACGGAATTGATTGCGAAAAAAGATACACTTTCGCTAAAAATTCATGTTTATAAAGATCTTGTATATACTGGCAGTCAGACTTCTTATCGGGCAAGAAACACAGAGATAAAGATTAAGTCTGCAATTTCGATTACAGATTGGCAGGCAGAAATTGACAGAATGGCAAAGGAATTGCGCTTGGTGGATAATAAACTGCAGGAGACAAACTGGAATATTGATTTGATTGAATAAAATTGATTGTTAGTAAAGGCAGGGTGAATGTCACGCGGCGACAGCGAAAGTCGCAATGCATGGTTTTGCACTTAAAAGGCAAGGTACATTAAGAGCAAGTGTACAGGGGTTCAATTCCTCAAATTGTTATGCTCCAATTGCGTACAAGTGTACTGTGATTAGAGAATTGTTATTACCGGACATTGACTGTTTTTGTGAGGGTGGGAATGGGGAATAGGAACAAAATAGACTGCAGGAGACAAACTGGAATATTGATTTAATTGAATAAAATTGATTGTTAGCAAAGGCAGGGTGAATGTCACGCGGCGACAGCGTAAGTCGTACTTTGGTCATGCTAAAGAGCTAGTGTGTGGAGGTTCGATTCCTCGAGGATAGTTATGCTCCAATTGCGTACAAGTGTATTGTAATTAGAGAATTGTTATTACCGGACATTGACTGTTTTTGTGAGGGTGGGAATGGGGAAATTTAAGATGAATGTAAGAGCGTTTATAAAATGTATACAGAAAAATCCAAAGATGTTTGTTGATGAAGTTCGGATAGATTATATAGAGCATCTTATTGTTGGTTTTTTTATATGTAATAACGTAAATAATAACGCGGCTGATATTGATTTACGATTTCACGCATATTTTACAGGTTGGCTGGTAAATTGGATTCAAAAAAATATAGATAGAAAATATAGGCAGCATTGTTTTTCATGGAGTCAAACGTTAAAAGATATAGAAATAACGAGTAACGAAACAGAGGCAGTAAAGCTCTTTTTTGATTTGTCTGATAAGTTTTTTAAACAAAATGAGAACAAAGAATATCCTCATAAAACAGTTTGTAACAAAAGAGCAACTTTGAGAGAATATATAAAATTAATTGAAAAAAAACCACAGGCATTCCTGAATGAAGTTCGGATTGATTATTTAGAATATGTTATTGATGGTTTTAAAGTCTGTAATAAAATAAATGATTTTGATGATGATACAGCAGTGCAATTTCATTATTATTTTTCAGACTGGCTGATAAATTGGATTCAGTCAAATAGGGATAAAAGGTATGAAAAACAGCATTTTTTCTGGTATCATACTTTTAGAGATTTAACGAATGATGAGGAAGAAGCGGTAACACTTTTTTTTACATTGTGTGATAAGTTTTTTGAAGAATATGAGAATGAGAAGTTATCTTAAATACTATAAGTAAACAAATTTCAAATTATAAGGAAGTTTTATGGTATATAAAATAGAATGGAACGATAGAAAAAATGTCATATCCTGTTATTTGCCAGAAGATGCCACACCAGATAAAAATGCAATGGCAGAATTACATCAAATGACAGCTCTCGAGGAAACATTGGAAAAGTTGGCAGCAGTACCAGATTATTTTCAGGGAGATGCGCCACAAATTGAGAAACTAATTTTGACGCCTGATTTTCATAAAGGGGCTGGGATTCCAATTGGAACTGTAATGATGACAAAAGGATTTGTGGTTCCGCAGGCGATGGGAAATGATATTAACTGTGGTATGCGGTTTTATACAACAGATTTGTCAGAAGTAAAAATTCAGCAAAACCTTCCAGAATTGACAAAGAAAATTCGCCATATCTTTTTTGAGGGTGGCAGACAGATACCAATGACAGGAAGACAGCGAGAGGCTTTGTTTCGATATGGGCTTGAGGGATTATTGGAAACCTGTCAGGACAGCGGCAAGAATGGATTGTGGAGATATTATCAGCCCAAAGTGCAAGAGAAATGGCTGAATCGCACAGTGTTTCGAGGAAGTCTCAACGCAGCAAAGACAGAAGGTTTGGAAGATTTTATTGGCGATTATCAGCAGTTGACATATGATGATCAGATTGGGACAATTGGCGGTGGAAATCATTTTTTGGAGGTACAGCGCGTCGTTGAAATTTATGATGGTCAGACTGCAAATGCATGGAATTTAAAAAAGGGTGCTGTAGTGATAATGCTGCATACAGGTTCTTTGACAATTGGACATCATAGTGGTCTGTTAAACCGCAAGATTTGTCAGGAGATTTACCCTGTTGGATTTACGCAGCCAGAAAATAAAATTTATCCAATACCAGAATTTTGTACAGCGCAAGATGCGTGGAATCGTTTTTGGTCAACTTCTAAAAATGCTGCAAATTTTGGTTTTGCCAATCGATTATTTCTTGGTTTTATGATTCAGGAGGTTTTTACACAGGTTTTGGGCGCATGTGATATGGAATTGCTTTATGATGCGCCACATAATTTTATTTGGAAAAAGCGGATAGACAATAAAGATTACTTTATTCATCGAAAAGGAGCTTGCTGTGCTGGTGGCTGTGAAGAAATGGATGGAACGGAATTTGCCTATTATGGAGAGCCAGTGATGATTCCGGGCTCTATGGGTAGTTCTAGTTATTTGCTTCGCGGACTTGGAAACGCAGAGGCACTTTGGAGTGCCAGTCATGGCGCTGGACGACAAAAATCTCGCGGAGACGCAATGAAAGGAAATGATAAGGCGTTTCATCAATTTATGGAACAGTTTCATGTGATTACGCCCATTGACCCAAATCGTACTGATTTGAAGGGCAGAGCAGATATTTTGAAAAAATGGGAGGAGTCTATTCGCGCAGAGGCACCATACGCATACAAAGATATTCATGAAGTGATTGCAGTGCACACGGCGCATAATATGGCGCAACCGGTTGCGCGAATGGAACCAATCTTTACAGTGAAGAGTTAGCAGTTCTTAAATAAAATCGAACATAAAGAATGGAGAAAATCATATATGAAATATTTCATTAAAAACGAACAGGATTTGGATGCGCTTTTGGCGGAGCGGTGTGTACAGGAACAAGAAATTGACGGCGACTGGGAATGGGAAAGTGAGCGTGGACACGAAAGTCACTATGGTTGTGATGCAATTATATTAGATGTAAAAGGAAAGTGGTTTGACAAAAATATTATTACGGAATTAAGTATTCTTGAGGGAACTGTAGTTGAGTGTATAGCAGTTACGAAAATAAGTCCAGAAGATGCGCAAAAGGTTAAAAATACAATTTTGTATATTCAGGAAAACTTTGACCATATTTATCAGACAATGCTAGAAAAACTGCTGCCGAATTTAATTGAGTGGGGAATAAAAGACGAAGAAACAGGGGAATTGATTACAACAATTGAGCAGTTTCATAACAGTCGCTGGTCCCGTGAAATTGCAGGAATGGAAGCGGAATCTATCAGGCATCTTCAACTAAACTGTAAATACCAAAAAGACGATATGGTGGTTTATTCTTTGGTTTTTGTTTCCTGTATAGACGATGGTTTTGAGGTGGTCTTTTGGAAAGACCAAGTGATTTTCTTTTTAGATGGAAATACACATGAACAAATATTTGATTTTGCAAACTATGTGGATTGGCCCAATTGCCTTGAAACAAGGTGATTGCAAGTTTACTGGTGGTGACTATAGTGACTGACGACAACATTGCAGATGAACAATCAGACAAATCAATGTGGTTATTTGCTATTGCAAAAAAACGAAAAAGAATAAAAAATTGGATAAAGTATGGTCTGCTTATATCATTGTCAATATATTTGATTCTATGTTTTTCTATGTGTCTTTCGGCACGCGAGACTACTATAGCAGCAGAAGATGGTATGCTGTATTATGTTGTAAATGCGGATGGTATGAAGGGATTAGGGCACAGCATTGTATTGCTTGTGGATAAAGATGGATGCGGGACAGTAATTAGCTTTAATGGTATGCAGCGTTCTTTAATAGAATGTCTTTTGGGAAAAAGTGGTGTGGGGAAAATGAGCATTGGAACCATGACAAAGGAGGAGACGATTGTATTTTTACAGACGGGTGATCTAAAACTAGACAAAGACCAACTTACAGACAATTATGATATGGCAT
Source organism: Lachnospiraceae bacterium (assembly GCA_014239155.1). Lineage (GTDB taxonomy): Bacteria > Bacillota > Clostridia > Lachnospirales > Lachnospiraceae > COE1. Next base: position 251,433 of record JAAZZQ010000003.1, on the reverse strand, counting down.
TGTATAGACCTATTACAATGGAAGAATATCATATTTTGTTAGAGCAGATTGCTCCGTATCTTATGGCAGAACAAAAATTTGCAAATTTATATGAGAAATGGGCATTAGAAGAAGACACTGAAAAAAAGAAACGATACAAACAAGAATTGGAGTATCTAGGGCAAGATACAAGTCTGCCATTGTATCAGATTTATACAAACAATTGCGATCATGTTGCTAGGTTACTAATTCGTTCTATTGATTCTGTGATGCAAGAGTATTCACAGCATACACAACACATAACGCCAAATGGTAATTTAAAAGCCTTCGCAAAAAAAGCGAAAAATTGGGGTGTTATGACATTGGGCACACAATCAATACAGGAAGTAATTTTAATGTTCCTAATGATTTTTTAATAGAATTTAAGAGGAATACATAAGTGGACAAAAGGAAATATGTGGAAACGTGATTATGAGAAAGAAATAGAAAAATACGAAAGCTGATGATAGGCAACAAAAGCGAAAAAGAGAGGAAAACTTTAATATGGGACAAACTTTAGCTGTACAACTGTCTGGCGAGCAGCAGCTATTTATAGAAAGGGCATTATGTGGAAGCAACATTCTTGTAGATGCCTGCATTGGCAGTGGAAAAACCACAGCGATTCAAAACCTATGCAATCAACTGCCAAGCACAAAGAAAATTTTGTATTTGACATATAATAAGCTTTTAAAAATAGATGCAAAATCTAAGATAAAAAAGAGAAATGTAACAGTGACCAATTATCATGGATTTGCTTATATGGTTTTAAGAAAATGTGGAATATCTGTAGGAATTTCAGATATAATACAGAGATTTATAAAAGAAAAACCTCTCATTGGAAAATATGATGTGCTGATTATTGACGAATATCAAGATATTGAGCAGGAATTAGCAGAGCTGTTGTGGCTGGTAAAAGAGCGTAATCCCAATATACAAATCATTGCTGTTGGCGATATGGAACAGAAAATATATGATAAAACAACACTTCGCGTTGAAGTGTTTATAAAGGAGTTTCTGGAAGAATATATTGCAATGAGATTTACGAAGTGTTTTCGTTTATCGGAGGGGTTGGCATCTATGCTTGGAAGAGTGTGGAGAAAGCCAATTGATGGGGTGAATAAGAATTGTAAAGTGGAAGTGATGACAAAGGAAGAGATTGTCTTATTTTTGGCAAATCAGAATCCAGAGGATATTTTGTGTTTGGGAGCAAGGACAGGGCCATTGTCCGATACACTCAATGCCTTGGAAGAGAACTATCCAGATATATTTAATAAAAAAACAGTGTATGCAACAATATCCGATACAGATTCAATAGGAAAGGCAGAGCCAAAAGAAGACTCTGCAATTTTTACAACCTATGATAGCAGCAAAGGGTTGGAGAAGAAAATCTGTGTTATTTTTGACTTTACAGAAAGCTATTGGCAGACAAGAATAACGAAACCACAGCAGTCCTATGCAATTTTGAGAAATATTTTTTGCGTTGCTGCCAGCAGAGGGAAAAATCATATTATTTTTGTAAAGCCAGAAGATGCCATATTATCAGAAGTAACACTTTCTACATTTGTGGAGACAAATCAAAAATTTGATAATATGAATATCAGTCAAATGTTTGATTTTAAGTATAAAGAAGATGTGGAGAAATGTTTTTTACAGCTAAAAACACATAGGATTCCACAAACAGATAATTCATTAATCAATGTAAAAAGTACAGATGATTTAATCGACCTGTCGCCTTGTATTGGAATCTATCAGGAAGCAGTGTTTTTTGACAGTTATGAAATTGATGCAGAAATAAAATTGTGGATGCATCTGAATCCTGATTTAAAGTACCTTTACACAAAAGAAGTGCGCAACAGTTCTTTGGATCACAAGATTTTATTTTTGGTTTCACTGGAGACCAAACAGAACCGATATAGAACGCAAGTGATACCTCCATTTGTAAAGAAAGCACAGAGCGAATTGATAAAGGCACGATTATATACACGACTACATACAGATGAGAATGCGCAGGTTGGATGTCGAATTGATTTTTCTAACAAAAGAGGCGGAAGTGTGAAATTTTCAGCACAGGGATTTGCGGATGTGGTAAAAGACAATGTGGTGTATGAATTAAAATTTGTATCAGAATTGACACATGAACATTTTTTGCAATGTGCTGTCTATATGGTTGCAATGAATCTAAAAAAAGGAATTTTGTGGAACACAAGAGATAATACATTATACGAAATAGAAGTGCCTAATAGAAAGACTTTTTTGGATCTTGTGGCAAAGACCGTGACAAAGGGAATGATAGAAAATTATTATGCACCAGCAATAACGTCACAGGAGTTATCTATGGAAGATTTAAAAAATACACCTAAGAAAAAAGAAAAAACGGATAATTTTGCTGTGGTTGACACAGAGACAAACTGGAATGATGAAGTAATGTCAATCGGTGTAGTGGTAGCTGACACAGAGACAAAAAAGAAAATAGATGCAAGGTATTATGTAATCGATCCAGAATATCGAGTGGGTGGAATGTATGATAATGAATTGCAGTTTGATGAAAAGAATGTTGTGGTTACAAGTAGAAAGCGCGCTTTAAAAGAAATAAAAAAGTGGCTGAATACATACAATGTGAAGAAGCTTTTTGCATATAATGCTTCTTTTGATAAAAGACATCTGCCAGAATATTCGGAATATGAATGGTATGATATTATGCGTCTGGCAGCATATCGCCAGTACAATCATGCAATACCAAATTCTGCTGACTGTTATCAGACCGGAAAATTAAAGCGCGGATATGGTGTTGAAGAGATATTGAAATTATTGACCAAAAACAGGCGTTATAGCGAGACGCATAATGCTGTTTTGGATGCGGAAGATGAGTTAAAAATTATGCAGTTGCTGGGACATAGAATCGAAGAATATAAAATTGCACGGATTTTAGATAAAGATCGTAAAATTCTTTAGGAGGATAAATGGACAAGAAAAAGTATATTAAGATTATGAAAGAATTGTATATTGACCTTGAACAAAGGGCAGATGCAGGTGAAGTGGGAGATGCATGGGGAGATGATTTGCTCTTAGAATTTTATGATTTTTTGGTGGGTGAATTTTACCCTGTGCAGAGTGAGGAACCGGAATGGGTATTTGTCTTTGAGCAGCTCTATAACTGGCAGTTTCAGAGTTTTCACGAGGGAATCGATACTTTTTATACAAATTTATATCAAGTAGATACAAATAATGGCATTAGAAGGATGTCAAACTGTCTGTATCAGTATGGATATATGGAGCTTGCAAAATGGTACGACTATGGAATCTTTGATTATAACCTTTATCCAGATGATGATTATCCTGCCGAATATGGGCTGAGAATGGAGGAGATTGACGAGTGGATTCATGAAAACACAGATATAATATGGCAGATTTATGTGGAACTGCTGCTGGGACATAAGGAAGAATTACTGGAAGCGGCAGCAAACTGGCAACCTAAGTGTGAGATACAGACAGAAGAACAAAAAGAGAAAGAGGATTCTTTGGAGCCAAAGGTCCAAAAGAAAAAAGCGCTTACTTTTCAGCCTTTTATTAATCTTAAAACGAGTGGCAGTACTACAGATGAAGCAATATCGTGGCTAGGTGGGGATATTTCATCTCTGACAGCTTCCCATATTGATGATATGGTGTCCAAGATGGTTGCGGCAGACGAACTAAGGCGAATACAGACAACAGAAGCTTTTTCAAAAGAAGCATTGCGATTGCTGGACGAGAAGTTATTTTCTGTTAGAGAAGATATTGTGTTTCGTATTTATAGTCTGGAAAATGGCGATTTGCAGCATTTTGCAGAGATGGTACATATACGGAAGCTTTGTCTGGATTGTATGGATGATATGGAACATCTGGAGGTGCTCTCTAAATTTACATATCTGACAGAATTGGTTGTGCAGTTGTCAAAACGATATGATTTTCGTTTTGTAAACGAGTTGTCACAAGGACTCACCCAATTATCGCTCTATGTAGATTTTTTGCTGGATAATATTACCTTTGAAAACGATAGAAAGGGTTCTACTGAAGTGGCGTTGCAGGAAGACAATTCCAGTGAGGATATGTCACTGTATGAAATGGAATGGCTGTTAAGGTTTCCAAAACTTGAAAATTTTTATATTGGAAATTCTAGGCGACATATAGAATTTTTAATCCGAAAGGATGGTGTCAGAGAGTTTAGTCTGTACAATATGCCATGTCCGTCACTTGTCGTTTTGCAAATGTTGGACATACAGAGTGTTATTGTGCATCAAGAACATGCACAGGGATTGGAGCGATTTGGAGAAATAGATTCTTTGCAGGAAATGGAACTGGTCAAGATTGCGGACCTTGATAATCTTGACTTTCTGGAAGGATTGTCTGCTTTAAAAAAGATTACGCTGCGCAGTTTGCCAGAGTTAAGCAGTGTTCCACAGTTTCCAGAGGGGCAGAAGTTGCAGGAAGTTGTTGTTTATGACTGCGATAAGCTTTTAGCGCGTTCTATGGCAAGCGAAAAGATTTTTATAAGGAATTATTAGTTATAGTTTAGACAGGACTTTGCACTGTGCTGCAAAGTCCGTAAGAAAGCATAGAGGTTGAGATGCAACAAGCCATCGCGAAGCGATTTTGCATGGCTTGTTGCGCTACAGTTCGGCAAGGCTGAACTGTAATAATTATTAGGAGGTTTGTATTATGTATGAATTTAAAGAGGACTTTTTGACGGGTATTGATCAGATTGATGCAGAACACAGGCGATTATTTGAGATTGCAGACGAATTATATAATTTAAAATGTGAGGAATTTATGCCTGACAAATATGATAATATCAGACATATTTTGGAGGAGCTGCGGGACTATACGTTGACGCATTTTGAGCATGAGGAAGCGTATATGGAATCAATTGATTACGAGAGATTACCAGAACAGAGGCGCCAGCATGAGGCCTTGGAGGAGACTATTAATGACTGGGATATGGATGCGATTGATGAGAACCAAGATGAGACAATTGAGGAAATCTTGCGTCTTGTGACCAATTGGCTTGTAAATCATATTTTATATGAGGATAAGCTGATTGGCAGAAAGGACTGAAAAAAGCCAGATTGCAAGGGAATAGTAATGGAATAAAAGACATAGAATGAAGTATAGAAAACCTATACTTCATTTTTGGGTGTTGATATGAATAGACACGATATATTTAAACAGGATATTATGAGTGCAGGGGAGCGCTTTGCAGATGCCTTTTCACTGCCAAAAGATATGGTGGTGAATGCCACGCTGTTGCATATGGTAGGGGCGTCGGAGCTTTTTGTGGAAAATTTTAAGGGAATTATTGCTTATACCTGCCATGAAGTATTAATTAAAGGAAATCATATGAAATATTGTGTCTGCGGGGAGTGTCTTACAATCGAACATTACTCGAATGAGGACATGAAAATATCAGGACAGATTAAGGAGGTAAAGGTGATAAGGGAAGCTTGAGGTGGGACTCTTGCAGAATAGATGGATACGCTTTGTCAGAGGATTTCTGGTGATCAAGATTGACGGGGATTACATGGAACGGTTTTTCAATATGTGCAGAATGCATGAGATTGACTTGTGGGAGATAAAGAAGGAACAGAATATTTGCATGTGTGAAGCATATGCCGCGGATTTTCTAAAAATGCCTCCTCTGTTAAAAAAGACAGGTACAAAAGCGCACGTAGTCAAAAAGAAGGGACTGCCATTTTACTTTCCTTTTATTAAAAAAAGGATTATTTTTTTTGCGGGCGTTCTATTATGCCTGATTATGTTAAATTATGTGACAAAATATGTCTGGGCAATTGAGTATGTTGGTAATCTACAAGTGAGTAATGATGAGCTTTCGGATTTTTTGGAACAGGAATCGATTCATTATGGAATGAAAAAGAGCAGTATTAATTGTGAGGAGAAGGAAAAGAAACTGCGGGAGACATTTCAGAATGTCACGTGGACCTCGATTTATTTTGAGGGGACAAAGCTTTATATAGAAATCAAGGAGAATGAGAAGTCAGAGCCAGTGCAGTTTGAGACAAAAGGCACTGATATTGTAGCGAACGAAGCAGGTACAATTACCTCAATTGTCACTAGAAATGGTGTTCCGCGGGTCAAAGCGGGGGATACAGTTGAAAAAGGGCAAGTGCTTGTGTCAGGCGGTGTGCCAGTTTATGATGAGAGCCAGAGTATTATTGATTATCAAATTTATGATGCGGATGCAGATATTTTTATTCAGACACCAATTGAGTACAAAGGTTCGATTAACAGTGGATACCCTGTTATGATTTACACAGGCAATCATGCGAATACAGGTTTTGCCCAGATTGGCAAGTATTATATTGATGGATTGGCTTTGTGGGATTTTGCCGGAAAATATCTATCACCGAAAAAAAACGAAACATTATATGAGACAGCTATAGAAAAACATCAAGTGGTTTTGCTGGACAGTATCTATCTTCCAGTCTATTATGGTAAAATAGACAGAAAAGAATATTATATTAAATATTTTACATATACAGATGAAGAGATGCAAAGCAAGCTGTCAGAAAATTTTGAAAAATTTATTTTAGGTTTACAGGAAAAAGGGGTACAAATTGTTGAAAAAGATGTTAAAATGGAAAGGAATAGTATTGGGATGGAATTAAATGGAAGTCTGTTGGTTGTAAAGCAGACAGGAGAGACAATAGAGATACCAAGAAACACCGTTCAGGAAGATGAGACAAAGGAGTAACATTATAGTGGCGAAATTTCAGATTGGAATGCAGATTGAAGCGGAACATATGCAGAATCTTTTCGGCAGTCAAGATGCATATATAAAACAGATTGAAGAGGATTTGAATGTGGTCATTACAGACCGCAATGGAGAAGTTAGAATCAGCGGGGAACAGGCAGCAGTCAACAAGGCGGCAAAGCTTGTGCGCGAGTTGGTGGAACTTTCCAGACGAGGGAATAGAATACAAGAGCAGAACGTGTCCTACGCGCTGGAACTGTCACACGAAGGTGATGAAGATGCGCTTCTTGAGATGGATTCAGAGTGTATTTGTCACACAATATCTGGGAAGCCTATCAAGCCAAAAACATTGGGACAAAAAAAGTATATTGATGCCATTAAGGATAAAATGATTGTGTTTGGTTTGGGACCAGCGGGCACAGGAAAAACTTATCTGGCAATGGCGATGGCAATCACGGCGTTTAAGAATCATGAGGTAGAACGCATTATATTGACACGCCCCGCGATAGAAGCAGGGGAAAAACTTGGTTTTTTGCCCGGGGATTTGCAGAGTAAGGTGGACCCTTATCTAAGACCGTTATATGACGCGCTCTATCAGATTATGGGGGCAGACAGTTTTCAGAAAAATATGGAGAAGGGATTGATTGAGGTTGCACCGCTTGCCTATATGCGTGGGCGGACACTGGACAATGCCTATATTATATTAGACGAGGCACAAAATACGACGCCTGCACAGATGAAGATGTTTTTAACGCGCATTGGATTTGGCTCGAAAGTGATTGTGACGGGTGATGCCTCCCAGAAAGATTTGGCAGTTGGCACGCAGTCTGGTTTGGATGTGGCGGAGAAGGTGCTTGCGAAAATTAGCGATATTGCGTTTGTTAGAATGACAAGCCGTGATGTGGTGCGACACCCTCTTGTACAGAAGATTGTCAAGGCGTATGAGGATTATGAGAGCAAGGTTAACAACAGTCAAAACAAGGCTGTTCGCAAGGAGGAACCACGTATTAGAAGGGGTGGAAAACCATTTCGCAAATAAGGAATAATACAGGAGAAAAAATAAATTATGACTTTTTACGTAGAGAGTGAGACAGACAAAACACTTCCTTTTGATGTGGAGGAAGTGGCAGGTAAGGTGATTGTGGAGGCACTTGATTTAGAAAATTGTCCCTATGAGGCGTCGGTTAATGTGCTTCTTACGGATAATGAGGGGATTCATACAATGAATCATCAGTATCGGGGAATTGACCGCCCGACAGATGTGTTGTCTTTTCCAAATGTGAACTATAGCAGCCCTGCTGATTTTTCGGAGATTGAGGATGCTATAGAGGATTATTTTGACCCTGAGAACGGTGAGCTGTGTCTTGGCGATATTGTCATTTCTATTGAGAAAGTATATGATCAGGCAAAAGAATATGGACATTCTCCTCTGAGGGAATATGCGTTTCTAATTGCACACAGTATGCTTCATCTGCTGGGGTATGACCATATGGAGTCAGAGGAAGCAGCGTTGATGGAACAGAAGCAAGAAGAGATTCTAAACAGACTGGGAATCACAAGAACAGATCAGTTTGACCTGAGGAGAACAGTTAAATGAAGAAAAAGAAGTCTAATTTTATCGTTCAGGGCGGTATCCTTGCGATGGCGGGGATTCTCTCCAGAATTATTGGGATAGCAAGACGCTTCCCTATGCAGCATATTATAGGGGATAAGGGAAACGGATATTATTCTGTGGCGTATGAGATTTATTCGATTATGCTGATTATATCTTGTTACAGCCTGCCACTTGCGGTGTCAAAGGTGGTGTCCTCTAAGATGAGCAAACGGCAGTATAAGAGTGCAGAAAGAGTTTTTCAGTGCGCTATGTTCTTTGCTGTTTCAGCGGGTGGAATTACGTTTCTAATCTGTGAGTTTTTGGGAGATTTTTTTGCGGCAGATGTGATGGAAGAGCCAATGAGTGCACTGGCATTAAAGGTACTTGGTCCAGCGTTGTTGCTCGTGTCAGTAATGGGCGTGCTTAGAGGTTATTTTCAAGGGCTTGGAACAATGATGCCAACGGCAGTTTCACAGATACTGGAACAGATTTTTGTGCTGATTGGAAGCATTGTCGGCGCTTCTGTCCTTTATAATTATGGGGATAAAGTTGGCGCGCTGCTGCACAACAAAGATTATGCCCCAGCTTATGGCGCGGCGGGAGCTTCTATTGGTCCTGTAATTGGGGCGATAATTGGATTGTTGTTTCTCGCTTTTGTATATGCGACATATAAAAAAGGGACAAAGAAACACAGGCGTGACGGAAGTGGAAAAGTGGATAGTTATCCACAGATTCTAAGCATGATTTTATTGACGATTTTCCCAGTGCTTCTAAGTACCACTGTCTATAACATTAGCGGTGTAATTGATATTAAAATCTTTGGAAGTGTGATGATAGAAAAGGGATTTGGAGATGTTAGAACTGATATTTGGGGTGTCTATTCAGGAAAATATAAATTGTTGGTAAATGTTCCAATTGCCCTTGCCAATGCAATGTGTTCCTCTATTGTGCCAATGCTGACGCAGTTGATGGTGCGGGAAGAATACGGGCGCGCCAAGGAAAAAATTGGACAGGCAATGCGTTTTACAATGATTGTTGCCATTCCAAGTGCGGTAGGACTTTCTGTGCTTGCTAGACCAATTGTCTCTATGCTGTTTAAGGGGGAAGTGGACATGGCAGTCAGTATGTTGCATATTGGTTCTATATCAGTTGTCTTTTATACAATGTCCACATTGACAAACGGTGTGCTTCAGGGTATTAACAGAATGAAAATTCCTGTCCGCAATGCGGCGATTTCACTTGTTATTCATATAGGGATTTTGTACGCAATGCTTCAGATGAATATGGGAATCAATGCGGTAGTATATGCATATATTCTATTTGCAGTTGTGGTATCTGTGCTAAATGCAATTGCAATTCGCAAATATCTGCGCTATAAGCAGGAGTTAGTACGCACCTTTATTATTCCGGCGATTGCGTCTGCGGCGATGGGAATTGTGATTGCGCTGTTGAATCTGCTGCTTGCAAAGTCAGCGGGCAATGTGGTGACAGTGCTTGTCGGTATTGTAGTTGGTGTGATTGTATACTTTACAATATTAATATTGTTAAAAGGGATTAATGAGCGCGACTTAAGAAGTATGCCGGGGGGGAGAACGATTTTAACGATTGCAAAGAAATTACGCTTAATGTAATTTGATGAATAAAAAGTAAAAATAAGCTGATACTATATCAAAGACGCCAAAGTGTTCAAGTTTCACCAGGAGGCTGATGATGGAAAAGAGATATAAGATTGGCTTATTTTTTGTATTATTGTTAATTTCGGTGTTAGTAGTTGTTTTGCTGTATAGAAGAAGCAATATGGATAAGTTATCAGAGAAGAATAACCTTGCAAAACAGCACTTAAATATTGACGAGCTGTCACAGATTGATCCACAGATGTCCAAGACAGCAGAAGAACTTTATCAAGTGCAAAAAATGAATGTTCAGACGACTTCTGATACCGTTTGTATTTACGAAAATATTGATAAAAAAGACGGTTCTGTTTTTATGGAGGAAGGAAAGATTCCAGTAAAATATATTGGCTTAAATCGTGAGGAACTTGAAAAAATGCTTGCGGCAGACAGTTTGGCACCTACGCTTGAGGAGAAGCAGAAAGGTTTTAAATCCCAGCATTTAGAGCTTTTCTCTGCAGACAAGATTAAGGTGCTGCGTATTTATGACACGACACAGGGAGAATCCGGATTTTATATTATGGAAGTGGATGGCGAAGTGTGTGTGTTTGAATATGATAAGAAAACACTTTACTTTAAAACAGGGCTGCATCCAGAAAATCTTCCAGTAGAGGTTCGGCTTGAGTTGCAAGAAGGCAAGTTTATGGATAATGAACTGCAAGTGTATCACTTTATTGAATCGTATAGTAGTTAGGGGGATTTATGGCAAATAGAGTTGTTGTGATAGGCGGTGGGGCAAGTGGACTCGCTGCTGCAATTGCTGCGGCGGAGAATGGCGCCGCTGTCACAGTCCTTGAACATAAGGACAGAGTGGGCAAAAAGATATTAATGACAGGAAATGGCAAGTGTAATCTTACAAATATGAAGGAGGTACACGGCAAGTATTACAGTAGTGATGCGGCATCTTTAAAACAGATTTACAATACACTTGTTCGGTTTGACGCAGTTCAGACAAGGAATTTTTTTCAGAGACTTGGATTATATACCAAAGAGAAAAAAGATGGCGGTGTATATCCAGTGTCGGAACAAGCTTCTATTGTGTTGGACGTACTGCGGAGTGCATGTAATCGGCTTGGTGTGACAATACAAACAGACTGTGAGGTAATTTCTATTAGGCCAGAGAAAAATGGCGGTGTGATTTGTGCAAAACAGTATAAACAGATTTTTTATGATAAATTAATTTTGGCGACAGGGGGAAAAGCGGCTTCTGTCGCTGGTTCAGATGGTTCTGGATACGTACTTGCAAAACGTCTTGGACATGCTATTGTAGAGCCACTTCCAGCCCTTGTGCAACTAAAATGTAAAGGAACCGTTTTCAAGGCACTTTCTGGGGTGCGGGCGCAGGGAGTAATTCGGCTGTTGATTGACGGTGTGGAAATGGCTACTCAAGAAGGGGAACTGCAATTGACGGATTATGGAATATCAGGGATTCCTGTTTTTCAGCTTAGTAGACTGGCGTCAAGGGCACTTTATGACCAAAAACAATGTGAGGCATCACTGGATTTTATTTCTTACATTTTTGATAAAAATAATTTATGTGAAAATAAAAAAGACAGAGACAAAATTGATTGTGTTTGCAAGAATTTGACAAACAATGCTATAAAACATTTTTTTCACAAAACTGTTGAGGAGTATTTGTCAGGGTTAGTACATAAAAAGATTGCTGCGGTTGTCTGTAAACAAAATGGGATTGCGTCGTGTATGACTGTCAATCAGGCAGGGAAAGAACGTGTTTGGAATTGTATTAAAATGCTTATGGATTTTAGAGTGCAGATTACAGCGCCAAATTCTTTTGAGAATGCGCAGGTTTGTTGTGGTGGGGTGCCCTTAAAAGAAGTGAATGAAAATTTCGCATCATTAAAGTGTGAGGGCATTTATATTGTTGGGGAATTGTTAGATTGTGATGGAATCTGCGGCGGTTTTAATTTGCAGTGGGCGTGGGCAACTGGAATAATTGCAGGAACGGATGCAGCGCAGTGTAATGCGATAACGGATAAAAAAAGATAGGACAAGAGAAAAATGGGAAATGATGAAAGAAAAAGTTCACTTAAAATTCAACTTAAGATTGCTTTAAAAACATGCGAAAACAAAGAAACTATAATAGATAGGCTTACGTTGCCAGATATAATTGACAGTGACGCAGTTCTCATTCAAAAAGCTGCAAAAATTTTGGGCGTTAGGGAGACCGATATTTCAGAACTTTTTATTTTAAAACATTCAATAGATGCCAGAAAAAAGCCGCAATTGTTTCAAGTTTATACAGTTGGCGTAACTTTGTGTAATAAAAAGCTACAAGAAAAAGTAATAAAGCGTTGCAAAGATAAGTCCATTGCTCCTTATATACAAAATCCATATACTTTTCCAGCAGCAGGCAAAACGAAATTACGCTTTCGCCCTGTGGTGATTGGCACAGGACCAGCGGGACTTTTCTGCGGATATATGCTTGCAAAGCATGGCTATCAACCTATTTTGCTAGAGCGTGGCTTTGATGTGGATACACGCACAAAAGATGTGGAAGCCTATTGGAATGGTGGCAACCTCAATCCTGAATCAAATGTGCAGTTTGGTGAGGGAGGCGCAGGCACTTTTTCTGATGGAAAACTCAATACACTTGTGAAAGATAAACAAGGTAGAAATCAAGAAGTGCTGCGCATTTTTGTACAGTTTGGCGCGCCAGAATCTATTTTATATGAAAGCAAGCCCCATATAGGGACTGATGTTTTGAGGCAGGTTGTTATTCATTTACGTAATGCAATAATAGAGTTTGGCGGTGAAGTTCGATTCGGGGCAAAAGTGACAGGATTTCAAGTAAATGAGGGCGCTCTGTGTGCTGTTGTGGTCAATGATAAGGAGTGGATTCAGACAACCGAGGCAGTGCTTGCAATTGGGCATAGTGCCAGAGACACCTTTGTATCGCTCAATGAAATCCATGTGCCAATGGAAGCAAAAGCTTTTGCGGTTGGAATGCGAGTAGAACACCTGCAATCTAGGATTAATGAAAGCATGTACGGCAAAGAACAAGGTAGCCGATTGCCAGCAGCACCCTATAAATTAACAGCGCAGACAAGTACAGGGCGCGGTGTGTATTCCTTTTGCATGTGCCCGGGTGGCTATGTGGTTAATGCGTCGAGTGAGCCAGAGCAGATTGCAGTAAATGGCATGAGCTATGCGAATCGAAATGGCAGACATGCAAACAGTGCCATCATTGTGCAAGTTACGCCAAAGGATTATGGGACAGAGGGGCCGCTTGCGGGGATTGCTTTTCAGAGACAGCTTGAAAAAAAAGCGTATTTGCTTGGAAATGGCAGTGTCCCAGTACAGTATTATGGAGATTTTGTAAAAAATATATCATCTGAAAATACAGAGAATCGCGAGAAACCATGTATTAAGGGCGCATATCAACTGACAAATTTGAGAGGTCTATTGCCGTCTGCTTGTGAAATGGCATTTATAGAAGGAATGGAACAATTTGACAAGATAATACCAGGATTTGCCAGCGACGAGACAATTTTATCTGGAATTGAAAGTCGAACATCGTCGCCTGTGCGGATACACAGAGATGAGACGCTGCAAAGTCCTGCAATAAAGGGGCTGTATCCCTGTGGAGAAGGGGCTGGATATGCCGGTGGCATTATGTCCGCTGCAATGGATGGTATCTTAATTGCAGAGAAAATCGCACAGAGGTTCTCGTAACAGTTCAGCTTTGCCGAACTGTTACGCATCAAGCCATACAAGACCACTTCGTGGTGGCTTGATGCTTCTCTGCCACTACACAGTTTTACGGACTTTACAGTAAATGCAAAGTCCTAGATTGAACTGTAACAAAGTTCTCCAGTTTTTTAGAAAGACTAGACTTATACAAGAAATAGATTTAAAATAAAAAGGATTATATTTGGAGGCGAAAGACAATGGATGATTTACGTGCAAAATTAAAGGATAAGAAACGTGTGGTGGTAAAGATTGGTTCCTCTTCTTTACAGCATTCAGAGACAGGAGACCTTGATTATATCAAGATGGATATTTTGGTGCGGGAGCTCTGTAATATTAGAAATCAGGGAAAAGATGTTATCCTTGTGACATCAGGTGCGATTGGGTGTGGCAGAAAGTCACTACATATTAAATTGCCACTTACCATTGCGCAGAAACAGGCGTGTGCGGCGATTGGACAAGCAAGGCTTATGACAACATACCAGCGTATATTTTCAGAATATAGCCATCAGGCAGCACAAATTCTACTCACAAAAAATACAATTGAAGCCGAGTTAAATCGGCAGAACGCACAAAATACTTTTCATGAACTACTCGCTATGGAAGTGATACCCATTGTCAATGAGAATGACACCATCTCAACGTTTGAGGTAGAGGATGTGATAGGGGACAATGACACACTCTCGGCAATTGTCACAGCGCTGACTGGTGCAGATTTATTGATTTTGTTGTCAGACATTAACGGGCTGTATACAGATGACCCAAGGCAGAATCCAGATGCACAGTTTATTCCACAAGTGGACCATATTACAGATAAGCTACTACAAATGGGGAAAGCTTCAACTGGCAGCAGTGTTGGGACAGGCGGCATGGAGACAAAGCTCAATGCCGCACGGATTGCAACCTGTTCTGGTGCAGATATGGTGATTGCAAACGGTGGTGATGTGCGTGTGATTCACCGTATTATAGAAGGCAGAAATTACGGAACAATCTTTCGAGCAAATAAGGATGAAAGCTTTAACTTTACCGATTTTATTGATAATTTGCACCATTAATTTTACAGCATAAGTCTCTTGATGTTTGTGTTTAGAAGAGAAGATATATATGAGGAGGATAACTTATTGTCAGATAAATCGACACAAATAAAGCAAGAAATAAAGGATACAATACATAAGGTAAAAAAGACAAGTGTGCGAAGCATTGTCACTGGGCGAATTGTTTCCATACTGCCTGTGGTATTATTGCAGGGGTTGATTATCTATGCGCTTGCAAAGTGGCTTGTGCCTTTTGCCACGTTGTTCTACAGCGTTTTGTCTGTACTGTCTGCATTGTTTGTTTTGTTTCTTATTTCTAAGCGAGATGAAGGCGCTTACAAAATGCTGTGGCTTTTGGTGATGTTTGTGGCGCCGTTGCCGGGTGCGCTAATGTATTTGCTCTATGGGAATAAGCGAACTGGAAAGGCGTTAGAGCAAAGACTTAAGGCAGTCAAAGGCAGTCTTCCTATCACATTACCAGACGACACAGAAATTGAAGCGCAACTAAAACAGGAGAACAAACGCGTTGGAGAAACGTTTGCTTATATCAAGAAAATTACAGGCTTTCCTGTGTTAAGAAATGATACAGCACAGTACTATCCAATAGGAGAACAGTTGTTTGAACAGATGTTATCTGCTTTAAAAGAAGCAAAACGTTATGTGTTTATTGAATATTTTATTGTGCAGGAAGGTGTTCTGTGGCAGGCTATGGTTGATGTGATGGAACAAAAAGTGCAAGAAGGCGTGGATATTCGCGTGTTATATGATGATATTGGAAGCATTGGCACGTTTTCTCACAGAAATAGACGGTCGCTCTTGAAAAAAGGCATTAAATGTGAGAAGTTTAATCCAATGATTGTGTTAAGCGGAGCACTCAACAATAGAGATCACCGAAAAATTATGGTGGTAGATGGTATTGTGGCGTTTAGCGGTGGCATTAATCTTGCAGACGAGTATATCAATGAGGAACACCCTTTTGGACACTGGAAAGATATTGGCTTTCGGATTACAGGAGATGCTATTCGAAGTTATGCCTATATGTTTATTGAGTTTTGGAATGCTTCTTCCTTTGATAAGATTACAAAAGAACTAATTGGTGAGGATTATATGCAAGTGCGTGTCCAAAGTGCACAGGATTTTGATGGTTATGTGCAACCATATTATGATTCGCCCAACAGAGAGGAAGCGGCAAGCAATAATCTTTTTATCGATTTACTTGGTCAATCAAAGGATTATGCATGGTTTTATACCCCTTATCTCTTGGTGGGGGATGGATTGCGCGATGCGTTTGTGCGAGCAGCAAAACGCGGGGTAGATGTCCGTATTATTATGCCTGGAATCCCGGATAAAAAGATTGTTTATCGCATGTCGCGAAGTTATTATCGCGATTTACTAAAGGCAGGTGTTAGAATTTTTGAGTACACGCCAGGATTTGTACATGCAAAGGCATCTCTTGTCGATGATTGCATTGGTTCTGTCGGAACTGTTAATCTTGACTATAGAAGTCTATATCTGCATTATGAATGTAACGCATTGTTTTACAAGGCTTCTATTCTTGCAGATTTAAAAAAAGATTTGGAGGCATCTATGGAGGTTAGTAGGGAACGCACGCTGTCAGATGAAAATAATGGATTGATACATGGCATTGTTAACGGTGTGTTGCGTATTTTTGCGCCGTTGGTATAGCATTGCATAAATAACAGTGAAGCGGTATTTATGCAATACTGTACTAATATAATTTTATAGAAGGGAATGATAAAATATGTATTTAGGAAATCATTTGTCCTCGGCAAGTGGTTATGAAATAATGGGGCAGGAGGAATTGAAATTAGGTGGAAATACCTTTGCTTTTTTTACCAGAAATCCAAGAGGCGGAGCAGTAAGGGAACATAATCCAGAAGATGCAGCAAGATTGTGTCAGTTTATGGAGAAACACCATTTTGGCAAATTGGTTGCACATGCACCCTATACATTAAATGTATGTTCGGACAAGGAAAAAGTTAGGAATTTCTCGCGGGATGCAATGGCGGAGGATTTAAGACGTATGGAATATTTGCCGGGAAACTACTATAATTTTCACCCCGGTTCTCATGTGGGACAAGGGACAGAAGCGGCAATTTTCATGATTGCAGATGCAATTAATTCTGCTGTAAAACCAGAGTATACTACAATTGTCTTGTTGGAAACAATGGCGGGAAAAGGTTCTGAGGTTGGCGCAACATTTGAGGAGCTGCGAGCGATTCTTGACTTGGTGGAACATCAAGAAAATGTTGGCGTGTGTTTTGATACCTGTCATGTGTGGGACGGGGGATATGATATTGTTGGTAATTTAGATGGTGTATTAAAGGAATTTGATAATATTATAGGACTTGACCGTCTTAAAGCAGTACATTTTAATGACAGTATGAATGGGTGTGGCTCTCATAAGGACCGCCACCAAAAGATTGGTCAGGGAGAAATCGGCTTGGAGGCGTTAAAGGCAGTGGCAAAACACCCGCTGTTAAAAGACAAGCCGTTTATTTTAGAGACACCAAACGATGACGCGGGATATATTAAGGAGATTGCCATGATAAAAAGTTGGTAAGGAATTATTTTTTTGTTGCAATGGATATAGTGTGGGGGTAATATGAATATAGAGGAAAAAATAAAACGAATTAATGAATTGTATCATAAATCGCAAGCGGAAGGGCTTACTGAGGAGGAAAAGGCAGAGCAGGCGGCATTGCGCGCGGAGTATGTGGCGAATATACGCGCTAATTTAAGAGGACAACTGGACAATATTTCCATAAAGGAACAAGATGGAAACATTACAAATCTTGGTGAAAAGAGAGCCAAAAGAATGAAGGAATGCACGACAGAATAAAGAGACTTTGAGGGTCTATAGAAAATATGATGGAGTGACAAAATGGAAACCAAAGCAGAGATTAGGAAACGAATACTTGAGGTCCGAAAAGGACTGACTGACGAGGAGACAGCATCAAAAAGTGAGGCGATTGTGCAAAAGGTGATTAAAACGCCAGAGTACAAGGAGGCTGACAATATATTGTTGTATGCGGACTATTGTCGGGAGGTTATGACCCACGGCATTTTTGAGGATGCTCTCCTGCACAGAAAAAGGATTTATTTTCCAAAAGTGGACCAAATGACAAACACAATGGAATTTTATCAGATTATCTCTCTTCGGCAGCTTGAGAGAGGATATATGGATATTTTGGAGCCAAGAGAAGATCTGAAGATGCGCTATAAATTTCAACCGAAGGAGGATACACTGGCAGTTTTACCAGGAGTGGCGTTTGATATATCTGGTTATCGCTTAGGATATGGAAAAGGTTTTTATGATAAGTTCCTTGCAAACAGGCGCCAGATTTCAACAATGGCATTGGCGTTTGCCTGTCAGATTGTGGATGAAATTCCACGGGATATGTACGATATTAAAATGGATAAAATTGTGACAGAGGAAATTATCTATTCGTTTTTAAGAATATAAAAATGGAGTTTAAAGGGTGAAAGAAAAAAGAGAAAGGGATAAAATGCAAAATATGACAATCAAAGAAAAAGCAGCCGCTATGAAACTTGACAGCACAAAGATGGCGTCTCAGCCTGCTGCGACAAGAAATCGCGCACTTTCGGCAATAATTGAGGCATTGCAGATAAATCAGGAAGAAATTTTTCAGGCAAATGCGCAGGACTTAGCAGAGGCTACAGAACTGCGCATTCCAGAAGCGGTTGTAAAGCGATTAAAATTTACACCGCAAAAACTTTCTGATGTGGTAAAAGGGATTGAAAACCTAATTGCTATGCCTGACAAGGTTTATGAGACACAGCTTGTACGGGAACTAGACGAGGGGTTAACGCTTGTGCGTGAGAGTTGTCCAATTGGGGTTATCGGTGTGATTTTTGAGGCGCGACCGGATGCGTTGGTACAGATTGCTAGCCTTTGTATTAAGAGTGGTAACTGTGCGATATTAAAGGGCGGAAGTGAGACAAAGCACACCAATAAAATACTGTTTTCACTGATTGCACAGGCAGCCAGAGAGAGCGGATTGCCAGAAAACTGTCTTTTTCAAGCAGAACAGCGCGATGAGATATCAGAATTGCTATCGTGTCATAAATCAGTTGATTTATTGATACCAAGAGGCTCAAATGCTTTTGTGCAGTATATTATGGACAATACCAAGATACCCGTCATGGGACATGCGGATGGTATTTGTCATATTTATGTGGACAAAACGTTTGATATGGACAAGGCAATTCCAATTATTATTGACGCTAAGACACAGTATACTGCTGCGTGCAATGCGGTGGAGACTCTGCTGATACATAAAGATGTGGTGGATTGTTTGATGCCACAGCTAAACAGGGCATTTCAGGAACATCATATTGAGCTGCGCGCCACTGCTGACATTGCCAAACAATATGGTGGCAAAGAGGCAACAGATGAGGATTTTAACACGGAATATCTTGATTTAATACTTTCAGCAAAGACCGTTGAGGACATTGATGAGGCAATTGTGCATATCAATCAATATGGTTCTCATCACACAGACTGCATCATTACAGAGAATCAAGAGGCAGCAGAATATTTTATGAGAATGGTGGATTCTGCCGGAGTATACCAGAACTGTTCAACGCGTTTTGCAGATGGATTTCGCTATGGTTTTGGCGCGGAAGTGGGCATTAGCACTGGAAAGATTCATGCAAGGGGACCTGTGGGCATTGAGGGGCTACTGACTTATAAATATAAACTTTATGGGAATGGACAGATTGTCGCGGACTACGCTTCGGGGAAAAAAGAGTTTCATTTTAAAGATGTGACAAGTAAGGGGGAAAAAGATGAAAAAGACAAAGAGTAACGTATTTTTACAAAAGTGTAAGGTTGGAATATTGCTGATGGTGTTGACTGCCATTATAACAGTGATAAAACCGCCTGCCACAGCATTTGCGTTTAATGTGACCCCAATTGAAATGGTTGAAATGTATTCCACCTCAGCGACGCCTGTGTATGCGACACCAGATTTGTTTTCACCGGTGGTGGTGTATCTGAACAGATTTACAAATGTGCGGGTTTTCGGCATTACAGACAATGGATTTTTTCAGGTTGATTTAAATGGCACTTATTATATACCGGGGCCATATATGGTAGCACAGATTGAACCTGCAAAGACAGAAAAACAGAAAGCGCTGGACAACTTAAACGAGTTGGTGGAAGCCTATCGGATGCAGCTAGAACTTATGGAAAGTTACAGTAAAAATTTTGCGCTTGTTGATGTGACAGGAGATGGTATTCCTGAAATATTTGACGAGGAAGGCAAAGAGATTTATACCTATTATGACAAGCGGCCAGTGATGATGTTTTACTCAGAATATCCAGTAAAATTTTATTACTCGAAAAAAGAAAATAAGCTTCTTGGAAAATATACATGGAATAAAAAGGATTATTGGGAAGTCTATACAAATGATGTTTCCTTGCTGCCGTGGGGGCAGTTTCGATGTGTTGGTTTGGCGACATCGCCTACACAGGATGCACCTGTGATTTCTAGGGATTATACCAACAATGCAGAGACAAGGGGAGATCTCTATGATATTCTCAAAAAGATTTTATCACTATAATGCCAATGACATTAAAAAAGGAGTTAAAATGTTTTGGAAAAAGACGCCAGTACAAAAAAGTTCTTATGATACAGAAAATCAAATACCAATTCTCAAATGCAGTATCTGTAATGGGGAACAGGTTGCTGGATTCAAAGATATTCACACTGGAAAGTTTGAGGAAATTATGTTTATCAAAGACAATGCTGATCTGGAAGCATTTAAACAAAGATATGGAATAGAGCATTTAGAGAAAATGTATTAAAAAATACTTTTCAACTTACAATCTTTGTGATAGAATGGGCGTTGGTATTGTGTACAGATTGATGATGAGATTCCGCAAACAGGCGAAAGGATGACAGACAGATGACAGCAATTCAGGAATGGGCTTCTGATTTTTATAAATGTTTTATTAAGGAAGACCGATATATGCTTTTGGTCAGCGGTGTTGGTGTGACGGTGAAAGTATCACTGCTGGCAGTTTTTATTGGTATTTTTATCGGAATGTTGATTGCACTGTGTAATCTTTCAAAAAGAAAATCCATTCGGTTTATTGGAGGCGTCTACACAGATATAATACGGGGGACCCCGTCGGTCACACAGTTGATGATTATTTATTTTGTAGTGTTTGCCACTGTGGATTTGGACAAGTGGATTATTGCAGCGATAGCCTTTGGTATTAATTCGGGTGCCTATGTGTCGGAGATTATTCGGGCAGGCATTATGTCAGTGGATCATGGTCAGACAGAGGCAGGCAGATCACTTGGACTAAATGCATTTCAAACCATGACACGGATTGTTATACCGCAGGCGGTCAAAAATATTTTTCCGGCGCTGTGCAATGAGTTTATTGTGCTGATTAAGGAAACTGCAATTGTCGGTTATGTGGGATTGATGGATATTCAGAAAGCGGGTGACTTTATTAAGAGTGCCACGTTTATCGCGTTTATGCCACTTATCGGAACGGCTGTTATTTATTATGTGCTCATTAAGCTCTTGACATTGCTGTTGCGCAGAATAGAAAAGATACTAAGAAAGTCAGATGTCCGTTAACTATGACACTGCGTGAAAGAATATGGAAACGAATGGGAAAATTAAATTTTTCATACGGCGAATTTGTGCTTGCACCCAAATTCGCAGATTTTGGCAAGCATGAGGAATTAAGATGATTAAAGTAAAGAATTTACATAAAAAGTTTAATGATTTGAATGTCTTAAATGGGATTGACGAGCACATTTCTCCTGGTGAGGTTGTGGTGGTCATTGGTCCATCGGGTTCAGGCAAAAGTACTTTTTTACGTTGTTTAAATCTGCTTGAAGATGTGACAGAAGGTGAGATTTATGTGGATGACCAGATGATTAATACACCCAATGTCAACATTAATGAAGTTCGACAGAAAATGGGTATGGTGTTTCAGCAGTTTAATTTGTTTCCGCATCTGACCATTATGGAAAATATTACATTGGCGCCAGTTCTTTTAAAAAAGATGACAAAGGAACAGGCTGAAAAGAGAGGACTTGAACTTTTAAGGCGCGTGAACTTGGAAGAGAAGGCACCAGCTTATCCAGCACAGCTTTCAGGAGGACAGAAACAGCGTGTCGCAATTGCGCGGGCGCTTGCTATGAATCCTGAGATTATGCTGTTTGATGAACCAACATCAGCACTTGACCCAGAGATGGTGGGGGAGGTTCTTGATGTTATGAAAGATCTTGCAAAATCAGGCATGACAATGGTGATTGTCACACATGAGATGGGATTTGCGCGGGAGGTTGCGTCAAGGGTACTTTTTGTTGACCAAGGTGTAATTATGGAGAGTGGTACCCCAGAGGATGTGTTTAACAATCCCAAAAATGAGCGAACCAAATTATTTTTAAGTAAGGTTTTGTAATTCGATAGAGTATGGATATTATGCCAGAAGGCTTAATATAGAAATTGATTAGTTTTGAGGAGGAACGATTATGAAAAAATCATGGAAAGCAGCAGCACTTGTGTTTGCCACAGTGATGCTAACAGCGTGTGGCAGCAAGGCGGATACAAATCAGACAAATGATACAGCGGTAAGTGCTCAGCCACAGCAGACAGAAGAAAGTGCAACAACAGACAAAACGAGTGAGGCAGATGTGCAGGAGGCGGTTCCTGAGACTGGCGGTACATTGACTTTTGGAACAAATGCAGAATTTCCGCCTTTTGAGTATGTGGCGAGCAGCGGTGTGATTGACCAATATGATGGTATTGACATGGCAATTGCAAAGAATATTGCTGAGCAGAATGGCATGACAGCAGCAGTGGAGAATATGGAATTTGATTCTTTGTTGGTTGCGTTACAGAATGGCCAGATTGATGCGGCAATTGCAGGCATGACTGTGACAGAGGAAAGAAAGGAAAAGGCAGATTTTTCAATACCTTATTATACAGCGACTCAGGTTATGATTGTAAAAGAAGATTCTGATATTGCCTCAGCGTCTGATATGGCGGACAAGAAAATTTGTGTGATTCAAGGCTATACCGGAGAAATTTGTGTGAAGGATTTGGGTTATCCCTATGAGGCATTCAAAAAGGGAACAGATGCCATTATGGAGTTGGTCAATGGAAAGTGTGATGTCGTTGTGATTGACTCCGCAACAGCACAGAAATACGTGTTTGATAATGACGGATTGAAGATTGTTGAGGATGCTTCTGCATTTGCGTCAGAAGAGTACGCCATCGCAGTAAAAAAAGGGAATACGGAGCTGCTTGACAAGATTAATAAAACAGTTGAAGCAATGCTTGCAGACGGTACAGTTGCCGAGCTTGGCGCACAATATATTGAGGCAATTTCAGCAGAATAGATATTGTATTTGAGGGCAACTTACATAGTACAAGAACGATTTGAAAAGACACGTTTTGGGACGTGTCTTTTGCTGTCTGGAAAAAATATTTTAGTAGCATTTATAGCGCGGATATGATACACTACAAAGTGATGCGTTACAGTAATAGAGGAATTGTGAAAAAGATGGATAAACTTTATTTGTACTAGTTATTTTTCATAGTTCTTTATGATGAATACAATACATGAGGAGGACTAACGTTGGACAGAAATACTGCAAGGGAAAATATTATAGAATTAAAGCATATCAGTCGTACTTTTGATGACGGCTTTCGCGTGGTAGATGATTTTAACTTGACAGTGCAGAGGGGAGAATTTGTTACATTTCTGGGACCTTCTGGCTGTGGCAAAACAACAACGTTGCGCATGATTGCAGGCTTTGACAAGCCGACGGAAGGTGAGTTGCTACTAAATGGCGAGGATATACGAGATTTGCCGCCAAACAAGAGACCCATCAATACGGTATTTCAGCGATATGCACTGTTTCCTCATTTAAATGTCTTTGAGAATGTTGCATTCGGACTAAAATTAAAGAAGCTTCCCAAAGCGGATATTGTTAAAAAAGTTAAGAAAGCGTTAGAAATGGTAGATCTGGAAGATTTTGAGGATAGAGGAATACAGACACTTTCGGGCGGTCAGCAACAGCGCATCGCCATTGCGCGGGCGATTGTGAACGAGCCGGAAATCTTGCTGCTAGATGAACCGTTAGGAGCGCTGGATTTAAAGATGCGCAAGGAGATGCAGCTGGAGCTGAAAGGGATGCATGAGAAGCTTGGCATTACATTTATCTATGTGACACATGACCAAGAGGAAGCACTTACAATGTCTGACAAGATTGTTGTGATGTCAGAGGGAAAGATTCAACAGATTGGGACGCCAGAGGATATCTACAATGAGCCGAAAAATGCTTTTGTGGCTGATTTTATTGGCGATAGCAATATTTTTAGTGGGATTATGACAGATAGATGCAAAGTGCGGTTTTGCGGTGCGGAGTTTGAGTGCGTGGATGATGTTGAGCATGGCACAATGATCGATGCGGTGGTAAGACCGGAAGACGTAACTATTACAGAACCAGAGAAGGGAATTATTCGCGGAAAGGTGACATCTGTTATTTTTAAGGGAGTACACTATGAAATTACAGTGCAATCAGGCAAGAATGAGATTGTGGTGCAGTCTACCAGAAAGGCAGAACCAAATGCTCTAGTGGGATTGTGCATCGAGCCAGAGGGGATTCATATTATGCTGGCGGAGAATACAATCAACCGCATTGAGTCTGGTGTGGACAAGGAGTATCGGTTGAGTTTTCTTGGAGGAATGCTGGATTGTGATGTCGCTTCTCTAATACCAGGTGCTGCTTTTAATACAGATGGAACACTTGTTGATGCGCATGGTGATGTGATTGAGCCGGAGCGTATTAAAGTGATTGTGTCTGTGAAACCGGATGATATCACAATGAGCGATGATAAGGAGGCAGGTATTCTGCGAGGGCATATTATCAATTTGATTTACAAGGGTGATCATTATAGTTATGTTGTTCGGACGGAGGAGGACGAAGACTTTATTGTGTCGGATGAATATCTTTGGAATATGGATGATTATGTAAGTTTACGAATACCAAAGGAGAAGTTTCACTACACCTTGAAAAAATAAATGGAGGGTACTAGATGAATCGATTTCGTTTTCAGAGATCGCAACTTTGCATACCATATGGGCTTTTCCTGGTATGTTTTGTGTTAGCGCCTCTGGTGGTTATTATATATTACGCGTTTACAAATGGAGAGGGGCAGTTTACGCTTGAAAATTTAATAGGATTTTTTTCTAGCCCAAACACAATTGGAACGCTTTTTTACAGTTTTGGCATCGCGGTGTCTACTACTGGTGTTTGTCTGATGTTAGCATATCCGATTGCTTATATACTGGCGCGCAGTAAAATGAAACATAAGGCAGTGGTCCTTATGGTTTTTGTGATGCCTATGTGGATTAATTTTACACTTAGAATCACAGCATTGAAAGAAATATTGACAGTGGTGGAGGGAAATTTAGCTTATCATCCGTTTCTAAATACATTGATTGGCATGACTTATGATTTTCTGCCATTTATGATTCTACCGATTTACACAACCCTGTTAAAGCTGGATAATAGTTTGTTGGAGGCGGCAGCAGACCTTGGAGCGGACACAATTCAAACTTTTCTAAAGGTGACATTACCACTTTCCGTTCCGGGGATTATCAGCGGTATTGTTATGGTGTTTCTGCCCTCTATGACAAATTATGTTGTTCTGGATATGCTCTACAATAGCACATATATTATGGGAAGCTTGATTGGAGCGTATTTTAGTGCTTATGACTGGCATAACGGTTCCATGATTGCGCTGATTTTATTGGTGATTATTTTGGTGTTTACTCTCTTTACAAACCGGTATGCAGACGAGGATGCAGGCAGCAGCAGAGGAGGTGTGATCGGATAATGAAAAAGGTTTTTGGCAGAGCATTTCTGATGCTTATGATAATTATGCTATATTTGCCCATTTTTGTGTTGGCGGTGTACAGTTTTACAGACTCTGCAAATATTGGAGCAATTCACGGGTTTTCACTCAAAAATTATGAAACGCTGTTTACAAAGCCTGATTTGAGAGCAATGATTGTGGGAACGTTAGTTCTTGCAATTGGTTCTGCCTTTGTCTCAACAGTACTTGGCACGTTTGGCGCCGTGGGCGTTTTTTATTCTGGGAAGTTTGGCAATGCGGTGGTAGGTTCACTCAATCAGGTTCCGGTTGTAAATGCTGAGGTTGTGACAGCATTTTCATTGTGTATTTTGTTAATTGGCGTGTGTGGTGTGGACAAGGGTAGTTTTGTTTCATTGTTAATTGGTCATGTTGTGCTTGAGGCGCCTTTTGTATATTTGTCGGTAGTACCCAAATTAAAGCAGATGGACAACAGTCTCTATGAGGCAGCACTTGACTTGGGGGCATCTCCGGCGGTGGCGTTGCGGCGTGTAGTGTTTCCGCAGATTTTTCCGGGTGTAGTATCTGGGTTTGCACTGGCAATCACGCTGTCATTGGATGACTATTTTATTACAAGCTACACAAAACCTGCAACGTTTGATACGATCAGCACTTATGTGGTGAATGCGACGCGAGGCTCGCAGACAGAGATTAAGACAGCATTGTGGGCGCTTTCAACAATTATTTTTGTTGTGGTGGTGTTGATGGTGATGATTATGAATGCGACAGGAAACAAAGGTGAAAAAAATGGCAAGAGGGCAGGTGCAGGAAATGAAAAAGAGTAGGATAATACTTGGGCTTGCCGCGGTGAGTGCACTCGTGTTGTGTTTCTTTTCAGAACAGACAGTGTACGCAGGTGAGGAGCCAATTGTATTGCGGGTTTGCAGTTGGGAGGAGTATATTGATCTTGGTGAGTGGGATGCGGAGGAGGCTATTGAGCTTGATAACGGCAGAGTAATTTTTGGCGAGAAGCCGCTTTATGAGGATTTTGAGGACTGGTACAGGGAGACTTACGGCAGAGAAGTGCGCGTGGAATACTCTTGTTTTGGTACGAATGAGGACTTGTACAATCAGTTAAACATGGGGGATACATATGATTTAGTGTGTCCTTCAGAGTATATGATTATGAAACTGATTGCGGAGGACCGATTGATTCCTTATTCGGACAGTTTTTATGACAAACAGAACAATAACAATTATTATATTCAAAATGTATCTCCTTACATTCAAAAAACATTGGAATCCAATGAGATTAACGGTGAGCGTTGGAGTAAATATGCCGCAGGATATATGTGGGGAATTACAGGAGTGTTATATAATCCTGCGCTTGTAACAGAAGAGCAGGCCGCCACATGGAAAATTTTTGGAAATCCTAAGTTTAATAGGCAAATTACATTAAAAGATAATGTGCGCGACTCCTATTTTGCTGCACTTGGCATCTTAAAGGCGAAAGAGCTAACTGACGAGGATTTTCTTAACGCGACGGACTATCAAGAACGACTTGCAGATGTGATGAACGATGTGAGTCCCGAGACAATTGAACAAGCGCAAGAGCTTTTAAATGAATTGATGGATAATGTTTATTCCCTGGAGACGGACAGCGGGAAGGCAGACATGATAACAGGTAAGATTGTGGCGAACTATCAGTGGTCCGGTGATGCGGTGTACGCGATGGATCAGGCGGATGAAGATGATTTTGAGTTGCGGTTTGCAGTGCCTAGAGAGAGTACAAATTTATGGTTTGACGGTTGGGTAATGCTCAAAAATGGTATTCGTGAGGATGCAGGCAGGCAACATGCTGCGGAGGCATTTGTTAATTTTGTATCGAGGACAGACAATGCTGTCAGAAATATGTACTATATTGGATACACTTCGTCAATTGCTGGAAACGCACAGGATGATACTATTTACGAGTACTTGAAATGGTGTTATGGCGCTGAAGATGAGAATGAGGAACTTATGGATTATCCGGTTGGGTATTTCTTTAGTGGTGATAACAGCGATAAAAATTATATTTTACAATCGACCGTCAGTCAGATGGGCAGGCAGTTGTACAGCCAGTATCCGCCGGAGGAAGTTATAGATCGGGCTGCGGTTATGCGATATTTTGATGAAGATGCAAACAAGGCAATCAATCAAATGTGGATTAATGTCCGGTGCTTTGACATTGCTGACGTGCCAATGGGAGTTTGGGTGGCGTTG
Source organism: Lachnospiraceae bacterium (assembly GCA_014239155.1). Taxonomy (GTDB): domain Bacteria; phylum Bacillota; class Clostridia; order Lachnospirales; family Lachnospiraceae; genus COE1. Next base: position 223,503 of record JAAZZQ010000003.1, on the reverse strand, counting down.
CTTGTGGTTCTGCTTGTATTTATCGGGCTGCGTTATTGGAAAAGTTCGGCTAAAACGTTGCATAGATTATAATAAAATAGCTTTTTGACTTTTTGGTGATATCAAAATAAAAGGGTTTGGAAAGCTATTAGAAAGGAATAGGGAATTATGTCAAGTATAGATCAGAGTAAAATTAGAAATTTCTGCATTGTAGCGCATATCGATCATGGAAAGTCTACGCTTGCGGACAGAATTATAGAAAAAACAGGACTTTTGACAAGCCGCGAGATGCAAGACCAGATTCTGGACAATATGGAGTTGGAGCGCGAGCGAGGAATCACAATTAAGGCACAGACAGTTCGCACAGTATATAAAGCACAAGATGGAAACGAGTATATTTTTAACCTGATTGACACGCCGGGGCATGTGGATTTTAACTATGAAGTGAGCCGCGCGCTGGCTGCATGTGATGGGGCAATCCTTGTTGTGGATGCGGCGCAGGGGATTGAGGCACAAACACTGGCGAATGTCTATCTTGCGCTGGACCATGACTTGGATGTATTTCCAGTTATCAATAAAATAGACCTTCCAAGTGCGCGTCCTGACTGGGTGAAAAATGAGATTGAGGATGTCATTGGCATTGAAGCACAGGATGCACCACTAATATCGGCAAAGAATGGTATTGGAATAGAGGAAGTGTTGGAAGCCATTATTACTAAAATACCAGCCCCAAGAGGAAGTGTGGATAATCCTTTACAGGCACTTATTTTTGATTCCGTTTATGACTCTTACAAGGGAGTTATTGTGTTCTGCCGTATCATGGAAGGAAAGGTATCCAAAGGGACAAAAATTAGGATGATGGCGACTGGCGCGACTGCGGATGTTGTGGAAGTGGGGTATTTTGGGGCAGGGCAGTTTATCCCATGCGATGAATTATCGGCTGGAATGGTGGGATATTTAACTGCGTCCATTAAAAATGTGAAGGATACAGCAGTTGGAGATACCATTACAGATGCACAGAATCCCTGCGAGGAGCCACTTCCGGGATACAAGAAAGTGCTCTCGATGGTCTATTGTGGACTTTATCCTGCGGATGGTGCAAAGTACCCAGATTTGCGGGATGCGCTGGAAAAGTTACAATTAAATGACGCGTCGCTGTTCTATGAGCCAGAAACGTCCGTTGCACTGGGGTTTGGTTTTCGGTGTGGATTTTTGGGACTGCTGCATCTTGAAATTATTCAGGAGCGCTTAGAACGTGAGTACAATCTTGACCTTGTGACCACCGCGCCGGGTGTTGTATATAAAGTATACAAGACAAACGGTGAGGTGGTAGAGTTGACAAACCCATCCAATCTACCTGACCCATCGGAGATTGACTATATGGAGGAGCCGATTGTCACAGCGGAAATTATGGTGACTACAGAATTTATTGGTTCTATTATGGAGCTTTGCCAAGAAAGACGTGGGCGTTATCTTGGCATGGATTATGTGGAGGAAACACGTGCGTTGTTGAAGTATGAACTTCCGCTAAATGAGATTATATATGACTTTTTTGATGCGCTTAAATCGCGCTCGCGGGGATACGCTTCGTTTGATTACGATATTAAGGGCTACGAGCAATCTGAGCTTGTCAAGCTAGACATTCTCATCAATAAGGAGGAGGTTGACGCGCTGTCTTTTATTGTGCACAAACAGTCTGCTTACGACAGAGGACGCCGAATGTGCGAGAAGCTTAAGGATGAGATACCACGACACTTGTTCGAGATACCAATACAGGCGGCAGTAGGCGGTAAAGTGATTGCGCGGGAAACTGTGAAGGCGATGCGTAAGGACGTTCTAGCAAAGTGTTATGGTGGCGATATTACACGAAAGAAGAAGCTTCTTGAGAAACAGAAGGAAGGCAAGAAGCGTATGCGGCAGGTTGGCAATGTGGAGATACCACAGAAAGCGTTTATGTCGGTGCTGAAATTGGATGATTCAAAGTGATTGACAGTAATAAAGGGGGAGTAAAATGCATTCTATTGGTGTGTATATTCATATTCCTTTTTGTGTCCAAAAGTGTGTTTACTGTGATTTCCTTTCTGGACCAGCGACAAGGCAGCGACAGCAGGAATATATGCAGGCATTGTTGAGAGAGATTGTGTGGGAGTCGAAATATTATACACAATATGTAATAAAGACAATTTTTATTGGTGGTGGTACGCCGTCTATCTTAGAAGCTGAGGAGATTGCGGAAATCTTGAATTGTCTGAGAGCGCATTACCAGATGGATGCGAAAGCAGAAATTACATTGGAGATGAATCCGGGAACAGTGGATAGAAATAAGCTTTTAAAGTTAAAAAATTCTGGAATAAACAGGCTTAGTATTGGGTTGCAGTCCGCCGATAATGCAGAGTTGCAAATGCTTGGGCGGATTCATACGTATGAAGATTTTTTGTGGGCTTATCATCAGGCAAGAGAGGTAGGTTTTATCAATATCAATATTGATTTGATGTCGGCTTTGCCGGGGCAGCATATGGATAGTTGGATTCGGACGCTCAACAAAGCTGTGGCACTGCAGCCAGAGCATATTTCGGCTTACAGTTTGATAATCGAAGATGGAACACCACTATATGAGAATAGAGATGCTTGGGATCCTGTGCCTGATGAGGAAGAAGACCGACAGATGTATCAGCAGACAAAGCAGATATTGGCAGAATATGGTTATTATCGCTATGAGATATCAAACTATGCAAAAGTTGGATATGAATGTAAGCATAACTGTATTTATTGGCAGCGAGGTGTTTGGCATACAACAGACTTTGTTGGCTTTGGACTTGGCGCAAGCTCCACTGTAGGAAATTGGCGGTGGAAGAACACTGAAAGTATAAAGCGATATCTTTTGGTATTTCAGAAACACAATGCTAAATTGTATGATAGTCGGTTGACAGATAATAGTAGTGTTGGACAAAGTGTGAAAGAGGAAGTGGTTAGGCTTCTTGACGTGGAACAGATGGAAGAATTTATGTTTTTGGGTTTGCGTATGATGGAAGGTGTGTCTAAACAAGAATTTATGGCAAGCTTTGCCGAAAGTATGGATAAGAGGTATGGCGCTGCGCTGCAAAAGTGGATTCAATTAGGAATGATGGTGCAAAGTGGCGATATAGTTAAGTTGACTGAGCAGGGAATTGATGTTAGTAACACTATCTTATCGAGTTTTGTATAGTGCTGTTACGGAATTTGGAAGTTGTATAATAGAGAAGTGGAGCACTCCAAATATTGGAGTGCCTCATTTATTTTAATGTGGTTATTGTCAATATTATTTTATTATACATAGCCACATAAGAGAGTATGCCGCTTTGCGGCTGGGCTGGCACGATACTCACGGCAAATTTTACTTACTGTGAGTATAAATTGTAGGGACAAGGAGAATTGAAAAATGTGTGATTGTATGATTTGTGAGAGGATTGAATGGATTAAGAAGAATAAAAACCCTTATTTTGTGAGAGCGTTAAATACAGGATATGTGGTGATTGGAGACCACCAACGGATAAAAGGGTACTCGCTGTTTCTGTGCAAACAACACGCAACAGAGCTGCATTTTCTGGAACCAACATTTCGGGATGCGTTTCTTCATGAGATGGCGGTTGTGGCGGAGGCAGTCTACCATGCATTTCAGCCAGATAAACTTAATTATGAGTTGCTTGGTGCTGGCAGAGGATTGCATATGCACTGGCACTTTTTTCCAAGAAGGGTTGGTGACACACCAAAGCCCGGTCCAGTGTGGCAGCTTGGAAATGAGCTGCATGCGGAGGAATTTCTGCCACAGGAGGCTGAATTGGAAGAATTGAAGTGGAAATTAGATGCAGAGTTGAATAAGTTATTGTAGTACAACAAACTACCATAATAAAACAGTAATACAATTGCAGACAGAGCGGAAAGGAAATACAATGGAAAAAGAACTGACACATGACAAGATGCATGAATTAGGGATTGCGCATACACATGTACATACCCATAAGGAAACCAAGGCAGTTCTGAACAGAATGTCTAAGATTATAGGACACATGGAAGCAGTAAAGACAATGGTGGAAAACGGTAGAGATTGCAGCGAGATATTGATACAATTGGCAGCAGTAAAATCTGCAATTGGCGGCGTAAGTCGCGTGATATTAAAAGATCATATTGACCATTGTATTGTCGAGGCGGTTCGAGAGAATGATACGGAGTCTATTGAGGAGCTCAAAAAGGCGATAGACAAATTTTTGTAGAAAGGTAAGGTATGATAATGAAAGAATATAATAGTATGATATTGTATTATGTGCAGGATGAAAAAAAGAAGATACAGCTAGAAGTGATTGGTATGAGTATGTCTATAACAACAAAACAGCTAAAGCCATCAGACCTTAATACACAGGTTGGGAAATTAGCTGGAGTTAAGGGGATTGTACCTCTTGATTTGACCCAGACAGAGAAGCCGCCAGTAATTTTTTGTATGCCAGAGATTATAATTTTTTCTGGAGTGTCAAACAAAAAGTTGGATGAATTTTTGCTTTCTTACAAAAAAGTAGGACTTACGCCGACGAAACTTAAGGCAGTTACAACACCGAAAAATATTAATTGGACGTTGTACCAATTGATTAGAGAACTCTCTTCTGAGCGGGTAGAAATTGAAGGAATGGCTAGTAGATTGTCTGCGGTGGGAAAGACTTCCGCAGATAAAAAAGAGAATCTATAGAGTTTGTTAAAAGGGGGATTATATATGCAGATTGATCAGTTTCAACATGAGGATAACTGGCAGAATATCAAGGATGCTGCCATGAATACAATTAATAAGACAACAGGAAAATATCCTGATTCTAAGTGGAAAAGAAGTCTTATTTTGTCAGAGCACTCTCCAATTCGGCGTATGAAATTTTACTGGCGTTGGAAGGGATTAAAGTCATGGGTTAGTGTGCATATGGTGCGGCACAAGATTGGAATTGAGCACTGGGTATCTACGCAGCGCAGTGATCGAACGGGGGTTAGTCGGGATGAGCTTCCACAAGGTTCCTTGGTAAACCATGCATGTGAAGCAGATGCACAGGCATTGATTAATATCAGCCGTAAGCGTCTGTGTAGCTGTGCGAGCACTGAGACGCGTGAGGCATGGCAATTGGTCAAAGAAGAGGTTGCAAAGACAGAGCCGGAGCTTGCAAGTTGTATGGTGAAGGAGTGTATTTATAGGGGATTTTGCCCCGAAATGCACTCTTGCGGGTATGATAAAACAGAGGCTTTTCAGAAGGAATTAATGGCCTACAGGGAAGGTTTTAGCGAATAGCATTGATTTAAATACGAAAATCACTGCATTCGCGCAAAAACCATTGTGTGAAATTAAAATATGCGATATGGTATACTCATCAGAAGGGCAAAGTGCTGCACCTTCGGCATGATTGCAGGCGTGCGGATTTCTGAGAAGAAAGGAGGAGATATCATGACAAACACAATGGTGTGGCTGGCTGCGATGATTGTACTCATTATCATTGAGATTGTGACAGTAGGACTTACAACCATCTGGTTTGCAATCGGTGCGTTGGTAGCGATTATTGTATCTATGTTAGGCGGCGGAATTATACTTCAAATGACGGTATTTTTGTTGGTATCACTCGGAATGTTGATATTCACCAGACCCTTGGCGATAAGATACATAAACAATACGCGCACAAGGACAAATTACGAGGGTATCATCGGAAAAGTAGTCAGGATTACGCAAGATGTGGATAACATTGCAGGACAGGGCAGTGCGGTTGTAAATGGTCAGGAATGGACAGTGCGGGCTGTGGAGGACAAGAGTAAAATTCCAGTAGGAAGTCTTGCAAAAGTTGTTGACATCAAAGGTGTGAGGCTTATTGTCGAGAAGTATGAAGAGAACTAATAAGATTCAAAAAGATATGAGGAGGAGGTTTTTCGTATGGTAGAGATTTTATTGGTCATATTATTTATTGTGATAGTGATTTTGGCAACAAATGTACGTATCGTTCCACAGGCGTATGCATATGTGATAGAACGACTTGGAGGGTATGATTCAACGTGGGGCGTAGGGATTCATTTTAAGATTCCTTTTCTTGACAGAGTGGCAAAGAAAGTAAACCTGAAAGAGCAAGTTGTAGACTTCCCGCCACAGCCGGTTATTACAAAGGATAATGTAACAATGCAAATTGACACAGTTGTGTTCTTTCAGATTACGGATCCTAAAATGTATGCATATGGTGTGGATAACCCAATTATGGCAATTGAAAAATTGACGGCAACAACGCTAAGAAACATTATTGGCGAGATGGAATTAGACCAAACTTTGACATCAAGGGAGATTATCAATACAAATATGCGCTCTGCACTTGACGTGGCGACAGATCCGTGGGGAATCAAGGTAAATCGTGTGGAGTTAAAAAACATTATTCCACCAGAAGCAATTAGAAATGCGATGGAGAAACAGATGAAGGCAGAGCGTGAGCGCCGTGAGGCAATCCTTCGCGCAGAGGGCGAGAAAAAATCAACAATTTTGGTGGCAGAGGGTCAGAAAGAGTCTGCAATTCTCGAGGCGGAGGCAGAAAAACAGGCGGCAATTCTTCGCGCAGAAGCTGAGAAGGAGAGAAGAATTCGGGAGGCAGAAGGTCAAGCAGAAGCAATTCGTGTTGTGCAGATGGCAAATGCAGAAGGTATTAAATTCCTGAGAGACGCAGGTGCCGACGAAGCAGTACTTACCATCAAAAAACTGGAGGCATTTGAGAAAGCCGCAAACGGCAGTGCAACAAAGATTATTATTCCTTCGGAAATCCAAGGGGTAGCAGGGCTTGCAAAGTCGGTCGGAGAAATATTGAAATAAAATAAGTCGGGAGGAGCAATATACATGACAAGGATATTGGTACTAGAGGACAGTAAGGATTGCTTAAATGCGATTACTGCAATGCTGGAAAAAGTATCTGACAGAGTGTGCGTTGTTCCTGTAAATAGTCTGGATGAGGCAAGGGCTGCGCTTGAAGAGAAAGCGCAACCGCCCTTTCAGGCTTTTTTGTTGGATATTAATTTGAATAGTAGTGACAAAAATGATATTTCAGGGATAACTTTTGCGCGGGAAGTTCGTATGAAAAGAGAGTATGTATTTACGCCAATTGTGATGATTACCTCACTGGCAAATATGGAGCTGACAGCTTACAGGGAACTTCACTGTTATCAATATCTAATAAAGCCGTACGACGAGCAGGATATTGAGAAACTTGCAGGAAAGTTATTATTTTTGTCTCAGCAAGGAGAGACACGAGACGCGTTTGTAGTAGTGAAAAAGGACAGCATTAATTACAAAATATTCTGTAAAGATATTATATATGTCAGGGCAGTACCAAGGGGGGTTCAGCTTGTACTCTTAAAAGAAGAAATGAAAATTCCTTATCTTTCTATAAAACAGTTGATGGAAAAACTTCCGGGCGATCAGTTTCTGCAAGTACATCGCATGTGGGTTATAAATCAGGATTATATTGATTACGTAGATATTGTGAACGGATTTATCAGAATGAGAAACAGAGAACAGGTGGAAATTGGTGTCACTTACAGGAAGGATATTAAGAGGAGACTTTGTATCTAATCGCTTTTTAAATATTCAGTAAAAGGAGCGTATAGCAATGGCTGAACTTGGCAGAAAATTTTTATATAGAATCTTTTGTGTGATTGCATTGGTGATTGCTTTATATCTGTTCGTTGATTTGTATCTAAGCCACACGCTTGATGTTAAAGTGATGGTGTTGTTTGGCATTGTTTTTTCTGTAATAATATTTGGATTTTTTGACTGGACACGCAATTATGCAGCACTGAGACGACAGGAGCAAGAATTAAAAATTTATAAGCTGTACATAAAGCCAATGGAAGAGCTGACGAAGGATATCAGGGCACGGCAGCATGAGTTTGACAACCATATGAATGCGATTTTAAATATGCATGTGACCATCGACAATTATAACGAGCTTGTCAAGGCGCAGTCAGCATACTGTAAGCAAATTTACGGGGATAAATCTCGCTGCAATCCGGCGCTGCTACGTATCTCTGACAAGATATTAGCGGGATTTTTATATAGCAAGATTATCAGTGCGCCTGGTTATATAGAGATTGATATACAAGTGCTGAGTCAGGAAATTGTGACACCTGTGTCAGAACATGCGCTTGTCGAAATTATAGGGACGTTGACTGACAATGCATTTGAGGCGGCAACGCCACAGAAAAATAGGGTGGAGATGGTGTTGGATGCAAAAAATGACAAATTGATTTTTACGATTAAAAATCAGGTGGAAAATCTGACAATGGGTGAGATTTCCCACTTTTTTGAAAAAGGGTTCACAACGAAAAAGAATCAGGAGGACAGAGGACTTGGATTGTACCAAGCAAATCAGATAGCAAAACGCCATAGGGGAGAGATTACAGTGGAGCTGTTAGAGTTACAGGATGGACAGGAGATTTGTTTTGGAGTAAAAATATAGGGTTATAAAAAGTGCAAAAAGATTGCTTACAAAAAGGCACCAAAGATGGATAGATCCATCTCTTGGTGTATTTTTAATTGAAAGTTTCATTTGATTATTCTAAATTGGTAAATGATATGGTATAATTACTATTTGGTTTAGAGTTAGACTTCGGTAAAGAAAAATCAAATAAGCACAAATAAACTAAGTGGGAATTAAAAATATACATTTACATAATGTTACCTGATAGGGTATACTAAAAGATAATGAATTTTTTAAGGAGTGAAACAATGGGTGACAACAGGGAGAAGCCGGAATATCTCGAATTTTCCTGTCAAGAGATTGTGTTAAGTGTAGAGCCGGGGGAAACGATAGAGGACAGCTTTACCATACATGCCGCTGATAAATACGCAGAGGGGAAGCTATATTCATCTGATACAAGGATGCGAATCTATGAGACAGAATTTCGTGGTGAGGAAACGCAAATTCTCTTTTGCTTTGATGGAACAACTGCTGAGGCAGGAGGAAGTGTTCGGGGAGAGTTTGTGATAATAAGCAATCGTGGTGAATATACGATTCCTTATAAAGTCAACGTTCTAAAGACACAGCTTCAAAGTTCTATGGGGATAATTAAGAATCTGTTTCACTTTACCAATCTGGCACAGACGAACTGGGAAGAGGCAGTTGCACTTTTTTATTCCAAGAATTTTACTTCTATAATACAGAAAAGTGACAAAAATGCTCGTATGTCTTATACAGGATTGTCGCGTATTGAAGGAAACAAGCAGAATGTTGAAGAGTTTTTAATTGAAGTCAGCAAAAAAACGGCGCTTATTTACAGTTTTGATATTGAAGGTTTTTTGCTTGAGGATATTCAGCACAGTACAATGAAGAGCATTGTTATAACAAAGAGTGGATGGGGGTATAGCTGTGTCAATATCTGGATTGTCGGAGAATTTCTCAGTACAGACAGACAACAGCTTACAAATGTAGATTTTATTAATAACAAATGTAATTTTAATATTTATATTGACGCTTCAAAACTGCATGATGGTGTGAATAGCGGAGCGGTTATCTTTTCAGATGCCTGCAATGAATACACAGTTCCATTTGATATTCTGATAGAGGAAGAGCCAGAGAAAAGGACAGATAGCAGAAAACAAAAACAGGCGTTATGCAATTTGGTGACGGGCTATGTCAATATAAGGTTGCAGTGTCTGACACAAAATCAGTGGATTAGTCAGTTTGAAAAAGGGTTGAGAAGTCTTTTGGATTTAGATGAGGACAGTATTCTTTTTAATCTTTACAGAGTGCAGCTTTTGATTACAAAGGAACGTTTTAACGAGGCAAAGTGGTATCTTGATATGTTAGAACAGCGCTTAGCAAAAGAAGTAGGGAATGTTTTTTACAACTGTTATTATCTATATTTGACTACCTTAATTAACTGTGCAGAAGCGTATGTGAAGGAGGTCAGCGACGAGATTGAGACAATTTATGCCAATAATCCTGCGGAGTGGCGACTTGGCTGGCTGATTCTCCAGCTCAATGAAGATTTGTTAAGGAATCGAGAGCTTCGATGGCAGTTTATGGAGCAAATGTTTGAGAATGGTTGCACAAGCCCAATGCTTTTGTGTGAGGCGGTTTTGCTGTTGCAGGATAATCCAACATTTTTACTAAAATTAGATGCGTTTGAAGAAAATGTATTGTGGCATGGTGCGAGGCGGCAGATGCTCAAATCAGAATTAATCGAGCAATTACAATACCTTGCTGCCCGCAAGAAAACATATTCAACATTACTAATTCGGATATTGGGTGAGGTGTATCGTGTGTACAAATCACCACAGACAGTGGCATCTATCTGCCATATTTTGATTTTGGGAGATAAAAAAGGGGTTTATTTTTATCCGTGGTATAAGCTTGGTGTGGAGTATTCTGTAAGAGTTACTGGACTTTACGAATATTATATGATGTCATTGGAACTTGACAAATATGGAGACATTAAAGAAAGTCTGGAAATACCTAAGATGGTATTGATGTATTTTGCGTATCAGAGCAGCCTTGATTATGAGTTAAACGCCTTTTTGTATGCCTATATTATTAAAAATAAAGACAAATATCCTGATTTGGAACAGAGTTATCGCATTGCGATTGAACGATTTATTGTGGATCAGATTAAATTAGGGCATATCAATGAAAATCTTGCTTATCTATACAAAAATAGATTGGCACCACAGATGATTATGGACGATACGGCATATGCATTTACACCGCTTCTTTTTATGCATCGTATTTATGTGGATAATCCGAAGGTGAAAAATATTGTTGTCATTCATGAAAAGGTGAATGGGGAAAGTTTGTATCCTGTGGTAAACTGTGTCTGCATGATACCGATTTACGGGAGCGAATACAAACTGTTTTTACAGGATGAAAACGGTAGTCGGTTTACAAAAAGCATTTATTATGAAAATAAACAGCTTATGGAACCAAAAAAGCAGATTAAATATATTAGTGGTTATATGAAAGGACGCCTTAGCTTTGATATTTATCTGTGTGAGGTGGACAAGAATTACATAACAATTACAAATGACAATGTCAGACGCTACAAAAATCTGGCGGAGTCGCCTCAAGTGGTGGAGAGCTTCAAAAAGGAAATTCGTACAAAACTTTTGCGATTCTATTATGAAAATGACATGATTGGCGAATTAGATGCTTTCTTAGAGGACATTGAGGCTGATGCGATGGCAGCTTCTGAACGAGCTGAATTTATCCGATATATGATTTCGCGGGGAATGTTTGACAAGGCATACTATTGGCTGAAATCCTACGGAGTGGCAGATGTGGATCCTAAATCTGTGGCGAGACTAGTCAGCAAACGGATTGTTAGCAAGGATTTTGAATATGAAGAATTTCTTGTAAATGTGGCACATTATATTTACAAAAATATGAAATATGATGAAAATATCTTGCGTTATTTAATGGCAAACTATAATGGAAAGGTTGCAGAACTCAGAAAATTATGGAAATCTGCCTTAGATTTAGAGCTTGATACACAGCGAATTATGGAGCGCATTCTCCAGCAGACAGAATATACAGGGGTGTTGATCCCTGACAGGGACTACTTGTTGATTTCCTATGCGCAGTGTGAGAAACAGGACAGAGTACTTGTAAAGAAGATTTTGTTAGAAATGTCCTATGAGTATTTTGTCTACGAGGCTATTTTGTGTCCACAAATTTTTGATATGTTGTATCAGAGATATACAAATGGGGAGCTGACAGAGCAGATATGTAAGCTTGCATTGCTAAAATTCTGGGCAGAAAATATTCAAAATGATGTGGAAATATCAGAAGATATTATTCGGCAATTTGTACAAGAGCTACTGAATGAGGAGGTTTATTTTCCTTTTTATGTGAAACTTGTCTCCTTAGTGCCAGAATTACATTATATTAAAGACAGTATTTTTGTTGAGTATCGAACACAGCCGCACAGCCAAGTGTATATCCATTATACTTTTGATGATGGGTCTCCTGAGGAACCTCCTCTTCCAAAAAGCAATATAGAGCACTCAGAGGGAAATGAATTGGAAGGGAAGGCTGAACAGGCAGTTGACTATGGGAGTTATGATATCCGTGAAATGAAGGAGATGTATGAGGGGATTCATGTAAGCATGTTTCAATTGTTTCACGGAGAGACCATTCAGTATTATATTACAGAAAACTATGCGCAGGATGGGGGATATTCACAAGAACATGTGACACAGAGTGGTACGTTGTATGGCAAATCGGAGGCAGGTACAGGAAGTTATGCGTCTGGCAAAGGCCAGTATGATACAGATGACCGATTTAATATATTAAATGATATTTTGTTGAGTGTCAGCTTGCAGGATGAAGTGACTGCGCAGCAGTTGACTGAGGATTATTTGTATCAGGATTTCTGTGTGAGGGAGCTGTTTAAGGTACTATAAGCAAAAGCGCAAAGTCGGTTCTCTAAAAGAGGGGTATGAAAAGATGTTGATTGACAGAGCACTGGATGAAATAACGAAGAAAAACAAGGTAGTAGTTGGTTTTGACTTGGGAGATGACTACTCGCAGATCAGTTATTGCAGACAGAACCAAAGTATGCCTGACACAATTAGTCTGGTGATGGGTGAGGAGCAGTATAATATCCCAACGCTCCTATGCAAGAGAACTGGTGTGGAAGAAAGCGTTGCATGGCTAATTGGAAAGGAGGCTCTAAAGGCTGCCAAAGAAGGACAGGGGGTGCTTGTGGAAAACCTTGTGTTGCTGGCAAGGGATAATGCAAGCGTCAAAGTAAATGAGGAGGAGTTGACAGCGGAATACCTACTTGAGATTTTTGTCAAAAAAGCGCTTGCAATGCTGTCTGCATATATTGTATCAGAAGATATTGCGGCGGTGGCATTTACAATGAAAGATATGAATACAGATGTTATGAAAATGCTAAGTAATATTTCAAAACATGCTGTCTATCGAAAAACAGAAATTTATTTTCTAAGCCATGAAGACTGTTTCTTTCAATATATGATTCATCAGCCAGAAGAGATGTGGGTTCATGATGTGCTCTTATATGATTACAGAAGTGATGGTATCAAGAGTCATCGACTTTCCATGAACAGAAAGACAGACCCAGTAGCATGTTTTATTGATACTGCGCATCACCAACAGATGAAAATTCCAGATTTGTCAGATAAGAGTGAGGCTGCAAAGAGTGTATTTTATAGACAGTTGGATGCTGCATTGCTTGAAATTGTGCGGAAAAATTGTGATCAGAGAGTTATAACATCTGTCTTTTTATTGGGAGATTCATTTTCTAAAGATTGGTGTCGGGAATCGTTAAAATATATGTGTCGCGGAAGACGTGTCTTTCATGGAAATAATCTTTTTAGCAAGGGGGCATGTTATGGTGCGCGGGAACGCATCTATCCCTCCACACTGTCTACCTCTTATGTGTATCTGTCAGAGAACAAGCTTCGTGCAAATATTGGAATGACCTGCGACCGAGGACAAAATGAAATCTATTATCCGATTCTTGATGCTGGTACAAATTGGTATGAGGCGCAGAGAGTCTTTGACGTCATACTGGTAAAAAATAATATTATTACGCTTAATATAGCGCCTGTGGATGGGAGAAAGACGCGGATTGCACGAATTTCTCTAGAAGGTCTAAAAGTTAGGGGAAATAAGACAAATCGCATAGAACTTCGCTTTTATATGGAAGATGCAAATGCGGTTCAGATTCAGATAACGGACAAAGGATTTGGTGAATTTTTTCCGTCTACAGGTCAGGTCTGGAGAGAATGTTTGCCATTGGAGGCAATTACATAGGAAATAAAGAGGTTATGTAAATGAATAATGTTTGTCTTTGCACAGGAAATTATGCAAAAAATCCATTTTATTTAAAATTTTCAGACATTTCATTGTATTCTATAGAGGAGTTATGTTATTATTTTATGGAAAGGGTGCATTTGCTGGATGACTCTGTGGTTTCAGAGGAGCTTGTGAATTGGATTCGTCAGGAGTGTGGACTCACAGAACTTGCAGATGAACTTGATGTCTATGTCAGGAAGCATGTGTCTGTCGCTGCCTTTGTCTCAACGATACTTGAGAGAACAGGTATGTATGACAGCAGTACAATAAAACAGGTGGACCGTATCTTGAAGGAACAGTCAAGCCTTACTATTATTGAGAAGTACAGAAAAAGAGCGGAGTATCTGTATCAACAAGGGAGATTTCGGCAGGCACTTGCCATTTACAGAGAGCTGGTGGAGTATATTCCCTCACGAGATAATACAGGAAGGGCACTGCTGTATTATAATATGGCATCTATCTATGCGATGGATTTTGCCTATCGGCAGGCGGCGGATTTGTATTATGAGGCGTATTTGTTGCACCCTGACAAACAGACTAGATATGCCTATATTCTTGCGAACAGAAAGGCACTTACAGACTATGCATATGGTGCTTTTAAACGAGATAATCCAGACTGGGAGGAGGATTTTCTAGCGGTGGAACAACTGTGTGCACAGACCGATCAAAAGTGGTTTGCTTCGCGGGAAAAGAAACTGATGACAGAACTAGAAGAATTGAAAGCGAGTGGACAGATGGAATTGTACCATCAGCAGTCACAGGCGCTAATCAGACAACTTAAAAAGGATTACAAGCGCCAGACAATGAGTTAGCGAAAGGGGTTTTTCAAGATGGGATTATTGGGAAAGATTAAGGGATTGTTTCACCGCCAACAGGAGGAAGACGAAAATGTGTACCGACCGGACTGGGAGGAGGAGCGCTTAAAGCGTGATAATATTGACATGCATGACAAAATACAGCGAGAGCACTATGTCAAGGCATGTCTTGAACAGATGTCAGAGGCATCAAAAGAGTTAGATACACTTGGCGGAGAATACAATCTTGTGACTTCTTATTTGACCGATATGGAGGAGATTGAGGCGCAGACAGATGAGGTAAAAGAGCAATTAAAGACTTATGCTGGGAAGATTTTGGAGTTGGAGAGCAATCGGGAGAAGCTTGACAAGAAGCGGCGTGTTATGAAACCGGAAGATTACCTGCGCATGGAGCGTATAGAACAATATATGCCAGAGGGATATCGCAGATTAAAGGAAGCTGAAGATTACCAAATTTTGGTCAAGAAGGATATGGGAAGACTTGAAGGTGAGCGGCACGCCTATTATTTTAGGAAGAATGAGCTTCAGAATGCAATGCGAAATATGAAAGGAATTACTTTTATGTGCATTGGTTCTATGTTGTTTTTAATTTTGTTGCTTACGATTATTGGCGCAGCATGGCATCTTGACGTTTCTCTAGGGTATGCGATTGCCGTTTTAGTCGCAGCGACAACATTAGCTTTTGTGTTTGTAAAGTTTCATGAATCACAGCGAGAATTGGTAAGAGTCGAGAAGGGGATTAACAAACTTGTATTATTACATAACACTGTAAAAATCCGCTATGTGAACAATACAAATCTCTTGGAATATCTGTATGTGAAATATGATGTAAATAGTTCCAATGAGCTAAAAAAATTATGGGATAAGTATTTGGAGGAAAATATTCATCGTGAGCAGGAGAAGCAGATGGAACAGGATATGGATTTCAATGAGGCAGCGCTGATTAAGCTCTTGCGCCGTTGTAATCTTGCTGATCCAAATGTCTGGCTTCATCAGGCAGCAGCGCTCATTGACAACAAGGAGATGGTTGAGATCCGGCATGGTCTTATTATTCGGCGCCAGAAGCTTAGAAAGCAGATGGAGTACAATGCAAAGGTAGCACAGGATGCGCAGGATGAGGTGAAGGATATTGTGGACAACTATCCAGAATATGCCGATAAAATTTTGGATATGGTATCTGTTTATGAAAAAGCGCTTGCATAAAGCTTTTCGATAACAATACATAACTATAAATGAGCAAATTTAAAATTATGAATAAAATTGTCCGCTATACAAAGACGAAATTAAAATTTTATATTTAGTTTGTTCGCGTGTAGAAGACAAAATGCAATATTTTTGTATAGTTTTTCAGATTTGTTCATTTACAGTACATAATTTGATAATAATTATCAAAGAAAAACAGGAGGAAAATAAAATGCAGGAATTTACACCAATTAAAGAGGGGAAAGTACGTGAGATATATGACAATGGAGATAGTCTGATTATTGTGGCGACAGACAGGATTTCCGCTTTTGATGTAATTTTAAAAAATAAAATTACAAACAAAGGTGCGATACTTACACAAATGTCAAAATTTTGGTTTGATTTTACCAAGGATGTTGTGCCAAATCATATGATTTCTGTGGATGTCAAAGATATGCCCGAATTTTTCCAGAACGAGCAGTTTGAGGGGAAAAGTATGATGTGTCGTAAGCTTGAAATGATTCCAGTAGAGTGTATTGTGCGAGGATATATCACAGGAAGCGGTTGGGCAAGCTATAAAGAGAACGGCATGGTGTGTGGCATAAAGTTACCAGAGGGACTAAAGGAGTCGGAGAAACTTCCTGAGCCAATTTATACACCGAGCACAAAGGCGGATTTGGGACTGCACGATGAGAATATTTCTTTTGAGCGCAGTATTGAAGTGCTAGAGGCACAATTCCCCGGAAAGGGTGCAGAATACGCTGTAAAGATTAAGGATGCCACGATTGCCCTCTACAAAAAGTGTGCCGCATATGCTCTGAGTAAAGGAATTATTATTGCAGATACAAAATTTGAGTTTGGCTTAGACAAGAACGGTAATCTGGTGCTTGGTGATGAGATGCTTACGCCAGACAGCTCTCGATTCTGGCCGCTTGAGGGGTATGAGGCAGGAAAGGGACAGCCTTCTTTTGACAAGCAGTATGTGAGAGATTGGCTGAAAGCAAATCCAGACAATGAGAATCTGCTGCCAGATGAGGTTGTTGCTAGAACCGTTGACAAATATAAGGAATCATTTGCCCTGCTTACAGGAAAAGACTTTGTATAAAATAAAATGCAGGGGAGTATGAAAAAATTTATGTACAAAGAAGAGAGAAATAGAATACTTGATGAGACAGGGATAAAGGAGGAATGCGGTGTTTTTGGCATCTATGATTTTGACGCGCATAACGTTGCATCCACCATATATTATGGACTTTTTGCCTTGCAGCACAGGGGGCAGGAAAGCTGTGGCATTGCGGTCAGTGAGACGAGCGGCCCCAAAGGCAAGGTTGTGTCTTATAAGGGAATGGGGCTTGTCAATGAAGTGTTTACACAGGATAGTTTGGAGACAATGAAAGGTGATATTGGTGTGGGACATGTGCGTTATTCGACAGCAGGAGCGTCCACACGCGAGAATGCCCAACCACTTGTCCTAAATTATGTAAAAGGTACACTTGCACTTGCACACAATGGAAATCTGATTAATGCCGCAGAACTCCGACATGATTTAGAATATACAGGTGCTATTTTTCAGACAACCATTGACTCGGAAGTAATTGCGTATCACATTGCGCGGGAACGACTTCATTCCAAAACGGTTGAGGAGGCAGTAAACCGAGCGTGTCAGAAAATTAAGGGTGCTTATTCCTTAGTTGTCATGAGTCCTAGAAAATTAATTGGAGCGCGCGATCCATATGGATTTAAACCACTCTGTATTGGAAAACGCGAAAATAGTTATATTATTACTTCGGAGACTTGTGCATTGGATACGATTGGCGCAGAGTTTGTGCGGGATGTGCTTCCGGGAGAGACTGTCACCATCACGCCAGACGGTGGAATCCTTTCCGATTTGTCACGTGCAGTTTCGAGAGAGCAGGAAGCGAGGTGTATCTTTGAATACATCTATTTTGCGCGTCCTGACAGCCAGATTGATGGGGTGAGTGTCTATGCTGCACGAATCCGAGCAGGGCGTTTTCTGGCAATGGATTCTCCTGTGGAAGCAGATCTTATTGTGGGGGTACCTGAGTCTGGAAATGCAGCGGCACTTGGATATTCGCAGCAGTCAGGAGTACCTTATGGCACAGCTTTTGTAAAAAACGGTTATGTTGGAAGAACTTTTATTAAGCCAAAGCAGAGCAGTCGGGAATCCAGTGTAAAAGTGAAACTAAATGTGCTCAAAGAGGCAGTAAATGGGAAAAGGATTATAATGATAGATGATTCCATTGTGCGCGGCACAACTTCGGATAGAATTGTGCGAATGCTCCGCGAAGCGGGTGCAAAGGAAGTTCATGTGCGCATTAGTTCACCACCATTTCTGTGGCCCTGTTATTTTGGTACAGATGTGCCAGAAAAGGACCAATTGATTGCAAACAACCGGACTGTCCATGAGATTCAAGAGATGATTGGGGCAGATTCATTAGGGTATCTGAATATAGAACGGTTGAGGGAGATGGTGGACGGATTGGGAATTTGCACAGGCTGTTTTAATGGAAATTATCCAATGGATCCACCCACAGAGGATATTCGCGGTGATTTTGACAAATAATAGGAATTATTCACAAATAACTTGTGACAAGAACGCTAATTTATCTTAGTAAGACAAGATTCCCACTTCTATATGTGGTGGGTAAAATACAATTTTGTCTCAGCGGGAGTATAATCTCTGACTGAGATAAGTCTCCGCAGGATCGTAGGCGTGCGAATCCGTAATCTGTCAGCAGAGCTGACCCGCACATTGCAGCAAGAATGATAGCATTCTTGAATGACAGTTTCTAATGAAAGGATAGGATAAGAATATGAGTACAGACAGATATACAAGTCCCCTTTCTGAGCGTTATGCCAGCAAGGAAATGCAGTATATTTTTTCACAGGATATGAAGTTTAAGACGTGGAGGCGGCTTTGGATTGCCTTGGCGGAGACAGAGATGGAGCTTGGACTGAGTGAGAATGGCAAGCCAGTTATCTCACAGGAACAGATTGACGAGCTAAGAGCACACGCGGAGGACATTAACTATGAGGTTGCAAGGGAGCGTGAGAAGGTGGTGCGCCATGATGTGATGAGCCATGTATATGCCTATGGTCAGCAGTGTCCAAAGGCAGCGGGCATTATTCATCTTGGCGCAACTTCCTGCTATGTCGGCGACAACACCGATATTATTGTGATGCATGAAGCGATGAAGCTTGTGCACAAAAAGCTGGTGAATGTTATTGACAAGCTTGCGCAATTTGCAGAGAAATACAAAAATCTTCCAACGCTTGCCTTCACCCATTTTCAGCCTGCACAGCCCACTACGGTAGGAAAGCGCGCTACGCTTTGGATGCAGGAATTTTTGATGGATTTTGAGGATTTGGAGTATGTGATGGGAAGCCTGAAATTGTTGGGCTCCAAGGGAACAACAGGCACGCAGGCAAGCTTTTTGGAACTTTTTGATGGGGACCAAGAGACCATTGACAAGATTGACCCCATGATTGCTGCGAAGATGGGATTTAAAGAGTGTTATGCGGTCTCAGGACAGACATATTCCAGAAAAGTGGATACAAGGGTGGCGAATATTCTTGCTGGGATTGCAGCAAGCGCACACAAAATGTCAAATGATATTCGGCTGTTGCAGCATTTAAAAGAAGTGGAGGAGCCTTTTGAGAAAAATCAGATTGGTTCGTCTGCGATGGCTTACAAGAGAAATCCAATGCGTTCTGAGCGCATTGCCTCGCTGTCTCGCTATGTGATGATTGACGCCCTAAATCCGGCGATTACTTCCGCGACGCAGTGGTTTGAGCGGACACTAGATGACTCTGCAAATAAGCGGCTCTCCATTCCAGAGGGATTTCTTGCAATTGACGGCATTTTGGATTTATGTCTTAATGTTGTAGATGGTCTTGTAGTCTATGACAAAGTAATCACAAAACATCTTATGGCAGAACTTCCGTTTATGGCAACAGAAAATATTATGATGGATGCTGTGAAAAATGGTGGTAACAGGCAGGAACTTCACGAAAAGATTCGCGCACTTTCTATGGAAGCTGGAAAGACAGTAAAAGTGGATGGAAAAGATAATAATTTGTTGGAGTTGATTGCGGCGGATCCAGAATTTAACTTGACGCTAGAACAGTTGCAAGATGCAATGGACCCAGCCAAGTTTGTTGGCAGAGCGCCAAGACAGGTAGATGTGTTCTTGGACAAGGTGGTAAAGCCCATATTGGAGGCAAACAAGGCAGAGCTGGGTATCAAGGCAGAAATTAATGTATAAATATTCTTTACTTCTTCGTTAAAAAGTTGTATTATAGTTAGCGGTGCAAGATGCACTGGAGCAATATGAGATATAATACAAAGAGGAAAAACCGGAGGTATGTCAATGGTAAAAGCAGTAGTAGGAGCGAACTGGGGCGACGAGGGAAAAGGTAAAATTACTGATATGCTCGCGCGTGAGGCAGATATTGTTATCCGCTTTCAGGGGGGCGCAAATGCAGGACACACAATTGTGAATAATTATGGCAAGTTTGCACTTCACACCCTGCCTTCAGGCGTATTTTATAATCATACGACAAGCATTATAGGCAATGGTGTAGCGCTCAATATTCCAATCCTGATGGATGAGATTCAATCAATTACGGATAGAAATGTGCCAATGCCTAAAATTTTGGTTTCAGACAGAGCGCAGATTGTAATGCCATACCATATTCTGTTTGACCAATATGAGGAGGAGCGCCTAGGCGGCAAGTCTTTTGGCTCCACCAAGTCTGGCATTGCACCTTTTTATTCAGATAAATACGCAAAAATTGGTTTCCAGGTAAGTGAACTTTTTGATGAGAAACGATTGAAAGAGAAGATTGAACATGTGATTGTTCAGAAAAATGTGATTCTCGAACATCTGTATAACAAACCAACAATAGATCCGTCAGAACTTCTCGACACGCTACACACCTATCGCGATCTAATCAAGCCTTTTGTGTGTGATGTTTCTGCCTATCTTGACGAGGCATTAAAGGCTGGAAAGAATATTCTTTTGGAGGGGCAGCTTGGCACTTTAAAGGACCCTGACCACGGTATTTATCCAATGGTTACATCATCATCAACACTGGCGGCTTTCGGTGCAATTGGCGCAGGAATACCACCTTATGAAATTAAGGAGATTTATACGGTATGCAAAGCATATTCTTCGTCGGTGGGTGCAGGTGCTTTTGTTTCTGAAATTTTTGGTGATGAGGCAGAGGAACTTAGACGTCGCGGAGGAGACGGTGGAGAGTATGGTGTTACAACAGGGCGCCCAAGGCGCATGGGTTGGTTTGACTGCGTTGCTTCCAAGTATGGCTGTCGTTTGCAAGGCACAACAGATGTCTGCTTTACTGTGCTTGATGTGTTGGGCTACTTAGATGAGATTCCAGTATGTACAGGATATGAGATTGACGGTGAAGTTACAACACAGTTTCCTGTCACAGCGAAGCTGGAACAAGCAAAGCCAGTATTCACTACTCTTCCAGGTTGGAAATCAGATATTAGAGGCATTCGGAACTATGAAGAACTGCCAGAAAATTGTCGCAGATATATTGAATTTATTGAGGAGCAGATTGGTTATCCCATCACGCTTGTGAGCAATGGACCTGCTAGAGATGATATTATTTATAGAAAAAGTACAATAAAACGATAAAATAGAGATGATTTGTTGAATCGTCACAAGATTGTAGGAACAGTTTTGTGACGATTCTTGTTTTTTGAAAATAGATAGGATTTGTTGATATATTTTGAAAATTATGTTATACTGTGAACGTCTTCAAACAAATCATGCAGCAAATTTTTTGCGCACAAAGTAGTCATGAACATGACAAAGGAGGAAAAATTTATGAAGAAGAAAGTATTGTCACTGATATTGACGGCTACAATGGTAATGTCATTGGCAGCATGTGGTTCCGACAACGGTACAAACAAAGATGCCAATGCAAACACAGGGAATGCTGAGGCAGAGAAAACAGATACCAATGTGGCAGGGACAGAGAACGCAGAAGCAACAGAGACAGGGAATGCAGATGCATCGGATACAGCAGTGTCTGATATGAATATTGCAATGGTTACAGATTCCGGTGATATTACCGATCAGAGTTTTAACCAAACCACCTACGAATCTTGCAAAAGCTGGGCAGAAGCCAACAGTGTGCCCTTTACGTATTACAAGCCGGACAGCGATTCCGATGAGGCGCGAAATGCCAGCATTGATCAGGCTGTGGCAGGAGGAGCGAATGTCATTGTCCTGCCGGGATACATGTTTGCGGCTGCGGTTGTTGCTCAGCCAGAATTATATCCAGATGTCAAGTTTGTAGCATTGGATGTTAGCGCAGGCGACATCTGTGAAAAAGGAGTAGGAGAAGGTTATACTTATAATCCAGCAGATTATAATGTTACAGATTATTACAATGAAGAAAATGTTTATTGTTGTACGTATCAGGAGGAACTCTCTGGATATATGGCAGGATATGCGGCTGTAAAATCTGGCTATAAGCATTTGGGATTTTTGGGTGGTATGTCTGTGCCGGCAGTTACCCGTTTTGGATATGGCTATGTACAGGGAATTGATGCAGCAGCGACAGAACTTGGCATTGCAAGTGATGTGGAAGTAGAGTATGTCTGCGGTGGTCAGTTCTACGGTGACGCAGATATTACAAGTGCTATGGATACATGGTATGGAACGAAGAATGTGGAAGTTGTGTTTGCATGTGGAGGCGGCATCTATACCTCAGCAGCAGAGGCAGCAGGAAAAGTAAATGGAAAAGTGATTGGTGTTGATTCCGATCAGCAGCCGATTATTGATGAAAAATATGGACAAGGTATGACAGTTACTTCTGCAATGAAGGGATTGTCTGCAACAGTCAATAGCGTTCTGACAGATATTAGAGATGGAAATTGGGGTCAGTATGCTGGAAAGATTGAGAATCTGGGGCTTGTATCAGAAAATCCAGAAGAAAATTATGTACAGTTGCCACTCACTTCAACACAGTGGAGCGATACCTTTACAGAGGAGGATTATCGCGCGCTTGTCAAGGCAATGTACAGCGGAGAAGTTACAGTGTCCAGTGATATTTCAGCAATGCCGTCAACAACAGTAAAAGTAACAGATTACGGCAGCATTAAGTAATAAAAGAAGCTATTTTTCATAAAAGGGAGGATAAAAAACTCCCTTTTTTTGCACATGGAAGTGGACCAAAGGCGATTTAATAAATTAGCATCATATGAAGGGAGGTAATTACAGATGGCGGAGTATGCGATTGAGATGTTGAATATCACCAAGAAATTTCCGGGCATCATAGCAAATGACAACATTACATTACAGTTAAAAAAAGGTGAGATTCATGCGCTGCTTGGTGAGAATGGGGCGGGAAAATCGACGCTTATGAGTGTGCTTTTCGGTTTGTATCAGCCGGAGGAAGGTGAGATTCACAAGAACGGAAAACGCGTTACAATCAATGACCCAAATGATGCCAATGCACTGGGAATTGGTATGGTGCACCAGCATTTCAAGTTAGTAGAATGTTTTTCGGTTCTTGACAATATTATTCTGGGAGTGGAGACGACAAAGGGCGGATTGCTTCAAAAGGAAGAGGCGCGAAAAAAGGTAGTTGCTTTGTCTGAAAAGTATGGTCTTTCTGTGGATCCAGATGCCATTGTTGAAGATATTACAGTGGGAATGCAGCAGAGAACAGAGATTTTAAAAATGCTTTATCGCGACAATGATATTTTAATTTTTGACGAGCCGACAGCCGTTTTGACACCACAGGAGATTCAAGAGCTTTTGACGATTATGAAAAATCTTGCGGCGGAGGGAAAAAGCATTTTATTTATCACGCACAAACTTGCGGAGATTATGCAGGTGGCAGACCGATGCAGTGTGCTTAGAAAAGGAAAATATATTGGTACAGTTTCCGTAAAGGACACTACACCTGAGAAGTTATCTGCAATGATGGTAGGGCGTGATGTCAACTTTGTTGTGGAGAAGAAACCTGCGACCCCCAAAGAAGTAGTTCTTGATGTGAGAAATATGACAGTGGCTTCAAAGCACCACAAGAACAATGCTGTCAATAACGTGTCATTACAGGTGCATAGAGGTGAGATTGTCTGTATTGCGGGCATTGACGGAAATGGACAGACAGAATTTGTCTATGGTCTGTCAGGATTAGAACCGTTAAAGAGTGGAACGATTACAATGAATGGCGCAGATATTACCCATTTGCCAATTCGCAGACGCTTAACAATGGGGATGAGTCACATTCCAGAGGACAGGCATAAACATGGGCTTGTTTTGGATTACTCCCTTGAAGATAATATTGTCTTACAGCGGTATTTTGAACCGCAGTTTACCAATCCATTTGGATTTCTCAAAAGAAAGGAAATCCGAAAGTATGCAAATCGATTAATAGAACAGTATGATGTGCGTTCTGGTCAGGGGGCAGTGACAAAAGCGCGCTCTATGTCTGGCGGGAATCAGCAAAAGGCAATTATTGCGCGTGAGATTGACAAAAATCCTGAACTTCTGATTGCGGTTCAGCCAACAAGAGGACTTGATGTCGGCGCAATTGAATATATTCACAAGCAGTTAGTGGCACAAAGAGATGCCGGAAAAGGCGTTTTACTGGTCAGCCTAGAACTCGATGAAGTTATGAATGTATCTGACAGAATCCTTGTGATGTATGAAGGGGAAATTGTAGGAGAGTTTGATCCAAAAAAAGTTACAGTTGAGGAACTAGGACTCTATATGGCTGGGTCCAAGCGAAAGGAGGCGGTGCGATGAGTACAGAACAGAAAAAAGAGGGCAGCCTTCTAAAGAAGTGTATTAGAAATAATGGGTTTCAGACCATTATAGGTTCGTTGCTCTGTATTATTATAGGGCTTTTCATTGGCTATATTGTGCTTTTGGTGATTAATCCGCAAGGTGCAGGAAAGGCAATCACTGCGATTTTAAAGAATTTTCTGTATTATCCAAGTGCAGCCGCAGCAAAAAAATATTTTGGCACAACGCTGGTAAAGGCATCTGCGCTGTTGATGTGTTCGCTATCTGTGTTGTTTGCATGGAAAGTGGGTTTGTTTAATATTGGTGCAGCAGGACAGTATGTGATTGGTGCTGGTGCCTGTCTGTACTGTGGATTAAAATTTGGTATGCCTTGGTACGGATGTCTGTTTGCCGCAATGATTGCAGCGGCGCTTGTAGGAGCCATTTCTGGCGCACTCAAAGCCTACTTTAATGTCAATGAAGTAATTTCCTGTATTATGTTAAATTGGATTGGACTGTACGTGGTAAATATGTTGCTATCCAATGTAAAAGAACAGACCACGCCATATACAAGACCGCTTTCTAGTGTAAATAAGAGTGCACTGTTGCCCAATATAGGACTGGACAAGCTATTTTCTAAGAATGAGTTTGTCACAATTGGACTTTTGCTTGCAGTAGTTGCTGCCATTGCGATATGGATTCTGCTGGAAAAGACAAAGTTTGGCTATGAGTTAAAGGCGACAGGACTCAATAAAAATGCTGCAAAATATTGTGGTATGCGTGAGAAAACAAATATTATTCTCACAATGATGATTGCAGGAGGATTGGCAGGTCTTGGCGCAGGAATTTTTTATCTGACAGGAATTGAACAGTGGATGGTGCAGCAAACTTCTGTTCCGGCAATGGGATTTAATGGGATTGCGGCGGCATTTCTTGGAGGTTCTAACCCAATAGGAGCGATTTTTTCCTCTTATTTTATTCAGCATATTACTAGCGGTGGTACTTATGTTGACAAGACAATGTACTGTTCACAGATTTCAGATTTAATTTCAGCATTTATTATCTATCTATGTGGTTTTGTATTTTTCTTTAAAGTCCGTCTAAATAGATATTTGGATAAAAGGGACGAGAAGAAAGGGGGCGCGAAGTAATGTTGTTATTGATTCAATATACATTAATATTTGCTTCCGTTTTAATACTTGTGGCGCTTGGCGGATGCTTTTCTGAGCATAGCGGTGTTATTAATATTGGTCTGGAGGGCATTATGGTTATCGGTGCACTTGGAGGTGCGCTGACAATGCGGTATCTTACGGCTGGAATGCCTGCTTTTGTTGTCATTTTGCTTGTCGTGTTGGCGAGTGTTATCAGCGGTATGATTTTTTCCCTTTTATTGGGTGTCGCTGCAATTAAATTTAACGCGGACCAGACACTTGTTGGAACTGCGCTCAATCTTCTTGGTCCTGCAATTGCAGTTGTTCTTGTGCGGGCAGTAAATACGGCTGAGAGTGTGGATAATGTGTCTTCTACAGTGGTTTATGGACAGGCAAAGAAAGCATTTTTAGTCAATATGGGCAGCTTTGAGTTTAATTGGTTTATGTTGATTGCCCTGTTAATTTTGATTGCCTCCTATATTGTATTGTATAAAACGCGATTTGGTTTGCGGCTCTGCGCTTGCGGCGAGCATCCACAGGCGGCGGATTCTGTTGGAATTAATGTCTATAAAATGCGCTATGCAGGCGTGCTGATTTCAGGTGCGCTTGGCGGATTGGGCGGTCTTGTCTATATTACTGCTGGTGTAAGTGAATGGAAGTTTGAAAATGGTGTGGCAGGATTTGGTTTTCTTGCGCTTGCAGTAATGATCTTTGGACAGTGGAGACCAATTAATATTGGGCTTACCGCACTGTTGTTTGGTATGTTTCGTGCACTTTCCAATGTCTATATGGGATTTGATGCGCTGGTGGCACTCAAGCTTCCAAGCACAATCTATAATATGCTTCCATATATTATTTCTCTGATTGTTCTTGTGTTTGTCTCCAAAAAGTCAAGGGCGCCAAAAGCAGAAGGAGTCCCTTATGATAAGGGACTAAGATAAATTAAGAAGGGATAGGAAAAACACAATATGGGATTTTTGAACCATCGAAAGAAAAATAAAGAACCAAAGCGCGTAGAAAAATATGGTCTTTTATTCTGCCTAGAAGGCAATTACACAAAAATAATTGATCGGATTGAAGCGCTGTTTCAAGATAAGCCTGATCAAGAGATAAATACCAATAAGACAAACTATTATACTTTGCGTAATAATGATATGGAAATTGTTTTTGTTGCTTCTGGGCTAACGAAGGAAAAAGAAGGACAACAGGAAAATGATATCAAAGACCAGCTGAAAGGCGTACAGGGATTTGTGTATTCAATTCAGACAGAACATGTAGATATAAAACGCAATTTATTATATCATCTGCGTCAATGTAAGGGATTTGTTCAGATTGTTTTTCGCTTTGATAGTGCAAGTGCGCAGGAAACAGCAGAAAAAATGCAGAACATGGTTTCTCCTGTTTTAATGGTTGCAGAAAAATTACAGGGAGTTCTAACTTTTGGAGATGGAACGGCGTTTATTAACAGTAAGGGGCAATTAATTCTTGGTCAAAAAGGAAATACAAAACTAGAGTATTATATGCCAGCGGAGATTCAACCAGATGAAGATTGGGGAAAGGGTATGCCGCAGGAGACACTGGATCGAAAGGAACGTTCTATGGCATGGCTGAAAGAAAAAAGAATTTATGTCTCGCCGTGGTTGCCTTTTCTCTGCGAGATAGAAGCGAATGGACCAGCGCGCACCACAAGAGAAATCTGTGGTAGGGCGGCTGCATTGTTGGCTGTTTCTCTGTACTCGGAATGTCGTCTTGGAGAAGGAATGGATTATGAACAGGCAAAAGAATTTATCACTCCTGTTATGGAACGTTTTCTAGTAGAGGA
Source organism: Lachnospiraceae bacterium (assembly GCA_014239155.1). Classification (GTDB taxonomy): domain Bacteria; phylum Bacillota; class Clostridia; order Lachnospirales; family Lachnospiraceae; genus COE1. The sequence continues at coordinate 195,915 of JAAZZQ010000003.1, read as the reverse complement.
GTTTCTCTCGCCAAAAGAGAAAAATTATCTGGAAAATCCAGAGTCTGCCAGAGAGGAGCAAGTTCAATACTCGTGGCAATATGAAAATTTGCTGGTTATGGAGTGGGCACTTGGTCTTGTCGATGAACTTCCATATCCCGATAATATTTGTGATGTGGGTAGAACTGTTCGGGTACTGCATCCATTTGATTCTCTTGAGGAGTTTGAGCAGGGCGTCTGTGTACGCTCTTATAAAGAACTGTTGGATGCAGCAGATTTGATTTATCGGCTAGACTGGGCTTGTGTCGATGCGCGCGTGATGGGAATGAAAGCACCCGCCGGATTGGATGCAGGCGTTGTTATGGAGCGGCATCACTCTTTGTTTTGGCTTGCGGGTGTAGATGCGTGTTGTGCATGGGATGAGGTTGATTTATCTACTTGATTGACAAATGCATCTTGCGATATTCGCTGGGAGTCATTCCTGTATATTTTTTAAATTGTCTCATAAAGTGCAGTTCATTGTCATAGCCGCAGAAAGCGGACAGCGCTTGAATAGACATGTTGGTCGTTTGCAAATAGAATTGTGCGTTTTTTATGCGAGACTGAATAATATCTTGAATGCAGGTGGTATCAAAGAAACTTTTATAGAGACGCTGAAAATGGGTGGGGCTGAGATTGACTTCCCGTGCAATCGAAGCAACGTCCCATTTTTTTTGTGGGGCGTTTTGAATATTCATACGAATTTGATTCAAGCGTTGAAAATACTTATTTTTTAGCCTTTTGTCCTTGCTTACATAAATTTGCTCTGCAAGAGAGTACAAAAGAGTGTGCATAAGAGAATCAATAATTTGTTCTTTGTATAAATGAGAGGATAAATTTTTAGAAACAATTATTTTGACGTATTCTGTCAGTAAGGTGGTATCCGTCAGTGGGAATGGATAATTTAGTGGAAGAACAAGTTTTTCAATGAGATTTTCTTCCTCTAAAAAGTCAAAATGAATCCAGTCATCATTGTAGGATTGTGCATGACAACCATAATGAATATAAGCATTTCTATCATATAGAATCGCTGTGTTGGGGGCAGTATCAATAAATTTTCCATTAATCTCAAAAAATGCTTCTGTTTTTATAAACAGAAGTGTATAGACACCATTGCCATTCGGACGCCGTATATCAAAATCGGTGCGGTGTCTAGAATCAAATCCACAGTTGCTTACTACGATCATAATTTGCACCAAGTCTCAAGCGAAAATGCTTGCATTTTATCCCTTTCTCTTTTTTCTTTCACCCTTACACCTAGATGGCGATTAATTATCGCCATTCGCGCCGAGCACAGTTGCTCTGCGGCAATTACACCTTTGTGCGAGTGCGCATCCCCCGGAGGACTATATATGTGGCAATAATTTATTGCCACATATATAGTATCGATGTTGTAACATACAGTGTAACGGTTTCTTTTTTTTATGTCAATAAAAATAGATGGTAAAAAAGTGCAAAAAGTCAGTTTTTGGTTGATTTGGCAATTGTTTCTTTTATTGTATACATGTATTCTATTTTCCGTGGATAAAATTCAAATCTGGAATAATAGGGGAGGTGAATCTATATGATAAGCAGAAACATATATTTAACAGACATCGATGAAGTTATGGAGTTTGTCAATCAAGTGGAGAAATGTTCTTATAGTGTGGACATTGCTGTGGATAACTCTGTAATTAATGCAAAATCTGTTCTTGGGATGCTCAGTAAGGGATTCCGCCGTATGATGCGAATGGATATCCACGCAGACCATGCAGATGAATTGCTAGAAAAGATTGCAAGATTCTGTATTTAGAGAATGAAGAAGGCGCAAGACAACAGATACAATAGAAAAATGGCAAAGTCCTCCAATTGTGGTTGGAGGATTTTTGTTATGCACAGACCTGCGCAGAGGAGATAATCTCCTAAAGTCGGGCGTGAGTAGAGAAAGATTAAGGGAAAAATGTGGAGGAGCGTATGAATTATGATTTGACACAGGGAAATACTATGAAAAATTTGTTGAAGTTTTCTTTTCCAATTATGGTTGGCAATGTGCTTCAGCAGCTTTACAACGTGGTCGATACATTGATTGTCGGAAGGTATCTAGGTAAAAATGCGCTGGCAGCAGTGGGATCTTCTTACACACTGATGGTGTTTGTGACATCCATTATCCTAGGACTTTGTATGGGCAGCAGTGCTTTCTTTTCGATGCAGTTTGGCAGACGAGACCAGAAACGATTAGAACAGGGAATTTATATGGCATTTTTAATGATAGGGACTGTCACAGTAGCGCTAAATATTTTTGTCTATGTGGGAATTAACGGGATTATTGCCTTTCTTCGTGTGCCAGAAGAAGTTGTTTCTTATATGAAAGAATATTTATTATGGATTTTTGCGGGAATTGTGGCAACTTTTTTATATAATTTTGTGGCAAATTTTATGCGTGCGCTTGGGAATTCACTCATACCACTTTGTTTTCTGGGAATCTCGGCTGTGCTAAATATTTTTTTGGATTTATTTTTTATTAGAGTGTTATTTTGGGGCGTCGGTGGAGCAGCGGCAGCCACTGCAATTTCGCAGTATGTCGCGGGCGTTGGTATTTTGTTATATTGTCTAAAAAAGTATCCTGAAGTACATATTAAAAAGGAAAATAGACACTGGAATGCTGGAATATTAAAGGAATTGCTTAGTTTGTCATCACTGACATGTCTGCAACAGTCCGTTATGAACTTTGGAATCTTAATGGTGCAAGGGTTAGTGAATAGTTTTGGCTCCGTTGTGATGGCTGCTTTTGCGGCGGCAGTGAAGATTGATTCTTTTGCCTACGCACCCGTGCAGGATTTTGGCAATGCATTCTCAACCTATGTGGCACAGAATTTTGGCGCAGGAAAAACAGAGCGAATCCGAAAGGGAATGCGAGATGCAGTGCTTGGCGCATTTGTGTTCTGTGCAGTAATTTCTGTTCTGGTGGTGGGATTTGCGAAACCGCTTATGTCGCTGTTTTTGGATGAGAGCAGCGCAGATGCAGTATTGGTTGGCGTTGGCTATCTTCGCATTGAGGCGTCTTTTTACTTTGGCATTGGGCTGCTCTTTTTGTTTTATGGATATTTTCGTGCGATGAACAAACCAGGAATTTCAGTTATCCTCACTGTAATATCTCTTGGAATGCGTGTGTTGTTGGCATATCTCTTGTCGGCTATTGAGGTAATTAGCGTGACTGGAATCTGGATGTCTGTGCCAATTGGGTGGATTCTTGCAGATGCTGCCGGGGTGTATTTTTATATATGTGGGCAGAAAAAGTTAATAAAAATTAAAGAATAAGGTTTCCTATGCTACTTTTTGTTCTGTTTCCGCACGATCTTTTTTGACAGCTGGGGACAGTTTTCTTGCAATATAGACAGCTGGAGTATCTAACAGACTTGTGAAAATAAAAATAACATAGCTCGAGAGAACAATATTCATTAAAGTTTTTATTTCATAAACGCCCCAAAATGCGGCAAATGTGTACAAAAAGGTGTTGAAAAACTGAGAAATTAGAGTGGAACCGTTATTTCTCAGCCACAAAAATTTCTTGGAATCATTACACAGCTTTGTAGTTTTGGACCAAATTGCATGGTATGCAAACACATCGAATGCTTGTACAATTGCGTAGACAACGATACTGCTGAGCATTAGCCGCGGCGTATTGGTAAATACAGAGGCAATCGCGGGTGAAGCCCAGTCGTTGGCATTTGGTGTGTAAAGCATCCATGATTGTGAAATTAGGATAAAGGCACCTGATGTAAGAATACCAATTAAAACAGCCTTGTTTGCAGCATGTTTACCTTCTGTCTCACTTAAAATATCAGTGACCAGAAACGTAGAAGCAAATAAAATATTTCCGAGTGTCTGTTCCATGCCAAAGGCATTTACCACAATTAGCACCTCGATATTGGCTGCAATTGTTGCAAGTACAGTCCAACAATAAAGTCCCGATTTTCCCAGGAAACGGTAAAAAAGCACTACACAAGTGTAGATTAAGATTAGGCTAAGGATCAATAAAAGTTCATTGCTCATAAAAAGCTACCTCCAAAATAAATAATATAGCATTCGAGAGTCCATTATAAATAAAATGGCTCACCCAACACCAAAGTCTGTATTTTCTAACAGGATATCGACGCGTTCGTTATCCTGATAAAGTGGATAAATTTTATGGATAAATGTTTCAATAACAGCCGGGTTTGGCTTTATTTTTGTTGTATTTTCAACCATAATATTGATGCAGACACGATTAAAATTTGCAAGTCCTGTTTCGATATCATATTGCATGGAAGTCTCTGTTTGTCCTGCCAGCCCAAAGAGCAGACATACTTCATCAAATAAGGCTGCAATTTTTGCAGGAGAAGTCTCATTAATCCCTTTGTGAAGTACATTTTCACGAAATGGTGCATTAAAAGTTTCCACACCAATTTTTATATTGGCATGAATCCCATATGAATCAAAAGTATTGCGCAGGTTTGCGATAGCATCCCGATGCATCCAGTGACATTCAAAATGAATTTTTTCGATCTTCTTTTGGATGCAGGTGTCGATAATAAGCTGAAATGTCATTTTATCTAGGTCGACAAAGCTTCCTGAATTGATGACTTCCAATCGTTTGTATTTTCCAGTAACATTTTTCAAGACTTCCTGATTCAATACATAGTTGCTGTTTTCGTCAGGACTGAAATCAAGATGATAGTCACAAAATGCGCAACGCCGCCATTTGCAGCCTGAACCGCGCAATAGCACAATCTCCCGTTTATTTTTTTCATTAATTTCCGCGTATCTTGTCAAGGAATCATTTTTCATAAATTCAATATCCTCATTTTATAAAAGCTTTGCCTTTGGTTTAAATAATTTTCTTGTTACTATTTGCGACACATCCATAACTTGTCATATGAGTTCTATTTTTGATCTAAATATTTCTTGTTGTTACTATTTGCATGCCATTTTGAAGGCTTATTTTTTGCTATTGATATGTTTCCTTTCAGTGCTCATGTGTATAAAAACAAAAGGAATCTGCAGTTAGCAGATTCCCACAGCGGTTTTTGTGCCGCGCATACAAACAAAAAGGAGCACAAAGCTCCGAATTTTACAAAAAAGAGATAGGCATAATGTGTCCATAGCACTTTCATTAAAAATAAAATCCATAGTTTTGTTTATAGACAGGATGGTTGCGAACTGTCTGTATAAAATTTATTGTATTATTGACCAATTGTTTCAGCGATTGATTTTTTAAGAAATATTTCGCACAAGTTGTAGATAGATATTTTTAGCGAAAAAATTATAACACGACAATGCTTACATGTCTACTATAATTTTAAATATTTTCTTTTTCGGTGGTATTTTTCTCTTTATCTTTTGGAAAAAATTCTGCTATTGTATGTTTATTTTGCATTCTTCCAATGCAAAACAATAGAATCCATGCAAGCAGTGGAACTGTGATTATTCCAAATAAAAGTGACATAAACTGATTTGCGCATTCCCCGGAAGTAGCTGTAAAGGCAGAGATTACATATGCTATAAGCAAACTAACAATTGCGATTAGTGTGGCAATAGCTGCAAGTCGTTTAGAATTTTTCTTCATAATTTGATACCAAGCCTTTCTGTAGACATACTGAGTGGTCAAAAAGATTGACTGCCGTAAGTACAATAAAAAATATGAGATATAAACGTGATTATAGCCCGTAAGGAAGAAAAATGCAAGCATAAATCCCATTGTCAAAAGCAATTTCTAATGGATTTTGGTCGCAACAGGTCTGCTTGGTTACAGTTCAGTCTAGGATTTTGCACTGTGCTGTAAGGTTCGTAAGAAAATATAGTGGTAAAGATGCATCAAGCCACGAAACATGGCTTTGATACCATAAAGTGGTTCTGCATGGCTTGATGCCTGTGATAGAAAGTCAACGGCTTGAACTGTTATTCCGCTTGTCTGAACTCTTACAAATGTTTTGACTTTCTATAAAGTTTAGTATATACTGTTGCTATGCGGGCTGATGATATTACAGTCACCACACTTGTACAACATATACTATAACTGACATATAAGTTTGTCGACTTGTCATTTGTAGTATTGTTATTGTACTACTGTGAATAACATATCGCAGAAGATTTCATGGTACAAAAATATCTAAAAATATAAGGGAAAAGACGAAAGGGTGTTAAAGATCATGGCAGAAGAAAAGACTTTATTAGAGCAGTGGAGAGGTATGGCGTACAATGAGCAGACAGACAAAAACGTACTTCAGAAGCTTTGGATTGATTATTTTCAGAAAGAAAAGGAAATCTATCAGCAGCTTTTGAAAAATCCTGATGAGGAAGTGCGTGGAACAGTAAAAGGGCTTGCGGAAAAGTATAATGTGGATATTATGACAATGACAGGATTTCTTGATGGTATCAATGAGAGCTTAAAGACAGAAAATCCGATTGAGGAGATGGACGAGGACACAGAGGTAAGTCTTGGGTTTGATAAAGAGAACCTCTATAAGAACATGGTGGCAGCAGAGGCGGATTGGCTGTACAATCTTGAAGAGTGGGATACAATATTTGACGCGGAGACAAAGAAAGCACTTTATAAAGAACAGAAATCTTCGACAACTGTTGTCAAGGAGGCTAAAGTTTATCCCAACGATCCATGTCCATGTGGAAGTGGCAAGAAATATAAAAAATGTTGTGGAAAAAACAAATAAAAATACTCCCTTTTCGGAATTGTGTATTCGCTGGAAATAAGTTTGTAAATATACATTGCGGACAGCAGGCAAATTCTTTGCAATTAGCATATTCCATCAGAATTTATGGAGGTGTATATGTATGGATAGAAAGGCAATTGCCAATCAGACCCTTTCAATTATGGAACAAGGGTATTATGAATATCAGGATAAAAAAATTAATATCCATATAGATATGGAGCACTCAATACGCGATAGTATTCTAATAACACCACAGCAAGCGGATGCATTGCTCGAAGCGTACAGTAATTCTGAAGGTCCTGTAAAATCTAGTGTATGTGTAGAAAATATTTCCACGGTGGATGCAGTTCTTAGGCTTGTAAATGAGGGAAAAGAAAATATTGGGGTACTTAATTTTGCCAGTGCAAAAAATCCGGGTGGTGGGTTTTTGAATGGCGCTATGGCACAGGAAGAAAGCCTAGCAGCATCAAGTACACTCTATAGAACATTGATTGCACATGAGGCGTATTATCAAAAGAATCGTGAACAGCGTTCTATGATGTACACAAATCATGCGATTTATTCGCCGGATATTGTGTTTTTTAGGGACGGAAAGTTTGAATTGGTGGAGAAGCCGTTCAAGGCATCTGTGTTGACGCTCCCCGCAGTGAATATGGGACAAGTGCTGTTGAAAGGGGAAAATCAGGCAGAGGCAGAGCGCGTTATGCGGCGCAGAATGAAACTGGCATTGGCAATTTTTGCAAAACAGGGAGCCAAAAATCTAGTGTTAGGCGCATATGGATGTGGTGTGTTTCGCAATGATCCGAAACAAATTGCTACTTGGTGGCAAGAGTTGTTGGAAGATGAAGGCATGGGGCAGTACTTTGATTTTATTTTTCATGCTGTGTTGGATCGCTCTCAGAATGGAGCATGCATTAAAGCTTTTAAAAATTAACTCTTTACAAACTTGTTTTTTAGGAATAAGATAATAGTATTAAAGTGACACTACTAAATATATGTTTTTGTATATGTATTGCAGATAGCAGTTAAATAAGCCTTTGGCACGCCGCAACAAGAAGGTCGATGGCATTCTTGAAAATTAGGCATAGAAATAGGAATTTGTGAGAAAAAAATATGCTTAAACTTGAGAAGATAAATGGAAAAAACGTATGGGATATTCTGAAGTTGCATGTGTCTGAAAAGCAGAAAAGCTTTGTGGCGAGTAATGATATTAGTATTATAGAAGCCTATACCACCATAATGGGAAATGGTTATGCTTTTCCTTTTGGAATATATGAGGATGATATACCAGTAGGTTTTTTAATGGTAGGTTTTGATACAGACGATTACTGGGATGATGCTCCATTAATAGCCAAGAGTAATTATAATCTCTGGCGATTGATGATAGATAAAAACTATCAGAATAAAGGATATGGAAAAGAAGCAGTCAGACTTGCATTAAAATTTATAAAAACATTTCCGTGTGGTGAAGCAGAATACTGTTGGTTGTCATATGAACCTGAAAATGAAATTGCCAGTCAGTTATACCATTCATTTGGATTTGTTGAAACTGGAGAAATGGATGGGGAAGAACGAATTGCAATTTTGAAACTATAAAGACTGATAAAAGTGAAAAAATAAATAACGCAAAACGTTGATGAGACGAGTAGGATATTGTAATGTAACAGAGAGGAGTGCCATTTGTGCTGAAAGTACTCTTACAGGAGATATTTGAAAACTACCTTGGAGTGATCCTAATCCGGTCCGGTGATTCCGTTATAATCGATGAGTGGTCTGTTTTCAGTTTAGTGATACAGGCAAGCAGGGTGGAACCGCGTTAATACGTCCCATGCATTACAGTGATGTAGTGTGTGGGATTTTTTATTATGCACAGACCTGCGCAGAAGAAATAAGTCACTAAAGTGATACATGGTGATGGAGTAAGGGAGGGAGATTATGTATGGAAAATATAAAGTAGATATGCAGGGCAAAAAAATTTTTGAAGGAGAGTATTTCCAATCTGAAATATTAAATGAACGGTACAATGATGAAGGGCTGCCGCAGTTGTATCAGAACCATGCCAATTGTCAGGAAGAGATTGAAAATATGATAAGATTTATTGAGATAGTATCTCAAATGCTTCATTTAAAGAAAAGTGAAAATGTCATAGAAGACATTGAAAAGGCAGAAGGTAGGCTGCGAATCAAATTGCCCGATGTGGTTAAGGCGTTATATTTGGTGGTTGACAAAGACAAAATTTTGATAGGAAATAAATGTCGCTTGCTAGAACTGGAAGAACTATTTGTAAAAGATAATGTTTTAGCTGTGTTGTGTCGAGGAAAACGCAAAAAAGTTTATCTTGGAATTGATCTAGCTGTGCATCATAGTATGCTGTGGGAGGAAAATAAGACAGATTCAAGCTGGGAGTATGAGATCTGTATGGAATCTTTTTGTGAGATGATACTAGAATATGTTGCTATACAGGCAATTGGCAGAATGCCTTTTTGTGGGACCTATAGAATAAAAGGGTATCCAACAAGTGAGATAAGCGCTTGTGAGCTTCTCGAGGAGTCTTTTCAGTCAATTTTTATTCGATTTGATGGATATTATAACTGGTCGTGTGCTGTTATGTTAAACCAGAATACAAAAACAATTGCATGGCTTAGGACAGGAGAATTTTATTCAGATATACAGATTGGTTCCTATGAAAGTGATGTGATAGAACAATTTAAGAAAATACGTGGTGAAGATGGATATTCGGAAAAAAGTGGTAAAAGTTTAGCAAAATAGAAAGTTATATAAGAAAAGGAGATTACATTATGCTGCCAGTGTTATGCCTAGTGGTGGGAATCGCAATTGGGATTTTGTTATCACCAGTGAGGCGGTCGAATCTCCGTATTGAGCAACAATGCATTTGGATCAAATAATGGTTGTAGAAACAAAGCCAATGATATGATGATTGGCGCGCGCAAAGAATGATAATATCATAAACAATAGGAATAGATGAAATGAAACAAAAAAAATCAAAAGGAAATATACTAAAAAATTGTACGAGTCAAGTGGTGCAATCTGTTATTCTACTTGTAATTGGTATAATGACAGGTTATTTGATGCTGATGGTGGTGTATCTTCTGCCCGTAGGAAAAATGCAGGAAAATTTATCAAAGTCTATAGATATTTTGACAGTGGAACAAGAGTACCATAGAGTGATTCCAGGATATAACAGTACACAGCTTGACAATTATACAGATTCATGGATGATAGGAAATGCGGTTTATGATAACGATCTTCCTATATGGAAGAGAGCGCTTACTTGCACAAGTGCAGATTATGGCGATGGACCATTGAATGGACTTGTGCACTACTTGGAAGAACCAGATGGATATAAAGAAGTAGAATACACTAGATACTGGCATGGTTATCTTATCATATTAAAACCATTACTGCTATTTTTTAGTTATGCAGATTTGCGTGTGCTTAATATGATACTCGATATATTACTAATGTTTCTCATTTTCAATACATTGAAAGACATGGGATTTAAGCGAGAAGCTTGGGGTTATATTGTGGCAGTTCTCTTTATTATGCCTGTTGTAATTCCGCTTTCAATACAGTTTTCTGTGATGTTCTATCTCACAAATATTGCATTGTGGATTTTGTTGAAAAAGTATGACCAACTTGTGAATAAAAATGGTATGATATTATATTTCCAGATGATTGGAATGGCAACAAGCTACTTTGATTTTCTGACATATCCTACAGCGAGTCTTGGTGTTCCTATGGTGTGTTTATTAATACTTGATTCTAATAGTGCACTTTGGCTGAAAATTAAAAAGATAGTTTATCTTTCTATAAGTTGGGGTTTTGGATACAGTGCAATGTGGGCTGGAAAATGGGTGTTAAGTACACTGATTTTGAAGGATAATGTGATTGCAAATGCACTGTCGCAGGTTTTATTGCGCTCCTCCCATCTACAAAATGGTGAGAAAATCACAACGATTGATACATGGATTCGTAATTTGGAGTTTTATTTTGAGAAACCATATTTGATTTTAATTGTCATATGTTTTATTGTTGCAATCGTAGGAGTTTTTAGAAATAGAAAATCGATAATCAGTGTTATTGTTGATGTTTTTCCATTTCTACTTATCGCTGCAATGCCATTTGCGTGGTATGCTTTTGCAGGACAGCATTCCTATGAGCATCATTGGTTTACATTTCGAGGTTTACTGACGAGTGTATTTGCCTGTATGTGCATCTGTGCACGTTTATACAAGGTGACAAGAAACGTGGAAAGCTCCTTGGATTTGTGATGGAGATTGTGTGACAATGAATAAAATCAGAGAGGTGTATTGAAAAGTGAACGTTGAGACGAGAGATAAAATTAGACAACTAGGATTAGAATATAAAGGCTTTTGTGTTTTTGTACTGTTTCAAGCATTGATATTATGTTTTTCTTTTGTAGGTTTTTTTAAAAAGCCTATAACAATAAAACTGGATGCAGGGAATATGACAATTAGAGATGAAAAAGTGGTTATAAATGACGACAATTCATTTTATATTACTGGAAGAAATGATGCAGAGACATTTGGCAGATGGATTGCTGGCACAGAGTTCTTTGGTTTGAAGGAGGGAGTATATGAGATTTCTGTTGATTACTGGTCTCTCTTGTATGATACAGAGGTAGGTGGTAACTGTGAGGATATGACTGGAACCTTGCAGATTGTCAGGTCAAAGGTTACAGATGATAAGCTCTGCTACAATGATCTTATATTTCAAGATGGATATACCCATCAAAAGACACGCCTATGGATTCGCGACATTGGTGGAGAAGAGGGTCTTCAACTTATGGTTAATTTTCATGGTATGGGAGAACTTCGGATTGATAGAATTGTAATTCAGGAACTTCCCATGTGGCGTGTAATGAAGTTTCTTGCATGGCTTCTTGGATTTTTGACAGTGGATGCAACATATGTTTACTTTTTTGTAAGCAAAAAGGCAGCAAATAAGTCTATTGTTGCGATTCTTATGTTTGCCTCCTTTTTTGCAAGTTTGCCACTGCTGACGGATTTCTTGTTCTGGGGACACGATTTGGATTTTCATTTGAATCGGATTTTGGCACTTGCAAACGGATTGGAAGCAGGACATATTTTTGTGCCAATTCAGACAGAGGTACTAAATGGCTACGGATATGCTTCCCCTTTGTTCTATAGTCAGTTATTTTTATATCTGCCTGCGATTTTGTATAACTTGGCAGTTCCAATGCAGGTGTGTTATCAGATTTATGCAATTTTTATAAATATTTTGACTTGTGGGATTGCTTATTATTGTTTTAAAGGGATTACGCAGGATAATCAAGTTGCTGCCATTGGTGCATTTATCTACTTGCTTTCCCCATATCGAATCACGAACTTATATGTAAGGGCTGCTGTCGGTGAATATACTGCAATGACATTTTTCCCACTGGTTGTATATGGGTTTATGCGCGTTTACACTGAGGAAGAGAAAGCGTTGAAAATTCGTGACTATCTTCCAATTGTTATAGGACTTAGTGGACTAATTGAAAGTCATGTGCTTTCCTGCGAAATATCGGCGATATTTATTCTTGTTTTGTGTTTCGCCAATTATAAAAAGACATTTCAATTAAAGCGTTTTATCACACTTGTAAAGGCTGCAGTACTTACAGTATTGGTAAATATGGCATTTATTCTTCCTTTTTTGGATTCCATGCAGATGAATATTCGAGTAAATAATGAGCCGATAAATTATATACAGGTGCATGGAACTTATTTGCAGCAGGTTTTTAGTGGATTTCAGGTTTCTCTTGGAGACAGCCGCAGAGGAATGAATGCAGAGATGCCATTGTCATTAGGAATGCCATTAGTATTTGGCGTTATTATTTTTGTCGTATGTTATACTGCAAAATATGAATGGCACATGAAAACATATAAGGTAATGAAAGCAGGCAATATTTGCACGATATTTACGGTTGCAAGTATTATTTTATCAATGCGTTTTTTTCCTTGGGATAGTCTTGAAAATCTAAATAAAATGCTTGCAAAAGTATTGTGTATTGTGCAGTTTCCGTGGAGATACCTTTCTATGGCAACAATCTTTGCGGTAGTTGCAACTGTTATAGGACTTTATGGCGTAAAAGAATTGAAAGGTATGCGTAATATGCAGCTTTTGGGAGGAGGACTTTGTCTGCTTACAATCCTTGCAAACAGTTTATTTATGTCGATTTATACGAATGGCATCAATATTGAAAGGGTTTATGGAGATGCAGACGTTATAAAAGCGGTTAGCGGAGGAGAATATATTATTCATGATACCATAGAGGGAAATCTTCGCTGGCGTAGAATTTTTACAGATGAAAATTTTGTTACAGTTTCAAATTATCAATATAAAGGAGGTGTCACAACATTTGATTGCATAAATACATCAACAACAGAAATGGCTGTGGAGATACCACTTATGAACTATGACAATTATCATGCACGTGATATAGCGTCTGGCAGTGAGTTTGGTATTGTAAATGGCACAGATAATCGGGTGAGCATTACAATACCGCCACATTTTAAAGGCAGCATTCGCGTCACATATGAATTTCCTATTTTATGGAAGATCGCATATATTGTTTCTGCAATCTCTGTTATCTTAATTGTTGCGATTGTCCTATTTGACAATAGAAAGAGATTAAAATTCAATCAACAAAACAATTGTTGATAATCAATAAAAAGGAGAGGGAAAAATGAAAATTACATTAAAAGATGGTTCTGTGAAAGAGTATAGTGAAGCAAAATCAATTATTGACATTGCAAAAGATATTAGTGAGGGACTTGCGCGCGTGGCTTGTGCGGGGGAGCTTAACGGTGAAATGGTGGACCTTAGAACCATCATTGACAAAGATTGTGCGCTTAATATTATTACGGCGACAGACCCCAAAGCACTTTATGTAATTCGACATACTGCGTCTCATGTGCTTGCCGAGGCAGTGAAACGTTTGTTTCCAAATGCGAAGGTTACAATTGGGCCTGCGATTGATGATGGATTTTACTATGATTTTGATTCTGAGCCATTTTCCAGAGAAGATTTGGACAAAATTGAGGCGGAGATGAAAGCAATTATTAAAGAAGGTCATGAAATTATAAGCTTTACGCTTCCAAGGGCAGAGGCGATTAAGTTTATGGAAGAAAAAGGAGAACCATTTAAGGTAGAATTGATACAAGATTTGCCGGAAGATGCTGAGATTCGTTTTTATGATCAGGGAGGTTTTGTAGATTTGTGTGCAGGACCACACTTGATGAGCACAAAGGGAGTGAAAGCGTTTAAGCTGACTTCTTCTTCTATGGCCTATTGGAGAGGGGATTCTAACAAGGCACGTTTGCAGCGCATCTATGGTACAGCCTATAATAAAAAGGAAGAGCTTGCAGCGCATTTAGAGCGCATGGAGGATGCAAAGCGCCGTGACCATAATAGACTTGGTCGTGAAATGGAATTATTCACCACAGTGGATGTAATTGGACAGGGACTTCCATTGTTTACGCCAAAAGGAACAAAGATGATTATGAAACTTCAGCGCTGGATAGAAGACCTTGAGGATAACGAGTGGGGGTATATGAGAACAAGGACTCCGCTGATGGCAAAATCAGATTTATACAAGATTTCGGGACATTGGGATCATTATAAGGAAGGTATGTTTGTGTTTGGCGACGAGGAGAAGGACAAAGAAGTATATGCGCTTCGCCCGATGACTTGCCCCTTCCAGTATTATGTGTATAAAAATTCGCAAAAATCTTACAGAGACCTTCCATGCAGATACAGTGAAACTTCAACGCTATTTAGAAATGAAGATTCTGGGGAAATGCATGGATTGACCAGAGTGCGTCAGTTTACCATTTCTGAGGGGCATTTAATTGTTAGACCCGACCAGATGGTAGAAGAGTTTAAAGGGTGTCTTGCGCTCGCTAAATATTGTCTGGAGACGTTGGGGGTAAATGATGATGTAACATATCATTTGTCTAAATGGGACCCTGAAAACAAAGAAAAGTATATAGGCGAGCCGGAGGTGTGGAACGAGACAGAACAGCATATTCGAGATATTTTGACAGAGCTTGGCATTCCGTTTGTGGAGGATGTTGGAGAGGCCGCTTTTTATGGTCCAAAGGTAGACATCAACGCAAAGAATGTGTATGGCAAGGAAGACACAATGATTACAATTCAGTGGGATGCATTGCTTGCAGAACAGTTTGATATGTATTATATTGACCAGAATGGAGAGAAAGTGCGTCCTTATATTATTCACAGAACTTCAATGGGCTGCTACGAGCGCACGCTGGCGTGGTTGATTGAGAAGTATGCTGGAAAATTCCCAACATGGCTCTGTGCAGAGCAGGTGCGAGTGCTTCCAATTTCTGACAAATATGAAGACTATGCACAGAAAGTTTGCAAAGAATTGAAAAAAGCAGGCATTGACGCGACAGTTGACAATCGTTCCGAAAAAATTGGCTTTAAAATCCGTGAGGCGAGACTCGATAAATTGCCGTATATGCTTGTGGTAGGACAGCAGGAGGAGGCAGATAATACGGTGTCTGTCAGAAGCCGTTTTGCAGGTGATGAAGGGGCAAAATTATTGGATCGTTTTATTGCAGACATCACAGAGGAAATCAAAAATAAGACAATTCGGGCGGAACTGCAAGTGGAAGAAAAATAGGGGCTTTTTGCCAAAGATATTAAAAATGTTAAAATTAAAAAAATAAGAATAACGCAGGATAAAGTCAGTCATACTAACCACAAGGAACTACGCAGAATCAGTTCTGTTTAAATCGTTCCGAATTGTTTTTGGCAGATGTTGCCAAAAAGAAGAACTAAAGGTGTGATAAAATAGGAGGGAATTATGTCTGAATTAACCTGTGGAGTATGCAATTGTACGTATAACAAAGACCACTGTTGCTGCAAAGGTGATATTATGGTGGGCGGCAAGCATTCTTGTGACTGTGAGGATACTTGTTGTGAAAGTTTTCATAAAAGAAGCGGTGATAGCTTTACAAGTGCTGTATCGCACCCAAGTCAGCACATTAGCATTGACTGTGAGGCGGTAAAATGTGTTTACAATACGGATTATCGCTGCAGTGCAGATCATGTTGATATTAAAGGGAACCATGCAGGCACAAGTGGGGAGACACTCTGCGCGACTTTCCGCGAAAAATAATAAAATTAAAAAAGTGATTGACAGAGAGGGAATACTGTGATAAAGTGTTAATGTTTGAGATGACTCAGACAGAAACAGGAAAGCAGAGTATCCACTCTCACCCTATGGCAATTGAGCTGATAGGCGTTTATATTTTTGATTTTATTCTAGTATGTTTTTTGTGTATATATTGGATAAAAATAAAAGTGAAGTGGATAATCTTGCGGTTATCCACTTTTTACTATTTTAAATATTTTCTTATGATTTATTTTATGGAGGTGTAAGGTTATTAGCGATTTAATGATTAACGAGCAAATTAGGGACAGAGAGGTACGCGTGATTGGTGAGGATGGGGCACAGCTAGGTATTATGTCCTCTAGGGAAGCCATGAGATTGGCAGAGGAAGCAGGAGTCGATCTTGTGAAGATAGCGCCCACAGCAAAGCCACCTGTGTGTAAGATTGTTGATTATGGGAAGTTCAAGTATGAACAGACAAGAAAAGAGAAGGAAGCAAAGAAGAAGCAGAAAATAATTGACGTGAAAGAGATTCGTTTATCTCCAAATATCGACACTAATGACTTGAACACGAAGATAAATGCTGCCCGAAAATTCCTTACCAAAGGCGACAAAGTAAAAGTGACATTGCGATTTAGAGGGCGTGAGATGGCGCATATGCAAAACAGCAAACATATCCTAATAGAGTTCGGTGAGAGATTAAGTGATGTCGCAGTGGTTGAGAAGGAACCAAAAGTAGAGGGTAGGAGTATGACCATGTTTTTAGCTGAGAAACGATAAGCAGTTATCAGAGATAACACGGCTTGGGTCAGTTAAAAGATAGATGTTAATATTGAAGTATAGGAGGAAACAGTTATGCCAAAAATGAAAACCAGCAGATCGGCTGCAAAGCGCTTTAGAGTGACAGGAACAGGTAAATTAAAGAGAGCAAAAGCTTATAAGAGCCATATCTTGACAAAGAAGACCACGAAGAGAAAGAGAAATCTCAGAAAGGCTGCAATTACAGATGTAACCAATGTTAAGAATATGAAGAAGATTTTACCGTATTTGTAAGAAGCGGCGGAGTGAATATTTGTTAGGAGGATTTGAGAAATGGCAAGAATTAAAGGCGGTTTAAACGCAAAGAAAAAGCATAATAGAGTGTTGAAGCTTGCAAAAGGATACAGGGGTGCAAGATCAAAACAGTATAGAGTAGCAAAGCAGTCCGTTATGAGAGCATTGGCTTCCTCTTATGCTGGCAGAAAAGAGAGAAAACGTCAATTTAGACAGCTTTGGATTGCACGAATCAATGCAGCAGCGAGATTGAACGGCTTGTCTTACAGCAAGATGATGCATGGATTGAAGGTTGCGGGAGTTGATATTAACAGAAAGATGCTCGCAGAGTTGGCTGTCAATGACGCAGAAGGTTTCAAGACACTTGCAGAGCTTGCAAAGCAGAACGCATAATTGAATAAGGAATTATCAGAAAGGGGTTATCATCATGAAGTTTTTCATGGGGTAGTCTCTTTTTGTAATAAAAATATATTAACATTTTGTAAAAAGTGTGATACACTTTAAAAGTGCATTACTTTAATAGATTAAAGCGAAGGAGAATTTTCGATGAAAATGTATTATCAACCGGAAATTGAAACAATGCCTGTAGAGCAGATTCAGTCTTTGCAGAGTGAGCGGCTGATTTGTCAGGTAAAATATGTGTATGACAATGTAAAATTTTATCGGCACAAGATGGATGAGGCAGGTGTAAAACCAGAGGATATAAAGGGAATTGAGGATTTACATAAACTTCCCTTTATCAGCAAGGATGATTTGAGAGATCAGTATCCATATGGACTTTTGGGAGTGCCTTTATCGGAATGTGTACGCATTCAATCGACAAGCGGTACGACGGGCCGCCGTGTAGTAGCATTTTATACACAGGAAGATGTTGATGTGTGGGAGGAATGCTGTGCGAGAGCGATTGTAGCAGCAGGTGGTACAAAGGATGATGTGTGCCATGTATGTTATGGCTATGGTCTTTTTACAGGAGGTCCGGGATTAAATGGCGGTTCGCACAAGGTAGGTTGCCTGACCCTTCCAATGTCGTCAGGAAATACAGAACGACAACTGCAATTTATGACGGATCTTGGTTCCACGATACTTTGCTGTACGCCTTCTTATGCTGCAAATCTTGGAGAAGCGATTCATGAGAGAGGGCTTCAGGATAAGATTCAGTTAAAGGCAGGAATTTTTGGCGCAGAACCGTGGACAGAAGAGATGCGTAAAAATATTGAAAAGTCACTGGGAATTAAGGCGTATGATATTTATGGGCTCACTGAAATTTCTGGCCCGGGTGTGTCTTTTGAATGTGAGGAACAACAAGGAATGCATGTTCAGGAAGATCATTTTATTCCAGAAATTATTAATCCTGACACTGGTGAGGTTTTGCCGGAAGGTGAGGTTGGAGAGCTGGTATTTACTTGTATCACCAAAAAAGCATTTCCACTTTTAAGATATCGCACGCGCGATCTTTGTTATTTAACAAGAAAAAAATGTTCTTGTGGGCGTACACATATTCGTATGCATAAGCCTATGGGACGAAGTGATGATATGATGGTGGTGAAAGGAGTCAATGTATGGCCATCACAGATTGAGGCTGTTTTATTAAACAAAGGGTATGAAGCAAATTATCAGATTTTTGTAGACCGTATTGGCAATAATGACACAATTGAGGTTCAAGTGGAAAAGACACCTGAGATGGCTGCAGATGCTACATTTAATATTGCAGAACGAGAAAAATCGATTGTGTCAGGTTTGAAGTCAATGCTTGGCATTAAAGTAGATGTAAAAATTATTGAACCCAAAACGATTACTAGAAGTGAAGGCAAGGCAGTACGTGTAATTGATAAGAGAAACTTATACAATAAATAATTGTGAAAGAACCGTTTTTTGTCAGGCAATAAAATACATTGCCTGACTTTTAAAATTATTTGTTCTGAAACACAAAATAGGATTGGGTGGAGGCAGCAACCATTGTGCCATCTGTTTTGTAAACATTTACTTCATAAACAGCGATGGAGGAACCATATTTTATCTCTTTTGCTTCTGCAATTAACTTGTCCGTATTACAAGCAGGTGCCAGATAATGAATATTGCTGTTGACTGTCACAACACTCTTTCCATGCGTGAGTGCAGCACTGCCGCCAATGGTGTCAGCCAAAGCAAAAGTGCAACCGCCATGTACCGTGCCTAGGGGATTGAGTATTTCGGGTTTTAAGGGCATCTCGCCTTTACAATAACCTTCCGAAAGTTCTGTAATTTTCATGTCAAGTAACTGTATAAAACCTAAAGTACCATAAAAGTGATTTTTTATTTCGTCATAATTCATCGTGATGCTCCTTCTTTCTGAAGATAAGGATTGTGCTGTGAGTCTAAAATATATTTTAACCTATTTTATAACAAATAGTATATCAGATTTTAAAAGCGATGTCCAAAGGAATAGTAAAAGTTATATCACGATAAACGCATGATTTCAGATATTGCTTTTCATATTCGCCCGGAGTGGAGCTATACTAAAAAAGTAGATACAATTATGTATTGTATGTTATAATAACACCACTTTACAAGTTTTTAAAATAAAAAAGTATCGTACAAGAATTTCTGATGTATAATGAGTTTGCAAACAATCATTACAAAGGAAAGTGATCCTGTACGATAAATTCATTATACAATAAAGGAACCATAATTGATAGGTTTCACCAGTATTTTTATATTTATTTTGAAAAGTTTCCTGCTCCCACCGCAGAGACACTGTTTTTGCTAGTATTATCCATACTTGCAATGGAATCGGTTCATTTCATATGGTTTCTCTATAATCATTTTCTGTCCAGCATAATAGCGAAATCATTGAATGCTTTTTATTATGCATGTACTTATGTAAAAATTGATTATTCGAGTTTCATGAATGCGACAGCATGCATGGCTCTAAACTTGATTCCCCAGTCCCAGCGTTCCCAGCCTGTCTTTCTATGCATTGATGACACCGTGTCGGCAAAGTTTGGAAAAAAGTTTGAGAATGTTTCAAAACTTTTCGACCATGTTGCACACAATGGCTCCAATTACCTCAACGGACACTGTTTTGTCAACCTTATGCTTTGTGTCCCTGTATGGAAAGGGCAGCGGATCGCTATGTAAGGATAAAATTTACTTCGGATGTGCAGATGGATAACTGCCCGAACAATCAAGGTTTCCTGTTTACATTTCGGACAGTAGAGAGGGTACTTTTTCAAAACTGTATCTGTTCTAATTTTGTTACGGGTTTTATTGCCGCAAACAGAACAATGTATCCATTCTATTTCGTTCATTGTCAGCATACTCCATCCTTTTTTCGTCTTGGTCTGGGCAACGGCAATTCATCATACATGGCTTCAAATAGCTTTGTAAGAAACTTTTTGCTATCAACTTCATCAACTAACAACATTTCTTTTGCCCCATCATACGGCAACTCGTAAGTAACTGTCGGTATACATTCTAAAGCAGATTTTGTAGGTTTTATAAGTAATCTATCATCATATATTCCACCGACAATTTTACCACGATAATAAATAATGTATTCACCCATCATAGCCCTGTAAGCTATATCATCTAAATCAGATAATTGCTCCAAAATAAAGCTAAGATACTCTTTACTTGAAGCCATTATTTCTACACCACCCTTTACATTGTTCAATTCTTGCACCATTATCACTCTGCTCCATATCATAGGCAAAAGTATGTAATAGCGTGCAAACAAAATCATCACATTCTCCGCAATGTTGTAGCCCCTTTTTTTCGCAACAGGATTTAATGGGACAACTGTCTGCCCAGAAAGGCTTGTCAATATTCACACAGCCCTTACACTCCATTGTTTCACGGAAACTGCATTCACTGCACAACAGTCCACATCTTGACTCAATCATAATAATATAACCTCCTAAATTTGGTAGGTACAGTATAACAAAGTAAACACGACAGCGCTGTGTCGTGTTGCTTTATTGATATTATTTTTATTCTTCCAATTCCATCATTTTAATTTTTCTGGCTCATGAGAATCATTATTTGTGTAATATACAGCTAAACGAAAAGCATATAAGACGCACCTGTCATCCTGAGATCCTTTAAATAAAGAATCTTTTAAGAACAGTTCTTCGGGATTTTTTTCCAATTAAATCATCTATTGTAAATATTACTATGTTAAAAAATGTTGCTCCATATTTTTTTCCAACACCAGGTATGTTTTTTAAATCATTTTTCTATGTTTTATATTTCCATATCTCAGCCTTTCATTTTTAATATTGCTGCTGCCTGTTTTTTTCTATCTTCACGAAGCTGTTCAGGTTCCAATACTTTAACCTTATCTCCAAACCCAAATACCCATGACCGCATATTATCATAACTTGCAAAATCCCGTTCTAAAAGTAATTCTCCTCCATCTGTGAGACTATAACAATTAACACCATATTCTTCTATCAACCGATATGTTTCACTTTTAGAAAAAACTGCTTTAAGGTGAATTGAATTGGATGAAAAATAATCGTCAAATTGCAATTCACTCTCTGGTATCTTGCGAGGTGTAAATTCTTTATCAAGAAAGCTAATATTCCATAAACGGTTTAGCTTAAACAGGCGATATGCTTTCCTGTCAAGACAATATCCAAATACATACCACGATGACCATTTGAATATTATATGATATGGCTCTATACATTTTACACTTTCGCCCTTTGCATAATAATATCTAAATGAAATACATTGCTTGGTATGGATTGCATTTTTTATTGTTTCAATTTTTTGAGTTAAAGGCTTTTGGTAATGTGATGAAAGGTCAATGATAATGCTATCATCTTCTTGAATATGGTTATTCTTTCCAGATAGTTTTTCAATCATTTTTGTAAAATACGAAGTTTTTGAAACACTGTCAATGCCCTTTAATCCCCAAAAAATTGCTTGCAGTTCATCGTTATTAAGCAGAGTTTTATCCAGTTTATAGCTGTCCAGAATTGAAATGCCACCACCATTGCCTTGTGTTGTAACAATTGGAATACCTGCCTTGCTTATGTCTTCAATATCCCTATTGATAGTTCTCCGTGATACTTCAAAACGCTTTGCTAGTTCTGGGGCTGTTACTTTATCTTTTTGCAATAAAATCGTTATAATACCAATCAATCGGTCAATCTTCATTTAACTCACCTCACAGTACAGTTACATTGTAGCACATAAACACAACATAAGATAGTCATGCTTGTAAAAGAAATTATAATCCTGTTGATAAAAATATTATATTTATTAAATGAAAATCGGGCGAATTGATGCAAATTGTGCCGTTATATGTTCCATCACCATATGTTTTCATAAAATCACAGTATGACTGTGGCAGTTTTAATTTCCCTTGGCGCTCGTAGGATACAAGCTCATGTTCACTTAGCAATTTTAGTTGTGTGGAAGTGCAATACATAATAATCCTCCTGTAATGATTTGTCTTTAATTTTTTTAAATCGCTTTTACAGATTGCATTTTACAATAAAGATGTCCGTTAAATTCATGAAACAGGCTTTCTTCCTTTTTGGTCATGAATAGAGTTAGTGCATCATTCTGAAAAGACAGTTGAAACTGTACAGTGCTAACATATGCGTCAATAATATGTACTTTTATAAGAAAAGTGCCATCAAAAAGCCATGCGCCGCTCGCAGCATATTGTAGGTTGTAGATTGGGAAAGACCCTGTCTGCATCAAACCTATGCCAAATGAGATTGTATAAGGTGTATCTTTGTGTGTGAAAGACAAAGTTCCTGTATTTTCCTTAAAAAGAACACAAAAGCTTTGAAAATCAGATGTTTCATTCTGGACATAAAATGTTTTTCCATTTATATTATAAAAATATTCCGGAACGCAGATATTTTTTATGGAAGTGTCTTTGGTTGGTGTGTCTAGTGTAAAGGTATTTATTAGAGGTTTGATTGCAAGGGAGGAAAGCATCTTATTAAGTGCTTTTTCAGTCATTTCATTGCGAGGAAGCGGCTGTTCTTGGATATAGGGAAGAAGTTCTTCGTAAAGTGCATCGTAAATCTGTTGATTGCCACCTTGTACGCTTTGTGTATCTGCCGTTGTCACACAGATAAGCTGGTATTCTGGCAGGAAAATGATAAGTTGCCCACCCATTCCATAACAAGTAAATCCATTTCGCTCATTGCGCCAAAATTGAAGACCGTATCCTTGTGCCTCACTTGGAAGCGGAGCTGTTACGCAGTTTGACGTTAGCGGGGATACTGCCATATCAATGTAGGAAGATGATAGCAACTGTTCTCCAAGGACAAATCCTCTGTGTGCAATAAAGTAACCAAACTTCATCATATCTATTGGGAGTGCAACCAGACCACTACCGCCCATTGATACCCCGAATGGGTCTTTTATCATATAGGATTCTTTGGAAAATCCAAGGATTTGTAATTTTTCTTTCATATAGTCGAGCATATTTTGTCCAGTTAGTTTTTCCACTAATGCACAAAGCGTATGGGCAGCAGATGTATCATAATGAAATATGGTTCCAGATGGATGTGTAGGAGGCGTGGTAAAATAGCTTGCCACCCAATCTGACGACATGTCAAGTTTATAGGTAGTGGAAGCGTGGCATGTGCGCATCATTAGCATATCTTTAATGGTCATCTGGGCAATCCACGGGTGTATATCACCCTGAGTGGGTAGTTTTTCAGGAAAATATTTTATAATTGGGTCTTCGAGTGAGATAATACCTTCATCAATAAGCAGACCAATTGCAATAGAGGTAAAACTTTTACTAATAGAAAACATGCGATGCAGACTCGTTGCTGTTAAGGGAGCATAATATCCCTCAAAAATTAATTTGCCACAATGCATGAGCAGAAGGCTGTGCATAGGAATTTGTCGCTTTTGCAGTCTGTCTATCAAGTGAGTGATACATTCGCTTGGAATGCCAGTTTCCTCAGGGGAAGTTTTTTCAAATGTGAGCATATTGTGTTCCGCCTTTCAAAAAATAGTAGAGTTTTGTTTGATATGGGTTTATTATAACATATCAGGATTTTACTTTACAGATTTGTCTTAAAAAGTTACAATATTTTTAGTTACAATTCGTTTTATTGTGTCTGATCAAATGTCTGCATAAAAATACATTTCTTTATATAAAGTCATAAGTTAACCAAATTAGATTTTTCAAAAGGGGGATAAAATGAAGAAAATAGAACAATACGGACAGCGAGAAGATAATGAATGGGAATGGTTTCCCTGGTTTCCTTGGTGGCCTCCCGAAACCCGCCCACCATTTGAAATACAAACTAAGCCAGAAGATATTGCACCATTCTTTTTTGTAGAACACCACCCGTATGCCTTATCACTTTTGCTAAAAATTAGTGATGGGTTTAAAGTCGATACATTCAAAAAAATAGGATTGAAGGGCAGCAGTAAAGACTGGGAAACTCTTGTAACGGGAGTTATAGAAGAGTGGGAAGAGAACAATAGCGGAGTAGATATATTCCATTTTGATTCGGATGAAGATGTTTTTTGCGTGTATTCCCAATATATAGACGACATCAGCATGTTTTCCAAACTGCTCAGAGCCTCCTGTAACGATGAAAAGCGGATGCGTGATTATTTTGGTCGTGGGTTAAAAAAATGAAATCAGCAGAATTGATTACTTTATTTGTGAATTTAATTAGAATGGAGAAAAGGTAATATTAAAAAACATATATTATAATACCAATGTACTGAAGGAATTGCAAAATTAGATTATGGTACGTATATGATATTTTATAATGAGTGGAAAAATGTATATAGAAAATTACATTTTGAGATATAGAGAAATGGGAAAAAGTAAAAAATAAAATAATAGATTTATGGAGAATTAACATGATTTTAAAAAATAAATTGGGTATTACAAATTCCGCAGAACTTGCAAGAGTGGAAGAGAGGATAAGCAAAATAAAAGCACTTGGAATATACGAGAAATATATTATCAAAGAACATGAAATTGGAAAATTTTCAGGGCTTGCAAAAATTCACAAAATTCTTTTTGAGGAGATCTATGATTTCGCTGGAGAGTTAAGAACAGTAAATATTGCAAAAGGAAATTTTAGATTTGCGTCTGTAATGTATTTGGAAGCTGCACTAAAACATATTGATGATATGCCCCAATCAACATATAATGAAATTATTGAAAAATATGTGGAGATGAATGTTGCCCATCCGTTTAAAGAAGGAAATGGAAGAAGTACTCGAATATGGCTTGATTTGATTTTAAAAAAAGAGTTAAAGGTAGTTATTGATTGGAGCAAAGTAGACAAAGAAGATTATTTGCTTGCTATGGAAAGAAGTCCTATTAAGGATGTGGAAATTAAAGTTTTGATTAAAGGTGCTTTGACAGATAAAATTGATGATAGGGAAGTATATATGAAGGGCATTGATGTGAGTTATTATTACGAAGGATATAATACTTTTAGCACGAAGGAGTTGTAGAAGAATAACTGACATATATTTTGTAAAGACTTTAATATTTTAATCCCAATATTTCAGTTTAAAACAGGGTTTATTAGAGAACTTATGGAAAATTGGGCAAAAGTGAATCTTTTCACGCGTCCAAGGCGTTTTGGCAAACCCCTAACTATGAGTGTGCTAAAAAATTTTTTTGAGATTGGCAGTGATAGTGCTTTGTTTGATGGACTTGAGATTTTCAAAGAAAAAAACTTTGTGAGGAGTATATGGAAAAATTTCCAGTGATTTCAATTACATTAAAAGGAGCAGTTGGAAGAACGTTTAACGAGGCAAAAGGTATGCTTCGAGATATCGATTGACAGTAGTAGAATAGAAAAATATGAGAAATCGATGGCATTCCTAAATTTTTAGACAAAAGAGAGCAAACTATGTCGGGACAGGGCTGTTTATCGTTTGTATACTGTAGTTACAGCGGAGAGGTGATAAGTATGGAATGGACAGAGGCAATCAGGGAGGCAGTCAGTTATATTGAAAGGAATATCACAGAGGAGATAACGATGTATGATGTGGCAACGCATGTAAATATTTCCCCGTTTTATTTTCATAAGGGATTTCGTATTTTGTGCGGATATTCTATTACAGAGTACATCAGAAATCGCAGATTAGCACTTGCCGGAGCGGAGCTAATGTGCAGTGACATTACAATAACAGCACTTGCCATGAAATATGGATACGATTCGCCTGACAGCTTTACTAAGGCATTTATACGATTTCATGGAAGCTCGCCGTCGGCTGCGCGCAGAGATAAAACCATGCTTAAGGCGTTTGCACCGCTGAAATTAACAATATCGTTGAAAGGTGGTTATGCAATGGATTACAGAATTACAGACAAAGGGGCGTTTACTGTTCTCGCAGCGTCAAAGATATTTGACTATGAGAATGCAAAAAAGGAGGTTCCAGTATTTTGGCAGGAGCATTTTACTTCCGGAGCGGGAAAGTATGTGTGTGGAATGTTTGGTATTAATATTGATCCACAGATGGGGAATGAGCGATTTGAATACCTGATTGCGGATATTTACAATCCATCTGTGGAAATTCCAAAGGGATTTGAGGTGCGCGTGATTCCGGCATTCACATGGGCAGTTTTTCCATGTAAAGGTGCGCTTCCACAAGCACTTCAAGATGTCAATGAGAAAATATTTTCTGAATGGTTGCCGACATTGCAGGATTATGAGTTTGCAGCGGGGTATTGTGTTGAAATGTATGACGCACCCGACAAATATCCCAATGGAACAGAAGACGAGAACTATTATACAGAAATATGGCTTCCTGTTAAAAAGAAGAATATGTAGTTTTGCTATAGTTGTGTTTATTATAAGATATTGGTATTCCAGAAGCAAGCCATATGATATGTGGCTTGCTTTTCAAACATAGTGTGGTCAGAGGATTAGGCCATAAGTAAAAACAATACAGTTTGGGTTATTTTCGTTCTTATGAATCCAATAATGAATGGTCCAGCCTTGTGCGAATATTTTTTGTGTTTCATTGTCAAGCTTCTCTTTCTAAGCAGTTTTCAAATATGATTTATTCTTTAACTCTATATATTATCTATTTGATAAGATTTGTTAAGCGGTAAGATACTGTTGAATTTGGCTTTGAAAAGTAACATCGCATTGGTTTGTTACTTTTCAAAAGAAACAGTTTGTGTTATATTTCATTATATAATAGGGGTCGAATATGAGAGTATGTTAATGGATAATAGTATGAGAATTATCAATATGGAATTGCGTGTTATAAAAAACGGTGTAAAGTGGTGTCGGGAATAGTTGAAACAAATGTTTCGTACAAATTTATAAGAAAGAATAAAAGAGATACTTTTTGCGCAAATAAAGGATTAATGAAAGGCAATTTTATGAATTATTATAATCAGATGGAAAAGTGGAAGGGCGGTTTATACGGGCTGTTAATTGGTGATGCGCTAGGAGTTCCCTATGAATTTCATTCCGCAGAGGAAATTCCGCCTTATGAAGAAATTGAAATGCAGCCGCCGCTTGGATTTTATAGGGCGCATTCCAATATTGAACCGGGTACATGGTCAGATGATGGTGCGCAGGCGCTTTGCCTGTTAGATAGTCTTATAAGTTGTGGTTCATTTCAATTAAAAGACTTTTCGGATAGATTGCTGGCGTGGTATATACAAGGAAAGTGGGCAGTGGATGGCATTGTTTTTGATGTTGGGATACAGACAGGCGAGGCACTAAATGCTTACAGAACTGGAAAAGCGCCAGAGGAGTGTGGTTTTTTGCGCCCAAATGGCAAGGGAAATGGTGCGCTTATGCGTGTGCTGCCGCTTGCACTTTGGCACAAAGGAACGGATAAGGAGTTGGTCTTAGATGCACATAGGCAGTGTCTGATTACGCATGGAAATCTGTGCAATCAAGTCTGTTGTGCGCTGTATTGTTTAGTGGCGCGTTATTTGCTAAATGGGATAGAGTTTTCGTCAGCCCTTGAGAGTGCAATTACAGTTTTAAGAGAAATTTATGAGATAATGCCGGAATATGAACAAGAGTTTGAATGGAGTGTGCGGCCGGAAGAATCTTGGATTGGAAATGGTTCTGGATATGTGGTGGATTGCCTGCGCAGTGCATTTATGATTATGGAAGCTGCATCAAGCTATGAGGAGGCAGTAAAACGAGCAATTATGCTTGGTGATGATACGGACACAACAGCATGTGTTACAGGTGGGCTTGCTGGAATTGCATTTGGGTTTAGCAATATTCCAAAACGCTGGTATGAGGCAATGCGAGGAAAGGACATATTAAATATAATCTTAAACAAGTCTTAAACATTTACCTAATTGGAATTTAATAAAATACTGTTTATACTGTGTTTGTAAGGAACTGAAAACTGGGGAGAGAAGAAAATGTACAATGTACTGGTATGTGATGATGAGAAAGATATTGTGTCAGCGTTAAGAATTTATCTGACAGCGGAAGGGTATCAGGTATATGAAGCTCACAATGGGAAGGAGGCTTTAGCAATACTTTCGCAGGAGGAGATTCATCTGGTGCTTATGGATATCATGATGCCAGTGATGGATGGCATTACAGCTATGGTAAAGTTGCGGGAGCAGAGCAATGTGCCTGTCATTATGCTGACAGCCAAGAGTGAAGATACAGATAAGGTCTTTGGGCTCAACATTGGTGCAGATGACTATGTAACAAAGCCATTTAATTTAGTGGAGCTTCAGGCGCGAGTGAAATCTCAGTTAAGACGCTATATGCAGCTTGGCAGCAGAGTGATGCCAGAGGTGAGTGAAATATTGACTATTGGAGGTATTGCGATAGATGACCGCACAAAAGAAGCGACGCTTGACGGTGAAAAAGTGGCATTGACACCAACAGAGTATGATATTTTGAAATTTCTTATGGAAAATCCCGGAAAAGTTTATTCTCCAGCACAGATTTATGCTGCTGTGTGGAATGACAGTCCTTTTGGCACAGAAAATACAGTGGCAGTCCATATCAGACATCTGCGGGAAAAGCTGGAGTATAATCCGGCTGAACCAAGATATTTAAAATCAGTCTGGGGACGAGGCTACAAACTGGAAACAGGAAAGGGAAAAGGTGATGTTTAAGGTGAAAAAGATAAGAGGATCCTTATTGGCGAAATTGATTGCAAGGATACTTTTTATTATCTCGGTGATAAGTTGCGTTTTGTTAGGGATATGCTTTTTGATAGGAATGTCTGAAAATTTAACGGATAAGAGCCGCCATGAAGTATTGAAAAGTGTCTATGAAAATATTAATGCAAGGTATTCAATGGAGGCAATAAACCATCTCAATGTTGGTAATGGATATTATGCAGAATATTTGGAAGAGAGTTATTTTAAATATGGCATATTAAAATCAGATAACTTTGAAAAGATTGATTTTCATGACCGTAATTCTTACCAGGAGACAAATATGACAGACGATGAGCTTGCCGCAGTGGAACCCGAACAGCTATATTTGTGTAAAATTTTAGAAGATAGTGAAGGATTTCTGCATTATATGGAAAGGGGTTATTATGGGAGCTATACAGATGATGTATTTGACGAAGATAGTGCTGTACAGTTAACGCACTATTATGCGGATAAAATTTGCTATGATGTGGCAAAAGGAATTATTTATTATCATGCAGAAGACAGTTATTATCCTGTGCAAAGTGTGTCTATTGCTTATAAGACACAAGATACGTGGATGGTTTATTATTATATTTATGACTTTACAAAAAAAGCATATAGGCTAGAGCGTAAAAATCCAGTGGAAAAGATACCTTGGATGGAAGAACCTATAGCAGAGTCAAGTGTTTCTGAGGAGATAGAAGATACAAAATCTTTAGAGAAAATCCTTGGTGAGTCAGGAAGTTTTGTAAATTTGGCAGACTTGAATAATACGGCATTCAGCTGTAATGATTGGGGAACAATTCTTTTGGATGATATCAGAAGTATACGAGGCGATGAGCTGACTATAATTGACTCTAATAGTTTGCCAGATAATCTTTTTATTGATAAGCCGGGATACTATTTAAATGAGAATTTTACACTTGTTGTCGAGGAAGAGATTTCACTGAAAAGTTATTGGGTAGCGTCTATCGTTCCTGACTTTGTTCCGATAGATATGATAAATGGCAGATATAGTCAGCAAGGGTGGATTGTTCAATTTTATTTCGATATGACAGATGAAAATTTTTATCAGAGATTTGGGCTAAGTATTTTTGTAATGATACTATCCTTTGGTTTTCTTGTCTATGCGGCTGGGCATCGCAGAGGAGAAGAGGGGATTGTATGTACACTGTTTGATAGGATTCCAATTGATGTATTTAGTATTGCTATATTTATTATAGAAATTATTTTGGCTTTTATGGGCATATATACTGTAAAAGAGGCTGAACTACCACGATATATGCTGGTTTGTATCGAATTTATGGGCGTGATTGGCATAATAATGACAGTACTTGCACTTGAATATATCCTTAGCTTGTGTGTACGTCTAAAAATAGGTAAATGGTGGCGGAACAGTATCTGCTATCGTGTATACAATTGGTGCCGCAATTGCTTTGCATATCTGTTAAAAAACATATCCTTGTTGTGGAAAACAATTTTTATTCTGGGCATTCTCTCTTTTATAGAGAGTTTTATTCTGATAAATTTTAGCAGAGATACAATCTATGGGTTCTGGTTTGTGGAAAAACTGATACTTTGTGTTGTTCTGTTTACGTTGGCAGTTCAGCTTTATACCTTGCAAAAAGCAAGTCAAAATATGGCGGAGGGAAATCTTTCATATAAGATTGACACTGGTAAAATGGTTTGGGAGTGCAGAAAACATGGAGAAAATTTAAATCGGATTAGCGAAGGCATGTCAAGGGCGGTTGATGAGCGCATGAAAAGTGAGCGGCTTAAGACAGAGCTGATTACAAATGTATCCCATGATATTAAGACACCACTCACGTCAATTATTAATTATGTTGATTTGCTCTCAAAAGAAGAATTGCACAATGATAAGGCAACAGAGTATCTTGAAGTGCTTGACAGACAGTCCTCCAAATTAAAAAAGCTGATTGAAGATTTGGTGGAGGCTTCCAAAGCTTCTTCTGGGAATATGACTGTCGTCAGCCAACAGCTTGAAGCTGGTGTTTTTGTGACGCAGACAGTGGGAGAATTTGAGGAAAAGCTCAAAGCTGCTGGACTGGAATTAATTGTCAGTAAGCCTGAGGAAACAGTTTATATTATGGCTGATGGCAGACATGTCTGGCGTGTCATTGATAATTTGATGAATAATATTTGCAAATATGCACAGTCAGGTTCAAGGGTATATATCAATTTGGAGGCTACGAGCATTTGTGTGAGCATCACATTTCGGAATATTTCCAGCTTTCCTTTGAATATCAGCGGGGAGGAATTGATGGAGCGATTTGTGCGAGGAGACAAATCCCGCAGCACAGAGGGGCATGGGCTTGGTCTTTCTATAGCGCAGAGCTTGATGAAACTCAACGGTGGTGATATGAAAATTGTTGTGGATGGAGATTTGTTTAAGGTGATATTGATATTTAACAGGTATTTACAGGACTTGCCAGATGAAGGAGCCGTGGCGGACGCCTCCGATTAAATTTGGCGCAGATCATAAAACGTAAAGCTTAAACAGTAACTGATTTTTCAAACATATTTTAGGAGGACAACAATATACATTGACGTAGGGGTGATGGTTTGGTATAATAGGAATGATTTTGATAGAAAAGTTACCAAACGATTAAAAGGAATGTATACAATGCAAAGATTATATAGACTGAAACGAAATATCGTTATATGCCTGGTTGTAGGCATATTTGCTGGCGGCATGGGGGTTCGTTCCTATGCCGCCGAAGTAGTTGGCGATCAGATTTTGGAAAATACTACAGACAGTGTTGATATGGATGTTATTGCTGGAAGGCATGGGACAATTTCAAGGAATGTACGCTGTACTGTGGAGAAAAATGGCACAGTGACTTATACTGCAGCGTTAAGCAATGAACTGCCAGTTTCCGATGATGGAATGCTTTATCTGTTTGAGCTGGCGCCTTATCAATATCATATTCGGGAAAGTACAAAAGTGCTTGGCTATAAAAGTATGCAGCAGTTGGAAGCAATGCCAAGTTTTACCTTTCCAGTTAATTTCAAGCAGCAGGATACGAAACTGTACTCCAAGTTTGCAATGGGGATTAAAAGTGGGGGAGTTCTTCATATGGTGACAGAACCTACATATATTACAAATCCAGAGGAACTTGCTTGGAATACATTAAAACGGTATGCCCGCAACAAGAAGTCGACACAAGGGGAAGAGTTTAATAATATTTTTATGGATGGTACTTTTGGGCCACAAGTCGCATGGAAATTCAAGACGCTTCAGGTGTTAAATACAGGAGACAGCAGGGCATTGACGCATCCAATGGCCAGAAAAGAGGCAAGAAGGACAGACTCCAAAAAAATTAAAAAACCAATGTACTATATGTTCAATGCGTCGGATGAGGAAGGAGTTAGAACGCTTGCCACTATGATGGAGTATTATGTAGCGAACTCAAAGGGCGGCGAAAATTGGATTATAGGTAATGAAGTAAACACACGTTTATGGAATTATATGGCATGGACAGACTGGGATACATATATAAAGGAATACACACAGGTATTTCGAGTTATGTACAATGCAATTATGAGCACAAATGCCAATGCACGGGTTTATGTTTGTATTGACCAGATATGGGATAGAAATTTCACCCCTTCTGATAAAGAGTACTATCAGTATATGGACGGAAAGGATTTCTTAGAGAAATTTCAGTCATTGATGAAGTTGGAAGGCGATATTAACTGGGGAGTGGCACAGCATCCATATACCAACCCAATGGGATATGCTAAATTTTGGGATATGTCAGGCTGTAAAGATGGCAGTATTTATGCAGCTCAGGTTGCAGCGGGAGAGATTGTTACTTTCCAGAATCTTTCTGTGCTGACTGATTTTATGCGAACACCTGCAATGTTGGATGCAGACGGAAATGTAAGACATATTATATTGAGTGAGATTGGTCTTTCCAACAAGCAAGGAAGTGAGACACAGGCAGCTGCGTTGTGTGCATCCTATGCTGCGGTGATGGATAATCCGTATATTGATGAGATTATCTATCTGCCCGCATATAGTGATCCAGGAATGGATGCAAGCATGGATGCTTTTTCGCAAACAATCTATAATGAGATGGATGGGATAAACTCTACACAGTATCTGGAATGGGCCAAGTCATACATCGGAATTAGTGATTGGTCCGAAATTATTTGGTAGCTGAGGTGTATGTGATGAACAAGGATACAAGAAATGGTATTATGGATAAGATGCGTTTTAGTTTCAGTGAAAGGAACGAAAGCTTTATGCTGTTACGGCATTACAATACATTTGCATTCACACAAGAATGGAAAACGCAGATGAAACAAGAAAATCCAGAAGCCGTTGTCTGTCTGCATGATTTTTATCTGTCGGAGATTGTCAGTGTGTTTGAACCGTTTCTTGATTTCTTGGGAAGTGCATTTGGAAAACTATCGGAGGATGAGATTGACAATCTGCTTGATATTTGTGATGTTTATAGTTTACATCGCTCTGTTTTTAAAAGTTTTTTGCAGAGTGGAATGTGTATTCGGGAAGAAAATCTTTTGATTGATGAGGTTGCATTTGAGCAGGAAAAGATTGCAACGGCTGTCGTTAATCTTATCTCGCATCTTGCAGGAGACCAGCAGGTAATTTTTCTTCTGAATGATATACAATATGCAAATGGTTCAACAATGCATTTTATTCATAATTTAATAGAGGATGGGATAAGTCATAATATAATTGTTCTCGCTGCCTATAATGAGGCGAAAGTACCACTGTCACATATGAAGCCGTTGTGGGATAGATTTTATCGCTATATTATTGGCAAGGGCTTTGTGATTGAGGTAAATGTAGGTGTGTTAAAGGAACAAAAAAACAGTTGTAATGATTTTGTTTTTTCTGTGGAGCGGCTTGACAAATATATTGTCCAGATTAATAATTTGCTTTTTTGTCTTGATTTTATGCAGGCAAACTATTATTTGGAAATTATCTATAAAATGATTACCATTGAGGAGATTACCATCACATGGGAACATAAGTGTCAAATTGTCAAACTATACACACTGATATCAATATATACGCAGAATTTTTCCCAAGCACTATTGTTGTGTGAGAAATTGAAAGAGTTACGAGCTGAGTCAAATAATCTGTCGCTCGATTATATATATTATTATTTTATGTGCATGGCGCATATGTATAACGGGAAACTTGAGGAGGCGGAACGCTATGCAGGGAAGTGCTTTGACATCGCAGAAAAACAAGAATCAGATTATGATATTTTTATTGCAAAGCTCTTGGGAGTTATGGTAAAAATGTCGGGATGGCATAATATATTTTTCTGTGCCAATGACATACTGATTGAGCAGGAAGTAATTCATATGGCAGAAAAATATCATTTCTGGAATCATCTAGCGCATATTTATGTTTATGCTTATGATAATCATCCAGCATTGTTTGCGGATGAAGAGCAGATTGAAAAGAGACTGGTGCATTTTAATAAAGGTATTGAATTGATGCGAAAGCTTGGAAATGAGTACTTTATGATGGAGGCATATCGCAAAAATATTATGATAGCCTCCACAAACGGTTTCTTTAAGACTGCAAATTATTACTATGGGAAATGTCATGAGCTTGTCAAAGGAAAAGATGATTATGAGGAAGCAATGATTTATAACGGGGTGGGTTATATTTCTTCTGCTATGGAAAATTATGACAAGGCTTCTGAATGTTATAAGGAGGCACTTAGGCGCTTTTTGCAGATGGAAAAGATGGATTATGTTGGTGAGACTTTGTATAATATGGCGATTAACTGTATTATGGCACAAGATTATAAAAGTGCATATGAACACCTAGAACTGTCATTCCGAATTGTAAAAGAAATGAAGATGAATAGTCTTCGTGTTTGTAATATATCAAAGCTTGCGGGGCTTTTGGCGCTGTGTAGTCACTATAACGGAAATGCGTTGAAAAGTATTATTTATATTGAAAAGACAAGACTTTTTTTGGAGCATTTGACAGAGAGGAAGGGCAGAAAGATAGAAAATGCAGTTATACATGACTATACAACGTGCAAGGATGATTTGTTTATCTATTATTTTGTCTATGGTTTGCAGCTTGTTGCTCAGCAAGATTATACAACAGCTTTGAAAAACTTTGAGCTGGCAGCGGGGTGTATGGAGGCATCTGCAGGAAATCAGTTTTATATTTTTGGGCAATATACAATGGAGTTTGCAAAACTTTATCGCTATCTTGGACGGGAAGATGACGCACAGAGTCGACTTTTGGAGGCAATTGATTTTTATGGGCGTCAAGGATGCTGTGGAAAAGTAGATGAGTTGAGGGCAGCACTTGACAAAACACAATATAAGGCTGAAAGACGAAAACTTGACCTTTTGCCAGAATTGCGTTGCGCAGTGGATGAAGGATTGCGTCATGCTTTTGTATATAAAGAAAATCAAGAACAACAAAAGCGTATGAATTTTTTGTCTGCATGGCAGACAATGGTTGAGATTGGACACAAGAGCAAGAAAAAATTGATTAAGCCGGCTGTGTATGCGCTGATACATAATTTTAATATTGACGGGCTTATGCTTATAAAATATACTGACAATAAGGTAGAAGAGCTTTTTAATAATACTGGATATCGGTATCATGAGGAACGACGCGATCGAATTGAGGTATTTTTCCACTGCAATAGACTAGGATTTGCGACTTCTAAGATTGATAACAATTATACGGATTATTTAGATATTATTTCTCTGTTTGACAAGAAGAGAATATGTTCTATTATTGGTCTTCCATTTTATTATAATAATTCCCTGAAAGCGGTAATGATAGCATATATAACAATAAAGGACAACTGGCATTCTCCTATAAACAAGTATCTGTTAGATGAGAGTGATTGTGCTGTCTTTGAGTTTTTGATGCGACAACTTCTCAATTCTGTTGATATGTTAGAGGCAAACGATAAAATTCGGTATATGAATGATAAGTTAAATTATCTTGCAGTTACAGATAAGCTTACTGGTCTGTACAATCGTGAGGGGTTTTACGGGAATATTAAAAATATGTTAAAGAGCAATCGCAATAAAAAAGTGATGCCACCGATTACAATTATGTATATTGATTTGGATAATTTTAAGTACTATAATGATACATTTGGTCATAATATTGGAGATGTTATATTGGTAGAAATGGCTGATATTTTCCAGAAAGAAGTTGGAAAAGATGGTTTTGTCACTCGATATGGCGGCGATGAGTTTTTGATTACATTGTATAATCAAGATGATGCATATACAGAACAGTTGGCGAAAAATATTTATAGGCAGATAGAGTTCGAAGAGGGATTTGCACATGTGATAGGCAGTAAACTTGGAAAAGAGGTTCAGATTCCAAAGGAGCACAGAGTATCCTGTTCTATTGGAATCAGTAGTCTGCGGACAGTGCTCTCTGAAGAGGAACTTGAGAAAGTGGTGAAGGAGGCAGATAAGGTTCTTTATGATGTAAAAAAAGAGGGCAAGGGTACATATAGATTTTATCCACTAAGTTCATAGTATGTCTATATGTAAAATAGCAAAAATTTTCTGTAAAATATTAGTAAAGATGCAATATGAATAGTAGTTGATATTTTTGTGACGATGGGGTATACTATAGTTAATCTGAAATGTGCGATAACTCTTGTCATTTTGAACCTACATCACTTTAAACGGGATTCCTATATTGTCTGATCAATGTCATGCCCCCCATTTAGGCTAGGGGAAGGCAGCGAGAAAGATTGCGGTTGCCCACCTAGCATTGGCTAGGAGTCAAAATACAGGAGCCGGCGTTTCGGGGATACACAAATGAAGCAAGGCAGCCTTAACAGGCTGCTTTTGTGGTATAAGAATGGGGTTGAAAGCAGTGGTTCTTTCAACCCTGTTTTTTGTGCAGTTTTGTACATAGGTGCATATTAATTGTGCATAAAATATAAAGTATTGTAAAGGAATAACAAGATAATTTAAACACAGGCGTTTTATCTTTATAATAAGAGGAGGAATGGAACATATTTTATGACAAAGGGTTTTTAAAAAAGATTTTTATCATAATAATATGGGTTATCATTGTAATTGGTGTCTATCAATGCAGCGCCAATTTGCCTAATTATGATAAGTTAGTTGCAGATACGACGGAAAAAAACAGAAATAATAACAAAGAAGATAATCTTAATGAGACTGATGCCATACAGCAAAACCTGCTGGAAGAGAATACAATGAAAGCACCCATTGATAAAAAGGTTCGTGTTTTGATTATGAATCAGGGATATCAGAGTATTTATCATACTAAGCTGTCTATTGTATGTAGTGAGGGGATTATTGTTGACCGAAATGGTAAAATATCAGAATATCCATACGATTCAGAAATTACTTTAACCAACAAAGATTTTGAGGGAAATCAACCCATTTGTATTGTAGGAAAGAATGACAGCAAATTACAGATTAAGAATATCAATAGAAATTGTTCTGCACAATATAGGGGAAAGTTGGAATGTTATGCTGTGCCAGAAGGGATTGTTGTGATTAATGAGCTTTTGGTAGAGGAGTATCTCTATAGTGTTGTCTCAAGTGAGATGCCTTCTACTTATCCGGAGGAGGCGCTGAAAGCACAGGCAATTAGTGCAAGAACTTACACCTATTTTCATAAAAAAAGCTATTCCTACCCAGAGTGGAAGGCACATATGGATGACAGCACTGCATTTCAGGTTTATATGAATTGTGAGGAGACACCAAACGCTGTCCGTGCTGTGGACGAGACAAAAAATCAAGTGCTGACTTACAAAGGCGAGATTGTAGAGAGTTTCTATTACTCTACTTCAAGCGGTTACAATGGCGGAGCAAGTGTCTGGAATGACAGTGTTTCAGCAGCGGATGCGTATCTAATTGAGACAGGTGAAGAAATCTATGCAACAAACAGTGAGGAGGGAGAGCAGCATTATCAAATGTTTATTGATAATGGAAATAAAACGGATATCGAATATTGTGAGGCATGGTATCGCTGGGAATATCATCGAACACTGGATAAAAATGCAGTGAAAGAACTGTTACAGAAGCTTTATCAATTGTCTTGTGCGCAACCACAAAAGGTTCGTATTCGGTCACAATTTCTGTCTTCGGACCAACTAAAAAATGAGAATGCAATACAGGATATCCGAATTTTAAGTCGTAAAAAAAGTGGAATGGTGGCAGGAGTGATGATTGAGACAGAACATTTTCGGGTGAGTGTCATGTCCCAGCATGTAATTCGTCAGGCGTTGGGGTGTGCTAAGGATACTATTATTAGAAATGATAACAGTAGTTATACAATGGGAGAAATACTGCCGAGTGCATATTTTTACATAGAAAAAATATATGATAAGAGTGGAAAAAAAGGGAATACTTTAAAACAGATTATTCTGCATGGCGCGGGATATGGGCATGGCTGTGGTATGTCACAGAATGGTGCCAAAGAACTTGCGGGGAGAGGATTAACCGCCGCAGAGATATTGGCATATTATTATAATGGAGAGATAAAGGCTGTCGATATGGTGTATCAGATAGTCGATTGATGCGCACAGACATATGGAACTGTGTCTGATGTGGCGAGAAGGAGCTGTCCAAAATGTCTGTTTTCACAAAGTTGTATGGATTACAAAAGCAAATACGCAGTGCTTTTCAAGAAGTGGAGGTGGGGACCTATGCTTCTGGTGCTGCGTTCTTTTTGTTCCTGTCCTTGATTCCAATGGTGTTGATTGTCAGTGGGATGTTGCCACATGATGTGATGAATAAAAAAGAGATGGTAAGTATATCGCAGGCGGTTGTCCCAGAGAAAATCTATCAGTTTTTGCTTGGAATTGTGGATAGTTATCATGGAAACAATTTGACTTTGCTGTCTGTCTCTGCTGTGGTAGTAGTGTGGTCAGCATCGAAGGGAGTTCTAGCGCTAATCAGAGGGCTAAATCATATCTATCAGGTGAGCGAGACAAGAGGATATTTTCTATTAAGATTGAAAGCGTCGTTTTATACAATCTTTTTATTGCTTGCTATCTTGCTCTCAGCAGGTGTGCTTGTCTTTGGAAATACACTTGCTGGGTGGATGATTCCAGACAATGGTCCAGCTGCTCATCTGTGGCGCATTTTTGGAGGAATACGCCATGTCTTTGTGGCGGGTATGATTTCGGTTGTTTTTTGTACAATGTATAGCCTGCTACCTAATAATCGTATGGCATGGCGTGAGCATTATCCGGGTGCAGTAGTAACTTCTGTATTTTGGACCCTTTATTCTTTTGGATTTTCTGTCTACATTGACTATTTTGGTGGGTTTTCTATGTATGGAAGTCTTACAAGCATTGTAATTGTAATGATTTGGTTGTATTTTTGCATGTATATTTTTTTCTGTGGAGCACTAGTCAACAAATGGCTGGTAGACGGCTATGTGGATGATTACCTTTCGCAGATTTTGTAGGATATGTAAAAGAAATGTCTATTATTGCTCTAAACAGATGGCGTTTTGACCGATATAATAATGGATACAACTTTTAAAGTTATAAAATTGTTGGAATAAAGAGAACCGTAATCTGATAGAAGGTGATAGTGTGAGGAAAAAATGGAGTGTAGCAAATGTGGTTTTCAATGTGGTCACAACAATTGTAATATTGACGGCATCTTATTTGGCAGTGGTATTTCCAGTCAATTTTGTACTAGATTTATTTTGGGAGAAATGTGGAAAGGACAAAATTGAAAGTGCTTCTTATGATTATAGGCAGTTTGCTGGACTTCCTGCAGGAGAAGGGATTCCGGAATTAACCAGTATTGAGCAATATAATAATTCTAATGGAACTGGATATTTCACTTTTCGGACAGAGGATATTGTTCCGCTAGAAGCATATCGCTTGAAAAGTAGCAGTGATGCTATGGACACAAAGTATAGGAGGGGAAAACGATTAGTATCATCTGGTATAACGCGATGGAATACATATGGAAAAAAAGCTGGCTTCAAACGATACCTATTTAATCGTTATTATTTGGTGAAACTTCCAGATGGGAATTATGTAGCGGCATTTCTGGATGATGGTGTTTATCTGCGCTATTGTCTTACTGGGAGTGTACAGCTTCCTGTAGGGTATATTGAATTTATGGATTCCGGTGAAAAGAAGTTGCTTGCACCTTATATAGAAGAATACAAGTTGCATGAGGAAAAGATTTTGAATATGTTTTGTGAGGAGCGGTATGAAAAATATAAAATATTAAATTATATAGTGTTAATAGCAGTCTGGGCGTTGGTGTTGACAGTTTATTTTTTGCTTTTGATGTTGGTGGAGAGAGTGTTTGGGCACAAAGTGGATACTTGAATGACAAAGGACCATATAGTTGCCTGGTTCTAAATATTTATCCACAGGTCCGTGCAGAGGAAATATGCCACTAACGGGTCACGTGGCGAGTAGGGGGAAAATTTTTCCCCTACTCGATTCTCAGCCAAAGAAGATTCCCGCTTTTATAGGTGGGTAAAATACAATTTTGCCTCAATGGGAGTATAATCTCCGACTGAGATAAGCATTCGGCAGGATTGCAGGTGCGCGAATGCGTAATATGTCGGCGGAGCTGACCTGCACACCGCAGCAAGAATGCCGATGGCATTCTTGAATGACAGTTCTTTAATTTGTAGCGTAATTTAATTTTACAGTGATTGTAGCGGTTTTGTTTCTGGACCTTGTATCAAATGCGCCGCCATAGCTGTATTCGGAGTTTGAGTTTTGCGCAATAATTTGAAACACACCAAGATTGGCACTTAAAAGCTTTGTGGTATGAGACTTTGTGCCATCTGCGATAATTTCGGCTCGCGCTTTTGCATTTGCTGTGGCCTGCTCAATTAAATCCAATTTTAGTTCATCTAATTTTGTATAGTAGTATTCTGGTGAATCGGATTCAAATTCTATGTTTGCTTCAAGAAGTTTTGTGATATCGCGGGAAACAGCATCGACCTTATCGACATCTTCGGAAGTCACCGTAACTGTCTGAGACAGGTCGTAACCATCTAAGTATTCTCCAATGCGTTTTCCATCATTATTGTATTCTGTGACCCAACGTTGAGAAATTGAGACGGAACTGAACGAAAGTTCGGATTCTTCTATACCATTTTCAAGCAAGTAATCCTTAATTACATCGGCATTACTTTTAATGGATTTGTATGCGGTTTTGGGTGTTTGACCATACGCGGAAAAACTACCACGCCACACGATTAGGTCAGACTCAAAATCACAACTTGCTGAGCCAGTGACCGTGATTCCGCTGCCGCCAGAATATTTTTTGTAGTTTGTGAGGCTGCCGGAAAAGATGCTGACACAGATGATTGCAGAAATGCCTGCAATCAGTGCAATGATTACAGAGGTAGAGAGCAGCTTCTTTCGAGATTTTTCTTGGTTTTGTGCTGCCTTGGATTCTCCTTCGTTTGGAATTTCATTTTCGTTCAAAATAATTCCTCCTTTTTTCTTTAAGAGTCTCTCAGAATCTTTTATGTGTCCGCTTTTGCGTCAGATATAGAAGACTTTGAGAATCTAAGTTTTCTTTTTTATTATATCAAAAAATATGTGTTTTTCAAGGTTTTTTGGAAAGTTTTCCATGATTGACAAAGGAAGGGATTGTTATTTTTAATCAATCAGGAATGTGCATAAATTGCAGATTTCGTAAAAACAGGATTCAAGGGTGAGGGACAATTTTTGTACAGCAAAACTTTAAATATTGTTTCAAATAGAAACTCCTATAAAAAAGTTCATTGAAAAATCATTGAATTTATAAGTATTATCTGTTACAATAACTTTTAGTTTGTGTACTGGTGATTTTATGTAAATCAAACAGTCAGTGCAGGTACGAAAAGATTTTGATGATTGGAGCCGCGTATGAGTATTATAGAAAAAGTATTTGGTACACATAGTGAACGCGAATTAAAAAGGATTGAGCCCATTGTAAAAAAGATTGAAAGTTATCGAGATGAAATGGGAAAACTTACCGACGAGGAGCTTCGCGGAAAAACTGCTGTGTTTAAAAAGAAAGTTGCGGAGGGCACTAGCCTTGATGATATATTGCCAGAGGCATATGCAGTTGTGCGTGAGGGTGCAAGGCGTGTACTGAATCAGGAACATTACAGGGTACAGTTGATTGGTGGTATTGTATTGCATCAGGGGC
Source organism: Lachnospiraceae bacterium (assembly GCA_014239155.1). Classification (GTDB taxonomy): domain Bacteria; phylum Bacillota; class Clostridia; order Lachnospirales; family Lachnospiraceae; genus COE1. The sequence continues at coordinate 153,710 of JAAZZQ010000003.1, read as the reverse complement.
GCATTGCAGAGATGAGAACTGGTGAAGGTAAGACACAGACAGCTTTGCTTCCGGCATATTTGAATGCGTTGGAGGGAAAAGGGGTCCATGTTGTTACGGTTAATGACTATCTGGCAAAGCGAGATGCGGAATGGATGGGACAAGTGCACCAGTTTCTTGGTCTGAAAGTCGGCGTTGTGTTAAATGATATGAAGCCTGACGAGAGACGCGAGGCATATAATTGTGACATTACCTATGTCACTAACAATGAACTTGGTTTTGACTATCTTCGTGACAATATGGTAATCTATAAAGAACAGCTTGTTTTAAGGGATTTGCACTATGCCATTATTGACGAGGTTGACTCTGTGTTGATTGATGAGGCGAGGACGCCGCTAATTATATCAGGACAGAGCAGCAAATCAACAAAACTTTATGAGTTGTGTGATATACTTGCCAGACAAATGAAGCGCGGTGAGGACGTTCCTGAGATGACCAAGATGGATTTTGTCATGGGCGTTGAACAGGAGGAGACAGGCGATTTTATTGTCAATGAGAAGGACAAAGTAGTAAATCTTACGGCAGCAGGGGTGGAGCATGTAGAAAACTTTTTCCACATTGAAAATCTTGCAGATTCTGAAAACTTAGAAATACAACACAATATTATTTTGGCGTTGAGAGCACACAATCTAATGTTTCGGGATCAGGATTATGTGGTGAAAGATGATCAGGTGCTGATTGTGGACGAGTTCACTGGACGTATTATGCCAGGACGTCGTTATTCTGATGGTCTGCATCAAGCAATTGAGGCAAAAGAGCATGTAAAAGTAAAACGTGAAAGTAAGACGCTTGCAACAATTACATTCCAGAATTTCTTTAATAAGTTTGATAAAAAATGTGGAATGACTGGTACAGCGCTCACAGAAGAAAAAGAGTTTCGCGATATTTATGGCATGGATGTTGTTGTTGTACCAACAAATCGCCCAGTGGTGCGTGTGGATAATCAAGATAGTGTGTACAAGACTAGGAAAGAAAAGCTGCATGCTATTGTAGATGCTGTGGAGAAGGCCCATGCTACAGGACAACCTGTACTGGTAGGTACAATTACAATAGAAGCGAGCGAAGAACTGAGCAAAATGCTCACACGGCGCGGCATTCAGCACAAGGTATTGAACGCGAAATTTCATGAGCTTGAGGCGGAGATTGTGGCGGATGCCGGGCAGCATGGAGCGGTCACAATTGCTACTAATATGGCAGGGCGTGGTACGGATATTAAGCTTGACGAGGAAGCGAGAGCTGCTGGTGGTCTGATGATTATTGGAACAGAGCGTCATGAGTCAAGACGTATTGACAATCAGTTACGAGGACGTTCTGGTCGTCAGGGAGACCCCGGTATGTCTCGGTTCTATATCTCTCTTGAAGATGATCTTATGCGTTTGTTTGGTTCGGAGCGTCTTATTAATATGTTCAATGCGCTGGGGATTCCAGAGGGGCAGGAGATTGAACATAAAATGCTGACAAGCGCCATTGAAAATGCCCAAAAGAAGATTGAGAGCAATAACTTTGGCATTAGAAAAAACCTGTTGGAATATGATCAGGTTATGAATGAACAGCGCGAGATTATCTATGAGGAGCGTCGTCGTGTTCTTGATGGCGAGAGTATGCGTGACGCAATTTATAAGATGATTACAGATATTGTGGAGAGCTCTGTTGACACGGCAATCAATGATGACATGGAACCAGAAGAGTGGGATTTAAATGAATTGAATACACTGTTGCTTCCAATTGTGCCAATCCGACCAGTCGTTTTGGAACGTGTTTCCAAAAAGAGCAAAAACGGATTAAAACATCAGTTGAAGGAAGAGGCAGTCAAGCTTTATGAGAGCAAGGAAGCAGAATTTCCTGAACCGGAGAGCATTCGAGAAATTGAGCGCGTGATTTTGCTGAAAGTGATTGACCGCAAATGGATGGACCATATTGATGATATGGATCAATTGCGACAGGGAGTTGGTCTACAAGCGTATGGTCAGAGAGACCCACTTGTGGAATATAAGATGAATGGGTATGAAATGTTTGATGCTATGACTGCAAACATTAAACAGGATACAGTGCGCTTATTGCTGCATGTAAAGGTAGAACAGAAAGTAGAGCGTGAGGAAGTGGCAAAGGTAACTGGAACAAATAAGGATGACACATTGCAAAAAGGTCCTAAAATGCGCGCGGAAGCAAAAGTTTATCCGAACGATCCCTGCCCTTGCGGAAGTGGAAAGAAGTATAAGCAATGTTGTGGAAGAAAAGCATAAACAATGAAAAGCAAAATTAAAAGGTGGTGAACGCAATGGTAGAACTCGACCAGATGAAACAAGAGTTACAAACATATGAAAGTCCATTAGCGGAAGTGAGGGATTCACTTTGACCTCGCAAATAAGGAGAGGCGAATTGAAGAGCTAGAGCGTGAGATGGAGGTCCCCGGATTTTGGGATGATCCGGAACGTTCTAACGGACAGATGAAAGAATTAAAACAGCTTAAAGATACAGTGACACAATGTAATAGGCTTCAGTCGCAGTATGAGGATATTGAGACGTTAATTGAGATGGGGTATGAGGCAGAAGATGCTGAGATGATACCAGAGATTCGTGAAGAACTGGACGCATTTATTGAGACGTTTGAGGCACTGCGCATCAGTACCCTTTTGTCAGAGGAGTATGATAAATGTAATGCAATTTTAAAAATCAATGCAGGTGCTGGTGGAACTGAGAGTTGTGACTGGGCAGGAATGCTTTATCGTATGTATACACGATGGGCGGAACGCAAAGGATTTTCTATTGATGTGCTGGATTTTTTGGATGGAGACGAAGCAGGCATTAAATCGATAACATTTCAGGTGAATGGCGAGAATGCTTATGGATATTTAAAATCTGAAAAGGGAGTGCATAGACTTGTGCGTATTTCGCCATTTAATGCGCAGGGAAAGCGACAGACCTCCTTTGTCTCTCTTGATGTCATGCCGGATATTGAGGAAGACTTAGATGTGGAAATCAATGAGGATGATCTGCGTATTGACACCTATCGAAGCAGTGGCGCAGGAGGACAGCATATTAATAAAACATCTTCTGCAATTCGTATCACGCATATTCCAACAGGCACCGTTGTGCAATGCCAGAATGAGCGCTCCCAATTTCAGAATAAAGATAAAGCAATGCAAATGTTAAAGGCAAAATTATTTTTGCTCAAACAGGAGGCAAACGCAGAAAAACTTTCGGATATTCGCGGCGAGGTCAAAGAGATTGGCTGGGGAAATCAAATTCGTTCCTATGTTATGCAACCATATACTATGGTAAAGGATCACCGAACGAATTTTGAGTCCGGAAATGTTGATGCAGTAATGGATGGTGGATTGGATGGATTTATCAATGCCTATCTAAAGTGGAAAAGTAGTGGCACAGCGCAATAAGAATTTTCAGGAGAGTTTTTAATGAATAGAGATGGCAGAAACAATAAAAAATATTCCGTGGCTGTGATTGCTACTGCTTTGTTGTTGTTCGTCTTTTCTCTGGCAAATAATTTGTTGAATGGTGATGCAGAGCAATTGCTGGCGACAGAACAGGCTGAGCAGGCAGCAGAGCAAGAACTCTCTCTGTCAGAGCGTACAGAACAGGAACAATTGCAGGTACAGGTGACACAGATAGCAGAAAAAGAAACTGTGGAGCATCCTGAATCACAACCACAGCCAGTATTAGAGACAGTAGTGCAAACTGTATCAGAAGAAGATTCGGATACAGCGTATCAATTTAGAAAAGCGCGATATCTTACCGAACACTTTCAAAAGCATGGTGAGGAATTTCCATATGACACAGAGGAAGATTATCTGCAAGGAGCCAATAACGTAATTAAAAATCCAGACGCACTTCATAAATTAGAGGCGGAGGACGGTGATGATGTCTATTATGTAGAAGACACAAGCGAATTTGTGGTGGTGTCGACAGATGGATATATTAGGACCTATTTTAAGGCGACATTGGACTATTATAATAGACAATAGAATCGCTTTTTTAGTCGGAGAAGATGTTGTGGTAACAATGCTGATGGAATCTTGAATTAAAAGAAATTAAAACAGGGACAGTCCGAAAGGGCTGTCCACATTCGTTTAGTAGGCTATTGTATTAAAAGCAGATTTCTTTTACTTGTGCTTTCCTTCAATCTTTTTCCCAAAATAGTAAAAACCGTTGGAGGTATGACCATTCATAGTAGTAAATGTGAGATGTTGGTACTCTAATTGTGCGAATCCAGCCAATAAACAGTGAAGCCATTTTTCATCATGATGTCTTAAAACCGCGCCTTCTGGAAGTTCAAACACGCCATAAATACCATATTGCTCCTGATATTGCTGGTATCTTTTTATGTTTCGCTCATCTGTATTTAGTAAAAAATCATTTATATACAAGATACCATCTGGTTTTAGTATCCTATGTATTTCTGCAATCAGTTTTTCCTGTTCTGTATTGCTTACAATACAAGTAAGTACGGCAAAGAGAATTACTGCATCAACGCTGTTGTCCATTATATCAATAGAGTCATTGTTTTTTAACCTTAAGTCGAGATTCGGATACATCACTTTTCCTCTTTGTATCATGCCTGAAGAAAAATCAAGTCCAGACAGATGTTTATAACCTAGAGAATAGAGTTCATTTAAAGTTCGTCCATATCCGCATCCAATATCCAAAATGACAGAATCTTTAGTTACATAACTGCTAAAAATATTGGTCTGAAATGGTGTTGTAAATATTTTTGTATTTGAAACAAGATTCCAATAATTTTTCTGTTCCATTATTGCATCCTTTCTATAATCATAGTGTCCATACAGTGCTTGTGAGGGATTCCGCCGCTATTGCAGTCAAAAATAATTTCTTCCATTTTATGGAATTTCCAATCGCTGTAATACATAAAAAGTTCTCCGGATTTCCAACGAAAACGATTGCTGTCCTTGTCAGGCGGAATTTCAATAAACGGTTTTTCTATAAATACATTGATGGCGTGTATGCCATTCTTATTGGTGTGTTCTTGCAGATTTGATATGAGTTCTTTTCTGATTTCGGGTTTGATAAAATGAAATACACCGCTGCTGAAAACAATATCATACATTTCCGTCGCACGAAAATCTGTCAGGTCAGCTTTTAAGAAATCAACATAGGTATTACATTTTTCTGCAAGACGCTTTCCTTTTTCTATTCCTGTTTCGGATAAATCAAAAGCTGTTACCATATAGCCGTTTCTTGCAAGAAAAACTGCGTCCTTTCCTTCTCCGCAGCCGATATCCAGTACTTTTAACGGTTTTACCGGCGGTTGCAATTTTATGATTTCATAACACAGAGAGTTAGGGGTAATTCCCCAATAATAATCTTTCATATCATACCGTTTATCATAATCAGAATGTACAAAAGATTTATATCCTAAAAGAGAATCTATGCTTGTGTCTAATACACTTGCAATTATGGGAAGCATATCCATTTCCGGATAATTTGTTCCGTTTTCCCATTTTGATACTGCCTGAAAAGAAATATTTAACTTGTCTGCTAAAGATTGCTGGGTATAACCTAAAGCCTTTCTTTTGTTCATAATCACAGTTCCAATGTCCATATATACAACTCCTTTTTACTTTTGAGTCTATTTTACTATAAAGATATAAAAGAAGCTATAACGGTATCGGATAGTTGGCAGTGAAAATTCAACCAGAAGTAGAAATTAGGTGTTATAGTTCAGACAGGACTTTGTATTGCGCTGCAAATTATGGCTTATATAAGCCATGTAAGAAAGCGTAGTGGTTGAGATGCAACAAGCCATCGCGCAGCGATTTTGCATGGGTTGCTGCGTTACAGTTCGGCAAGGCTGAACTGTAACAATTAGGTGCTCAGAAGTGATAGTTTATAGTGTTTTTTCAATAAAATCATAATATAATTTTTATACGGAAAGTATTCATGACAGGGTGGTAGCCTCCTCATTTCTGACTGTTACGAATGAGTATCCTAAGGAGTGTGGACACGAAATTTTGAAAATAGGGCAACCGCTATCCCACTGGCTTTAGATGGTGGGTTAAGGCAGTCAAAAGTAGTAGTTGTCATAGTGTAAATTTTTTGTTATCATTTATTCATACACGCACATTGATAACTGTATTATAGATGGTTGTGCTGAGAAATCAGAATGCGAAAACCAAGCAATCCTTCAGCACGTAAAATATACAAGGTACGAATGTTATACCATTATAGGGCAGGGACTGCCCGAATTAACGCCTGTGGAGATAGTATGTCGAAGAAGTAGGAAGCTTATTGGTTTTAGACAATAGGTAGTTCACAGTTATAAGTGAGCTGCCGCCATATGAGTGAATCCTAGTACATCGGATATTAAGTAATTGGCAGTTTGACTTACCTATTTTCCTGAGAGTACTACTCCCCAAGCCTCGACGTAGCCACTGCTATGCCTGCGTTTGTGAAGCAGCACTCTCAGAAAAATATTCTGAGTTAAACTATCCAAAACTTAATTTTTGATGTACTAATTTATTGGTTGGTTTGGAGGTTATGATATGGCATATCAAATTATAGTAGTACTGACTATGCTTGTATTTTATGGAGTTTATTTTATAAAGATGTTGATTCAACACAGGCAGGGAATACAAACAAATCTATTAGGCAAGGAGACAGAGGGATCTAAAAAATTTATAGAAGTTACTTTAAAAATCGCAACATATATTGTCTTGGTTGTTGAAGTGGTCAGTATTTTTTCCAATACATATATTGATTCTGTATGGTTAAGAATTTTTGGTGCAATATTGGGTATATCAGGAGTTGGAATATTTATTGTGTCAGTACTCACAATGCGTGATAGCTGGCGGGCAGGTATTCCAAAAGATAAAAAGACAGATCTTGTTACGTCGGGAATATATGCTTATAGTCGGAATCCCGCGTTTATCGGATTTGATTTTGTTTATATAGGTGTAATCTTAATGTTTTTTAACTGGGTTTTATTTGCGATTACTTTGTTGGCTGTTGCTATGTTGCATTTGCAGATAGTGAATGTGGAAGAAGACTTTTTGATAACCACATTTGGCGATGATTATTTGGCGTATCGAAAAAAAGTATGTCGATATATAGGGCGCAAGAAATAAGGCTATTTTCTCTTTTTATGCACCTATATAAAGGAAATAAGCCGCTATGCGACAAGGCGCAGAGAGTAGGGAAAAACTTCCCTACTCGATTGAGCACAGGAATCCAGAAGAAAACAAACTTTTAAGAAATATTGTTGACTGATTTATTGCGTACAGACATCATATCCAGATAAAAGTCAGTTTCCGCCATGCTCATATAAGGGATAACCCAGATTAGCGGGATACCACAAGTAAAGACACTGAGCAGGAAGGACGGAATAAAGCTTACATACAATAAAAACAGTCGCAGTTTGTTTCCGCTCATAACTTCAAAACTTTTTTTTAGTATTGTTGTTGCACTCCAATCAGGAAAGTCAAGTACCATATAAAATACTGGGAAAAATGGCAGTGTTAATATAGTGGAAATTACAGTACAAATTAACATAATTAGATAAAATTTCATGGAAGCGCTGTAAAATATATTGTAGGCTTCAAGAAATTCATGATTGTCAATAGTACTTCCAGAAAGGAAAAAACTAAGATTTGTTCCATTATTCCGAAAAAGAGGAATGGAATTAATTATATCATTGTATTGTATAGAAGCAATATCAAGTGGTATCATGCAAATAGATTCGACAACTGCGATTATAGCGCTAATTTTTAAGATTTTGACTGTGTTCTGACGAAAACCGCAAAATAGGTCACTGATTGTACTAGACATATTACATGCAGATTTTAAGAATATAAACGCTGTGCCTACACTCAAAACAGAAGTTACTACTTGGACACAAAATACGAGAATATAATTGATAAGATAGCCAATTGTGGTTCCTACAGGAATTAACACAGAGACAAAATTGACTGTACAGATAGTGATGATAAATTTAATCAAAGTTGCACCAATTAATATTCCAAGGTGCTGTCCGGTATGCATCCGCGCTAGAAATTTAATTTCAAAATTGTTTTTATATTGTGGTTGTTGCATCGTTATAAGTCCTTCCTTAGATATGATTTTATTATTTTTGTTTCCATATAGCTGTCTGAACAGTTTCCCAAGAAGGATTGAGGAATTATTCAGATATTGCGAAAGTTATGGAACCATACGAAGATGATTGTATCATGTTTAATACAATAAAACAATGAAATCCAAGTGAAATTTTCTTGAATCGTACCATATTTTATCATATAATTGTATAGAGCAATACTTATACACAGCAGTTTTACAGCAAAAACTGTGATTGTATTTTAGACTCTCAAAATTCTGAGAGTCTATCAGTTGTTTTTCACAGTTTTTAAAATTAGGATAAGAAGGAAAAGAGCGGTAATGGACATTATTTTAAAACTAAAAGAGGAACTAAATGTTGAGAAGTGGCAGATTGAGGCTGCCGTGAAACTGATAGATGAAGGGAACACAATTCCTTTTATCTCCAGATACCGAAAGGAAGTAACTGGTTCATTGAATGATGAGGTTCTGAGAAATCTAAACGAAAGATTAGGGTATCTTAGAAATCTGGAAGAGAAAAAGGAACAGGTGCTTAACAGTATTGAAGAGCAAGGCAAATTGACAGAGGAATTGCGGGAGAAAATTCTTGCTGCTGAGACAATGGTAACAGTTGATGATCTCTATCTTCCGTACAGACCTAAGAGAAAGACACGTGCGAGTGTTGCCAGAGAAAAAGGGCTTGATGTGCTATCAAATCTTATTTTGGCGCAGGAGACAGAAAAACCTCTGCATGAAGAGGCAGGGCGCTTTGTGAGTGAGGAGAAGGGTGTCAACAATGTGAAAGAAGCTTTGCAGGGAGCAATGGACATTATTGCAGAGATGATTTCTGATGAGGCGGAATACAGAGCCTATATTCGACAGGCAACTTTTGAGGAAGGTAAAATTGTCAGTACTGCAAAGGATGCAAAGACGCAGAGTGTCTATGAGATGTATTATGATTTTGAGGAGGCTGTGAGCAAAGTCGCGGGGCATAGAGTTCTGGCATTGAACCGAGGGGAGAATGAAAAAATACTTTCTGTGAAGATTGAAGCACCTACAGAACGCATTATTCGTTTTCTGGAAAAAAAGATTATTACAAAGGAAAATGAAAATACAACGCCGGCACTTCAAGAAACAATTGCAGATAGTTATAATAGATTAATTGCGCCTGCAATTGAACGGGATATTAGAAATGAGCTTACAGAGAAGGCGGAAGATGGTGCAATCTCTGTATTTGGCAAGAATTTGGAACAACTATTGATGCAGCCGCCAATTGCTGGAAAAGTGGTTCTTGGCTGGGACCCTGCATTTCGGACAGGCTGTAAGCTTGCAGTGGTAGATGCAACTGGAAAGGTGCTTGACACAAAGGTTATCTATCCAACAGCGCCACAAAATAAAGTGGAAGAGGCAAAAAAAGAGCTAAAGAAACTTATTAGCAAATATAATGTAAGTCTAATATCTGTGGGAAATGGAACCGCTTCTCGAGAGTCTGAGCAAGTGATTGTTGAATTGATTAAAGAGTTAGATACTCCAATGCAGTACGTTATTGTAAATGAGGCGGGAGCTTCTGTGTATTCTGCAAGCAAGCTTGCAACAGAAGAGTTTCCTAATTTTGATGTGGGACAGCGGAGTGCAGCCTCGATTGCAAGACGATTGCAGGACCCTTTAGCGGAGTTGGTTAAGATAGACCCAAAATCAATTGGTGTGGGACAGTATCAGCATGATATGAATCAAAAGAAGTTGAGTGAAGCGTTAAATGGTGTGGTGGAGGATTCTGTAAATAAAGTTGGTGTAGACTTGAATACAGCTTCCGCTTCCTTGCTGGAGTATATTTCAGGTATTAATAAAACGATTGCTAAGAATATTGTGGATTACAGGGAGACAAATGGGCGGTTTACCAACAGAAAACAGTTGTTAAAAGTGGCGAAACTTGGTCCCAAGGCATTTGAACAGTGCGCAGGATTTATGCGTATATTAGATGGCGATAATCCATTAGATGCCACCAGTGTGCATCCAGAGTCTTATGACGCCGCGTTAAAGCTTTTAGAGAAGCTTAATATTTCTATGGAGGACTTAAAAGAGCTTCAGAAAAAAGCAGCTTCTGTAAAGACTGCAAAACCAACAAAGCAGGAAAAGGGAAAAAACAATAAAAAGCAAAATATTGTGATTAAAAATACAAATACTGCAATGGGAAAGGCACTTATAGCGGCTATGGGAGGAGTGACGCTTGACACGCCAGAAAAGAAAAACACAAAGACGGAATCCAATGCGCAGCAGATAACAGGCGGATTGGAAAGGCGTGTGAAGGACAAGAAAAAAATGGCGGAGGAATTGGGAATTGGTGAGATTACATTGACAGACATCTTAAAGGAGCTAGAAAAGCCTGCAAGAGATCCGCGTGAAAATATGCCAAAACCGATTTTGAGAAGCGATGTTCTTGAGATGAAGGATTTAAAGCCGGATATGATTCTAAAAGGAACGGTCCGAAATGTGATTGATTTTGGTGTTTTTGTTGATATTGGAGTACATCAAGACGGTTTGGTGCACATATCCCAGATTACCAATAAATTTATTAAACATCCGCTTGAGGCGGTCAGTGTTGGAGATATTGTTGATGTAAAGGTGTTAGACGTAGATATGGCAAAGAAAAGAATCTCTTTGACAATGCGTATTGACCAAGACAGCAAAAAGTAAATTGAAAGCGATGTTCTTTGTGTAAGAGCATCGCTTTTTCGATTTCTTCTATTTTTATTGTTTATCTTTGACTTCACTGTGCAGTTGTTGTAAAGATTTTACATCTGCATTTCCATTTTTTTGAACATATAAAATGCCTTTTGCCGTGGCTCTTGCCCCCGCAATCGTCGTCATATAAGGGATTCTGCCCTTGATTGCAGCTTTTCTAAGATAACTGTCGTCGTGAACACTATCTTTTCCAACAGGGGAATTTATAATCAAGTCGATTTTACCATTTGTGATGAGGTCAAGAACATTTGGGCGCCCTTCATAGAGTTTTTTTACAGGTTCTGCTTCTATACCCGCCTCGGAGATTGCATTGTAAGTTCCGCCAGTTGCAATAATTTCAAATCCAGCTTCTTTAAAAAGCTGTGCAATTTCTATCACTTCAGGTTTGTCCTTACTGTTGACAGAAATCAAAACAGTTCCGCCAAGAGGAAGTTGTGTCTGTGTCGCTTCCTGTGCTTTGTAGAAAGCTTCTCCATAATAGGGAGAGAGTCCAAGCACTTCTCCTGTTGAGCGCATTTCTGGGCCAAGTACAGGGTCCACTTCTGGGAACATATTGAATGGAAAAACTGCTTCCTTTACCCCATAGTATGGAATGTCCTTCTCTTTTAAATTTGGGACAGGTGAAGGGCGCGAAGTAATCTCAGAGGTAATAATATCGGTTGCAAGTGGCACCATGCGAATGTTACATACTTTGGATACAAGCGGCACAGTGCGTGATGCGCGCGGGTTTGCCTCAAGTACATACACTTTGCCTTTTTCAATCGCATATTGCATATTCATCAGCCCCTTGACATGCATTTCCTCTGCAATTTTCTTGGTGTATTCTTTAATTGTTGCCACATTTTCTGCTGTGATATGCACGGACGGAATTATGCAGGCAGAGTCACCAGAGTGAACACCAGCAAGTTCAATATGTTCCATAACAGCGGGAACAAAAGCATGTGTGCCGTCGCTAATGGCATCTGCTTCGCACTCAAGCGCATGGTTTAGGAAGCGGTCAATTAAAATTGGTCTGTCAGGCGTTACACCGACAGCAGCGTTCATATAACCTGCCATACTTTGGTCGTCATATACCACTTCCATGCCACGCCCTCCAAGTACATAGGAAGGGCGCACCATAACAGGATAACCAATTTTATTTGCGATTTCCAGCGCTTCCTCAATGGTTGTCGCCATACCCGCCTCGGGCATTGGAATGTTCAGTTTGTCCATCATGGAGCGGAACAGGTCACGGTCTTCTGCAAGGTCAATGACAGAAGGCGGTGTACCAAGGATTTTTACACCATTTTTTTCAAGTTCTGAGGCAAGATTGAGTGGTGTCTGACCGCCAAACTGGGCGATAACGCCAAGTGGTTTTTCCTTGTGGTAAATGCTGAGTACATCTTCTAAAGTAAGTGGTTCAAAGTAGAGTTTGTCAGAGGTATCATAGTCAGTTGAGACAGTCTCGGGATTACAATTGACAATAATTGTCTCAAAGCCAAGTTCCTTTAGCGCAAGGGAAGCATGAACACAACAGTAATCAAATTCAATTCCTTGTCCAATTCTATTTGGTCCGCCACCAAGAATCATAATTTTGGGTTTGTCGGTACGAACACAATTTTTATCGGTTGCATTGTAGGTGGAGTAATAGTAAGCACTGTTTGGTGTGCCGCTGACATGGACACCTTCCCAAGCCTCCTCAATATCAAGTGCAAGTCGTCTGTTGCGAATGGTTTCCTCTGGGATTTCTAAAATTTGACTAAGATATTTGTCGGAAAATCCGTTTTTCTTTGCAGAAATGAGTGCTTCGTCAGAGGGCAATGTTCCTTTTGATCGTATGAGTGCTTCCTCTTCTTCGACAAGCTCTTGCATCTGTTTTACAAAGTAGTGTTTTACCTTGGTAATATCAAAAATTTCGTCTACAGTGGCACCTTTTCGCAGCGCTTCGTACATAATAAAATGGCGGTCACTAGACGGATGCGCTAACATTAACAGCAATTCTTCTTTTGTTTTGGTGTCATAGTCTTTGGCATGTCCAAGTCCATATCTTCCTGTTTCAAGGCTTCGGATTGCTTTCTGGAATGCTTCTTTGTAGGTTTTGCCAATGCTCATAACTTCGCCGACAGCGCGCATTTGTGTGCCAAGTTTGTCCTCAACACCCTTAAATTTTTCAAATGCCCAACGCGCAAATTTAATTACAATATAGTCTCCGTCAGGCACATATTTATCTAAAGTGCCATATTTGCCGCACTCAATTTCTTTTAAGGTTAGTCCAGCGGCGAGCATGGCGGAGACAAGCGCAATGGGGAATCCAGTTGCTTTGGAGGCAAGTGCAGAGGAACGGGAAGTTCTGGGGTTAATCTCAATCACGACAATGCGGTCTGTGATTGGGTCATGGGCAAATTGTACATTGGTGCCGCCAATGACTTTAACAGAGTCCACTATGCGATATGCCTGCTCTTGAAGGCGCTTTTGAAGCTCCTTAGAGATGGTGAGCATGGGAGCAGAGCAGAAGGAATCACCAGTGTGTGTACCAAGAGGGTCAATATTTTCAATAAAGCAGACTGTAATCATGTTGCCTTCAGCATCACGCACAATTTCCAGTTCCAGTTCTTCCCAGCCAAGAATGGATTCCTCGACGAGAACTTGACCGACAAGGCTTGCTTGAAGACCACGCGCACAGACAGTTTTTAATTCTTCTTTATTGTATACAAGCCCACCGCCTGCGCCGCCCATAGTGTATGCAGGGCGCAATACAACTGGATACCCAAGCCTGTCTGCAATGGCAAGTGCTTCTTCCACGCTGTAGGAAACTTCACTTTTTGCCATCTCAACGCCAATGGAGTCCATTGATTTTTTAAATGCAATACGATCCTCACCGCGCTCAATGGCATCAACCTGCACACCAATCACTTGTACATGATATTTGTCAAGAATCCCTTCCTTTGCAAGTTCTGAACATAAGTTTAGACCTGATTGTCCTCCTAAATTGGGGAGGAGTGCATCAGGGCGCTCTTTTGCGATAATTTGTTCCAAACGACGAACATTTAAGGGTTCAATATAGGTTACATCTGCGATTTCGGGATCTGTCATAATAGTTGCGGGATTTGAGTTTACCAGAACGATTTCATATCCAAGCTTGCGCAGTGCCTTGCAAGCTTGTGTCCCAGAATAGTCAAATTCACATGCTTGACCAATAATGATTGGTCCAGAACCAATAATCAGGACTTTGTTAATATCATTTCTTTTGGGCATAATTAACCTCCGTTTTTTTATAGTCTTTCGGAATTGTTTTACATTGTATATCCCGCTTCAAATGCAGCTTTGTTTATTTCGACAGTTTTGGGTGGAACAGTAGCCTCAATAACCTCAAGCCATTGTGTTTTTTCAAAGTCCATACGTTTTGCAGCGACGCCGACAATAACTGTATTAAACACTTTTGTGTTCCCAAGTTTTCTTGCTTCGTCCATAGCATCAACTGCAACAACATTATGCTCTCTTTTTAGCGTTTCAATAATGTTTTCAGGATATTGTGCGGCATTTGTCACAACAGTGATGGGGTCAATTCGCTGATCGTTGACAATAATAACACCGTCTTTTTTTAGAAAATGAGCATAGCGCAGTGCCTCAAGCCGTTCAAAAGCAATTAGTACATCTGCTTGGCCTTCTTCCACAATGGGTTCCGCCACAGCATCGCCATAGCGAACAAATGTAACGACACTTCCACCACGCTGCGCCATACCATGTACTTCAGAGAGTTTGACATCATAGCCTGCCTTTGTGATGATTCCGCCAAGAATGCGGCTTGTGAGCAGTGTACCTTGACCACCCACGCCGACGATCATAATATTTTTTGTAATCATAAAAACCTCCATTTATAGTTTGCCCGCAATTATTATTCCACACACGCAATAGCGTTGAATTTGCAGCGTTTCATACACAGACCACAGCCATTACACATGGTATCGTCAATTTTGACAGTGCCATCTTCATTTTGGGTGAGCGCAGGACAGCCAGGGATAAGGCACATACCACATTTTTTACACTTTTCAGGTATTGTAATACATTTCTTTTTTGTAGCTTGTGATTTTAGCAGGGCGCAAGGAGCACAGACAATTAAAACGGATACTTCGTCGCGCGCCACCTCGCGTTTGACAAGTTTTTCAAGCTCCTCAATATCAAATGCGTCAACCTCATAGACATGTTCTACGCCAATTGCCTTGCACAGATGATAGAGACTGATTGCTTTGGTTTCTTTGCCATTTAGCATTTTTCCGGTCGCAGCATGGTCTTGGTGCCCTGTCATGCCAGTGGTGGAGTTATCGAGAATAAGAACTGTCCCAGTTGATTGATTGTACACCATATTCATTAGTGAATTGACGCCAGTGTGCAAAAAGGTGGAGTCACCAATCAATGCAACCCAATTTTTAATGTAGTCTTTTCCTTTTGCTTTTTCCATGCCATGTAAGGTTGAAATAGAAGCACCCATACATACAGTTGTGTCAATAACATTTAACGGAGGAACTGCGCCAAGTGTATAGCAGCCAATATCCCCCGCGCCGTGGATACCAAGTTTTTTAAGCACAGAAAAAGTACTTCTGTGTGGGCAGCCAGGACATAAAATTGGTGGTCTTGCTGGAACTTGTGCGGGTGCGGCGATTTCAAGTTTCATGCCAAGTACGCGCTCACGAATCATATTGGCACTGTATTCTCCTTGCAGAGTAAAAAGTTCTTTGCCAATACATTCAATCCCCCAAGACTTGACTTGTTCTTCAATGAGTGGTTCAAGTTCCTCAAAAATATAGAGTTTGTCAACTTTGGATGCAAATTCTTCAATTAATTTTCTGGGAAGTGGGTGTACAAGACCAAGCTTTAACACGCTGGCTTCTGGCATTGCCTCCGCCACATATGTATAAGGAATACCACTTGTGATAAATCCGACAGAAGTATCTTTGTAAATGGCTTTGTTAATTGCAAATTCGCAGGCGTCTTCTGCCATCTGTTTTAGGCGTTTTTCTACGTGTATGTGACGTCCCTTTGCGTTTGCTGGCATCATTACATTTTTAGCGGAGCAGCGCTCATAAGGCTTGTCCGCTATCTCTTGGCGATCTTCGAGTGTGACTGGACCTTGTGAATGTGCAAGTCGGGTAGTTGTGCGAATCATAACAGGTGTATCGTATTTTTCGCTGTATTCAAAAGCAAGTTTTGTGAAATCTTTTGCTTCCTGTGAATCAGAGGGCTCTAGTACAGGAACTTGTGCAACGCGTGCTACACAGCGGGAGTCTTGCTCATTTTGAGAGGAGTATAAACCAGGGTCATCTGCTGCCGCAATGACAAGACCACCGTTTGCGCCAATGTAGGACACGGTATACAAAGGGTCGCTTGCCACGTTAACACCGACCATTTTCATGGAGGCCATAGCACGCACACCGCTGATGGATGCGCCAATGGCAACCTCCATAGCAACTTTTTCATTCGGAGCCCACTCTGCGTAGATTTCCGGGTACTTTACAATATTTTCACTGATTTCGGTGCTAGGTGTTCCGGGATAAGCGCTGGACACTTTAACGCCAGCTTCATAAGCACCGCGGGCAATTGCTTCATTGCCCAGCATGATTTTTGTTTTGCTCATTTGTTAATTCCTTTCTGTTTGTTGAAAATTCCTATTATCACTTGACACTCATAACTATGATAGTGAAAAAATAGAGTTCCGTCAATTTATTTTGTAAAATTTACAAAATCTTCTGGAATTAATTCATAGTCCACAGAAGATTGCAGTTCACCAAGCTGGTTTTTCCATGAATTTATATGGACTTGCAGCTTTTTAAATCCTAATTCCTCGTAAACATGCTGTGCCCGTTTGTTGTTTAAATTTGTGTCAAGAATAATTTTTTGATATTCCAAGTCGTGAAACAGGAATGAAATGAGCATACTTAACACAATTTTTCCATAGCCTTTTTCTTGTTCGGAGAATACACAGATTTTAATTCCAATTTCAGCAATTTTGGCGTTTTCCTGATTGGAATATGTTCTATAATTCATTTCGCCAATAGGCTTGTGAGAATGTTCAATAATAAGACGTCTATTGTCGTTGGTGTCTTTCTGGATGCGTTCCGCAATTTCAGAAACTGTTTGACCAGTTCCATTTGGAAATCCGGCATGAGCCATTACCGCGCCGTCATTCCACCAAGACGATAGTAATTTTGCATCTTGGATTGTTGCATTTCTCAATGTCAAATTTTTGTATTGAATAAACATAAAAACTCTCCTTGTCGAAATAATATTTATTTTATCATAAATTTAGATATAATTCTATAATTGAATTTTTTAACATGCTCGCTGCTATTATAGTTCAGTCTTGCTGAACTGTAACATATTTAAGGGGTTGTTTTGCAATATAACTTGCAAAATCCAAAAAAATTTATATAATGGTGGAATAGAAGGAGGGAGTAAATCCCTAATATTATTTTTGGAATAAATAAAAAATAAGAATCTGAAACTGCTGTTATACTGCAAACCGCTAGGATTTACAGTATTGTTACAGCGAAGGTATTTGGCTAGCGGTTTGCAGTCGGCGTCATACTGCAAATTCAATTGGCGCTCAATATAAATCATTACAAAATGTTTTTAGGAAAGGAGAATTGTAATGGACAGAACGTATGTTGTTGGTCTTGCAGGGGCGAGTGCAAGTGGAAAATCCACAATTTCAGAGGATTTAAAAAAGCTTTTGGAAAATAATTATAAAGTGCATGTGATTCACATGGATGAGTATTATAGAAAAGAAGCAGATCGGCCTAGAATAAGTGGCATAACAGATGGGGTGGAATATATTGATGATAATGAACCAAGAGCACTTGACTTAGAGCAGTGTTATTTGGATGCGCAAAAAGCAATAGGGGAGTACCATGTTCTTATTATAGAGGGGCTATTTTCTCTCTGGGATGAAAAGATTGTTGCATTGTTGGATTTGAAGATTTTTGTTGATTGTGATTCAGATGAGAGATTTGCAAGGCGTGTGTTGAGAAATTTATCTTTTGGACAACAGTTAAATGAAATAACAAATAGATATGTTCAAGCGGTTCAACCTAGACAGAAAGAGTATGTAGAACCGACAAAATGGAAGTCTGATATAATATTAAATGGCTTTTTACAGACAGCAAAAGGAACCGAAATAATTGCAAATTGGATTTGTATGCAACTGGCTTCTAAATAAAAATTTAATCTAAAAGGTGGTTGTATGGGAATAGTCACATAGTTGTGTGATTGAGAAAATAGAGAAAATAGGTTTACTTTGATGCTTTAAAGTGGCATAATATAATGAAAGGTGCTGTGTAAAGAACATTGTACACAGCAATATAAAACAAATCAAAGGAGTAGTAACAATGCCAATTACAGATATTTTAGAGAGAAATTGCAAATTGTATGGAAATGACATTTGTCTTGTGGAAATTAATCCTGAAATTAAGGAGACGCGCCGTGTGACCTGGAAGGAATATGAGTTGATTGAACCAAATCCAGTGACACATTATCGTCGGGAAATTACGTGGAGTGTATTTAATGAGAAGGCGAATCGCTTTGCGAATTTATTGATTCAGAGAGGTGTTAAAAAAGGGGACAAGGTGGCGATTCTGCTAATGAACTGTTTAGAGTGGCTTCCAATTTATTTTGGTGTCTTAAAAACAGGGGCGCTTGCAGTGCCACTTAATTTTCGTTATGCAGCAGATGAAATTGAATACTGTTTGAATTTAGCTGAGGTTGATGTGCTTGTGTTTGGACCGGAATTTATTGGTCGTGTAGAAGAGATTGCGGAGAGTATTAGTAAAAATCGTCTGTTATTTTTTGTGGGTGACAGTTGTCCAAGCTTTGCGGAGGATTACAACAGCCTAACGGCAAATTGTTCGAGTCAAACACCGATGATTGTCTTGACAGACGCCGATGATGCCGCGATTTATTTCTCGTCGGGCACAACAGGTTTTCCAAAAGCAATTTTACATAACCATGAGAGCTTAATACATTCGTGTAAGGTTGAACAGAATCATCATGGGCAGACAAAACAGGATATTTTTCTATGTATTCCGCCACTTTATCATACGGGAGCGAAAATGCACTGGTTTGGAAGTTTTTTGGAGGGCGGAAAAGCAGTTTTGTTAAAGGGAACAAAGCCAGAGTTTATACTGGATGCAGTGTCGAAAGAAAAATGTACGATTGTGTGGCTTTTGGTACCTTGGGCGCAAGATATTCTCGATGCGATTGATCGGGGAGACATTCATTTAACAGACTATGAGCTCTCGCAGTGGAGATTGATGCATATTGGCGCGCAACCGGTTCCGCAAAGTTTAATACAGCGCTGGAAAAAGGTATTTCCACATCATCAATATGACACAAATTATGGTCTAAGTGAGTCGATTGGACCGGGGTGCGTGCACTTAGGCGTTGAAAATATTCATAAGGTCGGTGCAATTGGAAAGGCGGGGTATGGCTGGCAAGTTAAGATTGTAGGAGAAGATGGAGAACAGGTAGCACGCGGTGAGGTTGGAGAACTTGCTGTGAAAGGACCTGGTGTTATGACTTGTTATTACAATGATGAGCAGGCGACGAAAGAAGTATTGCGTGATGGCTGGTTGTTTACAGGAGATATGGCGCAGGAGGATGCAGACGGTTTTATTTTCTTGGTGGACCGCAAAAAGGATGTTGTTATTAGTGGCGGTGAAAATATTTATCCTGTTCAGATTGAAGATTTTCTTCGCACAAGCAATAAGGTGAAAGATGCCGCAGTGATTGGCATTCCGGATAAGCGATTAGGAGAAATAACAGCAGCCATTATAGAAGTGAAAGAATGTATGAACTGCACAGAGGAAGAGATCAATACATTTTGCTTAAAACTTCCAAAGTACAAGCGGCCGCGCAAGATTATTTTTGCAGAAATTCCGAGAAATCCGACGGGAAAAATTGAAAAGCCAAAGCTTAGAAAGATTTATGGCGGAGAGAGTCTTGTGGCAGTACAGAATAACTCTTAAGAAAGTGATTTAACCTATGCCAGCGGCTTGTCTTCTCTATATGAGGCGGCGTAATTGCGTGAGGAAGATTCTTCTTCTCCTACGCATGCGCCGGGCACCTGCCAGTTTTCTTTTGGGGGTTCGTGTGTATAAAAAGGCGCTTAAATAAGCACCTCCATTAAATATTTGTAAATTTGTTCATTCTTTTCATACCAGTTTTCACAAATCGTTTTTGCAATATCTTCTGTAGGAACAGCAATTTTGATATTTACCAGTTCAGTATTTTTTTCTTGTGCAATTAGTTCTGCCTGATATTTACCAAGCGGTATTTTATAGTATCTGGCTGAAATAGATGCTTCACTTTTTAATTCAAAGTGTTTTTCTGATAGAAATGTATTGATGTCGTCTATAATGGCATCACTAATGCGGTATTTAAAGTAGGATAGAGTATTGCGGCCTTCCTCTGTGATAAAGAAGAAAGTTCGGTTTAGCGAGGTGTCTGTTTTGATAAGCTCTGCGTCTTGTAGATCGGAGATTACTTGCTGTAACGTTATAAAATTCGTGTATTCTTTTTCGAGGATAAAGCTGCTGATTTGTGAGTAGGTGAGTTTGAACTGTGTTTTATCCAATATATATAAGATAATTAACTTATACAATGTTAAAGGGTCTTGGGTCATATCTGTCACACCTTTCTGGTACAATATTTATTATTTACAGCTCCTAAATTTTACACCTTGCCATGTGTCGCGGCGTTTCATTTCTTGATGGAGTGTGTTTAAAACGCGTCTTTTGTCAAGACTCCACAGAGGAGCTAACAGCAGGTCTTTTGGTCCATCGCCAGTTACGCGGTGTATCACTATGTCAGGAGGAAGGATTTCCAAGCAGGAGATTATAATATCAATATACTCCATCATGTCAAGAATTTCAAAGGTTTTCTTTTGGTATAATTCGACTAAATCTGTGTTTTTTAAGATATGTAACAGTTGTAATTTAATACCATTAACCTTTTTCTGAGCCAAAAAATGGCAAGTTTCAAGCATCATAAATTGCGTTTCTCCGGGAAGCCCAATAATAACATGTGCTATTATTGGGATAGAAATCTTTTGCAGTTGTGTGACAGCCTGTTCAAAAATGGCAAGTGGATAGCCGCGGCGAATAAGAGTGGCAGTGTGTTCGTGAATGGTTTGTAGTCCAAGTTCAATCCAGATAAATTTATCTGGATATTCTTTGTTGAGGCGATCAAGAAGTGCAAGAACATCGTTGCCAAGACAGTCCGGTCGGGTTGCAATAGAGATGCCTACGACAGAGGAAACGTCAAGTGCCTCTCGGTAGAGCTTCTCGAGTTTTGAAACTGGCGCATAGGTATTAGTATATGACTGAAAGTAGGCGATAAAATGGTCTCCAATATTTTTATTGTGGAAAAGTTGTTTTCCTTTTTCAAGTTGGTATGTAATGGAGGTTCCTTTTGCGGCAAAATCACCGCTTCCGCCAGCACTGCAAAAAATGCAGCCCCGGGTGCCACATGACCCGTCGCGGTTTGGACAAGTCATGTTCGCATCAAGAGCAATCTTGTAGATCTTTTCACCGTATTTATTTTTTAATTCATAGTCAAGAGAGTGATAGGGTTTGTCATTCCAGAGCATTTTATTTTGTGATATGAGACTTGACTGCTTCTGCGACAAGCTCTGCAACTTTTGGATTAAAAGCTTCCGGCATAATGTTGTCCTCGCTCAGTTCTTCATCTGGCACAAGTCCTGCGATTGCATTGGCAGCAGCGAGTTTCATTTCCTCTGTAATCTGTGTCGCGCGTCCTTCGAGAGCACCTTTAAAAATACCCGGAAAGGCAACTACATTGTTGATTTGATTAGGAAAGTCACTTCTGCCTGTACCAACAATCCGTGCGCCTGCGGCTTTTGCCACATCTGGCATAATTTCAGGAGTAGGGTTTGCCATAGCAAAGAGAATGGAATCTGGCGCCATTGATTGTACCATTTCAGCAGTTACAATATTGGGCGCGGATACACCTATAAAGATATCAGCATTTTTTAAAGCATCTGCAAGTGAGCCTGTTTCTTTATTTGGATTGGTGATAGTTACCATTTTTTTCTGCATCCAGTTTAGATTCTCTGTTGTGGTAGATATAATACCAACTTTATCACACAAAATTACATTTGTAAAACCATAGGTGAGTAACAGTTTTGTGATAGCAATACCTGCACTTCCGGCGCCATTGACAACGACTTTGCAGTGTTCTTTTTGTTTGTGTACTACTTTGAGGGCGTTGATAATGCCAGCAAGAACAACGATTGCCGTGCCATGTTGATCGTCGTGAAATACTGGAATATCAAGTGTTGCCTTGAGTCGTTCTTCTATCTCAAAACAGCGCGGCGCACTGATATCCTCGAGATTAATGCCACCATAAGCTGGAGCAAGCCAAGTGACGGCCTTGATAATTTCTTCTGTGTCCTGTGTGTCCAGACAAATGGGAACTGCATTTACGCCGCCAAATTCTTTGAAGAGCACAGCTTTTCCTTCCATGACAGGCATCGCGGCGTAGGGACCAATATTGCCGAGACCGAGCACAGCACTTCCATCCGATACCACTGCAACTGTATTTGCTTTCATGGTATATTGATAGGCAGCCTCCTTGTCCTTAGCAATAACTCTGCATGGCTCTGCAACACCAGGAGTGTAAGCAAGAGAGAGCGCTTCTCTTGATTTGACAGGGATTTTAGAAATTGTTTCGATTTTTCCATTCCATTCTTTATGAAGCGCTAATGCTTTTTCTTGTGTGGTCATATGAGTTGACATATGTAAAATCTCCTTTTTAAATCTATTTTTATATACTTACATAACTTTATAATAAATCGTTATGATTCAATCGTCAATATACGCTTACTTCATTTGTGAATTATATGGTAGAAGTTGTTACTATTTATTCCCAATGCCAGTTATTTAAGACCAAATTCCAAAAACGGGCTGAAAATAAGTTTGAGTTCTTCTGTGTTTTGCTTTTGTCCTCGAACTTTTTACGAGACCCTAGTTTGGAAAATCTTCTTAACTAACTGACATTGGCCGTGAATAGTAACGATCATATGGCACAGACAGCAAAAACTTTTTAAATCATAATAAATTTTTCTTTCTATTTTGTGGGAAATGAGTTATAATAATAAAATCAAGGGATAATTGTTTAGAACAATACTATACATTTAGAGCAGTACATCGTTTCTTAGATGGATAGTGCGTAAGAAAATCTTGTGACTACATCTGTTTTACGACATTTCAAAATATTTTCCGATTATAATATTGATAGTGATGAATGGAGTACTCTGTAATACGTTTTATGTAATTTTTATGTTCAATCTATAAGTAATTTATAGGTTGATACATGCTTTTCTATTTTGATATGGAGCATGTTAAAACGTGACAAAATAGAGCTGCGAACATACTTGACCATTGTAATAGATGGATTTTTTGTATGTATCAATAGGTGAATTATTGTTGTCTATGGAGTGGGATAAATGTTGATGACAAGGTTTATCACAGCCGGAGAAGATTCCCATTTCTATAAGTGGCGAGTAAAATACAAGTTTGTCTCAGTGGGAGTACAACTTTCGACTGGGATAAGGCTCCGGCAGGATTGCAGGCGTGCGAATTCGTAATATGTCAGCAAAGCTGACTCGCATGCCACAGCAAGAATGCCAATGGCATTCTTAAATTTACGGTTATAGCCTTATGGTATTCCACGTATAAAATTGCATTTATGGGATTCTGCGCGTTATGCAACTGAAAGTGTAATTTTGGAGCATTTTGTGTGCATTAGGCATGTGAAAACATATTATTTTAGAAAGGAAGAGACTGGTACATTTTATGAAGGAAAAATACGAATCATTGGCACTCGCTGAGTTAAAGGAGATTGCAAAGTCACGTGGTATGAAACGTGTCACTGGACTAAAAAAGGCAGAGCTGATTGAGCTGATGCTGGCGGAAGATGAGAAGGATAAAGAGGCAGGGAAAGATGTGGAACCAAAGCCGATACTTCGCGGTATGAAAGAACCATCATTTGGTGTGGAACCAAACAAGAGCGAGCGCAAAGTAAAACAGATCAATGCTCAGGGACAAAATGCGGCAAAAGAACAGAGTGCTGACACTAGTGATCGTCCGACAAGGCAGCAGAAGCAATATACGGAAAATAATACAGAACGTATTGTAAAACAGCCAACAGAAGAGCGGATTGCAAAAGAACAAGCAGAAAACAGGTTGACGGAGGAAAAGTTTCCATCTGAACTTGACAGTGGTATCACTGCAAGGGGCATTTTGGAAGTCATGACAGATGGTTTTGGATTTATCAGAAGTGATAATTTTCTGCCAGGGGAGAATGATGTGTATGTGGCGCCAAGTCAGATTCGGCGCTTCGGACTACGCACAGGTGATATTATTGAAGGAAACACGCGTATTAAGACAATGAACGAAAAGTTTAGTGCACTGTTATATTTGAAAAAAGTAAATGGATTTCCGCCAGAACTTGCAACCAGAAGACGAAATTTTGAAGATATGACGCCGATTTTTCCAAATAAACGTATTAAATTAGAAACGCCGGGAGCAAGTGTCGCAATGCGTATTATGGATTTGATGAGTCCTGTAGGAAAAGGGCAGCGCGGAATGATTGTGTCACCGCCTAAGGCAGGAAAAACGACGCTGTTAAAAGAAGTGGCGAAATCCATTTTAAAAAATGCACCAGACATGCATATGATTATTCTGCTGATTGACGAACGGCCAGAGGAAGTTACAGATATTAAGGAAGCAATTCAGGGACCCAGTGTCGAGGTAATTTATTCCACTTTTGATGAATTGCCAGACCATCATAAGAGAGTTGCCGAGATGGTGATTGAGCGAGCAAAACGCCTTGTGGAACATAGAAAAGATGTGTGTATTCTACTGGACAGTATTACCAGATTGACACGGGCCTATAACCTCACCGTTCCGCCAAGTGGTAGAACGCTTTCTGGTGGACTTGATCCGGCAGCGTTACACATGCCAAAGCGATTTTTTGGTGCGGCGAGAAATATGCGCGAAGGGGGAAGCTTAACAATTCTGGCAACTGCACTTGTTGATACAGGTTCCAAGATGGATGATGTAGTGTATGAAGAGTTTAAGGGAACTGGGAATATGGAGATGGTGCTTGACAGAAAACTTTCAGAGAAACGTGTGTTCCCAGCAATTGATATTCCTAAATCTGGAACAAGACGTGAGGACTTGCTGTTGACTTCCGATGAACTTGATGCAATCAATATAATGCGCAAGGCGCTAAATGGTCTGAAATCAGATGAGGCAGTTGACAAAATTTTAGATATGTTTTATAGAACTAAAAATAACACAGAATTTGTAAATACAGTGAAAAAAATGAAAATATTCTAAAGTAACAGTTCAGCCTTTGGCTTTCTGTTACAAACATCAAGCCATAATTTGCAGTGAATGCAAAGTCCTAAACTGAACTGTAACAGTCTAAAAACAATAAATGAAAAAAATGCTTGCGCTTCCTGAAAAGCTGTGATATACTAAAAAAGCTGTTTGATGAGACAAGTATACGAAAAAATGATTTTATATAGAGAGGTGAAAACAATGAGAGAAGGAATCCATCCAAACTACTATCAGGCAACTGTTACCTGTAACTGTGGAAACACATTTGTGACAGGATCGACAAAACCTGAAATCCATGTGGAAGTTTGTTCAAAATGCCATTCATTCTACACAGGACAGCAAAAGGCTGCAGCAGCTCGTGGACGTATTGATAAGTTCAATAAGAAGTACGGCGTAGAAAGCAAATAAGTAGCAGAAAAAGGTTGAGGTAAAGAATATCTCAACCTTTCTTATTATGCCACATGGGCACTCTAAGAAGTAAAGGACACGTAGCGAATAGAGGAGAAAGATATGGCAAAGAAGAGACAAACACAATATTCTGGTATAGGCGGACAGGCTGTTCTTGAGGGTGTAATGATGAAAAATAAGTCAAAATACGCTGTGGCAGTGCGCAAGCCAGATGGAGATATTGATGTACAAGTCGAAGAATACAAAGGAATTTGTGGGGAAAAGACTTTTGCAAAACTTCCACTGATACGTGGGGTTTTTGCATTTATAGATTCTCTGATTCTTGGAATGAGGGTGACAATGCATTCAGCATCTTTTTATGAGGAAGATGAACAGGAGATGACAAAAAAAGCTTCAGAAAGCAAATCAGATGATATTATGATGGGAATAACAGTGGTTTTTGCAGTTGTTCTTGCAGTTGCGCTTTTTATGCTGCTACCGTTTTGGCTCTCCAATTTGTTGGGAAAGTATATTCGCAATGCAAGTCTCATTGCGATATTGGAAGGATTTTTCCGCATTGTAATTTTTGTGGGATATATTGTTGCGATATCATTGATGAAAGATATTCGGCGTTTGTACATGTATCATGGTGCAGAACATAAATGTATTAACTGTATTGAGCGGGGAAGACCATTGACTATCAAGAATGTTATGCGCAGTTCTCGTCAGCATAAGCGTTGTGGAACAAGTTTTCTGTTGTTTGTTGTGCTGGTCAGTGTCATTGTGTTCTTTTTTATCCGAGTGGATAATATGGCTTTAAAGCTTGTTTTGAGAGTATTGTTAGTTCCAGTGATTGCGGGAATCTCCTATGAAATTATCAGGCTTGCGGGAAGGAGCGACAACATGGTAGTTCGCATGATATCGGCGCCGGGCATGTGGATGCAGCGGTTGACAACCAAGGAGCCTGATGAGGAGATGGTAAAGGTTGCTATTTCTTCTGTGGAAGCAGTGTTTGATTGGAGGGAATATTTAGTAGAGACTTTTGGGTATGAAAATGAAACTTTTGAGGATGAGAATTTATGACCTACAGAGAGTTTTACGAGTATGGCAAACAAAAGCTGGTGGCGGCAGGCATTGAGGAGGCAGCATTGGATGCACGACTTTTGTTGGAATATATTTGTCGTACAGACCGAAATGAGTTAATCATACATGCTGATCGTGAGCGAAGCAGTATAGAAGAACAATTTTATAAGACTGTGATAGAAAAAAGAGCCTCTCATATACCATTGCAGCATATTACGGGAGAACAGGAGTTTATGGGACTTTCCTTTCAGGTAAATGCACATGTGTTGATACCAAGACAGGATACAGAGATTCTTGTGGAGGAGGCAATGCGCTATCTTGGTGATGGGATGCGCATTTTGGATATGTGCACAGGTTCTGGATGCATTTTGCTAAGTTTATTGAAGTATAGCAATGAGTGTGAGGGTGTTGGCATTGATATTTCACGAGAGGCATTAAAAATAGCACAAGAAAATGCACAGAGATTGCAGCTTGATGCGGTTTTCCTTGAGGGAGATTTATTTTTACCATTAAAAAACTTTAAATCAGAGAGGACTTTGGATACTCTTTTTGATATGATTGTGTCAAATCCACCTTATATTGAGACAAGGATCATTGATACATTGATGCCAGAGGTACGTTTGCATGAGCCGCTTGGTGCGCTAGATGGCGGAGAAGATGGGTTATATTTTTACAGAAAGATTGTTGCAAAGGCGCCTAAATATATGCGAAAAGGTGCATATCTTTTTTTGGAGATTGGTTGTGCGCAGGCGCAGGCAGTGACAATACTTATGCAGGCAGCGGGATTTGTTCAGATCCAAGTTTTGAAAGATTACGCTGGATTGGACAGGGTTGTGTTTGGAATGAAACCTGTGTAAAATTGGAGAAACAGACAAGTCAAGATAGTCAATTATTTTTCTACGATTTTATAAAGATAGGATAGGAGGATTGAAATGTTTGATAAGTTAGATGATTTGCTTCATCGATTTGAAGAAATTTTAAACGAGCTTAACGAGCCAACAGTTACTGAAGATCAGAAGCGTTTTCGCGCGTTAATGAAGGAACAGAGTGATTTGACACCACTTGTTGAGGCGTATAAGGAATATAAGAAATGTAATGAGACAGTGGAAGATTCCTTGTCATTGTTGGAATCCGAGAGTGACGAAGAAATGAAAGAGATGCTTAAGGAGGAATTAAGCGAGGCAAAAAAACGCATTGAGGAGCTTGAGACACAGATGAAAATTCTGTTGTTGCCAAAAGATCCAAATGATGACAAGAATGTTATTGTGGAAATTCGAGCAGGTGCAGGCGGTGATGAGGCAGCGCTTTTTGCAGCGGAGATTTATCGCATGTATGTGCATTTTGCGGAGGGCAGGCGCTGGAAAGTGGAGCTTGTGGAGTGCGAAGAAATTGGCATTGGTGGAATGAAGAGTGTTACCTTTATGGTATCGGGTCAGGGAGCCTATTCTGTTATGAAGTATGAGTCTGGTGTACATCGTGTACAGCGTGTGCCAGAAACGGAATCCGGAGGCCGTATTCATACTTCCACAATTAGTGTGGCAGTGATGCCAGAAGTAGATGATGATATTGACATTGTAATTGAGGACAAGGATATTCGTATTGACGTGATGCGCGCGTCAGGAAATGGTGGTCAGTGCGTCAATACTACTGATTCCGCGGTGCGTTTGACACACTATCCGACAGGAATTGTGGTTTATAGTCAGACAGAGAAATCGCAGTTACAAAACAAAGCGAAAGCATTTGCACTGTTGAAAGCAAAACTGTATGATATAGAGCAACAGCAACGCCATGATGCGGAGGCAGAAATGCGTAGAAGTCAGATTGGCACAGGCGATCGTTCAGAGAAGATTCGGACGTACAATTTCCCACAGGGGCGCGTGACAGATCATCGCATTAACCTTACAATTTACAAACTTGACAAAGTGATGAATGGAGATATTCAAGAGATTATTGACGCGTGTATCGCCGCCGACCAAGCTGCGAAATTAGCGAAAATGAATCAGAATTAATAGAAAAGGAGTGGCTTACATTGACATTAAGGGTTGGTGTAAGCCCTTTTTATATATTTTTGTGTATTTTAAAGCTCTGCCAGTTATAGAACCTAAACATTTGATTAGAATTTATTCTAAAATAAAGCCAGATTTAGCGATAAATTTATTGCTTATTTATACTGATGGTAGTATGATAGAGCTATGTAGGAATCGTTGAAGGAACTTTAAAAGTCTACTAAAAGAAGGAGGATGTACAGTTGAGTTTGAATTTTGAATTATTGGAAGAGGACAACATTAAGGTTAGCAAAAATACGTACTATTATGATTATGACGATGGTAGTGCTGAAGACATGATTCAGGAGATTATGGAGACAGCACAATTTTCAGACTTAAATGAGCTGACCATTGGCAGTTGGGGAGATCCCTGTGGAGAAAGCTGTCAGGCAATCATTGATGCTATTGTGGAAAACGCAGATAAGTTCTCGCATATTCAGAAATTGTTTATTGGAAATATGGATTATGAGGAATGTGAAGTGTCATGGATTATTCAGGGAGATTACAGTAAAATTTGGGCTGCAATGCCGCAGTTAAAAGAGTTGACTATCAAGGGCAGTATGGAGTTGGAATTAGGAGATAATATTTGTCATGAGGAGCTTACAGCATTGACAATTATCTGCGGAGGATTACCAAAGGATGTTATAGAATCTATTCAGAAAGCAAAGTTTCCAAAACTTAAAAAATTGCTTCTTTTTATTGGAATTGATGAGTATGGTTTTGATGGAGATGCAGATACAATTAAAGAACTTTTGGAACACATGGATTTTCCAGAGCTTACATATCTTGGAATTGCCAATAGTGAGATACAGGATGAGTTGACGGAGGTTGTGCTAAACAGCAAGTTTATGGGGCAAATCAGTGTGTTGGATCTGTCGAGTGGTACATTGTCTGACAAAGGGGGTGCACTGCTTTTAGAAAAAATCCCAAATTATCCCAATATAAAAAAGCTGGATTTGCATCATAATTATTTTTCGGATGAGATGGTGAAGAAGTTGCAAGCACTTCCAATCGAGGTTGATGTTTCTGATCAGGAGGAAGTGGATATTTATAATGGTGAAGTATATATGTATCCCATATTGACAGAATGAGACAAGTGGTAATATTGGGCAGTCCTGATACGAAGAGAATGATTTATCTAAAAAAAGCAGCGGAACAGAAAGGGCTGCCTGTAACAATTGTAGAGTGGAAAAGCTGGGCAGAGCAGAATTGTCTTCCTAACGCAGAAGCACTTTTTGTAAAGATTGATCCACCTTTGTGGTCTAGCTGCTCTCTTGAGGAGTTAAACAGGCTGGCTGATACATATATACAACAGCTTCAAAATTTGGACCGCTTAGCGCGGACGCAGGAGATTATATTTTTAAATACACCTTCCGCAATTACCGAATTGCTGGACAAAAGAACATGCAAAGCTAAGTTGCAGCGGGCAGGTATATGTGTGACAGAAGCGATGCAAATACCAGTTAGCTCAGACACTGGAACATGCACAGTGGAATTGCTTTTTGAGGAAATGCGCAAACAGCGGGTTCATCAGGTGTTTATTAAACCAGTAAAAGGCTCTGGCGCAGCAGGAGTATCTGCGTTGCGCTGGCAATTGCAGACAGGGCAGATGGCACTCTATACATGTGCTTTATTGCAGGATGATTCTTCGTTTGTGAATACCAAGCGTCTGCGGCGTTTTTCTAAAACAGAGGAAATCATTCCTTTGCTCAATCGGATTTTGGAGCTGGGCTGCATTGTGGAGCGGTGGTATACCAAGACAGAATATCAAGGTTATTCCTATGATTTGCGAGCAGTGGTGCAGGACGGGCAATTGGATTTTTTGTTGGCAAGACTTTCAAAAGGTCCTATTACCAATCTTCATTTGAATAACCACCCTGTAGATGTTGCCACGCTGGGACTACCAAAACATACTTTTGAGGAAATAACGCAGTTGTGTAGGGAAAGTATGGCTCTCTATCCGGGGCTTCGGAGTGCAGGGATTGACATTTTATTGGAAAAAGGAAGTATGCGACCAAGGATTATAGAGATGAATGCACAGGGTGATTTAATTTATCAGGATATTTATCATGAAAATAAGATTTACCGTCGACAAGTACAGATGATGAAGGAATGGTTGCAAAAAATGAAAAGGGATTGTTCATAGAAATGGAGAGTAGAAAATGAGTGAAGACATAGTCAGATCGACGGCACAGGAAGTACCATTTCGCCTGTTTACCTCTGGTCGAAAGGAGCAAAAACCTTCGGTGGATATGACGCAGGTAGTAGGAACTTCTGACATTTTGTTTATATGTTTGGATACGCTGCGCTATGATGTGGCAGTGCAGGAGGAGGCTTCTGGCAATACACCTGTTTTGAATCAATATGGACTATGGCAGAAGCGGCAGGCACCGGGGAATTTTACCTATCCTTCGCATCATGCGATGTTTGCTGGATTTTTACCTTGTCCATTTGAAGCGAAAAATGTGACCGACAGGGAGCTTTTATTTTTTCCAAAAGCGATTGGACTGGGAAATAAGACGCCAAAGGGAGCCTATGGATTTTCTGGAAGTACAATTATGGAAGGGCTTGAGAAGGACGGTTATGATACATGGTGTGTAGGCGGAGTGGCATTTTTTGATAAGCGTTCAGATTTAGGAAAGGTATTTCCATCTTATTTTCAGAAAAGCTATTGGAATCCATCTTTTGGCTGCCCGGTGAAAAACAGCACAAAAAATCAAGTGGATTTTATCTTGAAAAAAGTCGCCGAGGCAAATTCTGAACAGCATATTTTTATGTACTTGAATGTGGATGCGATTCATTATCCAAATTACTTTTATCTTGAGGG
Source organism: Lachnospiraceae bacterium (assembly GCA_014239155.1). Lineage (GTDB taxonomy): Bacteria > Bacillota > Clostridia > Lachnospirales > Lachnospiraceae > COE1. Next base: position 122,130 of record JAAZZQ010000003.1, on the reverse strand, counting down.
TGCATCCGCAGACAGCCTTCAGAGCCACGCGGCGGCGCTTCGGTATGTGGATGGGGAATTGGGTAGATTATTTGCGGAATGGAAAAAACTGCGGGGTGATACATTTGTAATATGCTGTTCCGATCATGGAACTTGTTATGGGGAAGATGGCTGCCAATTTCATGGTGTGAACCATCCAGTTGTAAATACAATTCCATATAAACATTTTTTTATTTAAGTGTGTTGTGAAAGAAGGGTGGAAATAATGAATCCCTATATTCAATATATGTATAGTTATCCGCACAAGACTGCTTATCGTCCCTTGACAGGTATCCACTTGAGTGATTATATTTCAGTGATGGCAGGAAAAGGGCATGGTTTATATCTTCATATTCCTTTTTGTCAGTCGAAGTGTGGCTACTGTAATTTATTTTCTGTGACAGGCATAGAACAGGACGAAGTTGATAGATATCTGGATACGATTGAGCGTCAGAGCAGACAATATCAAGAGATTTTGGAATCGGTTCAGACAGAATTTTCTGAGTTGGTGCTTGGTGGGGGAACGCCGTTGTTTTTGACAGAGAGACAACTTGGACGAACATTTGATATTTTGGAAAAACATTTTCGTTTTTCCCCAAAAAGAGGATTGATTGTGGAGACTGCTCCAAATCAGACGACAACAGAGAAACTTGAAATTTTAAAACAAGCAGGGGTATCACGTGTCAGTATGGGGATTCAAAGTTTTTCTGACAGGGAGCTTACGGCGCTAAAAAGACAGCACACTGCCCAGAAGGCAAGAGCGGCATTGGAGCTGATAAAAGCTTATGATTTTTCCTGTGTAAATGTAGATTTTATCTATGGGATTCCGGGGCAGACTGAGACAAGTTTGTTGGATTCCTTAAAAGAAGCCCTGCGGTTTGAGCCGGAGGAAATTTTTTTGTATCCATTATATGTGAAACATGGTGTACGCATGGAGCGCGAGGGCGTAGTTTTGGAACCAGAGTCTGCTTTTGTACAGTATCGGGTGGCAAGTGATTTTTTGCGAGCAGAAGGGTATCGACAGGATTCTATGCGGCGGTTTGTGCATCAGAAAACGGCGCGCATTTTTTCTGAATGTGGATTTGGAACATCTATTGGGTTGGGGTGTGGCGGCAGAAGTTATCTTGGAGAACTTCACTTTTGCAGTCCCTATGCCATCACTAGAAGCGCCTGTATTGAGCACTTAAAAGAGTATGAGACCACGATGGATTTTATGGAAATTAAACATGGGATTCTGTTATCTGAGGAGGAACAAAAAAGGCGGTATATTATACGGCATTTATTTATTCGTCCGGGACTAGAACAAAATCGATATCGAGAACTTTTTGGAAAAGATGTGCTAGAAGAGTTTCCTGTGTTGCGAGAGTGGATAGAACAGGGATTTATAGTGCAACAGTCAGATTTGGATGCAAAAATATATTTTGCGTTGACCGATGCGGGACTCGAGCTTTCGGATTATCTTGGTCCACAGTTAATTTCTCCGAAAATAAATCAAGCAATGTGCGAGTGGTCACAGTGTAAACTAGGATTTTGCACTGCACTGCAAAATTCGTAAGAAAACACAGTAGTTGGCTTGATGCCAGTAACAGGAGGCCGAAGGCAGAACTGTTACTGTGAATGGGAGATAATATATGGACAAACATATGATTCTGTATCGCGGAAGCCTTAAAAGTTGCAATTACCATTGTTCTTATTGTCCATTTTCTAAGCATTCTATGTCAGAGCGAGAGCTTGAAAAGGATAGAATACAATGGTTTTCCTTTGTTGAAAGCGTTCAAAGGAAGGCGGAGGCGATGCATATTGGAGCACTGATGGTGGTGCCATATGGCGAGGCAATGATTCATTCTTGGTATTGGCAGGGACTAGCATATCTTAGTGCACAAGCAGAAATAGATGCAGTGGGAATACAAACCAACTTAAGTTTTTCGATACATGACTTCCTGCATTGGTTTGAAAATGCAGGAGGCGTATTGAAGAAGTTAAGGCTCTGGGCAACATTTCACCCAGAAATGACATCTGTGTCAGAATTTTCAACGAAGTGCAGAAGGCTTGTGGAAAAAGATGTTCTGCTTTGTGCAGGAAGTGTTGGCGTGCCAGAAAATCTGAATGTTTTGCGTGCCTTAAAACAAGCGCTGCATGCCTCAAAAGAAAGCAAAAGAGGTATTTATTTTTGGGTGAACAAGATGGACGGTCTGCGTCGGTGTTATACACAAGAGGAGCGTGCCGCCTTTTTGGAGATTGATTCTTATTTTGAAAGAGAACTGATGTTTATCCCTGCTAATGCAGCATTTTGTCAGAAGCGTCTATTTGTGGAGGCTGATGGAAAACTGCACACTTGTAATGTCAGTTCGACTTTAGTATCGCAGAAACGTTGGGAAGAGCTGGAGGATTTTCCGAATCCAGAGTGCAATCGAAAGTTATGTTCTTGTTATCTTGCTTATGGAGGACGGAAGGATTTTATGAATCAAATACTTTTCGGTCCCTATCCGCTGTTTCGGATTCCGCGTCACCCCAAAGCAGTTTTTCTGGACATTGAGGGAACTTTGTTTCCGGGCAAAGGGATGGCAGATATACCAGCGGGTATTATGGCAGGACTAGAGGCACTTGCAAGAGAAAAGATACCTGTGTTTTTTGCCACGACACTGCCTTATAAAAAAGCGATGGAGCGCTGCCGCAGGATTCGTCATCTGTTTGCAGGCGGTATTTTTGCAGGAGGAGCACATGTTGTTTTATATCGGAGACAAGAATATTTTTATTTGTTAAAAGGATTATGGCTCATGGAGGCTTTTTCTTTACAGCGGAAATTTGGATTTCGGGTATTGGCTTACCGAGAACATGACACACTATATAAAGTTACGTTATTGCGTCCAAGTCATAGAGTTTGGCAGACACAGGAGGCTGAAGATTTGATGTGCTGTATTTCCTTCGCGGACGAAAAGATACGATATTATATTGAAGAAAATTGTTTGCAGATTGTCTCTGCTGCCGCAGACAAAGCCAACGGAGTAAAAATGCTGTGTGGTTGGCTGGGAATCTCTCCCAATGATGTAGTTTCAGCAGGTGATTCTGAAGAGGATAGGGAAATGATGAATTGTGTTACAGTGTAATTTTGGAGTTATCGCTCTGCAACAGTTCAGCTTTCGGCTTTCTGTGTTACGATCGCCCACTAAAGTTTTCCAAAATACAGTTGACAAACCTAGAATGGTTCTGTATAATAAATGAATGTGTGGATAGGAGTCTGCTATGTTAGTGAATTTGACAGATGTATTTATAAATGAAGGACAAGTACAAGAGTTGACTGTTTTGTATGAGGCAGATACATTTTTAAGTCCGTTGGGAGTCTTTTCCATTAAGGAAAAAAGTCCTGTTGTACTGAAGCTTTCTAATATAGGACAATCAAAAGCATTTGTGCAGGGAACAGCAAAATTAGTGTTTACACTTTCTTGTGACAGGTGTTTGAGAGATGTTGATTATACATTTGATTTATCCTTTGACAGCATTGCTGTGTCACCAGATTATATTGGTGATGATTTAGAAGATGAAGATTCATTGGAATTTATAGAAGGATATCACTTAAATGTGGATGAACTAATCAATAATGAATTGTTATTAAACTGGCCAATGAAGATTCTGTGCAAAGAGGATTGTAAGGGAATTTGTAAGATTTGTGGCAAGAATTTGAATGATGGAGAATGTGGATGTGATGATTTTGTCCCAGACCCCAGAATGGCAGTAATTAAGGATTTGTTTAATGCGAATAAGGAGGTGTAATAATGTCTATATGTCCAAAAAATAAATCTTCAAAAGCAAGAAGAGATAAGAGAAGAGCAAACTGGAAAATGAGCGTACCTACATTGGTGAAATGCAGCAAATGCGGCGCTTTAATGATGCCCCACAGAGTATGCAAGGCTTGTGGCTCTTATAATAAGAAAGAGATTATTGCAGTAGATTAATCAATTGTTTCTATATTAAATAGCAAGGTGTAAAGTCCTATGAAATAAGTAGGATTTTACACCTTGTTGTTTTCTTTGTTTTTCCTTGATTTTTGATGGCAGGTTTAGTATATTTATATACATATGGAGGATTATGGCAATGGATGAAATAACCAGAATAGCAGTGGATGCTATGGGCGGGGATAATGCCCCTTTAGAGATTGTAAAAGGGGTCGTGGAGGCTGTCAATGAAAACAGCAAAATCAAGGTATATCTGACAGGTTTACAGGAAGTGATTAAAAAGGAACTTGTACAATATACGTATAATACGGAGCAGATTGAAGTTGTAAATGCGACGGAGGTGATTGAAACAGCAGAGCCTCCTGTGATGGCAATACGGAAAAAGAAGGATTCCTCTATTGTTGTCGCACTCAATCTGGTAAAAAACGAAGTATGTGATGCATTTGTATCGGCGGGAAGTTCTGGCGCAGTATTGGTTGGTGGACAGTTGATTGTCGGAAGAATTAAGGGGATTGAAAGACCACCACTTGCGCCACTTATTCCAACAGAGACAGGTTGTTCTCTTTTAATTGACTGTGGGGCAAATGTAGATGCGCGTCCCTCACATTTGGTACAGTTTGCAAAGATGGGGTCTGTATATATGGAAAGTGTTGTGGGAATCTCTAATCCAAAAGTTGCAATTGTAAATATTGGTGCGGAGGAGGAGAAGGGGAATGCACTTGTAAAAGAGACGTTTCCGCTTTTAAAGAACTGTCCTGAAATCAACTTTATAGGAAGTATTGAGGCGAGAGATATTCCTACAGGTTATGCAGATGTGATTGTGTGTGAAGCGTTTGCAGGAAATATTATCCTAAAACTTTATGAGGGGGTTGGCGCTACTTTAATCAAGAAAGTGAAAGCTGGCATGATGACCTCGCTCCGAAGCAAAATCGGTGCACTGTTAGTAAAACCTGCACTTAAAGAAACACTCAAGGACTTTAGTCTCGATGAGTATGGCGGGGCACCACTGTTGGGATTGAATGGTCTTGTAGTTAAGACGCATGGAAGTTCAAAAGCAATTGAAATTAAAAATTCGATTCTTCAATGTGTAACCTTTAAGGAGCAGAAAATTAATCAGAAGATAAAAGAGAAAATATTTATATCCGTTTAAAGTAGGACAGAAATATTTGTTACAGGTTATTTTGAGATAAACAGGGAAGGATCTGGTAAAATGGAATATGAAGCTTTAAAAAAAGTTATAGCAGCCGTTTTGGGCATGGATCCCGATGAGATTACAATGGAAATGACGTTTCTTACAGATTTAGGAGCGGATTCATTGGATTTATATCAGATATTTATGGGAGTGGAGAGGGAGACAGGACTGCACATACCAACAGAAGGTTTGGACAAGATAACAACAGTGCAGGAGGCTGTCCAATGGATTGAGAAAGCAAGAAGCCCTTTGTAAAGGGCTTTTTATGCGCAGACTTGTACAGAGGAAGTACGTCGATAAAGTGACCTATGAGTTGTGCACAAGCTAAAAAGTAATATTTCCAGATCGATTATAGTTATACAATAAAAGTAGGGGTAATAATGATTATGCGTAATATGAGAGAGGCATTGCAAGAATTACAACAAAAGATTGGGTATCAGTTTCATGAAGAAGCATTGCTCAAGCAGGCATTGACACACAGTTCTTTTGCGAATGAGCAAAAGATTAATAAACTAAGTAATTATGAAAGATTAGAATTTCTGGGAGATGCGGTGTTAGAGCTTATATCCAGCGAATTTTTATACAAGGAAAATGTGGACATGCCGGAAGGACAATTGACAAGACTGCGGGCTTCTATGGTATGTGAACCAGCACTTGCATACTGTGCAAAGGATATCAGCTTAAACTCCTATATCTTGCTGGGAAAGGGAGAGGAGGCAACAGGAGGAAGGAAAAGAGACTCTATTATATCTGATGTTATGGAAGCTGTAATTGGGGCTATTTTTCTTGATGGTGGTATTGAGAGTGCAAAAAAGTTTATTTATCGATTTATCCTCTCTGACTTGGAAGATAAAATTTTATTCCTAGACAGCAAAACACTTTTGCAGGAGGAAATACAGAAGAAAAATACAGCACAACTGTGGTACGAGTTGGTTGGAGAAACTGGACCAGACCATGATAAGCAATTTCATGTTGAGGCATATCTTGATAATAAACTGATTGGTTGTGGGGTGGGAAGAACGAAAAAGTCAGCTGAGCAGCAGGCGGCATATGAGGCGCTGTTAAAGATTAAAGGCAGAAAGAAATGATTGTGGACAGTGGGGTAAGGAATGTATTTAAAAAGTATAGAGGTGCAGGGATTTAAATCGTTTGCAAATAAGATTGTGTTCCAGTTTCACCAAGGGATTACTGGCATTGTAGGGCCAAATGGTTCTGGTAAGAGCAATGTGGCAGATGCCGTGCGATGGGTGCTTGGTGAACAGCGTATCAAGCAGTTGCGTGGAGAGTCTATGCAGGACGTTATTTTCTCAGGCACAGAACTTAGAAAGCCACTTGGTTATGCATATGTGGGAATTACATTTGACAATACCGATCACAAACTTGCAATTGATTATCAGGAAGTAACAGTGGCGAGACGTTTATATCGTTCAGGCGAAAGTGAGTATTCTATCAATGGAACTCCCTGTCGTTTGAAGGATGTAAATGAGCTTTTTTACGATACAGGTATTGGTAAAGAAGGGTATTCTATTATTGGGCAGGGACAGATTGAAAAGATCTTAAGTGGCAAACCTGAGGAAAAACGTGAGCTTTTTGACGAGGCAGCAGGAATTGTCAAATTTAAGAAGCGAAAGTTAGCTGCACAAAAGAAACTTGAAGATGAAAAAAATAATCTAGTACGTGTGTCGGATATTTTAAGTGAGCTTGAGAAGCAGGTGGAGCCTCTCCAAAAACAATCTGACAAGGCAAAAATTTATCTTAGAAAAAAAGAAGAACTCAAAGAGCTGGATGTGAATGTGTTTCTTGTGGAAAATAAGAAGCTGACGGAACAGCTCAATGAGGTTGAAAAAAAGCGTATAATTGCACAGGAAGATTACGACTACACTGTGCAGCAATATGATCAAATTAAAGTGGAATATGATGCGGTTCAAACTCAGATTGAGGAGTTGGAACAACAGATTGAATGTAACAGAAATGCATTGACGCAGGCAAGCGTTACGCGCGGCAAATTAGAAGGTGAAATCAATGTGTTAAAGGAACAAATCAAGGGATTACAAGGGAATGAACAGCATTTTCAAGAGAGAATTACCGCAATACAAGAACAGATAGAAGGCAAGGGGAAAGAACATGCCAAAATTTTGGTAAACAAGACAGCACTCGATGAAAAAGTTGACAAACTTGCAAAAGAACGCGATCAGGTAAAAAGTGTGCTTCTTAAGGTGCAGATACAAATTGAGAAGTTGGACCATCAGATTGAAGAAGGTAAAAATAAAATTATTACCATACTGAATGACAGGGCAACGATCAAGTCAAAGATGAGTAGTTTTGACACAATGATGGAACAGATGCGAATTAGAAAGGCAGAATTAAACTCCAAGATTCTGCGTGCCAGAAGTGATGAGGCGGAGCGTGATGCTGAAATAAAACAGTTGCGCGAGGAGTTTCAGCGTATCAATGACCAGATAGTGGAAGTCAGTGCAGATTTGCGTAAGCTGGAAGAACACAACACAGCTTTTCGGGAACGATTAAGTAGTAAAGACAAAGAAATTAGTGAAAATCAAGTTGTGTATCAGCGTTGTAAATCTCAGCTTGATACAATCTCAAATCTTACAGAACGCTATGAAGGATATGGAAACAGTATTCAGAAGGTTATGGAACAGAAGGAGCAAAATAAGGGGATTGTTGGAGTTGTTGCAGATATTATAAAGGTCGATAAAGAATATGAGAATGCTATTGAGACGGCACTTGGTGGAAGCATTCAAAATATTGTCACAGAAGACGAGGAAACAGCAAAAAAAATGATTGAATTTCTAAAGAAAAATCGTTTTGGGCGTGCCACTTTTTTGCCGCTTACAAGCATTACAAAGCCTCATGATTTTAAAATGTCAGACGCTCTAAAGGAAAACGGGGTGATTGGACTTGCTGATTCACTTGTTCGCACAGATGCGAAATATCAGAATGTGGCAAAGACAATGCTTGGAAGAATTTTGGTGATTAATCATATTGATAATGCGGTTAAAATTGCAAAAAAATATCATTATAGCATTCGGATTGTGACACTAGAAGGTGAGCTTCTTGTGCCCGGTGGAGCGATTAGTGGCGGAGCGTTTAAAAATAATTCCAATCTTTTAGGACGGCGAAGAGAGCTAGGAGAGTTGGAGCAAAAATTGAATGCTGCGAAGGAAAAGTTAGATATAGCAATGTCTGATATTGAGAATATCAAAGCGGAGCGCAATCATGTCAGAAAAACAATTGAAGAAAAAAAGACAACGCTTCAAGAGCTATTCCTAAAACAGAATACTGCTCGAATGAATGTTGTGTCCGCTGAGGAGAGAAAAAATGAAGCTGAACAAGGATTTGGTACATTGCGGGAGGAGCAACAAGATATTGAGAGAAAAACCGCAGAGATTTATATTGATAAGGAAAAAACACAAAATGATTTGAAAGTATCGGAGGAGGAAGAGAAAAAACTAGAAGAAGAGATTGCTATCTATCAAAAGGAGCTTGAGACGTGTCGGATAAAGGAGTCCGAGCATACAAAAAGAATTAGTGAATGGGATGTCGCATATGAAAAAGTACTTCAAAAGCGAGAGTTTGAACAAACAAATCTAAATCGCGTTGAAGGAGAGCAAATGCACAACAAAGAAGAACTTGTTGAGGTGCAGACCAATCTTGATTGTTGTCTGGCAGATATTCAGAACAGGCAACAGAATATGGAAGAGATTAGAAAAACAATTCTTGCGTCACATACCACACAATCTGATGTAGAAATTTCATTGAAGGAGAAGCAGAAGACAAAAGAAAAATTGTCACAGAAGCAGAAAAGTTTCTTTCAGACAAGAGAAGAAATTTCAGAAAAGAAAAATGCATTGGACAAAGAAGTGTATAGACTTCGTTCCCAACAGGAGAAGATAGAGGAGTCAATAGAAAACCAAATGAACTATATGTGGAACGAGTATGAAATCACGCTAAATAATGCAGTATCTATGCGAAATGAAACATGGAATAATATCTCTGACATGAAAAAACAAATTTCGGGAATTAAAGATGAAATTAAAAAGTTAGGTGATGTCAATGTCAATGCAATTGAGGATTATAAAGTTCTTATGGAGCGGTATACTTTTTTGAAAGATCAACATGATGATTTAATTGAGGCGGAGAAGACATTGCAAGGGATTATTCAGGAGCTTGACTCTGCAATGCGCAGACAGTTTGCTGAGAAATTTGAAGAGATCAAACGAGAATTCGACAAAGTGTTCAAGGAACTTTTTGGAGGTGGAAAGGGAACATTGGAGTTGATTGAGGAAGAGGATATTTTGGAGGCAGGGATTCGCATTATTGCGCAGCCACCAGGAAAGAAGCTGCAAAATATGATGCAGCTTTCGGGAGGCGAGAAATCTTTTACCGCAATTGCATTGCTTTTCGCGATACAGAATTTAAAACCATCACCATTTTGCTTGTTGGATGAGATTGAAGCGGCACTTGATGAGGGGAATGTGAACAGGTTTGCAAAGTATCTGAATAAACTTACAAAGAGTACACAATTTATTGTTATCACACATAGACGTGGTACAATGGAGCAGGCTGACAGGCTCTATGGAATTACCATGCAGGAAAAAGGGGTGTCAACTCTTGTGAGCGTCAATCTTGTTGACAGCGAGGTTGATACTTGGAGTCAGGACGAAAAAGAGAGAAAGAATGGGGGCTAAGAAATATGGCAGAGGAGAAAAAAGGATTTTTCAGCCGTCTAAAAGCAGGGTTAAGTAAGACAAGGGACAATATTGTTGCAGGCATTGACGCCGTTTTCTATGGGGCGTCGGAGATTGATGACGATTTTTATGAGGAGTTAGAGGAAATTCTAATTATGGGTGATATCGGCGTCAATGCGACAAATGATATTATTGAGCGCATGAAAGAAGAAGTGAAAAAGAAACATTTGCGTCATCCTTCGGAGTGTAAGGAATTGCTTGTCGAGAGCATAAAGGAACAGATGCGTGTAGGAGAGACCGCATATGATTTTGAAAATGAACAATCTATTATTTTTATAATTGGTGTCAATGGTGTTGGCAAGACAACATCGGTTGGCAAACTTGCAGGAATTTTGAAGAGACAGGGCAAAAAAGTTTTGATTGCTGCGGCGGATACCTTTAGAGCCGCCGCGGGAGATCAACTTGCGGAGTGGGCACATCGCGCAGGGGTTGATATGATTGGCGGTGCAGATGGTGCAGATCCAGCTTCTGTAATTTATGATGCTGTAAGCGCTGCAAAAGCGAGAAAAGTTGATGTATTAATCTGTGATACCGCGGGACGTCTTCACAATAAAAAGAACTTGATGGAAGAGCTAAAGAAAATGAATCGTATTATCGATAGAGAATTTCCTGATGCACATAGGGAAAACCTGATTGTTTTGGATGGGACAACCGGGCAGAATGCACTTGCGCAGGCAAAGGAGTTTGGAGAAGTAGCAGAGCTTACAGGGGTGATTCTAACTAAAATGGATGGAACTGCAAAAGGTGGTATTGCAGTAGCAATCCAATCAGAGCTAAATGTTCCGGTAAAATATATTGGTGTTGGTGAGACAATTGAGGATTTGCAGAAGTTTAACGCAGATGAATTTGTAAACGCGCTGTTTGATGTTGAGACAAAGGAGGCAGAAACAAATGAAAGTGCAGAGGATTGTGTGTTAGAGTCAAATACCTCTGTGGAAAACAAAGTACAAAATGACAGTGGTGTTATAAATGAGGGCAGTTTGGAGACAGAGGATTCTGCGGAACAAGTTTTGAGTGAAAATGTTGTAAGTCAAGAGGGTTCTAATACGGAGAAGTCTGAAGAGGATAATGAAGAGAAACCTAAGAAGAAAAAATGGTTTTTTTGGAAATAGGGAACTATAAAGAAATCCTGTGATAATATTGCACGGTTATATGGAACAGAGTAAAAAGATACCAAGAGGAGGTAAATTATGTCAGATATGCTTACACTAGAAAAGTTTGAGGAGGCATCGGAAATTGTAAAAAAGGTTACTTCGGAGACAAAGCTAATTTATAGCGAGTATCTAAGTATACAGACAGGAAATAAAGTTTATTTAAAACCGGAAAATATGCAGCTTACCGGAGCATATAAACTGAGGGGCGCATATTATAAGATAAGCACACTTTCGCCAGAAGAGCGCGAGAAGGGTTTAATTACAGCTTCGGCAGGCAATCATGCACAGGGAGTTGCCTATGCAGCAAAGAAATATGGTGTGAAATCAGTGATTGTAATGCCCACTTCCACACCACTCATGAAAGTAAATCGCACAAAAGGATATGGCGCGGAGGTCATTCTGGAAGGAGATGTCTATGACGAAGCCTGTGAGTATGCTTATCGGCTTGCAGAGGAAAAAGGATATACCTTTATTCATCCATTTGATGATTTGGCAGTCGCAACTGGTCAAGGAACAATTGCAATGGAAATTTTTAAGGAATTACCACTTGTGGACATTATCTTGGTTCCAATTGGAGGCGGTGGACTTGCGACGGGGGTGTCAACCCTTGCAAAGCTGTTAAATCCTAAAATTAAGGTGATTGGTGTGGAGCCAGCAGGCGCAAATTGTATGCAGGAATCATTGAAGGCTGGCGAGGTCGTGACACTCCCAGGAGTCAATACAATAGCGGATGGCACCGCGGTTAAGACGCCAGGAAAGAATATTTTTCCGTATATTAGGGATAATATAGATGAGATTGTCACAGTGCCAGATGAGGACCTTGTCGTTTCTTTCCTTGATATTGTGGAAAACCACAAGATGATTGTTGAAAATTCTGGGCTTCTTACTGTGGCGGCACTGCGTCACCTAGATGTAAAAAATAAGCGGATTGTCTCTATATTAAGCGGAGGAAATATGGATATTATAACCATGTCCTCTGTAGTGCAGCAGGGATTAATTTTTAGAGACCGGATTTTTACGGTATCTGTTCTGTTACCTGATAAGCCAGGAGAACTGACAAAAGTGTCAGAAGTGATTGCATCACTTCATGGAAATGTTATTAAATTAGAGCATAATCAATTTGTTTCCATCAATAGAAATGCGGCAGTAGAGCTTCGGATTACACTTGAGACGTTTGGCACAGAACATAAGAATCAGATTATAAAAGCATTGGAAGAGAAAGGCTATCAACCAAAGCAGGTAAGAACGAATATTTAGTGTGGCAAATCTTTTGCAATCATTTAGAGGTGTTATGGAAGCAGTAGTAAAACAGACCAAAAATGCAGCAAAGAAAATAAAAAGTTATGGGATACTGACTGTGGCGACAGTGATTTATGCCGCTGCAATCAGTTTGTTTTTAGACCCAAATAATATTGCGCCCGGCGGGGTGACAGGTATTTCTATCTTAGTAAACCGTTTTTTGAAAATTCCAACGGGAACATTAAATATGCTTTTTAATGTTCCAATTGTATTGTTGGGGTTGTGGAAATTTGGGTGGCGTTTTATCTGTTCTACAATGTATGCACTGATATTGATTACAATTTTTATCAACTCTTTTGCTGCCTATGGTGCTATGACAGAGGATTTGTTAATTGCGGCTGTGATTGGTGGTGCAATGATTGGTGTTGCACTTGCACTTGTCTTTAAAGCGGGCGCGACAACAGGCGGTGTTGATATTATTATAAAAGTAGTTCGGACAAAGCGCAAACATATTAAAACGAGTATTTTGTTTTTGATTTTTGATAGTATGGTAATCCTTGCATCATGGATTGTTTTTCAGGATTTGACAGTGGCTTTTTATGCTGGTATTGCTGTAATTACAGATTCTATTGTGATGGATAAAATATTGTATGGTTCAGATGAGGCAAAACTTACCTATATTGTCAGCAGCAAACCAGAGCAAGTGAAACAGCGTATTTGTAAGGAGTTAGATATTACAGCGACAGTTATTACAGCAAAAGGCGCTTATACAAATGCGCCGAAAGAATTGTTGATGATTGTTACCAGAAAACAGGTATATCCCCGCCTTGAGGAAATTGTAAAAGATGAGGATTCCTCTGCGTTTATGATTGTGTCTTCCGCAAGTGAGATTTTTGGGGAAGGGTATAAGGATATAACAAGAGATAAAATATAAGTGCCCGGCAATCCTTTTTGGATTGGCTGGGCGCTTATGTGTGTTATGCGTAATTTCAAAATAATCGTTGATAAGGATTTTATTACATTTTATATGATAAAATCTGATTAAAAGTTAAATAAAATGACAGGTAACGAGACAGTTTTAGAAGATGATACAATAGCAGATGCTTTGTCAAATATATATAATGATACTAAAAATCAGTTTGTTATTATTTTTGATGAGTGGGATTATCCAATTAGAGAGTTTTCTGAAGACTGTCAAGAGAGAATAGATTATATTGAATTTTTGCGCAGACTGTTCAAAAACAGTGATGCGAAAGAGTATATCCGTTTGGCATATCTTACAGGGATCATGCCTGTTGTTCGGACAAAAGGACAGTCTGCTGTCAATAATTTTGTGGAATATACAATGACAAATTCAATGGACTTAACACAGGATATTGGTTTTACAGAAGGAGAGAGCCAGTCTCTTTGTGAGAAATTTGATGTTGATTTTGACCAGATGAAAGAATGGTATAATGGATATTATTAAATGCTGTGATGGATGGTGATTCAGAGCAGACTGCAAATCTGATACAAAATGTGCATAATGATTTTGTTTCCAGCATTGAATACAATGATGAAAATTCGCTGTCCTGTACAATTATGATTGCATTTATTGCTGCGTTTATGTATTATCATCAGCCTATTCGTGAATTTCCATGTGGCAAGGGATTTGCCGATATTGTATATTTACCATTGCATAATCACCCCAATCGCCCAGTAATTGTAGTTGAGTTAAAATGGGATAAAAGTGCAGAAGCAGCAATTTCACAAATTAAAGAAAGACAATATCTAGAGTCGCTAAGGGAGTATTCAGGTGAGATTTTATTAGTGGGAATTGATTATGATAAAAAGACAAAAGAACATACATGTGTGATTGAGGAGGTCAAAAAGTTATACCACGAGTATATTGTTTAATTTTTTGAATTGTGGTATAGTAAATGCATGGGGTGGTTTGGAAATGTATCTTGATAAAGATACATACAGCAATCTTACATATGGATTTCACGATAGAATTCTCGATTTTCAAACCACTCCTATTTGAGTAAAAATTATAGGGCTATAGCTCAGCAGGTAGAGCAGGTAAAAAGGAGCTTTGTCAAAAGCTTTTGCAGCAATTTTCTTTAGGACTTATAATCCCCGTGTCGTCGGTTCGATTCCGGCTAGCCCTATTTTTACAAATTAATTTTTATATTGTATTGGGGCTATCGCTCAGTGGTAGAGCATTAGAATCTTGTCAAAGATTCTTGCAGCAACTTTATACAAGTGGACTGTCACTCCATTATTTTCTTCGGTTCGATTCCGAATAGCCCCGTTTGAATGTACTATATGGGGCTGTAGCTCAATTGGGTAGAGCAGTATCAGAATATTTGAAGAAGCTTTGATAAAAGCTTTTGCAGCAATTTTATTTAAGAAATACCGATTGCGGGTTCAAGTCCTGCCAGCTCCATTTTTTAGAGCATGTTTGAATTTTTTTAGAAGGAGGAAATGAAAATGGGATTCATGCAGAATGTTAAGAACATGTTGAATAATGAATATAACACATCAATTACCGAAAATGGTGCGGTTGGTTATAGAACGTCAGGGAAGGCTCTGCTTGATTTAAATTTTGCTGTTTCTTCTTTCAGAAATGCCTCACCAAAAGAGATTGTAGATCAGTTTATCAAAGCTTATTATGAAGAACCTAAGCTTGCGATACGATGGCTGTTTTTTGCGGGAGATGTGCGGCAGGGACTTGGAGAGCGCAGGCTTTTTAAGATTATTTTGATGGAGCTTTCACAAAGTCGCCCTGCGCTTATGAAAGCCTTGATGCCATTGATACCAGAGTATTCTCGGAGGGATATTCTAGTGGCATTGATTGACACGCCGCTTGTAGAGGAAGCGGCGGAGCTAATAAAAAAACAGCTTCAGGAAGATAGCACAAATATGGAAAAAGGCACATCAATTAGTTTATGTGCAAAGTGGCTGCCTTCAGAAAATGCTTCTTCATCAAACACAAAGCGATTGGCGCGCCTGTTGGCGACAAAACTTTCTATGACAAGCAGACAATACCGCAAAATGCTGGCTTCTTACAGAAGTTATTTGAATGTTGTGGAAGTGAAGATGAGTCAAAAGAGATGGTCTGATATTGACTATGAAGCAGTTCCATCAAGGGCGAATCTGTTGTATAATGTTGCATTTTTGCGCAATGACGAGGAGCGTCGCCGAGCATTTCTCGGCGCAGTGAAAAAGGGAGAGAAGTCAGTTCATGCAGGGGTACTTTATCCACATGATATTGTACACTCTTATATGGACTATGACAAAAAACCTGGTTGGGTGTATGTAAAGCCTGTGGATGATACTTTGGAGGAATTGTGGAAGGCATTGCCTGATTATGTACAGGGTGCAGGAAATACGCTTTGTATCGCAGATGGTTCTGGAAGTATGTGGACGAAGGTTGGCAGTTCTCAGGTGTCCTGTCTAGAAGTGGCAAACGCGATTGCAATTTACTTTTCAGAGCACTGTACAGGACAGTTTAAAGATACTTATATTACATTTAGTCAGACCCCGCAGTTTGTAGATTTGTCAAAGGGAAAGACACTGTATGATAAACTGTGTATTGCGATACATTATAATGAGGTGGCAAACACAAACATAGAGGCAGTATTTAATTTAATTTTGGACACTGCACTGAAATATCATATGCCACAGTGCGAGCTTCCAGAAAATTTATTGATATTGTCCGATATGGAATTTGATGCAGCGACAAGAAACTATGTCAATGGCAGTTATATATCTCCTGACGAAAAGTTGTTTAATACATTTGCAAAGAAATATGCATCACATGGGTATCGTCTGCCAAGACTGGTGTTCTGGAATATTTGCAGCAGAACAAAGACTGTGCCTATTCGAGAAAATGCGCTTGGTGTGGCGCTTGTAAGTGGATTTTCACCTGTTATTACAAAGATGGTGCTTAGCAATGAGGTGGACCCGTATAAGATGTTGGTACAACAGCTTATGGTGCCAAGATATGATGCGGTGGAGCAGGCAATAGATGAAGATGCTATATTTTCTACAGTGGGCGTAAGCAATACGGAATCGAATAAAACAAAGGCATAAAATGAAATCATATATGTAAGGAAGAATAAAAGAGTGTTGTAATTTACACTCTTTTTTTGATTTGTTAATCTTTTTTGGGAATAGATAAGTCTTATATAGTGTATACAAATAAATTTCCTTGCAGGGGTGACAAATGATTAATCAGAAAAGCAAACAGGAGCGTGTTCAGTTGGCAGTCGAAACATATTATGAGGATATTTACCGATTCTGTCGATATTACACCGGAAATCCAACAGACTCTTATGATATTACACAGGAAGTGTTTTTGCGGTATCTTAAATATATGGATTCGCGCGGTCACAAAAATCTTAGAGCATATCTTATTATGATTGCGCGTAATCTGTGCTGTGATTATTTTCGCAGACAATCTATACAACGAGAAAATACAATTTCTTTTGATAGGATAGAAGATATAGAAGAGGACAGATATTCAAATTTAAATGATATTAGAACGATTGAAAACTGTGACAGCGAACTTTACTTGCGGGAGCTATTGCAAAGCATACCACAAGAACAGAGAGAGGTTGTAATATTGCGTATTCATGATGAACTAAAATTTCATGAGATTGCCAAAATTACAGGCTGTTCTCTCTCAACAACAAAGTCGCGATTTCGACTTGGAATTGCGACAATCAAGAAAAAAATAGGAGGAGATTATGCGTGAAAAGACAGATATTATCAAAGATTTATTTGTAAAAAGTGACAGGAATGTCATAGTTGATGTGTCCAAAAAGCAAGAGATTTTAAAGTGCATTGGAGTCCAAAAGACAGAGCAGGAACATAAAATTAGTTCGTGGCGGCAGATTGTAAAGGGACAAATTCGCCATATGAACAAAAATATATTATGGATGCATTTGGCAGTCTGTGTTGGTGTTGTTGTTTTGGTCTGGACAAACTGGTTTGATATAGAGTCTTGGGAAAAATACGGTATGATTTTTTCAGGTGTGCTTGGGGCATTATCTTTTCTGGAAGTCGGCAGTATGTTCTTTTCAAAAATTACGGAGTTAGAGGCGGCTTGTTACTTTAATGTGCGTCAGCTTGTTACATTCCAGATGGCTTATTCGGGGATTCTTAGTCTTGCAGCGCTAATGATATTTATTATTTTTGCGAATAGTAGACTGGAAAAGGATATTATAACGACTGGTATTTATATTCTTGTTCCTTTTGTGTTTACAGAATGTGTTTGTATGACAGTGATGCTCACAGAGATTGGGAGAAAAAATATATTATTGTTGGTTGCTGTGGGCATTTTTTCGGCATTTTTTTGGGGAATTTTTGCTTTTATACCCATGTTGTATAGAACATCAGCGATAGGGTTCTGGATTGTTGCATTGTTTGTGGGTATTGGTATTTTTTGCCTACAAATCAAACATTTTTTGCGTGTATTAGATAAGGGGGAAATTTTATGTGCGGATTAATGTTGACTGGACTGGAGAAGGTATATCAAGACAAAAAACAGGAGAAAAAGGTAGTTTGGAATTTGACAGTAGGTTTTGAACATGGAATATATGGACTTTTGGGGGAAAATGGCGCGGGGAAAACGACTTTGATGCGCATGATTGTTGGCATTTTAAAGCCAACACAGGGGCAGATTACATATGATGGAATCCCTATTAGGCAGCTTGGGGGTGCATACCGAAATCTTTTAGGGTATCTGCCGCAGGAGTTTGGCTACTATAAAGACTTTAGTGCTGTGCGGTTTCTAAATTATATCGCGGCATTAAAAGCAATTGCGCCAGAGACCGCCAGAGAGCGGATTGACAATCTACTGGAAATAGTGGGGTTGACAGAGGTTCAGAATAAAAAATTAAAGACTTTTTCTGGTGGAATGTTGCGGCGGGTTGGCATTGCACAGGCACTTTTAAACGAGCCCAAAATTCTAATTTTAGATGAGCCAACAGCAGGCTTAGACCCACGAGAGCGTGTGCGTTTTCGGAATATTATTAGCGCTTTGGGAAAGGATCGCATTGTTATTCTATCGACACATATTGTATCAGATGTGGAGTATATTGCGGACCAGATTATGATTATGAAACAGGGGACATTTATTAAGATGGGGACACAGGCGCAGATTTTGGAACCTGTTGCTGGTTGTGTGTGGAAGTGTGTTGTGTCGGAGAAAGAGGCCAATGCATTAAATGCAATCTATGCGGTGAGCAATCTTAGAGCTAGTGAGCATGGAGGAACTGTGGAACTTCGGATTGTGTCACAAGAGAAACCGCATCAGGAGGCAAAAGCAATAGAGCCAGTTTTAGAAGACGCGTACTTGTATTATTATTTGTGCGAACGCAGCCATAATAGAGGGGCTTGGGAATAAGGAGGAAGCATATGAGATTGTACAAGATGGAATTATATAAAATTTGTTCAAGGAAATTGTTTTTATTGAGTGTTACTGCAACGATTATGATTCTACTGTTATTTATGTACACACTTGCTGTGGACAATTATATAACAATAAATGGAGTGGAATATAAGGGCTTGCAGGCAGTTCGAATGGACAGAGAGATTGTAGAGGAATTTAAGGGAGTTTTAACCGATGAAAAAGTGTCGGCAATAATCCAAAAATACGGATTTCCAAGCGGTGTAAAAGAGTATTATGGGAGATTTTTGAACCAGAATTATCTGAATGCGTTTATTATGAAACACTTCTCAGATGGATATTTTCGTTCGTATGACGATTATAAAGTGGCAGCGCACACCAATCCAATTGCAGAGACAGATTTAGGAAAAGCAAGCGCGGCAACAGGAAAACCATTGCGATTGGAATATACATATGGCTGGGAAGTGTTTGAGGCTGTTTTGGGAATTGGATTTGTTTTGGGACTGGTATTCATTGTTCTTACTTTGTCTCCAATTTATTCAGAAGAAAATTATAACAATACCAAACAAATTTTGTTTACTACAAAAGAAGGGCAGCGGAAGGATATTGCAGCAAAAATTGCTGCGGGAATGACAATAGCAGCCAGTGTGTTTGCTGTGATTGTTCTTTTCGATTTTCTATTTGTATGGAGTGTTTTTGGACTGGATGGGCTAGGCTGTTTTAGTGGTCAGGCGTTGGGAGAGAGCGTATGGGAGTGGAATGGTTATAATAATACTTCTACTTGGAGTGTACAAAAGTACCTGTCATTTTATTTATTACAAGGATTTTTTGGAATGATAGAGGCGGCTGCGCTGTCATTGTATTTCTCTGCGCATTGCAATAGCCCATTTCAGTCAATTGTGGCATCTGCTATAGGATTGGTGCTTCCTGTTTTCTTGAATGTCATTGGGCGAGATAATTTTAGAGGAATTATATTTCAGATAAGTCAGTTGATTATCTTACTTTTGCCAGGAATTGCACTGATGTGTTTCGTACCAGATATTTTAAGCAAAACTGTTGTTCGTATTTCAAAAATACTTTGTTGTGTGTTGCCTGCAATAATTGGACAATTTTTTCGGCATGTCTTTCCATTTTACTATACAGTTCCTTTTATACTTATTATAAATGGAGCAAGTGAGTTGGATTTTATGCAAGTACGTTTTCCGTGGATATGGTCGGGGATTTTTTCCTTTGTGGCGGTGGTATCGGTTCTCTACATTGTGTGTAGCTGGAAAAAATATAAGGAATTTTGAGCGATAGCTCTAAATTGTATCAATTAACCAAATTTTGGTAGAATTGTATGTGGGCATATGATAGAATAATGATATTCAAAAATTGAAAAATTAAACAGGAGGAAAAAATGGAATATAATGATTCTGATTTTTTGGAAACCGCAGATGAGGCGACATTAAACTTGATTGCCCGCACAAGAAAGCTAACGCGAGAATATTACTTTTCTGATTATAGAGACACAAAAGAAAGAGAGCGGATTCTTCATGAATTGTTGGGGCATATAGGAAATAATGTAACAATAGACACACCATTTCATTGTGATCACGGGGATAATATTTTTATTGGGGATAATGTAATCATTGGTATGAATTGTACTTTTGTAGATAACAAAAGGATAACAATTGGAGAGAATGTGTTGATAGCTTCCAATGTGCAAATTTATACATCTTCTCACCCTGTTTTGCCACAAGAACGATTAGTTACAGATTGGAAGGAAAGAAACACTACATTTTTCAGAACTTATGCACAATCAGTTGAGATAAAGAACAATGTATGGATTGGTGGGGGAAGTATTATTTTGCCCGGGGTTACAATAGGAGAGAACAGCGTAATCGGAGCAGGAAGTGTAGTCAATCGTGAGATTCCTGCGAACTGTGTGGCGGTGGGAAGTCCATGTAAAGTTATAAAGATACTTGAATGATAAGTATCTTTTCGCTCAGAAGGTGTTTATTGCGGATAACAAACCTCTTACCTTTAAAAGAAGACCACTTGACAAAAAGCGATTTACACAAGTGGTCTTTTTTCCTATGATAGAAGTCAAATTATAAAACTATTAAAAAGGAGAATAAATATTATGGCAACAGCAGAAAAAAGGTATAGAGGAATTTATATTTTAACAGTGATTTTGGGATTTGTCTCAGCAATTTTTATGGCGCAGTTTTCCTTCTGGCTTGGAAAAGTAATTGATGTGGTGATTGATCCAACAGATTCTCTTCAAACAACAATGCTGTTTTGTATATACATGGCAGTAGGCTGGTTAATTGTCTCGTTTATCTATAATTATACGGAAATTATCTATGTCAATAAGATTGTGCGTTGTTTGAAAAAAGATCTTTATAAGGCGCTTTATCATAAGGAACTAAATACATTTTTTGCTGAGAAAAATGGATATTATCTAAGCCTGTATTCCAAAGATATTGACCTTGTGGTGGACAATTATTTGATGCCAAAATGCAATATTATTGCCAATATGTTATCTGCTGCAGTGTGTCTGTTGTCCATCTTTTTAATCAATTGGAAGCTTGGGTTTTCTTTTGTCATCATTTCCTTTCTTACTGTTGTTTTGTCACAGATTCCAGGAGCAATTATGGCAAGAAAAACAGTGGAATACACGCGCAGCAACAGTGTCTATATGGCATTGCTTGAAAATTTTTTAAAAGGTTTTGAACAGGTAAAGCTTTTGGGATTAGGAAAACTTTTTAGCGAAAAACTAAATGCAAGAGATGAGGAGTATGAAAAGTCAAGAAAGAATTATCTCTTTGCTAAAATTACATCAAATAATATTGGAATGGCAATTGGAATGCTTTCGCAGCTTTTGTGCATGGCTGTGGGTATCTGGTTTGTGCTTCACGGAGATATGACAGTGGGACTTTTGATTGCGGCAGTCCAACTTTTAAATGGTGTATTTTCACCATTGCAGCGTTTTGTACAAGAAAAAAATCTAATGGGAACAACAAAGGAAATTATTTGTCGGATTAATCAGGAACAGACAATAGAGAAGAAGATAGAGAAAAAGTTTGTAGACGAAGTACAAAAGATTGAATTTAATAATATCAATCTTTACTTTGGAAATAAAGAAATATTTCAGGGATTTCATATGACGTTTGAAGCTGGCAAGAAATATGCGATTGTCGGTGAATCTGGAAAAGGAAAATCAACATTAATACATTTACTCATGAAATATCTGACAGAAAGCGAGTATGAGGGTACAGTCCGAATAAACAGTCAAGATATCCGAATACTTGACTCCGATAGTATTTATCAAAAAATTGGTTATATTCAACGAAATGAATTTTTAATTGACGGTTCAGTCAGAGATAATATTGTGCTTTACAGAAGAGATGTATCTGATGAGAAGGTCAATCAAATTTGTCAGGATTTAAAACTGGATAGTGAACTAGTACAAAAAGAAATTGATGTGTCTGATTCCTGTGAGGTATCCTTTGGAGAGAAGCAGCGGATTGATATTGCGCGCTTTATGGTATTTGATTATGATGTTCTTGTGTTTGATGAGCCGACAAGCAATCTAGATACCGCGACAGCAAATGAAATTTTTAATATGATTTTTGGTATTAAGGATAAAATTGTGATTGTGATAACACATGACAGGAGCAAAGAAGTGTTAGATCATTTTGATGCTGTTTTGCAACTGTAATAGCATAGTTATTGTTGACTTATTTTCTAAAACTAAGAATATATGTGTATGTTAGTGTTTGATTTTTGCATGTAAAGGTATAAAGTAACAAAAATCAGTTATTTTTTATAGGCAAGAATGCATAGTTTATGAAAATATGATTCGGGAGTTGAGAGGCGATAAATGGGGAACAACCAAAAACGTGTAATAGATAAACCTTATTCTACATATGCGCTCAATAGGGCTGTTATTTCTGGGCTTTGCGTGAAATGCCCTAAATGCAGTCAATCTAGTATTGTAAGAGCGGATATAACAAATATTTATTTTAGCTGTACTAATTGTGGATATTCAAAGATAGAGATTCGTACAAACTTTCGTTATCAACTTGAGAATCAGTGCAAGCAATGTGGGCGATATTACAGAGTTTCTATCTCCAATCATAATAAGCAAAATCTTTCTGTGTGCAATGTTGCTTGTCCTTTTTGTAATTATGTTATGCAAGGGAAGGTTCAAAAGACACCATCTTTTATTTATACAAACGATATTAAGAATGGCTGTGAACCTTTCTTTGGATTGGAGCTCTGGTTTTTGGCAAATTTTAAAGGCAAGACTGTTTGGGCGCTGAATCATGATCATTTGGTATACCTAATTGAATATTTAAGTGCAGATTTAAGGGAAAAACCTTTTGATGCAAACACAATGCGGACAGAGGCAGACCGACTTCCATATTTTATGAAATCAGCAAAAAATCGGGAAGGCATAGTAAAATGCCTGAAAAAAATGTTGGAAAAGTAATGATAATGATGTAAGTATCAATCAAGGGAGTGTTTGGGTATGGTACGAAAAGCGAGAAAAAGCGATTTGGCGACACTGGTAAGTTTGGCAGTGTTGCTGTGGGATAATAATTCTACCGACGCGTTATTTTATGAATTTTCTGAGATTTTTACGAAAGCAAACGCGCAATTTTTTTTGAAATTTGAAAATGATATGCCTGTTGGTTTTTCCCAATGTCAGTTGCGATATGACTATGTAGAAGGCACTAAAACAACTCCTGTTGGCTACTTAGAAGGAATTTTTGTCAAAGAAGAGTATCGCAATAAGGGCTATGCAAAAGAGTTATTAGCAGAGTGTGAGACGTGGGCAAAGGAGAATGGCTGCCAAGAGTTTGCAAGTGATTGTGAAATGGAGAATATAGACAGTTTTCATTTTCACAAAGCGATGAACTTTACAGAAGTAAATAGAATTATTTGTTTTACAAAAGAATTGTAAAGTTTATTATTATGATTGAGATGTTTGAGAATAGCGAGTTGATATTTCTTTGTTAATGGTATTTGGTATTAATACCATATAATTCAGAGAAAAATCAGCCGCTATTTTTTATCCCAAAATGGCTTGAAAGATATATTTATTGGTTCAAATAGATTTTATTTCTTGTAGAGAGATATTTATGAAAAATATTTTTATGATAGCAATATGGGAAAACCATAGTCATATAATTTTTCCATATACTTGAATTTATCAATATTCCATAGTATAATTTTAAGGAAAAGAGTTTTTGTTCACAATAAAAATAAATTTAAGGAGGTCGGGATCGATTATGATTACTTGGAATAACTTAGATACTATTTCTGCATATCAGGAGCTGTTAAAGGTGGCGCCTGTTAATCTTACAGAGGCAATGTCGGGGGAGAGCGGCGCAGAACGTGTAAAGAAATATCATGTCCCTATGGCGGCAGGACTTACCTATAACTATGCTGCGAAGCAGGTGGATGACAGAGCGTTGGAGGTTTTTGCAAAATTGGCAGAAGAAATGCAGCTTGCAGAGAAATTTGAGGCGCTTTACAACGGTGAGGTAATTAATACTGGAGAAAAGCGTATGGTACTTCATCACCTGACCCGTGGACAGTTAGGCGAAGCTGTTGTTGCTGACGGTGTGGACAAACGCAGTTTTTATATGGAACAACAGCAAAAGATTGCAGAATTGGCAAATAAAGTGCATAACGGTGAAATTACGAACGCGGCAGGGGACAAATTTACTACCGTTGTACAGATTGGTATTGGTGGTAGCGATCTTGGCCCCCGTGCAATGTACTTAGCTTTGGAGAATTGGGCTAAGGTAAATAATACGTTTAAAATGGAAGCCAAGTTCATTAGTAATGTAGATCCTGATGATGCGGCAGCAGTGCTGAATTCCATTGACGTGGAGCATTCCCTTTTTGTATTAGTGTCTAAATCTGGTACTACTTTGGAAACACTGACCAACGAGTCATTTGTAAAGGACGCGTTAAAGAATGCAGGTTTAGATGCTTCTAAGCATATGATTGCAGTTACCAGCGAAACTTCACCTTTGGCAAAGAGCGATGATTATCTGGCAGCGTTTTTTATGGATGATTATATCGGTGGTAGATTCTCCTCCACTTCCGGTGTGGGTGGTGCAGTATTGTCTCTGGCATTTGGTCCTGAAGTATTTGCACAGTTCCTTGACGGTGCAGCAGCGGAGGACAAGTTGGCACAAAACAAAGATATCTTTACAAATCCAGCGATGCTAGATGCATTGATTGGTGTGTATGAGCGCAATGTCCTTGGTTATCAGAATACGGCTGTACTACCTTATTCTCAAGCCTTGAGCCGCTTTCCTGCACACTTGCAGCAGCTTGATATGGAATCCAACGGTAAGTCGGTAAACCGTTTTGGCGATCCGGTGAAGTATTCTACAGGACCTGTTATTTTCGGTGAACCGGGGACGAACGGACAGCATTCTTTCTATCAGTTACTGCATCAGGGAACGGATATTGTTCCACTTCAGTTTGTTGGCTTTAAAAATAACCAAATGGGTAGGGATGTTGTGATTCAGGACAGCACAAGCCAGCAGAAACTTTGCGCGAACGTTGCGGCACAGATTGTAGCATTCGCATGTGGAAAAAACGATGAAAATCGTAATAAAAATTTTGAAGGTGGACGCCCTTCTAGTATTATTGTCGGTGAGCAGTTAACGCCCCAAGCACTGGGAGCGCTTTTGTCTCATTTTGAAAATAAGGTGATGTATCAGGGATTTGTATGGAACATCAACAGCTTCGATCAGGAAGGGGTTCAATTAGGTAAGGTTTTGGCAAAGAAAGTGCTCGCTCATGATACAGACGGCGCATTGAAAGCTTATAGTGATTTGCTGAATATATAAGACAGTAAATTTGATTTTGGAAATTTTTGTGTTAAATGATACGGAAACCTCCTATGGTAATATAGTACGATATAAAAATATTAGGAAATGTTATAATTGCGTGAGGGCGAAGACACATGTTGTTTTCGCCCGATTTTGTGAGATAAGCGAGAATGGAGAATTTGACAAATTCAGACGATGTCCAATTTGTGTACGATCCTATCTATGAGTACATACTAAGTTCTGATGGGATAGAAAACGGCACCAGTAATCCCTCAATTTGTTTGGCTGTCAATTTTTTCTTACCAAGAAGCGCGGCCAATAGTTTATTAGTTGAGCCATCATAAACTTTATTGATCAGTTCATTCGTTTTTGCTTCTTGCACTTCTTCCTGTGAAATTAGCGCATGGCACTTTAAATAATCATTCCTTTCATTTGCACGCATATGTGTGGGTGTTATGGTATAGGTAGCGAAAAATGTAAAAAAATGTAAATTTTTGGAGAATGTTGAATATATTATAGAAAGGAGTTATTTAAATGGATATTTGAATGGCAGTATGACAGCGAAGGAGAAAAGTATATGGGAACGCAGTTGGTATGGAATGAACAGTATAATATTGGAGTAGAGATTATTGACAGAGAACACAAAAAGCTATTTAGCATTCTTAATAAACTGTTTGATTTTGGACATCAGGAGGAGAAAAGTCATTGGGTTTGTCAGGAGGCAGTTAAGTATTTTAAGGAACATGCGGTTCAGCATTTTGCAGATGAGGAAAAATACATGGTTTCCATTCACTATGAGGGGTTAAAGACACATCGACATATTCACAAAAACTTTCGTGAAAGAACGCTTCCGGCACTTGAGAAGGAGTTGGAACGAACAAATTATTCTGAGGAATCTGTTCTCCATTTTCTCAGTGTGTGCGCCGGTTGGTTGATTGGACATACATTGATAGAGGACCGTGCAATTGTGAGTGGAGAAAAAATAAAGCATTGGGAAAATCTGATGCCAGATGAGGAGCAGGCAGTGATGGGGCAAACTGTTGCCAGCCTGTTGCACAGTATGTTTCAAGTAGATTCGTGGCTGCTTAGTGATTGTTATGGAGGAGAGAAGTTTGGAGAGGGAATTTATTATCGGTTGATAGCTGTTTCTAAGGAAAAGAAAAAATGGGAGTTTTTTCTGATTTTTGAGGAAAAATTTATTGCGGGGACAATTGGTAGTGTTATGAATATCAAATCCGAGGCGGTAAAGACAATGTTGATGCATGCGGCGGGTTATGTGGCAAGACAATTTGTAGAACGCATTAAGCGCTGTTTTCCATCTTTGCAGGGGTATGAGATGAAA
The DNA here is from genome assembly GCA_014239155.1 of Lachnospiraceae bacterium. Taxonomy (GTDB): domain Bacteria; phylum Bacillota; class Clostridia; order Lachnospirales; family Lachnospiraceae; genus COE1. The sequence continues at coordinate 95,224 of JAAZZQ010000003.1, read as the reverse complement.
GAGGAACAGATTCTATCTTACGAGCAATTTCAGATGGTATATGAGAAGCAAAGTCCGCAGTTTAGTATGTTGTTCGATACTGGAAAAGGATATTTTGCTTATTGTATGACTTCGGCTGACCAGATACAGAGTGAGAGTGGGACTTATGTAATTACAGAGAATGCGATGGAACAGGTTAGGAAATATCTGAATCCGGAAAAAGAGAAAAGGATAACAACAGAGCCAAAAAGGCGGCTGTTGATTGTGGACGATTCAGATTTTATGTTGCGGACAATGCAAGATTTGTTTGGTAATGATTATAGAGTGACGATAGCAAGATCCGGAATGTCCGCGATTAGAGATATGGCGCTTGATCGACCCGATTTGATTCTGCTAGACTATGAAATGCCAGTTTGCAATGGGAAACAGGTACTAGAGATGATTCGTTCTGACAGGGAATTTAATGACACGCCTGTCATTTTTTTAACCAACAAGGTTGACAAGGAGAGTGTCAAAAAGGCACTTGCACTTAGACCAGAGGGGTATCTATCTAAGTCTCTACCGCCAGAGGTTATTAAAAAGGAAGTGGATCATTTTTTTACACAAAAGAAAAGACAAGAGATTCATCAAAGTGAGTGATAAAAAATGGATACCAATCAAGTGAAAGTTCATTATTTAAAATCAATTGATAAATCAAACCTAAAAACAAAGATAGGTATGCAAGTATGTGCAAAAAATATTTTGAAATTAATATATTTAGGAAATATACTTGACAACAAGCTTTTTTATACGTATGATAATTATAAGCTGTGAGATAACATATAACAATAACAGCGTTTAAAGTAGCAATATGAAAATATTCTTGTATTGTTGCTCAAATAAATTGATGGAGGATTTTGCATGTTAAATTTAATTGTAATGGAGAAAATTGCAAAGTAAATATTGCAAGGGTGATTTTTAGTATATTTTTATGCTAGAAGTTTGCCTATTTGTCGGCTGCAGATGCTGCTGATGTTTTCGCCTTACAATTGTTTTATATGATAGTATATATTTTTGAATCATTAGAACATGACTGTATGGTCATGTTTTTTTGTGCATATATATTTTGATATCAAGGAGAAACCACGGTATAGGTGTGTCTGGGCAGCCGTGGGTTTTTTGTGTGTTTCTTGAAATCATATAGCGAAGGGAGAAGCAACGATAAACAACCAGAAAAAATGAAGGGAATATCTGACAGAAAGGAAAATGAAAATGGATATTGAAAAGCAAATTGAGTTTGATAAAATAAGAGAATATTGGAAAACACTTGCGGTTACAGACTGCGCAAAACAAAGGATCACAGAGGTATTTTGCTATCTGTCCGAAGGTGAGTTGAGAAAGCATCTTAGAGATACGACGAATAGCAGACTACTTATGGAAAAATTGGGCACACCACCCCTTCAAAATGTTGCGGAAGCAAAGGAGATTCTAACCATTGCTGAAAAAGGAGATTGTTTGACCCCCTATCAACTAGAGCGGATAGAGAAAGTTCTAGTCGCTGTCCGGCGCTTAAAAGATTATCTTGACAGAGGGAAACAATACGAAAATCCGCTTGCTTACTATGAGGAAAATCTTGATGCGGCAGAGACGCTTCGTGAGGAAATTAACCGTCAAATTAGAAGTGGCGCGGTTGATGATTATGCTGCTAAAGAACTCAAACAAATTAGGGCTGACATAATACGTTGTCAAGACCAGATGAAACAGAAGGCGGAGCAATTAATGCGCACAAATAAGGAGTGTATGGCGGATAGCTATTGTACTACGCGCAACGGCAGAGTTTGTGTGCCAGTGAAAAAGGAGTATAAATTCAAAATATCGGGAACCGTGATTGACAAGTCAGCTACAGGAAACACATTTTTTATTGAGCCAGTCAGCGTTGCAAAATATTATGAAGAATTGCAGTTATTGCATATTAGTGAGGAAAATGAAGTATACCGTATTCTGTATACATTGACCGCGATGGTCGCAGATGTCATTCCGTTAATGAATGAAAATATTCGTATTATAGAAAAGCTAGATTTTATTTTTTCTAAGGGAAAACTGAGCATGGACATGGATGCTGTAGAACCAGCTATCAACACAGAGCGTCGTATTGTCCTGAAAGATGCAAGACACCCACTGATGGACAGGACGATAAACGTTCCGTTGCAATTTGAAATCGGCAGTCAGGCGAGAGGAATCATTATAACAGGACCAAATACTGGCGGAAAAACCGTAGCAATCAAGACGGTTATGCTTAGTTGTATTATGGCACAGTGCGGACTCCATGTTGCTTGCAGGGAGGCAGACATTTGCATGAACAGCAGCTATCTGTGTGATATTGGTGATGGTCAGAATATTGCAGAAAACCTTTCTACTTTTTCTGCACATATCAAAAATGTGCTGGAAGTATTGCGCGAAGTCAATCATAATAGTCTTGTGATTATGGACGAGATGGGTTCTGGCACAGACCCGACAGAGGGTATGGGGATTGCTATTGCAATATTGGAGGAACTTCGGAAAAGTGGTTGTTTGTTCCTTGTCACAACGCATTATCCTGAAGTTAAAGAGTATGCGGACAAAACAAAAGATATTGTTAATGCGAGAATGACTTTTGACAAAGAAACTTTAAATCCAACTTATCAAATGATTATTGGTGAAGCAGGAGAAAGCTGTGCATTTTACATTGCTGATAGACTAGGTATGCCAAATGAAATGCTAAAGACAGCAGTTAAGGCGGCATATGGCGGGGCAGCAGTCAAAAACTATCGGTTCCACAGCAAGGAGAACATTGTTCAGAAACTAGGTACATGCAAGATTGCAAAGGTAAAAGGCGCAAAACATAAAGCAGACCTTAGCACAAAGTACCATCTTGGAGACAGTGTGATGGTGTTTCCAGACAAAAAGATAGGTATTGTGTGCGAACCTATCAATGAAAAAGGAGTTCTGCGTGTTCAGTTGTCAGATAAAAAAATTTGGATTAATCATAAACGTGTCAAACTTCATGTGGCAGCAGAGCAATTGTATCCGGTTGATTACGATTTTTCTATTATCTTTGAAACGGTGGAGAATCGGAAATTAAAGCATGATATGGAACGGAAATATACAGAAGAGGTTTTGCGGTATCATGAATGAGCGTTAGATAATTTACACAGAAAAGAAAAATAGAATATAATTGACAGTGTTGGTCTAATGTGTTAAACTGATAATGAGTTTAATGCGTTAGACCTTTTGCGTACAGAATGGAGGAAAGAAAATGAATGTGCCAAAAATATTTGAGAGTGAATATCGCTTTTGCGAGATTTTATGGGAGAATGAGCCAGTGACAAGCAGGGAATTGGTTCGGCTGTGCAGGGAGAGATTAGAGTGGAAAAAGTCTACCACGTACACTGTTATACGAAGGCTTTCTGAGCGTGGTGTTCTAAAGTCAGAGGACGCAGTTGTAACTTCGCTGGTTTCCAGAGAAGATGTACAGTCAGCGGAGAGTACGGAGGTTGTCGAGCGGACTTTTTCAGGGTCACTTCCTAGTTTTATTGCGGCGTTCACACGAAAAAAGAATCTCTCCAAACAGGAAATTGATGAAATCCAGAAGATTATTGATAATTATAAGGATTAGAATTATGTGGAGGAGAAGCGATGGAGAAATTATTTATTAATATTTTTCATATGAGTGGTTCTGCAAGCTATCTAATTTTGGCGGTTTTATTGGTGCGGTTTCTGCTTCGAAAAGCACCAAAAAGTATGCGCAGTTTCCTGTGGTTATTGGTTGGAATTCGCCTAATTGTTCCGTTTTCCGTCGAGTCTATATTTAGTCTGATTCCAGATACACCAACGGTAGAAGAATACCTCTATCAGACAATACAGCCAAATAGCAATAGCACAGTACCAGAGAAACAGCCAATTAATCAGCAGATTCAGCATAAAGATGTGCATATAAGAGAAAAAAATATATCAAGCTCATTCACAACAGTACAAATTTGTACTTGGGTTTGGATTTTTGGTGTAATACTAATGTTTTGTTATTTGGCGCTTAGTTGGCTGCGGCTTAGAAGTTGCGTTAAAATGTCTGTACCGCTGGAAGTGGTATTAAATGACAATAACAAAGGAAAAAATATAATAAAAATATATCGAAATGATAAATTAGAAAGCCCGTTTTTATTTGGAATCATTCACCCGCGTATCTATGTTCCAAGCAGTATTTCCAGTGAGGAACTTCCCTATGTGGTACAACATGAATTGACACATAAAAAGAGAAAAGATTATTTGATAAAACCCGCTGGATTTTTGATTTTGTCGGTCTATTGGTTTAATCCCTGCGTGTGGATTGCCTATATTATGCTCTGTAAAGATATTGAGCTGATTTGTGATGAGTATGTTATCAAAAAGCTTGGTACGGAATACAAAAAAGCGTATTCGCAGGCGTTGCTCAACAGTGCAGCAAATCGGCATGTAATTACAGCGTGCCCAGTTGCTTTTGGCGAGGTGGGTGTGAAAGAGCGCGTAAAAAATGTGTTACATTATAAAAAACCTGCATTTTGGGTTTTGGTGGCAGCAGTGCTGGTATGTATTGCTGTTCCAGTATGCTTTATGACACAGAAGAAATCAGCAAAAGCAGAATTGGTTATGTCAACAATTACAACAGAAGGCAATTATGGTCTATTTTTACCACAAGCGAAACAAATGTTTCCAAATCTGACGCTTTTTGAAAACGGAACATTTACATTCGCCCATGATTCTCTTAGTTCTTATTTACCTTTTGGAACCTATGAGATTAGGGATAATCGATTGATTGCAGTCACAAAAGACCAACAATATCATTATCAATTTCTTATTACTAGCTATGGCGCTTTGTTATTTGATGCTAAAAATTCTTCTGATGTGTCTCATATTAATCAGGAGAAAAGTATAGACGCCTGTGTGGTAGATGGTTCTATTTTTATTAAAACGAATGCATCGAGACTCCTGTATGAAGCAGAAACTTTGATAGAAGATATTTTAGATGATTTGGACCAAGACAATATAACAACAAACCAAAAGTTTCAGAAAAACATTGTGGATATAAAAGCAATGAAAGAGCAGATTGTGACAGAAAAAAAAGTTTTGCAAAAACAACTGGAGAAGTTAAAGAATCAAATATCCTTAAAAGAAGTGACAGCTTTACAGCAGCTACAACAGGAATGGGAAACGACAATTCAGCATTTTGAAACATCGGAGGAAACACTTATAGAGTTGGAAAGGAACTTGAGTGAATGGGAATCTGCCAAATATGTAAAAAAGATAATTGAGCAGTGGGCACAGGCATTCTGTAATCGTGATGCCAAGACTATTATAAAACTTGCCAATATAGATGTACAAAAGGAGCTTATAGAAAGAGAGTTGTTAAGCCAGAGTTTGGATGGAAAGACAGAGAATGCGTCGTTTGGATGGTCGAGTCCGTGGCCTTGGGGAGAGGATGATGAGAATTTAATTGCGCGTAATTATTACATTGTCAGTGTGACAGAGCACTCTGCAGAAATATTGTATTATGCATGGGTATCTGACCCACATGTCACTGTATGGCGTGAACTGCTCACATATGAAATAAATGAGAAGGACTGTATCATAACATCGGAAACATTACAGTTTATGGATGGAATTTGTATGGCAAAGGAATATAATAATGCCTATCCAAATGGAATTACAGGTACAATGATGGACTATTATTCTTTTAATGGAGTTGGAGAAGTCCTGAATAGGAATGCAAAGAATAACAAAAACAGTGACTGGTACAAAAAGTTATTTGAACCAGATTCCGCAGCAATTTTTTTGCTAAATTTATTGAACAATCCTAATAAAGTTGGAACTCGTGTGACAAGATCTGACACAGACAGTACACACTGTACTGTGACATTTGATTTTTATGAAGATGGAAGTTCTGCGTCAGTGCAAATGCTGCAGCCATATGGAGCAGATGGTATTTGGATTCCCTGTACAAAAAATCTAAGGACTTCTGATGTAGCCTCTATTGCTCCATATGAGATTACGAGTCAGAATATAAGAGAAATTATGGATGAAGATGCCCGACAGCTTGAAGCGATTTTTCCAAATCATCATGAATCTGCATTTAATTTGGATTTTCCACAAAACATTGACTTAAATGGAGATGGCATAGAGGAGCAAATTGAACTGGTCGATTTGAAATATAATGGTGGCGATGGAGGATATGTGCTGAGAGTGACAGATACAAAGACAGGTAAACAGATTCTGCTTCCAGATGGTTATATAGAGGAAAGAGGATTTCCTATTTTTGGCACTTATATCGAATCAGACGATGAGGAACCTCGGCTTTTGATTCAGCTTGGAGAAGAAGAACAATGCCAGACAGTAGCAACAATTATGATGGATGCATTGTATTTGATTTATGACCCAAATTTGGTTGAATTAAAAAAGGTTGTACAAAATAGAACTTCAGAAGATAAGATTTACGCAGATGCTATCAGTGGATGCAGTGTGGTTACCTTTCAGAATGAGGAGACACCAGTCTTGCTTTTGAAGACATATGTTTCTGGATTTTTGGGGCATGCGGATACATTAGGATACGTTATCACAGAACTTAGGCTTCAGAAAGACTGTTCATGGTCTTCTAGACATTATTTCCTATTAGATAGTTGTGGAAAAACGGTGTTGATTCATCAGGAGCTTGAAAAGGCAACGGACGGAAATGGTATAATAATACTTCCATTTGACCATAACAGTAACATGGAGTATACTCTTATCAAACCAGAGGAGTAAAATTGTAAAAAAATGTAAACTATTGTTTATTTATGTCTGTATAAGTTGCACGAAAATATTTGGGAAAATAATGTTATTTTAAACAATGCCACGAAAATATGTTTTGGTAGTTGACACAGAAATTGATTCGTGATAAACTTCTGAATTGTTAAGACATTAAACAATTATTTATGATTTTTTTGTGAGGAGAGGAATTTAGAATGAAAAAGAAGATTGTTAATGCAGTTTTATCAGTGGCAATTGTGACATCAATGATGTTTACAATGACAGCATGTGGTTCAAAAGATAATGATAAGGCACCAGCAGAGTCGGCAGCTGTTACCAATACTGTAGAGGATACAGCAAAGGCAGATACAACAGATACAGCGAAGGCAGATACAGCAGATACAACAGACACAACAGATACAGCGGACACAACAGATACAACAGACACAACAGATGCAGCAGATGCAACAAACAAGGATGCAGAGAGTGGCGCGGCTGCTGAGGATTGGGTAAGTTCTGAGGAAGCTTCTACTTATGTGGAACTGTTTAACACAATGTTTAACGGTGCGATGACTACGGAGTTTGAAGCAGAGGGCAATACCTTGTCTATGGTCTTTGTACTTTCAGAGGAAGCACTTGGCACAGATGGCAGTGACCTGACAGATGAGCAAAAGGATGAGATGGAAACACAAATGCAGCAACAGTATGATGGTCTTAAGGCTCAGTTTGAGCCAATGCGCGATGAGCTGAGGGAGTCAATTGGTGCTTCTGATCTTGTGGTGCGAATTGTCTATAGGACAAGCAATGGTACAGAATTGTTTAGTCAGGATTTGTAATTTGGAAATTTAAAGCAAAAATCGGGCGGCAGAAATTATCTGCCGTCTTTTTTCGACTGTGAGAGGGAAAAAAGTTGAAAATATGGAATATTATCGGAAGAGTGCTGCTGTTTTTATTTGGGGCAGCTAGTTTTAGCGGTTTCTTCCTTCCCGTACTTAGAAGAAGGATATTAAATATAGGAAATGCGGTAGGTATTGTGCTTTGTATCTGTGTGATACTTTATGCATTATTTTTGCCGATGGTACACAGACTGATACATGTTTTTTGGCAAAAGAGGATTGGAAAAGTTATTTTAAGCATTTTTGCGTCAGGGATAATTGTTGGAGTAGTTCTTGTGATTGTGATGACAATACTGATGGTGAAGGCAGCAGGCACTGCGCCTGTGCCAAATGCTACTGTGATTGTATTAGGGTGTAAAGTATATGGTGAACGACCGAGTATCCCACTGGAAGAACGCTTAAAAGCAGCGTTAAAATACTTGAATGCAAATCCAGATTCAGCGTGTATTGTATCGGGTGGTCAAGGAGTGGATGAGACAATCTCAGAGGCGGACTGTATGTATTTGTATCTGGTAAACAATGGCATTGCACCGAATCGAATATACAAGGAAGACCAATCTACAACAACGCGGGAAAACTTTGCTTTTTCTTATGAAATTATCAGAGAGCAAGGGCTTAAGGAACAGATTGCGATTGCAACCAATAATTATCATGAGTACAGAGCGGGAAAGGTTGCGGATAGCCTTGGACTAGAACATGGAGCTGTCTCAGGAGACACAGCATTATGGCTGCTGCCAACATATTATGCCAGGGAATTGCTTGCGATATTGTATGAGTGGGTATTTTAGATTGTATTTGAAAAATATTAAAATTTTTGTATTCATTTAAAAAAATGTATGCTACAATACTTCTATATTGAAGTTAAAATATTCCTGTAATAGATCTTTAGAGGTTATCTAAATTAAGGAGGGATTGTATGAAATCAATTATACAGGATATGAAGCATAATTATTTAATCAATGCAATAATAATGGTATTGTTGGGGCTTGTTCTTGTGATATGGCCACATATTCTTGGTGTTTTATTATGTTATTTGCTTGGCGGGGCATTAATTTTGATGGGAGTCATTCAGCTAATTAGTTTTTTGCGCGGCGAGCGGCTTGGCTTTTATAACAAATTTAATATGCTTATGGGAATTGTACTGGTCCTTCTTGGCATTTGGATTTGTACACAGCCGCGAATTGTGTTGTCAATCATTCCAGTAGTTGTAGGGGTCATTGTGCTGATTCATGGATTGATGGATATTCAGTATACATTGGATATTAAAAAGGCGGGGAGCGACAAATGGTGGATTGCATTAATTGTTGCCATTCTTACAATTGTAGTTGGCTTGCTGTTGGTGTTAAATCCATTTACCGCATATGAGATTACAATGGTGCTTCTGGGGATTGCTATGATTTATGATGGTGGTTCTGATTTGGTGCTTCTGGCTTTTTCATATCTCGCACAGAAAGACACTGATAGAAGAGTGCGTGAATTTAAGGGAAATGAATAACATCGAATCGAATGATTCGATGTTAAAAATGGCTTAGTTGGCGGCTTCTGGAGCATTGACAGGAGTCGCTTCATTTTCGTCATCTCCTGACAGCCATTTGTCGAGAATATTTTCGTCGTTTAATTCTTCGTATACCGTGACATGGTCATTTTCTGGTATTTTTTCTCCTTTTAATAAATACCCAATGTATCGGATATATTCAATGGAATTTGAATAGCACTGATAAGCCGCAGTTGCATAATTTTCATCAAAAGGCTCTGACTCGTATGCTGTGTGATAATAAGATACAGCAAGAGACATATCTGTGCTTGCCTGTCTGGCTAGATTAGAAACACCCGCATACTGCAAAGGTACTTCTAATTGCGAGAAATTTGCAAACTGGTTTTCCATATCATCTAGTATTTCTAAAAGTTCTGTTACAGATTTTTCTTGGCTAACATCAAGACTGTTTATTTTTTCATCGGTATCTTTTATATAATTTGCAAATTCGGATACAGAAGTTGAAAAAACTGCCAGTGCTTTCTCCTCGTCACTTGCTTTACCGCAGCCAGATAGACAGGCGGCGCTAGTCATTGCAGCGACGAAGAATATTATTTTTTTATCTGATGAAATGTGGTTCATTTTTATGGTTTCCTTCTTATGGTTTCTTTCTCTAATTCTCGAAGACACGTTTTCGGGATTGATTGCATAAGCATACTTTAGCATAATATACTTATAAAATCAATGCGAAAATTGTTGTATTCTTAAAAATAAAGGTTTACTTAATCTGTAATTTTATGTATAATGAAATATGTTTTGCAGCAGTTTTGGATTGTAAGCGTGCGAATCTGTAATCTGTCAGCAGAGCCAACTCGCACACCACAGCAAGAATGCTGATGGCATTCTTGAACTCAGCTAGAGAAGACTTCTACTTCTATAAGTGGTGGGTAAAATACAAATTGCAGCAGAATAAATCACATTTGAAAGGATAAGAGTGAACAACATGATCGGTGCTGACGCAATCGTAAAATGTCTCGAGAAAGAGGGCGTTACCACAGTATATGGCTATCCCGGAGTGGCGATCTGCCCATTTTACAACAGCATTCTCGATTCGGAAATCAGGACAATATTAGTTAGAACAGAACAGAATGCTGCGCACGCAGCAAGCGGAGAAGCCCGAGTCACCGGTAAAGTAGGAGTGTGTGCTGTGACAAGCGGACCGGGTGCAACCAATTTGATAACGGGTATTGCGACAGCCTTTGCAGATAGTATTCCCATTGTATGTATTACAGGACAAGTAAAAAGTGAACTGATTGGAAGCGATGTTTTTCAGGAAGCGGACATTACAGGGGCTGTTGAATCTTTTGTAAAATACAGTTATCTGATTAAGAATGTGGAAGAGATTCCTCGTGTGTTTAAAGAAGCTTTTTATATTGCAAATTCTGGAAGAAAAGGTCCTGTGCTAATTGATGTTCCAATTGATATTCAGAATGCGGCTATCAGAAATTTTAAATATCCAGAAGAAGTCAATATTCGTGCATATAAACCAACAATTAAAGGAAATGTTGTACAGATTAAGAAAGTGGTTAAGGAGTTAGAGAGGGCAAAGAGACCAATTATCTGTGCCGGCGGAGGTGTTCATCTGAGTGAGGCAGTTTATGCCCTTCGTGAATTTGTCCATAAATATCGGATTCCTGTTGTATCCACAATGATGGGAATTGGTGTTATGCCTACTGAGGACACTCTGTATTTCGGCATGGTTGGAAACAATGGAAAGGCGTATGCAAACCGCGCTATGAACGAGTCTGATCTTTTAATCATGGTCGGTGCGCGTGTGGCAGACAGGGCTGTCAGTCAGCCAGATTTGATTACAACCAATAAGATTTTGGTACATATTGATGTGGACCCTGCTGAAATTGGTAAAAATGTAGGACCTTCCATTCCGCTTGTAGGAGATGCAAGGCATATTTTTGAAGATATTGCAAAAGAAGAGTTTACCTGTGAGCATGAAGCGTGGATTCATACGTTGGAGGGCTATCGTGAGACAATGGTTCAAAGGCGCAATCCCAATCCGGAATATGTGGATCCCGCGGCATTTATCACAATGCTTTCCAATGAGATGAAGGAAGATGCAGTCTATGTTGCTGATGTGGGGCAGAACCAAATTTGGAGCTGCAATTATCATATTGTGAAACAAGGACGTTTCCTTACATCGGGCGGTATGGGAACAATGGGATATTCTATACCTGCTGCAATGGGGGTTAAGCGTGGCGATATGAGTAGACAAGTTGTGGCGGTTTGCGGCGATGGCTCATTTCAGATGTCAATGATGGAGCTTGCGACAATCATGCAACATCATATTCCAGTAAAGATTATCGTCCTCAAAAATAATTACCTTGGTATGGTACGTGAATTTCAGCATTATACATACAAGGATAATTATTCTGTTGTAGATATTAAAGATGGTACTCCGAATCTGGAAAAGCTTGCGGCGGCATATGATATTCCGTTTATCCGAGTGGAAAATATGTCTCATGCGCAGGGGAAGTTAAAAGAATTTTTGGCACAGGACAATACCATGCTTATGGAGTGTCTCGTCGATCCGATGGATTTGGTAAAATGAGGAGGTTCCAGTTGATATGAAAAAAATATATTCCGTATTAGTAGAAAACAGGGCTGGTGTACTCTGCAAGGTTTCGGGTTTGTTTTCGAGAAGATGCTTTAATATTGATAGTCTGGCAGTTGGTGAGACAGATGACCCAGCGGTTTCCTGCATGACAATTGTAAGTTCTGGGAATCAGAGGACCATTGAGCAGATTGAAAAGCAGCTTAATAAAAAGCTGGATGTTATCAAAGTGAAAACTTTTGATGAAAAGGACAGCATTAGCAGAGAACTTATGTTGATTAAGGTAAAGTACAACCGTGGAACGCGGCGTGATATTATGGAGATTTGTGAGATTATGAAGGCGGATATTGTTGATATGTCCAACAATAATATGATTATACAAATCTGTGATATGCCAGAGCGTATCAAGGTTATGTTGGATATGTTAAAATCTATCAGTATTGTAGAAGTAGCCAGAACAGGGACTTTAGCTTTGCCCAAATGTATTGACAATTAATAGTAGAATTGCTACAATAATTTTTGGTTATTTTGTGATTTACATATAAAGGGAGTGTATCTTTATGCAGAATAGAGTATTTCAGCTTTTGGTTGATAACAATTCTGGTGTGTTAAGCCGTATTTCTGGTTTGTTTTCCAGACGTGGCTACAATATTGAAAGCATTACAGCAGGTGTCACCGCAGATCCGCGCTACAGTCGCATAACTATTGTGGCTTCGGGAGAGGAGGAGATTCTTGACCAGATTGAAAAACAGGTTGCGAAACTGGTTGATGTCAGGGATATCCGAGAGCTCAAGCCAGAGAAAAGTGTCTACAGAGAGCTTTGTCTAATCAAGGTGCGATCGACTCCGGAGAAGCGTCAGGGAGTCATCTCTGTAGCAGATATTTTTCGCGCAAAGATTGTCGATGTCAACGTGGATAGTCTGATAGTGGAACTTACAGGAAGTCAGTCTAAGATTGAAGCTTTTATTGGTCTTCTTCAGGATTATGAGATTCTTGAGATTGCCAGAACTGGTATTGCGGGACTTGGACGAGGTACAGAGGATTTAGTAAATCTTGAGTAACAGCAATATCCGCGCCGCTTTTGTGTGCGTGTGTATAAATATACTTTTTAGGAGGAGTAAAAATGTCAGAAGCTAAGATTTATTATCAGGAAGACTGCAATCTTTCTTTGTTGGAAGGCAAGACAATTGCAGTCATTGGTTATGGAAGTCAGGGACATGCCCATGCGCTGAATGCGAAGGAGTCTGGATGCAATGTTATCATTGGTCTCTATGAAGGCAGCAAATCATGGGATAAAGCTGTTAAGCAGGGATTTGAAGTGTATACGGCAGCAGAGGCAGCAAAGAAAGCAGATATCATTATGATACTGATTAACGATGAGCTACAGGCGGATATGTACAAGAAGGACATTGAACCAAATCTGGAAGCTGGCAATATGCTGATGTTTGCGCATGGATTTAATATTCATTTTGGTTGCATAAAACCGCCAGCGGATGTTGACGTTACAATGATCGCGCCAAAAGGTCCGGGACATACAGTACGTTCTGAATATCAGGCTGGCAAGGGTGTGCCTTGTCTGGTTGCTGTAGAGCAGAATGCCACAGGAAAAGCACTTGATCTTGCTCTTGCCTATGCACTTGCAATTGGTGGTGCGAGAGCTGGCGTTCTTGAGACAACTTTCCGCACAGAAACCGAGACAGATTTGTTTGGTGAGCAGGCTGTGCTTTGCGGTGGTGTTTGCGCATTGATGCAGGCTGGATTTGAAACACTTGTGGAAGCAGGGTATGATCCGAGAAATGCTTATTTTGAGTGTATTCATGAGATGAAGCTGATTGTAGATTTGATTTATCAGTCTGGTTTTGCAGGAATGCGGTATTCTATTTCCAACACAGCAGAGTATGGTGATTATATTACTGGACCAAAGCTGATTACAGAGGAGACAAAGAAGACAATGAAGAAGATTCTCTCCGATATTCAAGACGGTTCTTTTGCGAAAGAGTTCCTTTTGGATATGTCTCCGGCAGGACGTCAGGTACATTTTAAGGCAATGCGTAAACTTGCAGCAGAGCACCCTTCAGAGAAGATTGGAGAAGAGATCAGAAAGCTTTATAGCTGGAACAATGAAGAGGACAAATTTATAAACAATTAGTCAAAAAATACAGGAAGGGAGAAAGAGAAAACATACGTTTCTTTTTCTCCTTTCTTTTTTGGACAAGTTGTGTTATAATAGTTGGAGTAAACAATGTTACAGTTCAGTCTAGGACTTTGCATTCACTGCAAAGTCCGTAAAAATACGTAATGGCAGAGATGCGTCAAGTCATCGCGAAGCGATTTTGCATGGCTTGATGCCTTGTAACAGGAAGCCAAAGGCGGAACTGTTACAAAACAGCGGGGTGGAAATATGTACGCATATATGAAAGGTGAGATTGTTGATATTGCCGACGATAACTTGGTATTAGAGTGTAATAATATCGGCTATAATATTAGGATACCGCTCAGTGTGGCACAGCGTCTGCCGGGAGTTGGAGCTACAATAAAAATATATACTTATACAAGTGTGCGGGAGGATGCATTTCATCTATTTGGCTTTCTGTCAAAAGATGATTTGGAGATTTATAAGAAATTGATTGCGGTCAATGGGATAGGTCCAAAAGGGGCATTGAGTATTCTGTCTGCAATGAGTGCAGAAGATCTTCGGTTTGCCATTCTTTCAGGGGATTTCAAAGCAATTTCTAAGGCGCCCGGAATTGGGAATAAATCCGCTGAGAGAATTATTCTTGAGCTAAAAGACAAAGTGAAACTTATCTACGCAGATTCTGCAGAGCAGAAGTCTGTAGGAGATGTACAGTCAGATTCTAGCGCGAAGAATGAAGCAACAGAGGCATTGGTTTCTTTAGGCTATACGCCTGCGGAAGCATTCAAAGCGATCAATCAGATAACAATTACAGAGGAAATGGATTCAGGAGCAGTATTAAAACAAGCCCTGAAAATTATTAGTACATTTTAAAGTGTTTGGAGGGTTCATATGGCAGCCAGAGTGATTGAGACAAAGCTTTTGGACGAGGATATTAAAATTGAAGGAAGTCTGCGTCCGCAATATCTGAAAGAGTATATTGGACAAAAAAAGGCAAAGGAAATTTTAAAGATTTATATTGAGGCTGCAAGACAACGTAATGATTCTCTGGATCATGTGCTTTTTTATGGACCTCCCGGTCTTGGAAAGACTACACTTGCGGGGATTATTGCAAATGAGATGGGAGTTAATATTAAAGTGACCAGTGGACCTGCTATTGAGAAGCCTGGAGATATGGCTTCAATATTAAATGCACTCCAAGAGGGGGATATTTTATTTATAGACGAGATTCATCGGCTAAACAGACAGGTAGAGGAAGTGTTGTATCCTGCTATGGAAGATTTTGTGATTGACATTATGATAGGAAAAGGAACTTCTGCAAGGTCTGTGCGACTTGATTTGCCCCGTTTTACATTAATTGGCGCCACCACTAGAGCTGGACTTCTAACAGCGCCTTTACGGGATAGGTTCGGTGTGATTCAACATCTGGAATTTTATTCTGTTGAGGAATTAAAATTGATTATTCAGCATTCCGCGCGTATCTTAAAGGTGCAGATTGACGAGCAGGGGGCGTTAGAACTTGCCAGAAGGAGCCGCGGCACACCGCGCCTTGCAAATCGTATGCTGCGCAGAGTCCGCGATTTTGCGCAGGTAAAATATGATGGTAAAATAACGCTACAGGCCGCAAATACAGCGCTTGATATGTTGGAAGTGGATAAACTTGGACTGGACCAAACAGACAGATTTATTCTGATGACAATGATTGACCGATTTAATGGTGGGCCAGTTGGGCTGGATACACTGTCTGCTGCAATTGGCGAGGATAGCGGTACAATAGAGGATGTGTATGAGCCATATCTGATAAAAAATGGCTTTATAACACGTACACCGCGCGGAAGAATGGTATCAGAGCTTACATATCGTCATTTTGGACTTGAAATGCCCGAATAATCTGATATAATTTATAATCATAGTTTATTCAGCCGGAGAAGGCTCTCACTTCTATTTCTATAAGCAGCGAGTAAAATATAATTTTATCTCAGTAGGAGTACAATCTCCGGCTGAGATAAGCCTCCGGCAAAATTGCAGGCGTGCGAATCCGTAATTTGTCAGCAGAGCTGACCCGCACGCCGCGGCAAGAATGCCGATGGCATTCTTGAATTTGAAACATCGAGGGAGAAAGGGGCAAGATTATGTCTGCCAGAACAGATACAGAGGTTATTATCGGAGGAAAGGTACTGACAGTCAGCGGCAATGAAAGTGTCGAGTATTTACAGAAGGTTGCATCTTATATTAACAGCAAGCTAAATGAGTATGCGAAGCTGGATAGTTATAAGAGGCAATCCGTTGAAAAGCAGAATATGCTTGTCCAATTAAATATCGCTGATGATTATTTTAAAGCAAAAAAACAGATTGACCTTTTAGAACAGGATTTAAAAGCAAAAGATAATGAGCTCTATGATCTGAAGCATGAACTGATTGCTACACAGATTAAACTAGACAATGTGTCAAAGGCTCTGAAAGAAGCAAATGAAACGTTAAATGAGGATTCCAAACAAATCATTCGCCTTGAGACAGAGCTTAAAGAATACAAGAAATAAGATTGAGCAATCGGGCAATGTGATATGGTCTGATTGCTCATATTTGGTAAGGAACGACATTATGAGCGTTAAAAAAGTAGAATTGTTAGCGCCAGCAGGCGATTTTGCATGTTTTAAAGCGGCAGTGAACGCTGGTGCTAACGCAGTTTATCTTGGCGGTGGACAATATGGTGCGCGCGCTTATGCAAGTAATTTTACAACAGAAGAAATTCAAAAAGCACTCCGAATTGCCCATCTTTTTGGCAGAAAAATTTATTTGACAGTCAATACACTGGTAAAAGAGCAGGAGTTTGCAAATCTTATCCCTTATATACAACCTTTGTACGAATCTGGTTTAGATGGTGTTATTATTCAGGATATAGGAGTGTTGCAGTGCCTTCGTGAAAATTTTCCTAAATTGGAATTACATGCGAGCACGCAAATGACCATCACTGGAATTTATGGTGCTGCGTATCTAAAAAAACTTGGAGTGTGCCGTGTTGTGCCAGCAAGGGAACTTTCTCTTGATGAAATTCAAGACATTAAAGAAGAAACAGGTTTGGAAGTTGAGTGTTTTGTGCATGGTGCAATGTGTTATGCCTACTCTGGTCAGTGTCTGTTTAGCTCGATTCTAGGCGGCAGAAGTGGAAATCGTGGGCGCTGTGCAGGACCGTGTCGCTTGCCATATACGGACAATGCTGGCGGCGGAAAAAAACAGTATCCACTCAGTTTAAAAGATATGTATACATTGCCAATGTTACCAGCATTGATACAAGCAGGAGTGGATTCTTTTAAGATTGAAGGGCGCATGAAAAGTCCAGAATATGTTGCTGGTGTGACTGCTATATACAGAAAGTATATGGATTTGTATCTGGAAAATCCAGACAGACCATACAAAGTGTCGACAAAAGATGAGCAGTGGATACGAAGTTTGTATATACGTTCTGACACGTGTAGTGGATATTATCAAAAACACAATGATAAATCTATGGTTACTTTGAAGGAACCGGGATATTCCGGCAGTGTGCAAGCAGTTCTCGAAGCTGTTCGGGAAAAGTATATTTCTAAAGATATTCTGCTGCCAATCACTGGAACTGCAAAAATCCGTGCAGGAGAGTCCGCAGAATTGACTTTTTCGCAGGAGGAAATTTCTGTGACAGTGAGAGGGGATTTGGTTAGTCCTGCACTTAACAGACCACTTACAGAGGAGGATATTTTACAAAAAATTGGCAAGTTGGGGGACACTTCTTTCACGCTTACAAAACTTACAGTTGACACAGATAACGCTTCGTTTTTACCAGTCAAGGCACTGAATAATCTTCGGCGAGCAGCATGTTTTGAATTGGAAAAACAGTGTTGTGATCGGGTTCGATTAACAGATAAAAAGAGACAATATTCTCTAGAGGCGTTACACCACAGAGTAAATGATTGCAAAACTGTTCAGACAGAAACAAATGTTGTGTGTGTGCTTGTCACAACGGCAGAACAACTTTTGACAGCAAACAATTTTTCCAAGATACGCAAGATTTATGTGGATGCGGATTTGCTGCTCAATGAAAATTTCCAAGAAAATTATTTGTTGTCTGAAAAGGAATACGTTTTAGTTTTGCCCTATATATTTCGCAAGCGGTCTTATTCCTATACAACGGTATATAAAAGGCTCATTGCGAGTCATCAGTTTTGTGGCGTGATGGTTAGAAACTTGGAGGAACTTGAATGGCTTGACACAATAAAGTATTCGGGAGAGATTTATTCCGATTATACTTTGTATGTGTGGAACAATGCTGCACTTACTTTTTTATCAGAACAGTGTGCGCAAGTTACACTCCCTTTGGAATTAAATCAGAAGGAGTTGGGAAATCTTACTGTGAGCAGTTGTCTTGGGATTGTTTTATATGGTTTTCTACCACTGATGTTTTCTGCAAATTGTGTGAAGAAAACCTTAGAACATTGTATAAAGAATGCTACAGGTACAAATAATAGATATCATTTGACGGATCGATATCAGAATGATATTACAATTGTGCAGAATTGTACACACTGTTACAATATCCTTTATAATACGGTTCCATTATCCCTTCACAAACAGCTTGCGCAAATTCTACAAAAGAACTATCCGGTATTGCGACTGGATTTTTCTATTGAAGATAAACGACAGACAAAAGCAGTGATTGAATACTATCTAAGTCAAATGACTTGTCCCAATACAGATAAGATTGCAAAATTTCCACTAAAGGAATTTACAAATGGACATTATAAACGTGGAGTAGAATAATATGCTGAGAGCAGTGATCGAATTATCAAAATATATTCTGGCTGTAAATATAGTGCTGTATACAATCACCAGTTATATTATCCTCTGGCGCGATGATAGAGAACGCAGGGGTTTTGTTTTCGTTCTACAGTACATTATGATCTTTGCCAATCACATAGTAGGGAGTTTGGTTCTGCTTTCGTCAAGAAAAGATTTAACATATCTTTTCCTGCCTTTATTTCAAATCATTATTGTGTTTGCATTTTTGGTTTTAATGCGGGTGATTTATCCAAAAGCAGATAGATTGGTACAGAATCATATTGCGCTCCTATTATCTGTTAGTTTTGTGATTTTAACACGGCTGTCACTCACACGTTCGATTCGGCAGCTTACAATTGTGGCAGTGTCTTTAGTGGTGGCGCTAATCATTCCAGCTTTTGTAAAATATTTCTCAGTAATAAAGCATTTTGACTTTTTATTTGAATGTCTGTTTGCAGCGCTTGGCATTGTAATATTGGGGATTGTGTTAATTAGAGGAAGCATAACAAATGGTTCTAAGCTGTCATTTTCTCTTTTTGGATTGTCGTTTCAGCCATCGGAATTTGTCAAGATTATCTATGTGTTGTTTGTCGCGTCAATCTTATCAAGAGCAAAACATTTTGGGCATATTTTACTCTCTGCGATATTGGCAGGAATCCATGTTTTGATTTTAACAGCGTCTAAAGACCTTGGCGGTGCGCTAATTTACTTTATCACTTATATTGTATTGTTGTATGTGTCCACACATCGATTAAGATATTTGGCAGCAGGAGTTCTGGGAGGAGCGGTGGCCGCGTATGTATCCTATCTATTGTTTTCTCATGTGCGCGTGCGTGTTGCGGCATGGCTGGACCCTTGGACAGACATTAATTCCACGGGGTATCAGATTGCACAGTCTCTGTTTGGTATTGGAACTGGTGGCTGGTTTGGCATGGGAATTGATGCAGGGACACCAAGTTCCATTCCTTATGTAGAACAGGATTTTATCTTTTCGGCTATCTGTGAGGAATTTGGTGTTATATTTGGCATTTGCCTAATTGCAGTTTGCGTCAACTTGTTTTTGGAAATTGTTCGCATTGCACATTCCTGTCATATGATTTACGCAAAGTATGTGGCATATGGACTTGGTTTAATTTATATTGTACAATTGTTTCTCACAATTGGCGGAAATAGTAAGTTTATACCACTTACAGGTGTGACTCTACCTCTGATTAGTTATGGTGGAAGTTCTGTGTTGGCAACATTAATGATGTTTTCTGTAATACAAGGACTCTACATCAATCAGGAATTGTATGATGCGCAGGAATATGGCAATGTAGAAGGAGCCAGCGAAGAAGGCAACGGGGAAAGTTTGCAGTTTTCAAAGCTTTATATGAATCTTGCAGCAGGAGTTTTTGCGGGACTTTTTGTGGCAATTGGTGGTTATCTAATTCACTATGTACATTTTGACAGTCCGCAGATTGTCAATAACTCCTACAATACAAAACGACAGGATCTTTTGGCGGCACAGACAATACGCGGGGATATTTTATCGGCAGATGGAGAAGTGCTTGCGACAACAGATACCGATACAAATGAGCGCCGTTATCCTTTTAACAAGATTTTTGCACATGCGATAGGGTATGCATCAAATGGAAGAATGGGAATAGAACAAAGTGCAAATATGTTTCTTGTCTCTTCTAATATTTCCCTCAATGATAAATTGCAAAATGATTTGGCAGGCGAGAAACATATGGGAAATACTGTTGTGACTACATTTGATGCAAAGCTGCAGAAAATTGCGTATGAGGCTTTGGGATTGTATGATGGAGCAGTGGTAATTACAGAGCCAGCGACAGGAAAAATTCTTGCAATGGTATCCAAACCGGATTTTGATCCCAATGCAATTCAAGAGATTTGGGATGATATTATTGAGGATACAACAAGTTCTGTACTGTTAAATAGAGTGACACAAGGCGTATATCCACCGGGGTCAACATTTAAAATTCTTACTGTTTTAGAGTATATTCGGGAAAATCCTGATACCTATAAAGAGTATGCGTTTCAGTGTACAGGAAAATTTACAAACGATGGCAATACAATTCGTTGTTTTCATAATACCGTTCATGGAACAGTTGATTTAAAAAAAGCGTTTGCAAAGTCTTGTAATTCTGCCTTTGCCAGTATTGGTTTGGAAATTAATAGAAAAAAATTTGAGCGGACATTGCATAGCTTGTATTTTAATCGGGAGCTCCCTGTGGATTTTCCCACAAAGAGCAGCAATATTTCCGATAAGATTACAGAGAATGACAGCGTGATGTTACAGACAGCCATTGGTCAAGGAACATCACAGATCACACCGCTTCTGATGGCTATGGTCACTGCGGCAATTGCAAATAATGGAGAAATGATGACGCCATATATGATAGATCATATTGAAACTGTGGATGGAACTGTGATTAAACAATATGTACCAGAATCATTGGGGCAGCAGATTACCCAACAGGAAGCGGAGGCGCTGCAGGAGATGATGACCGCAGTTGTCGCTGAGGGAACAGGAACACGTCTTGAAAGTCAGTTGTTTGGTGCAGCGGGAAAGACGGGTTCTGCGGAATACAATAAAGCTTCAGATTCTCATGCATGGTTTACAGGATACACTTATAATACAGAACAACCACTCCAGATTACAGTGATTATGGAAGGCGCTGGATCAGGAGGAGAATATGCTGTTCCTGTGGCAAGAAGAATCTTGGAACAATATTACAAAGAGAAATAAGTCGCCAGCAAACACCTAATATTATTGGTAAAAATATACATTCTGGCGACTTATAAATGGCATGGCTGAATTATAACGTTTTATTTATAAAAATTTCAATAATTCTTTGTAATTTTTTGTAAAAAGGTGTATATTAGAATATAGATATAATTTGTGCGGTGACAAATTAAATATAATGTAGAAGGGAGCCGGAAAATGATCAACCGCTTATTTGGAAATTATCTGGTAAATAAACAAATGATAACACAGGAACAGCTTGATGAATTACTTCCTGTCCAAAAGGATTTTAAGGCTGAGGTGGAGACGATAGCAGTAATTAATAAAGTTCTCACATCGGCAGCGACGCATGAACTTCTGGAGCGAATAGATAAAGAGAACGAACGTTTTGGAGAGACTGCCGTGGAGGCTGGATATATCACAGATGATAAATTAGATGAGATATTATCTTATCAGTCGAATACGTTTATGCGGTTTGTGCAAAGTTTGCTGGATAAAGGAATGATTCGTTTAGAA
Source organism: Lachnospiraceae bacterium (assembly GCA_014239155.1). Classification (GTDB taxonomy): domain Bacteria; phylum Bacillota; class Clostridia; order Lachnospirales; family Lachnospiraceae; genus COE1. The sequence continues at coordinate 73,261 of JAAZZQ010000003.1, read as the reverse complement.
CAGATTAATCCATGTCTGGATGAATTTCAACAGATAGGAGGGTACAGTGACATTGTGATGGAAGCATTGATTCATGATGATTTGGAACAGTGTGTTGATGCGTTTGTTCCATTAAAGGCTAAGCGTCTGAAAGAGTATACCCTCACTTTTGTTCAGACGGTCCGCCGGCTGATAGATGGTGATATGTATCTGGAAAAGGCATATACAGCCAGTTCGTTACAGCTTGATAAGTATGCATGTCAAATGATTTCGGGTGATATGCATATGAAAGTCTACATAAGTGCACCTGATGATGGTTTGCTTGCGATTGCCAATTATTTTACAGAAGATACTTATAACACAGTAGATGAAGATGCATTGGATAATGTGGGAGAGTTTATTAATTGCGTAAATGGTCTGTTTGCCACAAATTTAAGCTATGAAGATTTCTTGATTGATATGAATTCACCGGAATATTCTGCAGAGGGACCTTTTGTCAGCAATGAGAAGTTATATATTATTCCTGTTCATGCCAATGGCTATTATTTTAAGGCAGTTTTAGAAGTATATGAATAAAATAATACGAATTGAATTTTTAGAGGATAAGGAGAGTTAAATATGAGTACTGTTTTAATAGTAGATGATTCTAAAACATCCAGGTATATGCTTCGACATATCCTTGTTGAAAATGGTTATGAAGTGCTTGATGAGGCGGAGAATGGACAGGAAGGGTATGAAAAGTACTGCGAATTGAACCCAGATTTCGTGACGTTGGATATTACTATGCCCGTGATGGATGGGCTTGAGACACTTGTCAAGATTAAGGAGTATGATGAGGATGCCAAGATTATTATGGTGACTGCTTCTGGGCAGAAAAATAAAATGTTGGATGCAATTAAGTTGGGTGCTGCGGACTTTGTGACAAAGCCTTATGAGACAAGTCAGATTATAAGTATTATGGACAGCATGAAAGATTTTTAGTATAGGTACCCTACAGGAGGAAAAACATGATACAAGCTACAAGCTGTGGCGGCGTAGTCATTTTCAGGGGGAAAATTTTACTTTTGTACAAAAATTTCAAAAACAGGTATGAGGGATGGGTCTTGCCAAAAGGAACCGTTGAGATGGGAGAAAAACATGTTGAGACTGCCCTGCGTGAAGTGTTTGAAGAGTCAGGCGTGAAGGCTACTGTCATGAAATATATCGGAAAAAGTGAATACACCTTTAATGTGCCTCAGGATATTGTGGAAAAAGAAGTCCACTGGTATCTAATGATGGCGGATAATTATTACAGTAAGCCACAACGGGAGGAATTTTTTGTTGATTCGGGATATTACAAATATCATGAGGCTTATCACCTGCTAAAATTTTCTAACGAAAAACAGATTTTGGAGCAGGCGTATCAGGAATATCTGGATCTTCGGAAGAATAAACAATGGATAAAACCTCGTTAAAACAACCAAAAAGAAGGTCAGCTCTGACCTTTTTTTGATTTGTAAAATCTTGGAGGATATGATAAAATAGTTTTGTTGGATTATCTGATAAGTTCTAAGAGGCGATTCTAAAATATAGGAGCAGAGAGAATGGTGCGTTTTAGTAAAAGATTGTATATCAGCCCGTCATTGGATAAAAAACGCAGAAAGGTAATGTGGAAGCTGCGGACAGGAAGACCACAACCCTGTGTGTATATTATTGCACTTGCAAAAAATAGAGATTTATTAGAAATATATCACAGTGGTATCCTCAAACAGAAATACTATAAGAAAAAAGCAAATACTCCCTATATTGTCGGCATCGCTGCAGGGTATAGCGGAGCGGTAGATTTGGTGATAGATATGGTTGCAGATGTCTATCGGGAAAACGGAACATACAACGTAAAGTTACTTTTCAATTATTAAGGGGAGCTTATGGTATCGATACTTTTCACTGTGCTGAAGATAGCAGGAATTGTGTTCCTTGTTATTCTTGGACTTGTTATTTTGATATTGTTGCTGGTTATGTTTGTGCCAGTGCGCTATCGCGGAGAAGGCAGTTACTATGACAGTGCGTTTTCCACAAAATTAAATTTTTCCTGGCTGTGTCGTATTGTGTCTGTTTGGGGGGAATTTCAGAAAGGACAAGAACGGGGATTCCATATTTATCTAAAAATTTTTGGCATTGTGATTTATGATAATCTGAAAAGAGCGAACAAAAAAAGGAAGCATAAAAAAGGAAAATCAACAAAGACTAAAATAGAACACAACAATGAAATCCAGGCTGCAGAAACACAAGATGTAATTTCAGATGAGACTGCTAACAAATGGGAAGCGCCGATGAATAAGAATGTGTGTTTGAATATGGATGCCGAGAATGTAGGGTCTGATATGCCAAAGGAAAAACAAAATATTCTGGAAAAAATTAAGCGATTTTTTATTAATTTTGTAAAATTTTTAAAAAATATAAAGTTCACATTTAGCAAAGTTTGTGATACAATAGTTAAGATAAAGGATAACATAAAGTATTATCTTGAAGTGCTGCAGCTTGAGAGCACAAAACAGGCTTTTGCGACATGTCAGAAACAATTTAGATATGCTTTGCGTAAATTGTCTCCACGAAATTTTCAGATAAATCTGCATTTAGGATTTGCTGACCCTGCAGTTATGGGAGAAGTGCTTGCCGTTTGGGGAATGTTTTACCCAATTCATCTGGGAAATATAGATATACAGCCAGAGTTTGACAGAGTAGTTATGGAAGGAGACTTTTCTTTTCGGGGACGTATCAGTGTGTTTGTGTTTGTCCGGATTGCCTGCATTCTGTTTTTTGACAGAAATATTAAGTGCCTGCTGAGGCAGTTAAAGCGTGAGAAAACCTGATGGATTAATTGATTTTGGAGGGATAAAATGTCTGATAACAGTTTTAATGAAGTAGTAAATTCCATGATGCAGGGAATGGAGAGTTTTCTCTCTTCCAAAACCGTAGTTGGTGAGCCCACACAGGCAGGAGATACAACAATCATTCCATTAGTTGACGTGACATTTGGTGTCGGGGCAGGTTCATCTTGTCAGGAAAAGAAAAGCGGCGGTGCAGGAGGAATGACAGGAAAGATGTCGCCAAGTGCAGTTCTTGTGGTTAAGAATGGACAGGTAAGACTTGTCAATATCAAGAATCAGGACACAGTGACAAAGATTATTGACATGGTTCCAGATTTGATTGATCGTTTTACCACAAAAAAGGAAGAGATGCCAAGTGACGAAGAGGTGATTGACACCGCGTTTCCAGAGTATGAGTACGAAGATTAAGACTCTAAGGAAATAAATCAGGCACATGGTGCATATAATAAAGAAAGATATGCCGAGGTGCAAGATAATGTGTAAGTTGGTAGGTTATACCTTGTTTTGGATTGCAATCGGCATGCTTTTTATGCTGGTTATTGGAAGCACATGGATTGGGTTGATTTTGATTGCATTTTTTATTATTTTGGGGTATTATCTATTTGACTGTAAATAAAGCAAAAAGGGAGTAGGAAATATGTTGGATTTTGATGAGGCGCTCATGGCGGCTGAAGATCCAAATGACATCAAGAAGATGAAGGCATGGATGTTTCAGGAGCAGGTCAGAATTCAGTCAAAAAGAGATGAACTGCATGAGCTCAACCGGGAATTACAGGATTTAAAGCGAAAACTTGAGCGGGAAAAAAACATTTTGGACATGCGTGAGAAGACAATTCAAAAGCGGTATGATGACAATGAAATTTTTATTGCAAAGAAACAAAAAATTATCGAGGACGCTTATCAACAATTGGCAATTGACCGAAAAGCACTAGAGTGTGAGCGCTTGAACTTTGAACATGAGAAGAGTAAGTACAGACGCCAGAGGATGTCTGGTTCCAAGTCATCACATGCACAATATGAGTCAGGTGCTTATGAGAGTACAAGCTTTTTCCGCGGGGTGGATAATGATATGGCTTTGCGCAAACGATACAAAGAACTGTTGAAGATTTTTCACCCAGATAACAAATGCGGTGATACAAAAACGCTGTTGCTGATTCAAACGGAGTATGAAAATTTAAAGAGCCGGTACTATGAAAGCTAAATAGTGCCGACTCTTTTTACATGACTATGAACTTGATTATGCTCTTTCAATAGCTCCAGAACGCAGACATCTTGTGCACACATGCATTCTCTTGGCAGCTCCATTTACTTTGCATTTTACTCTCTTTACATTGGAATTCCAAATTGCATTGGATCTTCTATGAGAATGGCTTACATTATTACCGAAATGAACACCTTTGCCACAAATATCACATTTTGCCATCGTTAGCACCTCCTCGACTAAACTAAGTCATTTGACTCACAACAGTTGTATCTTATCAAAAAAAGAGGTGTTTGGCAAGTTTTTTTTATAAAAAATGTAATTTTTTTGTAAACATTGAAATGTCTAAAAATAGATGTTTCTTTTTTTCCAAAAAACGGTTATAATAATAACATTAATGTTTTTTATTTGATTTTTCTATTTGATAATGGAATGATAGAATAACAGAAGGAGGATTTCTATGAAAGGATCAATGAATACCCATATGGGGAATATCTATGTCGATCCTGAAGTGATTGCCCAATACGCGGGAAGTGTAGCGGTAGAGTGTTTTGGAATTGTTGGCATGGCTTCAGTGAATGTAAAGGATGGACTGGTGAAGCTTTTGATGAAAGATAGCATCACACATGGAATATCAGTAAATATTGTCAATAATAAATTGTTCCTTAACTTTCACGTTATTGTTGCTTATGGCGTTAGTATTATTACCGTATGTGATAATTTGATTAATAATGTAAAGTACAAGGTTGAAAATTTCACAGGTCTCGAAATCGAAAACATCAACATCTTTGTTGAGGGCGTTCGAGTGATTGATTAAGGAGGATTTCTGAAGTGGGATTAAATGTAATCGATGCGAAAATGTTATCAAAGATGTTTCTTGCCGGAGCAAAAAATTTGGAACATAAAAAAGAGTGGATCAATGAACTGAATGTCTTTCCTGTTCCAGACGGCGATACTGGCACCAATATGTCGATGACAATTATGTCTGCTGCCAAGGAAGTAGCAGCTATCGCAGAACCGGATATGGTTTCTCTGGCAAAAGCAATCTCGTCAGGCTCTTTAAGGGGCGCACGGGGAAATTCCGGTGTCATATTGTCACAGCTTTTCAGAGGATTTACAAAAGTTATTCGGGAGTATGATGAGATCAATGTGGCCATTCTTGCCTCTGCCTGTGAAAAAGCAGTTGAAACTGCATACAAGGCGGTTATGAAACCAAAGGAAGGAACAATTCTGACAGTTGCAAAAGGCGCGGCGAAGCGTGCAAGCGACCTTGCAATGACGGGAGAAAAGGATTTAGAGGTATTTATTGGCGAAATCATTAAGGAGGCGGACGCAGTGCTTGCACAGACACCGGAGATGCTTCCTGTATTGAAACAAGCTGGCGTAGTTGACTCTGGTGGTCAAGGATTGGTAGAAGTGCTAAAAGGTGCTTACGATGCGCTTCTTGGCAAGGAGATGGACCTGTCATTTGATATTTTTGGCAAAGCTGAATCCAGCAAAAAAGGAACTACTCAGGGCGCAATGCTATCTACAATTGAGGCACAGGCAAATGCAGAGATTAAGTTTTGTTATTGCACGCAATTTTTGATTATGCTGAGTAAACCATTTAATATCAAACAGGAGATGGATTTTAAAGAGTACCTATCTTCAATTGGTGATTCTATTGTGGTTGTGGCAGATGATGAGATTGTCAAAGTGCATGTGCATACAAACGATCCCGGACTTGCTATGCAAAAGGCGTTGCGATATGGTTCTCTTACAACAATCATTATTGAAAATATGCGTCTTGAGCGGGATGAAAAGGTTTCTGATATGATGGAAAAACAGATGCAGAGCGCAACGTTACCAGAAAAAAATGCATCAGACACACAGGATTATGCAGCAGTAGGACATAAAGAGACGGGATTTATAGCAGTTTCTATTGGTGAGGGAATGAATGAGATTTTCCGGTCATTAGGAGTGGATTGTATTATTGAGGGCGGTCAGACAATGAATCCTAGCACGGAGGATATGCTTAATGCGATTGAGAAAATTGATGCGGATAATATTTTCATTTTCCCCAACAATAAAAACATCATTCTTGCGGCAAATCAAGCAAAACAGTTGACAAGTGATAAAAATATTATTGTGATTCCGACAAAGACAGTGCCCCAAGGTATCACAGCCATCATCAATTATGTGCCAGACATTTCTGTGGAGGAAAATGAGGCTGTTATGAAGGAAGAGGTGCAGCGTGTCGCGACGGGGCAGGTGACCTATGCAGTGCGGGATACTATGATTGATGACAAGGAAATTCATCAGGGCGACTTTATGGGAATTGGTGATCAGGGCATTTTGGCAGTCGGTACAGATTTGCAAGATGTAGCATTCAATATGATTCGGAAAATGATGTCGGACGAGTATGAGCTAATCAGTATTTATTATGGCGATATCATTCAAGAAGAACAGGCTCAAAAACTTGCTGATATGGTTCGTGCGGAGTTTGGAAATTGTGATGTAGAACTTCAGTTTGGAGGTCAGCCAATTTATTCCTATATTGTTTCTGCGGAGTGATACGATGATGCAATTGAATGATCCGATTACGGAGCTGAAGGGCATCGGTGAAAAGACAGCGACATTATATCATAAATTAAACATTTTTACCCTTGATGATTTAATGAAACATTACCCTAGAGATTATGAGGAATGGCGTGATATTGTCAAGATAGGGGAGTTAAAAGTAAATCAAGTGTACGCGGTGCGCGCTATGGTTATTAATGCTCCCCAAACCATACATATAAGGAAAAATATGTCCATCACGACTGTGCACATTAGAGATGACAGTGGTGCATGCGATATTATTTATTTTAATATGCCTTATATAAAAAATAGTCTGCAGGTTGGAAAACAATACATTTTCCGCGGACGCATTGTGCTGAAGAACAATCGAATTGCATTCGATCAGCCAAAGATTGTAAGTCCTGAGGAATTTGCTCAAAATGTGCATCGACTCACCCCAGTATATCCGACCACAAAAGGACTTACTATTGCCGCAATAACAAAAACAATGCATTTGGCAGTTGATTGTTTAGACTGGGGGCAGGATTACCTGCCTGTGTCTGTGCGTCAGAAATATGGTTTGCCTGATTTGAAGTCCGCTGTGACAGGAATTCATTTTCCAGAAAATTATACAGCGCTGACTGCTGCCAGAAAACGCCTTGTGTTTGAGGAGTTTTTATTCTTTATTGTATCTGTTATGTTTTTAAAAGATTTGACAGCACAGGAAATTAATGATACACCAATGATGCGCGTTGACGCTTGTCAAAATTTAATTGGCAGACTTCCCTATGAACTTACCGGTGCGCAGAAGCAGGTTTGGAAACAGATTGAGCAGGATATGTGTTCGACACGCCTTATGAATCGTCTGGTTCAGGGAGATGTGGGTTCTGGGAAGACCATTGTAGCAATTTTGGCAATGCTTTTGTGTGTGATGAATCATCATCAGGCGGCGTTTATGGCACCAACGGAAGTACTTGCCAAACAGCATTATGAGTCTGTTTTGGAACTGGTGCAGAATTATCAGTTGCCCTTAAAGCCAGTGCTTTTGACAGGATCGCTAACAACAAAGGAAAAACGCAGAGCCAAAGAAAGTATTGTTCTTGGCACTGGCAATGTGATTATTGGAACGCAGGCACTGTTACAAGACGACGTGGATTTCTGTGACCTTCGTCTGGTAATCACAGACGAACAGCACCGATTTGGCGTGAAACAACGCGAGACGTTGGCGTTAAAAGGACTACAGCCACATATTTTAGTTATGAGTGCGACGCCGATTCCTAGAACACTTGCCTTGATTTTATATGGGGATTTGGATATCTCCGTAATGGATGAGCTTCCGGCAAACAGGCTTCCAATAAAGAATTGCGTAGTCAATACAGATTACCGAAAAAAAGCATATGATTTTATTGCAAAAGAAGTGGCAAATGGAAGACAGGCATATGTGATTTGCCCTATGGTCGAAGCAAATGATGAGATGATGGGGGATATGCCAGTTCTGGAAAATGTGATAGAATATACAGAAAAGTTAAAAAAAGCACTACCAGAAACGGTGTGTGTGGAATATCTTCACGGACAGATGAATCCCAAGGCAAAAAACTTTGTTATGGAGGAGTTTGCGGCGCATCATATTGATGTGCTTGTCTCTACTACAGTTATTGAGGTTGGCATTAATGTGCCAAATGCTACAGTGATGTTGGTGGAAAATGCGGAACGTTTTGGTCTTGCGCAGCTACATCAGCTTCGTGGGCGCGTCGGACGTGGTAAAGATCAAGCCTATTGTATCCTTATTTCCGGTTCGAGTCAGAATGATACAATGGAGCGATTGCAGGTGCTGAATCGTTCTAATGATGGATTTTTTATTTCTTCGGAAGATATGAGATTGAGAGGCCCCGGAGATTTGTTTGGGATTCGGCAGAGTGGTCAGTTTCAGTTTCGTCTTGGCGATATTTATCAGGATGCTAAAATTCTTCAGGAGGCGCAAAGTTGTGCTGCCATGCTATATAATGCTTATATTCATCAGGAGAAGCATTCGGAAGAATATCAGCAATTTTGGAAGCACTATGAGACAAATGTGGCTTCTAATGTAGAATTTATTAATATTTGACAGGAATTTTGGTTCCTTAAAACTGTTAGAAAATCATTGGTGGCAAGTTGCTTTTTTAACAGTTGTTTCGCTTGTATGAAAAGCAATATACAGGGAAAACTATTATTTTATAATAACAGGGAGATAGGATGATATGTCAAAAATAGCAATTGTTACAGACAGTAATAGTGGTATCACGCAGAGTCAGGCAAAGGAGCTTGGAATTCATGTATTGCCAATGCCCTTTATGATTGATGGGGAAACTTACTATGAGGAAATCACACTTAGTCAAAATGAGTTTTACCAGAAACTTGCTCAGAATGCAGATATTTCTACTTCACAACCGTCACCGGAATCTATCATTGGACTTTGGGACGAGCTTTTAAAAGAGAATGATGAAGTGGTGCATATTCCTATGTCGAGTGGTCTGAGCGGTTCCTGCCAGACCGCTGCAATGTTGGCACAAGACTATGACGGAAGAGTTCATGTTGTAAATAATCAGCGGATTTCTGTCACTCAAAAGCAATCTACATTTGATGCGATTGCACTTATGAAGGAAGGAAAGAGCGGCAGCGAGATTCGCGATATTTTGGAGGCGGACAAGTTTAATTCCAGCATCTATATTATGATTGATACTTTGTACTATTTGAAAAAGGGAGGACGCATTACGCCAGCAGCCGCTGCGCTTGGAACATTGCTGCGTCTAAAACCTGTATTGCAGATACAGGGGGAAAAATTAGACGCCTTTGCAAAGGCTAGAACAGTAAATCAGGCAAAAACAATTATGATAAATGCCATTAAGAATGATATTGAGAAGCGTTTTGGCGGTCTTTCTCGTGAGAATCAGATTTATCTGGCAATTGCGCATACACAGAATGAAGAGGCGGCAAAGGTGTTTCAGGAAGAAGTTCAGGCACACCTTCCGGATTATCCAATTATTGCAGTAGATCCGTTATCGTTAAGCGTTTCCTGCCATATTGGACCAGGTTCCTTGGCAGTGACATGCTGTAAGAAATTGAGATAGAATTGCACAAAAAAAGCAGACCATCGGTCTGCTTTTTATGCACATGGGCACCCAAAGGAAATATGCCACTAAAGTGGCGCGCAGATCGCGCGACAAGTAGGGAAGATAAGACTTCCCTACTCGATTGATAGAGATAATGATTACACCAACGCTGCTGTAATAATTGCCATTGAGTACACCTCAATCGCGTTACAGCCGCGGGAGAGGTCATTGACGGGTGCATTTAGTCCAAGAAGAATCGGTCCATATGCTTCAAAGTTACCCATTCTCTGTGCAATTTTGTAGCCCATATTTCCAGAGCTAAGGTCTGGGAAGATGAAGGTATTTGCATGGCCAGCTACTGCGGATTTTGGACATTTTGTACGTGCTACACGCGGAGAAACGGCGGCATCAAACTGTAGTTCGCCCTCGATTGGAGTCATTGGATATTTTACTTTCGCTTTTAAGGCTGCATTTCTCATTTTTTCTACATCAGGTCCTTTGCCGGATCCAAGCGTGGAGTAACTTAAAAATGCAACTTTTGGGTCCACGCCAAAAATTTTAGCACACTCAATTGTCTCACCACAGATTTCAACCAGTTCATCTTCTGTCGGATTGATATTGATGGCACAGTCACTCATGGCAAGTACTTCATTTTCGCCTGTTGCACCGGGACGCACAAGAATAAAGCAGGAGGATACAATGTTGTTGCCAGGTTTTGTCTTAATAATCTGAAGGGCAGGGCGAACAGTATCTGCTGTGGAGTATGTTGCGCCGCCAAGAAGCGAATCCGCAACGCCCATTTCCACTAACATTGTGCCAAAGTAGTTTGGCTGGGATAAAATTTTTCTTGCATCTTCCGGTGTTATACCTTTACTCTTGCGAAGCTCACAAAAGCGCTCTACCATCTCGTCAAAGCGGTCATAATGATTGCTGTCTATAATCTGTGCGCCACGGATATTGTAGCCAGCTTCCTCCGCAGCACTCAAAACATCTTCTTCGTTGCCGACAAGAATGGGATGAAGGAAACTGCTTGCTAAGAGACGGGAAGCAGCTTCGAGAATACGTGGGTCTGTACCTTCTGTGAAGACAATTGTTTTGGGGTTCTTTTTCAGTTGGTCAATCATTGTTCCAAATCCGTACATAGTTTTAATCCTTCCTTTTTCTTAAAATTTTTGTTTTGTAGCCTGTTTATGAAAGCGTTTACACCATGATGTTTAGAGGGCTCGATTATGTTTCTAATTACTATTGTATACAAATTTTTTTCATTTGCAATGGTTGTATTAAAAATAATGCAGGAAAAATAATTTTTATTCAAATAGCACAAAAACGTATGTTTGAACTTTTTTGAAAAGTATTTGCAATGTTGTAAAAATGTGGTATACTCTAAAAGTCGAATTTTTTGATTTATCTCAGTTGGAGAAAACTCCAACTGAGATAAGCTTCCGGCAGGATTGCAGGCGTGCGAATCCGTAACCTGTCAGCAGAGCTGACTTGCACGCCGCAGCAAGAATGCTGATAGCATTCTTAATAAAATAGGAAAGAAAGGCATGGTTGCGCGATGGCAAAAGCGGATAAAAATGTTTATGATGCCTCTAGCATTACGGTTTTGGAGGGGCTTGAGGCTGTTAGGAAAAGACCTGGCATGTACATAGGAAGTGTGTCTACAAAAGGACTGAATCACTTAATATATGAAATTGTTGATAACTCTGTGGATGAACATCTTGCAGGTGTGTGCAGTGAGATTCGAGTTACGCTTGAAAAAGATGGTTCCGCCACCATATCAGATAATGGTAGAGGGATTCCGGTGGGAATGCATCAGAAAGGGGTCAGTGCAGAGCGTGTTGTTTTTACAACGCTTCATGCAGGAGGCAAATTTGATAATAATGCATATAAGACCAGTGGTGGTTTGCATGGCGTAGGTTCTTCTGTAGTAAATGCGCTTTCTACACAACTTACTGTCACTGTAAAAAGTGGCGGTCAGATTCATCAGGATAGGTATGAATATGGAAATCCTGTTGTGGAATTGATTGATGGGCTTCTTCCTGTAATTGGAAAGACAAGGGAGACAGGAACAACAATTAATTTTACTCCAGATCCTTCTATTTTTGATAAGACGCGATTTAAGGCAGAAGATGTGAAAAGCCGACTTCACGAGACCGCATATCTAAATCCAAAACTTACTATTATTTTTTCTGATCTGCGCGGGGAAGAGCCAGAGAGAATCACGTATTCTGAACCGGAGGGGATCATTGGATATGTGAAAGATTTGAACAAGAATAAAGAGGCATTACATGATATTATTTATTTTACGGGAGTGAGTGAAGAGATTACTGTGGAATGTGCGTTCCAGTATGTAAATGAATTTCACGAAAATGTGCTTGGTTTTTGCAATAATATCTACAATGCAGAGGGTGGAACACATTTGACAGGCTTTAAAACGATGTTTACCACAATTATTAATAATTACGCGCGCGAGTTGAATATCCTAAAGGAAAAAGATGTAAACTTTACAGGCGCTGATGTGCGTAACGGCATGACTGCAGTTGTGTCTATCAAACACCCTGCACCTAGATTTGAAGGGCAGACCAAAACAAAACTCGACAATCAGGATGCGGCAAAGTCAGTCAGCAAAGTTACAGGTGATGAGCTTCCACGTTATTTTGACAGAAATGTTGAAGTGTTAAAAAATGTAATCTCCTGCGCAGAAAAAGCAGCGAAAATTCGCAAGACAGAGGAAAAGGCAAAGACAAATATGCTCTCAAAACAGAAATTTTCCTTTGATTCCAATGGAAAACTGGCAAACTGCGAATCAAAAGATTATAGCAAATGTGAGATTTTTATTGTGGAAGGGGACTCTGCAGGCGGCAGTGCAAAAACTGCGCGCAATAGAAATTATCAGGCAATATTGCCAATCAGAGGAAAAATATTAAATGTGGAGAAGGCAAGCATTGATAAAGTTCTTGCAAATGCTGAGATTAAGACTATGATCAATGCTTTTGGCTGCGGATTTTCGGAAGGATATGGCAATGATTTTGACATCTCTAAACTTCGGTATGATAAAATTGTAATTATGGCGGATGCAGATGTGGACGGAGCACATATTAGCAATCTGCTGCTCACGCTTTTTTATCGTTTTATGCCAGAGCTTATCTATGAGGGGCATATTTATATTGCGATGCCTCCTCTATATAAAGCCATGCCTGCAAAGGGAAAAGAAGAGTATTTGTATGATGACAAGGCGCTTGAAAAATATCGCAAAAAGCACAAGGGACCTTTTACTTTGCAGCGATATAAAGGACTTGGTGAGATGGATGCCGAGCAGCTTTGGGAGACAACCTTAAACCCAGAAACAAGAATGCTAAAACAGATTGAAATTGAAGATGCGCGCATGGCATCAGAGATTACAGAATTGTTAATGGGAACCGATGTACTCCCTAGAAGAACTTTTATCTATGAACATGCGACAGAGGCAGAACTTGATATATAAATAAGGAGTAAGTGAACTTATGGAAGAGAGAATTATAAAAACAGAGTATTCGGAGACCATGCAGCGGTCATTTATTGACTATGCTATGAGTGTCATTATTGCAAGAGCGCTGCCAGATGTCAGAGATGGATTAAAACCCGTGCAGCGGCGCACTTTGTATGATATGCATGAACTGGGAATACGATATGACCGACCTTATAGAAAGAGTGCCCGTATTGTTGGCGATACAATGGGTAAATACCACCCACATGGAGACAGTTCTATTTATGATGCATTAGTAGTTCTCACACAAGACTTTAAAAAGGGGATTCCCTTAATTGATGGGCATGGCAATTTTGGCAATATTGAAGGAGACGGTGCTGCTGCCATGCGTTATACTGAGGCAAGGCTTCAGAAGATTTCGCAGGAAGCAATCTTAGCAGACCTTGACAAAGACGTTGTGGATTTTGTTCCCAATTTTGATGAGACAGAAAAGGAGCCAAGTGTCTTGCCTTGTCGGTTTCCCAATTTGCTTGTCAATGGTTCTGAAGGAATTGCCGTCGGCATGGTGACAAGCATTCCACCGCACAATCTAGGAGAAGTGATTGAGGCGACAAAAGCTTATATGATGAATGAGAATATTACAACACAGGAGCTGATGAAGTATATAAAAGGTCCTGATTTTCCTACTGGCGGGATTGTCTGCAACAAAGATGACCTTTTGTCTATTTATGAAACCGGAATGGGAAAGATTAAGCTTCGCGGTAAGGTTGAAGTGGAGAAGGTAAAAGGTGGAAAGCTGAATCTGATAATAACAGAAATACCTTATACAATGATTGGGGCAAATATTGGAAAATTTCTGCAGGATATTGCTTCTTTGTATGAGCAGAAAAAAGCGCCGGAAATTTTGGATATTTCAAATCAATCCTCAAAGGAAGGGATTCGCATTGTTATTGAGCTAAAAAAAGATACGGATGTTGAGAATTTTAAGAATTTATTATATAAAAAGACACGCCTAGAGGATACTTTTGGCGTAAATATGATTGCAATTGCTGACGGTAGACCAGAAACGTTGGGATTAAAGAGTATTATTGCGCGCAATGTGGCGTTTCAATACGAGATTACTACAAGAAAATATACAACGCTGTTAAACAAAGAACTAGAAAAGCGAGAAATACAGGAAGGTTTGATTCGCGCCTGCAATATTATTGATTTGATTATAGAGATTTTGCGCGGTTCTAAAGACAGAAATACAGTGAAGAATTGCTTGACAAGCGGTGTGATAGATGGAATTCAATTTCGCTCTAAAGAGTCCTCTGTTATGGCACAACAGTTGAATTTTACGGAGCGGCAGGCCAATGCAATCTTGGATATGCGCCTGTACAAATTAATCGGTTTAGAAATTGATGCGCTTATCAAGGAGAATAAAGAAACCAATGCCAATATTTATCGATATGAGGATATTCTTGACAGACGGGATTCTATGGCGCAGGTTATTATACAGGACCTTGATGCGCTTAAAAAGGAATATGCAAAAAAGCGCAAGACACAGATAGAGAATGCGCAGGAGGCTGTCTATGAGGAAAAGAAGCTTGAGGAGATGGACATTATGTTCCTTATGGATAAATTTGGCTACTGCAAAACAATTGATATGACTACGTATGAAAGAAACAAAGAGGCAGCGCACGCGGAGTTTAAATATGTTGTGAAATGTCGCAACACCGGCAGAATTTGTCTGTTTACCAACACAGGGCAACTGCATACAATTAAGGTGGCGGATATTCCCTTTGGAAAATTTAGGGATAAGGGCCTGCCAGTGGATAATATAAGCAATTATAGTTCTAGTACAGAAGATATTCTTAATATTGCAAGTCAGTCAGAATTAAATCTTTATCGATTGCTTTTTGTCACCAGACAAGGAATGTGCAAGATTGTAAGCGGTGGAGAATTTGATGCAACCAAGCGAACAGTTGCGGCGACAAAGCTTGGTGAGGAAGATGAATTGATTAGTATTAAACTGATAACAGAACATCAACATTTAATTTTACAGAGCAAAGAAGGCTATTTTCTAAGGTTTGATACAGATGAGATTGCAGAGTTTAAGAAAACGGCAATTGGTGTGCGGGGAATGCGACTTGGAGAGAAAGATGTTATCGAAAATGTGTACTATTGCCAAACTGATACAGAAGATTCGATTGTATATAAAGAGAAACAAGTACCAATTAGCAAAATAAAACTAAACAAAAGGGATACAAAAGGGACAAAGATTAGAGTATAATAAAATAATCCATTGTATTGGTGGGATAGAAATAACTGGAGGATTTTTATGAGAGTAATTGCAGGGACAGCCAGACGCTTATTGTTAAAAACACCAGAGGGATTAGACACACGTCCGACAACGGACCGAATAAAAGAGACGCTCTTTAATATATTAATGCCGGCGTTACCAGATGCAGTGTTTGTGGATCTTTTTTCTGGCAGCGGCGGGATTGGCATTGAAGCGCTCAGCCGGGGAGCACGAAAAGCATATTTTGTGGAAAACAATCAAAAGGCAATTGCATGTATTACACAAAATTTAGAGCATACGCATTTGACGGACAAATCTGTTGTGTTAAGACAAGACGTTTTTTCTGCGCTTCGAGGAGGGATAAAAGATACAGCAGATATTATCTTTCTTGACCCACCTTATCATCAAGATTATGACAAGCGGGTTTTAGAGTTGATACAAAATGTTCCATTTGTAAATGAGGACACGCTGATTGTTGTGGAGGCTTTTGCACAAACTTCTTTTGATTATGCCCAGACATTGGGATTTGTTGTTGAGAGAGAAAAAATATACGGAAAGAGTAAGCATGTATTCATCAGAAAAGATGAATTGTGAGAATAGAATATTTGGAGGAAATAGATGCCATGAATGCTGCAATTTACCCGGGGAGTTTTGACCCAATGACGCTTGGACACCTTGATATTATCAGACGAGCGTCCATAATGTTTGATGAATTGACGGTAAGTGTTTTGGATAATAAGGCAAAGAATGCGTTGTTTTCTGTTGAGGAACGTGTTAGTATATTAAAAGAAGCTACAAAGAAGCTGCCGAATGTGACAGTGGATTCTTTTAATGGGCTCTTGATTGACTATGCAAGACAAAAAAATATTCATATTTCCGTGCGTGGACTGCGTGCAATTACGGACTTTGAATATGAATTGCAGATTGCACAGACAAACAGAAAGCTGTCAAATGGAGAGCTTGATACTGTTTTTTTGACGACGAGCCTTGAGTACGCTTATCTCAGTTCGTCAAGTGTAAAGGAAATTGCGGCTTTTCATGGAGATATCTCACAGTGTGTGCCTGATTTTGTAGCAGAACTTGTATACAAAAAATTTAGAGTAGTGGAATAAAATGTTCTGTTTTTATTGCACAAACCTGTGCAAAGGGAGTAAGCCGCTAAAGCGGCGTACGGGTAGTGTGACGAGTAGGGGAAGAATCTTCCTACTCAATTGGAACAGAGCTATGGAGGAATAACATACATGAGCAGCAGGATAGAGCAGTTAATAGATGAAATAGAGGAGTTCATAGACAACTGCAAGTATAAGGCGTTCTCAACAGATGTAATCATGGTAAACAAGGCAGAAATTGATGATTTGCTCCGTGAATTGCGTATGAAAACGCCAGAGGAAATCAAGCGCTATCAGAAGATTATTACAAATAAAGAGGCGATTTTAAATGATGCAAAACAAAAAGCACAAGAGTTATTGAATAATGCAGCTGTACAAACAAATGAATTGGTCAGTGAACATCAGATTATGCAACAGGCATATGAACAGGCAAATGAGATTGTAGAGATGGCAACCAGACAAGCACAAGAGATTTTGGATAATGCAACAATAGAAGCAAATGCCGTTAAATCTGCTGCAATGCAATATACGGACAGTATGCTTGCAAATCTTGAGAGTGTTCTGAAAGAGTCGATAGCGACTGCTGCCCGTGATTATAACACTTTGGTAGGAAATCTTCAGGAAATAGAAAATATTGTAACCGCAAACCGTGCAGAACTTGTACCATCAGAGGAGTCGATGGGAGAAATGCAGTCCGTGACTGAGACAGATACGGGGAATATAGCATTGATTTAACAAGTTAAAGGAGAGAATGTATGAGATTTTTTAGATGTAAGATAACATCAGTTATTTTATCCATTTCGATTACAGCAATGCTATTGTCATCAGTGCATATGCCCAGTGTAAACGCGTCAAAACCAGTTGTGGTTGTGATTGATCCTGGGCATGGCGGTTCTAATTTGGGCACGGATTATCTGCCGATCCCAGAAAAGAACTATACTATGGCAGTCGCATTGTATATGAAAGAACAGTTGGAAAAATATCAAAATGTCCAGGTGTTTTTAACCCATTCTGAGGATATAGATATGTCTCTGGAAAAAAGAGCTGAATTTGCAGACAAAGTGAACGCAGATTTTGTTTTTTCTTTGCACTTTAATATGTCTATTTCCCATATTCTCTATGGAAGTGAAGTCTGGATACCGTCAGAAGGTGCATTGTATAGTCAAGGATACTCTGCGGCAAACGAATTTTTGACACAATTTGAAGACATGGGACTTTTTAATCGCGGCATTAAAACCAGAATTGGAAGCAAAGGGACAGATTACTATGGCATTATACGCCAGTGTGCTCTGCGAAATATTCCAGCAGTGATTGTGGAACATTGTCATGTAGACCACAATAATGACGCGCTTTATATACTATCACCGGAAAAACTAAAAGAGTTTGGAGTGCGCGACGCAGAGGCGGTTGCTAGATATTTTGGCCTTGTATCAAAAGACGGCAAGACAGATTACAGTGGATATGCGCCTTTGGCTGTTCCTGTTCCCTCAAATCGCGTATGTAATGATACGACAGCGCCAACCCATGTAAGTGCAAATCTTTTGAATTATGACAAAACAGGAAAGTATGCAACTGTGGAACTGACAGCACTGGACGCAGAGTCACCAATTCAATATTATTCTTATTCTTATGACAATGGTTTGACGTGGTCGGTACTTCAACCGTGGACGAAAGGAAGTCCGACAATAACAATATCTGTCAGCATGGAGTATGGCAAAAAAGAAAATCTAATTTTTAGGGCATATAATCTGTATGATAAAAGTGCAGATTCAAATGTGATAAGGCTTACCAGTGCCAATTAAATTACAGGTGTGTGAATCTGTAATATGTCAGTAGAGCTGACTTGCACATTGCAGCAAAAATACTGATGGCATTCTTGAATTTTAGTAATTTCTAAAATTTGTAATAACAAAATAGTAACCTGCGGAGATGGCTGTGATAACAAGTTTATGTTTGAGGTAATATGTGATAGACAATCCTGCCTTTTCTAAGAAGCTGCTTGTTTGCAAGATACAGGAAATACCACCAAAGCAAAGTGCAGTCATAATCCAGAAGATTTTTTGTGCTGATGGAATAGCAGTTGTATGGATTGCCTGAACCCCGCCAATAATTTCTAAAAAACTGGATAAAACGTTTTTACTGTTGGTTGATAGTGGTACAAGATCAAGAAGTATCCGAAAAGCATTTGTAAATGTAATATAGCCACCTAAAATAATAAGAGATTGTGTGTTGTCCATACAGGATTTTTTAAGGGCTGTTGCCAAAGAAAGTTTTGGTGCTTCAAAGGTATTTTGGTTAAGAATTACAGAACATGGTTTTTTTGTCTGCCTTTTGGCAGCAGTGAGATTTCCGATAAAAAGACCATAAAGTGCTGGGATTCCATACATACCAAACAGAAAAGGCAGTGTATGATGATATCCGCTGGTATGAAGTATAGGGATAATGATTCCCATAAAGTATGCTGGTCCTATATTGTTGCAGAAAGCAAGCAAAGTTTCTGCTTCTGATTTTGTAAGTTTTTGATTTTCATACAGTTCACTTACAACTTTGGCGCCCATAGGAAATCCACAGAAAAATCCCATAAAAATTGCATATAATCCATAATTGCTGTATCGGTAGATGCGCTTTAGGATATAGCTGAGCATCTGTCCAAGTGCGAGGTCAGCACCGCTGTAAACCATAATAGAACTAATCATCATAAACGGGAAGAGTGTGGGAACCATTTTGGCAGCCCATTGGTATAGACCTTCATAGGCATATTGAAATGCAGCATCGGGTCGGCTTAAGATAATGATAATGAGCAATAAATATGCCAAGGTTTTAAACAGCATAAACACCTCCACGTTTGTTTCTCAGAATTTTTTATATTTATCTTGGCAAAAGATTTTTCTGAGAGTCTATTATTATATTTTATAGGGAAAGAAACCATTTTATGAAACGATAAATTAAAATGCAATATGTAGTGGGAGTGGTTATGAGACTGGATAAATTTCTATGTGATATGCAGATTGGAACACGAAGCCAAGTAAAAGGGTTTATTAAAAAGGGGCTTGTGTCTGTGAATGACATTATTGTCAAAAAATCGGATTTTCAATTAGATGAAGAAAAAGATAATGTCTGTTATATGGGACAAAGTTTAAGCTATCAGAAGTTATATTATTATATGCTCTATAAACCTGCTGGAGTGGTGACTGCAACAAAGGATAGTCAGGAACCAACTGTGATGACTTTGTTATTGGATGCTCGCGGAAAAGGATTGTTTCCAGTTGGAAGGTTGGATAAGGACACAGAGGGATTATTATTGATTACAAATGATGGGGAATTGGCACATAATTTGCTTTCTCCCGGGAAACATGTGGATAAGACCTACTATGTGGAATGTGCGGGAGATATTACAGATTCTAATATTAGACAATTAGAGGTTGGTGTAGATATTGGAGACACTGCACTGACATTGCCAGCGAAGGTAAATCTTTTGTCACAATCAAAAGGGCGCTATTCTATGGAATTGACCATTATAGAGGGACGTTTTCATCAAGTAAAACGAATGATTCAGGCTGTGGGTGGCACTGTCACTTATTTAAGGCGTCTTTCAATGGGAACATTGTATTTGGATTCCACTCTGCAAAAAGGTGCCTATAGACCCTTGACAGAACAGGAAATTATGGATTTGAATAATTAGTTTCATATAGGAGGATTGCGCGTTGTCACTTGCGAATGGTTTTCTTCCCATGACGATGGAAGAGGTACAGGAACTTGGTATTCAACAGTTGGATTTTATTTATGTCACAGGAGATGCCTATGTAGATCACCCATCTTTTGGTGCGGCAATTATCACTCGTGTTTTGCAAGCGAATGGATATTATGTCGGCATTATTTCTCAGCCAGATTGGAAAAATGATGAAAGTATTGCAGTGTTAGGCATGCCGCGGCTTGGTTTTTTGGTGTCTTCTGGAAATATGGATTCTATGGTAAACCATTACTATGTATCTAAAAAGCACCGCGAGACAGACGCTTATACGCCGGGGGGTACAGCATACAAAAGACCTGATCACGCTACAGTTGTGTATAGTAATCTCATTCGTAAGAAATATAAGAATATTCCAATTATTATTGGTGGAATTGAGGCAAGTCTTAGACGCATGGCACATTATGATTATTGGTCAGATTCTTTTAAACGTTCAATCTTATTGGATAGTCAGGCAGATATTCTTTCATATGGTATGGGGGAGAGGTCCATTATAGAGATTGCAGATGCCCTTAACAGTGGTATTTCTGTAAAAGATTTATCTTTTATCGCGGGAACAGTGTACAAGACAAGAGATATTTCTAATTTATATGATTACAAATTGTTACCTTCTTATGATGATATGGTAGCTGATAGGTTGTTGTATGCCAAAAGCTTTCAAATACAATATTGTAACACAGATTCGTTCAATGGAAATACCTTGGTAGAACCTTATCCGAATGGATTGTATATTGTGCAGAATATACCACAGAAGCCACTCTCCACACAAGAGATGGATGATGTTTATGCGCTGCCTTATCAGAGAGCATATCACCCTTCTTATGAAGTGCAAGGCGGAGTGCCAGCGATATCAGAAGTGAGGTTTTCTCTGATTAGTAATCGAGGATGCTTTGGGGGATGTAATTTTTGCGCGCTTACATTTCATCAAGGAAGAACAGTACAAGTGCGAAGTCATGAGTCTATTATAGAAGAAGCAAAGCAGATTATACAAGATAAAGATTTTAAGGGTTATATTCATGATGTAGGAGGACCAACGGCAAATTTTAGACAACCTTCTTGCTCAAAGCAGTTACAGGTTGGTGTATGTAAACATAGGCAGTGCTTGTGCCCGCAGCCTTGTCCCAACCTTGAAGTGGACCACTCAAATTATTTGTCACTTTTGCGTAAGCTAAGAAATCTTCCCAATGTCAAGAAAGTGTTTGTGCGTTCTGGTATACGTTTTGATTATTTAATGTTGGATAAAGACGATACATTTTTTAGGGAACTTGTTGAATATCACATTAGCGGGCAGCTCAAGGTGGCACCAGAACATATTTGTAATGCTGTTTTGGCTAAGATGGGGAAGCCAGACAATGTTGTCTACAAGTCTTTTACAGACAAATATCGCAGGTTAAATCAAAAGATTGGTAAAAATCAATTTTTAGTTCCTTATTTAATGTCCTCTCACCCAGGTTCTACGTTGAAAGAAGCAGTGGCACTTGCTGAGTATTTGAGAGATGGTGGCTATATGCCAGAACAAGTGCAGGATTTTTATCCGACCCCATCAACGATATCGACAGTAATGTACTATACTGGAGTAGACCCTGCGACGATGAAGTCGGTCTATGTCTGCAAAAACCCACATGAAAAAGCGATGCAGCGCGCTCTGATACAATATCGAAATCCCAAGAATTATGGTCTTGTGCGGGAAGCATTAAAGCTTGTGGGTCGTGAAGACTTGATTGGATTTGATAAAAAGTGTCTGATAAAGCCAAGGAAAATAGTAGGAGAATATGGCTTAAAGAAAGAATGTAAAATTGCAAGACCCAAAGAATCAGCACAAAAAACGAAAAGTAAAAAAACAATTCGTAATGTTCATAAAACGAAAAATTTTGCAAGAGGACATTAATTGGTTTGATGAAATGAAAATAAGGATAAAGAAGCCAAGAAAGACTACAGATAATTTTTGAGTGATTAAAAAGTATTATTGTAGAAATGAGGAAAGCTATGAATATTATTGTTATCACAGGGGCATCGTCTGGTATTGGAGTAGAATTTGCATTGCAGTTGGATAATGTTTTTCAAAATATTGATGAAATATGGATGATTGCGCGCCGCAAAAAGGAAATGTTGGAGATAGCACAGCATTTGGAACACACAACGCGAGTGCTAGATATGGATGTCACAAAAGAGGAACAGATAGAGCGGTTAAAGAAGCTGCTTGCGGATGAAAAGCCAGTGATTCGTATGCTTGTCAATTGTGCGGGATATGGTATTTTGGGAGATTTTTCCGCTTCCAATATCCATGAAGAACTTGGTATGATAGAAGTAAATTGCAAAGCATTGACACAGATGACGCATCTATGTCTGCCCTATATGAAGAAAAATAGTCGGATTATTCAGCTTGCGTCTAGCGCAGCTTTTTTGCCACAACCTAATTTTGCAGTTTATGCAGCAACAAAAGCTTATGTTTATAGTTTTTCTAGGGCGTTGAATCAGGAATTACGTCATAAGAAAATTTATGTGACCGCTGTGTGTCCAGGACCAGTAGACACGCCTTTTTTTGATATTGCAGAGAAGACTGGCAGCAGTCTTGCCGTGAAAAAACTCACATTAGTGCGCGCGGATCAAGTCGTGGAGAAGGCAATTGAGGATTCTTATTATAAACGAGAGCGGTCTGTTTATGGGAAGTGGATAAAGAGTTTTGAGATTTTGGCGAAAATGATTCCACATGGAATTCTATTAAAGGGAATGCGATTTTTAAAATAAGGTAAGATATTTGAGAGTTTGTTAAAGCGGGAGAGACAGCAGATGAAGGCGCAAAAGCAAAAAAAAGGAGATTTTGAATATCCTCCTTATGAGCGAAAAAGAGTAATCATTCGCACAGCAATCTATTTTTTGATTTCGATTTCAGTATTTTTGCTGGGGTATTTTTCAACGGGAAAAACAAACAATCTTCTAACAATTGTTGCTGTTTTGGGAATGCTGCCTTCTAGCAAAAGCTTAGTGTCAGTTGTAATGTACTTTAAAATTCCAAAATTTAGTGAGAAGGTTTATCAGGAAATTTCTGTGCAGCAAGGAACTGTGCCTGCTTTATATAGCATGTATTTGACCTCATATCAATTAAATTTCCCGATAAACTGTTTTGTTGTGCGCGGCAGTAATCTAATTGGATATACAGAGTTTGCAAATTGTGATGTGTCTGCGTGTGAACAGCATATTCAAGGCATTTTAAAACAAAATAGATTGCAGAATATAACTGTCAAAATTTTTACGGAGAAGGCGCGCTTTATAGATCGATTGGTACAGTTACAGGCATTGGAACCTGGAAAAAAAGAGATGGAGATTTTGGAACTTTTATGTGATATTTCTTTATAAAATATTGAGATAAAAAAGGACAGCTCTTATGATTTTAAAAAAGATTTCTTCCAATGAAGCAGGGCAGCGGTTTGATAAGTATTTGAAAAAGCTGTTAAGGGAGGCGCCAGACAGCTTTCTTTATAAAATGCTTCGCAAAAAGAATATTGTCTTAAATGGAAAAAAAGCAGATGGCAAAGAGAAGCTTTCTGTTAATGATGAGATAAAATTTTTCTTAGCAGATGAAACGTTTGAAACGTTTTGTGGAAAAACACAGGACTGCTCTGTAAATATTGCGCTGTTTCAACAGGCATATTATAAATTGCGTGACTTAGAAATTGTATATGAAGATAAACATATTTTAGTGGTCAACAAGCCTTCCGGAATTTTAACACAAAAATCAAAGCCAGAAGATATAAGTGTGAATGAGTGGTTGATTGGTTATTTGTTGACACAGAAAAGTGTGTCTAAGGAATCGCTTGCAACGTTTCGCCCTTCTGTCTGTAATCGATTAGACAGAAATACTTCTGGAATGGTAGTCTGTGGAAAGACTTTAATAGGAAGTCAGTATTTAAGTCATATTATTCAAGAGAAATCTTTAGAGAAATATTATTATTGTCTGGTTTCTGGAGAATTTGTAGTGACAGAGCGTGTGACAGGCTATTTGTACAAAGATTCTATGCAGAATAAAGTGATAATCTATCCGAACAAAAACGATATTCCAGAAGCGTTTCAACAAAAAGCTGCTTTTATTGATACCGCATATCATACGGTTCGTATCGCAAACAACATTACACTGTTAGAAGTACAGCTCTTTACAGGCAAGTCGCATCAGATTCGCGCGCAGCTAGCTACATTGGGGTATCCAATTATAGGAGATTTGAAATATGGCAATGCGAAAACAAATCAATTCTATGCGCAAAAAGGCGTAAAAAGTCAACTTCTTCATGCGCATAAACTGATTTTTCCTGTTTCGACACAGAAAGATTTTGAACAGGTTTCAGGTAGTGTATTAGAATGTCCTGCACCTATGATTTTTTGTAAACTTTTGCAGGAGGAATAGTTATGCCCACATGGAAATCTCGTGGACTGCGCGGTTCGCTTTTGGAAGAAATGATTAATATGACAAATGAAAAATATCGAGAAAGTGGGTTGGCACTGATTCAAAAGGTTCCGACGCCAATCACGCCAATTACAATTGACAAGAAAACAAGACATATTACACTTGCTTATTTTGATCAGAAAAGCACAGTAGATTACATAGGTGCAGTGCAGGGGATTCCTGTTTGCTTTGATGCGAAAGAGTGCGCAGTTGATTTGTTTACGCTTCAGAAAATACACCCACATCAAGTTCAGTTTATGCAGGATTTTGACAAACAAGGTGGCATTGCTTTTTTCCTAATTTATTTTACAGCGCGTGACATTATGTATTATATGCGTATACATGAGTTAAATGTTTTTTGGGATAGAATGAAACAAGGCGGTAGAAAAAGCTTTCGATATGAGGAGTTAAAGGATAAGTATTTTATGAAGCATAAGGGCGGGCAGATGGTGCCGTATTTGGATATGATTCAGATGGACTTAAATGATAGGGCTCAAGATGAGTTGACATTATAACAAAAAGTGTGTATACTTCGATAATATACTACATTAATTCGGTGATAGATTAGCACGTTAAAGTGATAAAAACCGCGGTTTAGAGAGGGGATTTACAATGGGGGTTAGTGGAAAAAGACTTCTGCACACGCCGGAGGGCGTGCGAGATATTTATGGCAGGGAGTATGCAAGCAAGCAGATGGTTCAGAAGCTTTTGGGTGATAAATTATACAGTTATGGTTATCAGAATATTCAGACACCTACTTTTGAATTTTTTGATGTTTTTAGCCGTGAAATTGGTACAACACCATCAAAAGAACTTTATAAGTTTTTTGATAAGGAAGGAAATACACTGGTGTTAAGGCCAGATTTTACGCCATCAATAGCGCGATGTGCAGCCAAGTATTTTATGGATGAGACAATTCCGCTTCGCTTTTGCTATTCTGGCAATAATTTTATCAATACAAATGATTTGCAGGGAAAGTTAAAAGAGACAACGCAGATGGGAGCCGAGTTGATTGGAGATGCTTCTCCAGAGGCGGATGCAGAGATGATTGCCTTGCTTGTCGAAGCCCTTTGTAATTCTGGATTAAAAGATTTCCAGATTTCTGTCGGTCAGATTGAGTATTTTAAGGGACTGTGTGCCGAAGCAGAATTGGATGAGGACACGGAGTTTGCACTGCGCGAATATATTTCCAACAGAAATGAATTTGGTGCGCAGGAACTTTTGTTGGATAAGAATATACCTACTAAGACGATAGACATGCTTTTAAATGTCAATAGTTTGTTTGGGTCTTGTGAAGTCTTAGACAAAGCATTGGAATCTGTAAATAACACGCGTTCTCGTAAGGCGCTTGAACGATTGCAGGAAGTTTATAAATTACTAAAAATATATGGCGTGGAGCAATATATTTCTTTTGATCTTGCAATGGTTAGCAAATATAATTATTATACAGGTGTTATTTTTAGTGCATATACATATCAAGCGGGAAGTGCCATTGCAAAGGGGGGCAGATATGACAACCTTTTGGAGAAATTTGGTAAATATGCACCGGCAACTGGTTTTGTTGTAATGATTGATGAGCTTGTAACGGCGCTTACAAGACAAAAACGTTGTCCTGTCTCTACGACAAAAAATATTTTGCTTTTATATAATAGTGCGTTTTGTGAGGCGTTGGAATGTGCAAAAGCGTATCGAGAACAAGGATATGCTGCAGTGTTGATGAAAAAGGAACATTCGGAAGAACATTATAAAAAATTTGCAGCGGACAATCACTTTTCTGAGATTGTATATGTGGATAGCTCTGCTGGAAAGGAAGGGGATTGATATGGAGTATCTTACGTTTGCACTCGCTAAGGGGAGACTGGCTGCGAAAACGCTGGAACTTCTGGAACAGATAGGGATTACCTGTGAGGAAATGAAGGATAAATCTTCGCGGAAACTAATTTTTGTCAATGAGGAGTTAAAATTGAAGTTTTTTTTGTCAAAAGGTCCAGATGTGCCTACTTATGTAGAATACGGTGCCGCGGATATTGGCGTGGTGGGAAGTGATACCATTTTGGAAGAGAATCGAAGAGTGTATGAAGTTTTGGATTTGGGATTTGGAAAATGTCGAATGTGTGTTTGCGGTCCGGCTTTCGCAAAAGAGCTTTTGCAGCATCATGAGATGATACGTGTGGCTAGTAAATATCCAAAGATTGCAAAGGATTATTTTTATAATCAGAAACATCAAACAGTCGATATTATCAAGTTAAATGGTTCTGTTGAACTTGGACCAATTGTGGGACTGAGCGATGTGATTGTGGATATTGTTGAGACAGGTTCTACATTAAAGGAAAATGGGTTGGAAGTTTTGGAAGAAATTTGTCCGCTCTCTGCGCGAATGATTGTTAATCAGGTCAGTATGAAGATGGAAGCGGAGCGCATTAAGAAAATTTTACAGGCGTTAAAGGAGGCGTTAAAAAAGTGCGAATTGTAAAATTGACAAAGGATACTAGAGCGAATTTACTTGAAAATTTGTTAAAGCGAAGTACAAATGATTACGGTGAGTATGAGAATGTGGTAGCTGATATTATTTCAAATGTAAAGGAAAGAAAAGAGGAAGCTATATTTGAGTATTCCTTAAAATTTGATAATTGTATGATAACAAAAGAGAATTTTAAAGTTACGAAAGAAGAGATTGCGTCAGCGTATCAAGCGTTAGATGCACATTTTATACAGGTAATGAAAGATTCTGCGGCGAATATTCGTGCTTATCATGAAAAGCAAAAAAGAAATAGTTGGTTTGATGCCAAAGAAGATGGAACGATACTAGGACAGAAGATTACCCCTATGCAGAAGGTTGGCGTCTATGTTCCGGGTGGAAAGGCGGCTTATCCATCAACGACATTGATGAATGTGATTCCGGCAAAGGTTGCGGGTGTTCCGAATATTATTATGACAACACCTGCCAGTGCAGATGGAAAAGTGAATCCGGCAACGCTTGTTGCAGCAGATATTGCGGGGGTAGATGTTATTTACAAGGTAGGTGGCGCACAGGCGATTGCAGCGCTTGCATATGGCACAGAAATGATACCAAAAGTTGATAAGATTGTAGGGCCAGGAAATATTTTTGTGGCATTGGCAAAACGTGCAGTGTACGGTCATGTCAGCATTGACTCTATTGCAGGACCCTCAGAAATTCTTGTGCTTGCTGATGAGAGTGCTACACCAAGATATGTGGCAGCAGACCTTTTGTCTCAAGCGGAGCATGATGAGTTGGCTTCTGCGATTTTAATTACGACAAGTGAAGCGTTGGCGCAAAAGGTTTCCGATGAGATTGATCGTTTTGTTGCGGTTCTTGAGCGCAGGGAAATTATTCAGAAATCGCTTGATAATTATGGATATATTCTTGTGGCACCTGATATGGATACTGCCATTGATGCAGCAAATGAGATTGCTTCAGAGCATCTTGAGATTTTGACCAAAAATCCATTTGACACAATGACAAAAATCCGAAATGCGGGCGCAATTTTTCTTGGAGAATATTCTTCAGAACCGTTGGGGGATTATTATGCAGGTCCAAATCATGTCTTGCCAACAAATGGCACTGCAAAGTTTTTCTCGCCATTAAATGTAGACGATTATATAAAGAAGTCAAGTATAATTTGTTATTCAAAAGAGGCGCTTGAAAAAGTTCATAAAGATATTGAACTTTTTGCAGAGAAAGAAGGGTTGACTGCACATGCCAATTCAATTCGTGTGCGTTTTGGGGAATAGCTTGGAAGGAATATCACCATGAAAAGAATTGCAGAAATAAAAAGAAAGACGAAAGAAACGGATATTGATATAAAATTAAATCTGGATGGGGAGGGAAAATCGGTTGTCAATACAGGAATCGGATTTTTTGACCATATGCTTGAAGGATTTTCTAAACATGGCTTTTTTGATTTAGAAGTCAATATTGTTGGAGATTTGCAAGTTGACGGGCATCATACTGTTGAGGATGCAGGCATTGTACTTGGGAATGCGATTCGGGAGGCAATTGGCGATAAAAAAGGAATTAAACGATATGGCTATTTTATTTTGCCAATGGATGATGCTCTAGCGTTGTGCGCTGTTGACTTGTGCGGCCGACCATATTTGCAGTTTGATTGTAGTTTTCCTCAAAATATGGTTGGAGCTTTTGACACTGCACTTGTGAAAGAATTTTTCTATGCAGTTTCCTATAGTGCAGCTATGAATATACATATTAAGATGCTTAGCGGCGAGAACAGTCACCATATGATTGAAGCTGTGTTTAAGGCATTTGCAAAAGCACTTGATGAGGCGGTCTCTATAGACGAACGCATTAAAGATGTGCTTTCAACGAAAGGGAGTTTATAATACATGAGAGGACAGAAATTAATGAATAAAGTGAGGCGAATCTTTTGTACATTGATTGCCATCTGCATTTTGAGTAGTGTGCCTGCTGTATCAGCAAAGGCAGCAGTTGTGGAGACCGGAATTGACGTCTCAAAATGGCAGGGAGCGATTAACTGGCAAGAAGTGGCACAGAGCGGTGTTACATTTGCTTTTATTCGAGTAGGTTCGACAAAGAAAGGAATTGACGAATATTTTTATTATAATATGCTTGCTGCACAGCAGGCTGGCATTAAAACAGGTGTGTATATTTATTCCTATGCTACCAATGTACAAGAGGCTGCAATAGAGGCACAGTTTGTACTGGATGCGATACAGAATGTACAAGTGTCTTATCCTGTGGTATGGGATGTTGAGGATAATGTTCATAAGTCTCTTTCGCCAGAAACATTGTCCTTGATGGCGAATACATTTTGTGCAACATTGGAGGCGGAAGGATACTATCCAATGGTTTATTCTAGTACCAATTGGTATCGTGACCGGATTGGTCCAGTGTTTTATGACAAATGGGTTGCACAGTGGGCAGAGGTATGTGAGATTCCAGATGCTGCTATATGGCAGTATTCTTGCAAGGGTAGGATTCCTGGAATTAAAGGCGATGTTGACTTGGACTATGCTCTTAAGGATTTTTCTACAAGTATTGTAAATACTGGGTGGGTTCCGCGAAAAGGATTTTTGTATTACTATATCAATTATAAAATGCAGCGCGGATGGCTTGATTTAGGCACTGCAAAATATTATCTTGATCCGGCTGGTCGAATGGTAACTGGCTGGCTTTCATTGGAGGATGGACTGTATTATTTACAGCCAGATGGTGTTATGGCAGTTGGATTTACGCCAATTGGTTTAGGAATGTATTGTTTTGGCATTGATGGAAAAATGTTGACCGGATTTCAGAATTTAGATGGTCTCTTTTACTATTTTGCGGAAGATGGTGTAATGTACACTGGATTCCTTGATTTTCCAGATGGAAAGCGGTTTTTCACAACAGATGGGCATATGTTGGTTGGATTGAATACAATCAATGATAATTTCTACTATTTTGATGCAGAAGGGTATTTACAGACAGGTTGGCAGACAATTGGCGATCAGACATTTCTTTTTGCAATGGATGGACCAATGGTGCGCGGTTGGTTTAATGATGGCACAGATCGTTATTATTTATCTATGGAAGATGGGCACAGAGTCAACGGTTGGCAGATAATAGATGGAAAAACATATCTTTTTGATGAATCTGGTCGCATGATGACTGGTGTGGTAACACTAAATGGTCTTTCTTATCTGTTTGCAGCCGACGGATCTATGATTACAGGTTGGTTTAATGATGGTGTTTCTGCGAAATACTATGAGACAGATGGACATATGGCAGTTGGTCTAACAACAATTGGTGAAGATGTATATTATTTTGATATAAATGGAAATATGCAGACAGGAATTGTTGAGATTGATGGCGTGCCTTATCTGTTTGATGTGGATGGAAAGATGCTGCCACAAGAGTTACTGCAACAGATTTTACTGCAACAGCAGCAACAGCAATAACAGTCCAGACAGGTCTTCGCAAGACCTGCGAAGACCGTACAAAAACATAAAGCCTGAGAGCAAAAATCCCATCGCCAAAGGCGATTTTCAATGGATTTTTGCAGTAACAGATCAGCTTGTCTGAACTGTTACAAACAACAACTTCCACAATAGGATAGGTATAATATGAGAAATTTAGCATTGAGCGACGATATTTTAATGAAGGTTGAAAAACCTGCTCGTTATATTGGAAATGAAGTAAATAGTGTAATGAAAAGCAAACCTGACATTTCTGTCAGGTTTGCAATGTGTTTTCCAGACGTCTATGAAATTGGTATGTCCCATCTTGGGATTCAAATTCTCTATGATATGTTGAATCGTTTTGACGATACTTGGTGTGAGCGTGTCTACTCTCCGTGGCCAGATTTGGATGCGATTATGCGAGAGAAGAAAATCCCTTTGTTTGCATTGGAATCACAAGATCCAATTAAGGAGTTTGATTTTTTAGGGATTACAATTCAATATGAAATGTGTTATACCAATATTTTGCAGATATTGGATTTATCACAGATTCCTTTGATTGCTACAGAACGGACATGGGAGAGCCCAATTGTGATTGGCGGTGGTCCTTGTAGTTATAATCCAGAACCAATTGCAGCGTTTTTTGATATTTTTTATATTGGAGAGGGTGAGACACAGTATCGTGCACTTTTGGATTTGTATAAAAAATGTCGAGAAAGTGGGGAGTCCAGAGAAGCGTTTCTTGTGGAGGCTGCGAAACTTCCCGGAATGTATGTACCGCGGTTTTATGAAGTGACATACTATGAAGATGGCACAATAAAATCTTTTGAACCCACGCGTGCAGATATTCCTAGAACGATTTTGAAAGAAATTGTGACAGATGTGTCGAACACCTATTATCCTGAAAAGCCAGTGGTGCCTTTTATCAAATGTACGCAGGACAGAGTTGTTCTTGAAATTCAAAGAGGGTGTATTCGCGGATGTCGTTTTTGTCAAGCAGGACAATTGTATCGGCCTGTGCGAGAACGCGACGTGGAGATGCTTAAGAGCTATGCAATAAAAATGCTAGATAATACTGGCTATGATGAAATCTCGCTCAGTTCTTTAAGTTCTAGTGATTATACACATCTGGAAGAACTTATAAACTTTTTAATTGACAAATGTAAAGAAAAGAAAGTTAATATATCCTTGCCATCTCTTCGCATTGATGCCTTTTCTCTTGATGTGATGGAAAAAGTGCAAGATGTCCGAAAAAGTAGTTTGACATTTGCACCAGAGGCAGGAAGTCAACGTCTGAGAAATGTTATTAACAAAGGGTTGATGGAAGAGGATATTATTAAAGGTGCCACTTTGGCATTTGAGGGTGGATGGAATCGAGTGAAACTCTATTTTATGTTGGGATTGCCAACGGAGACAGAGGAGGATATTCACGGAATTGCGGAGCTTTCTAACAAGATTGCAGTTGCTTTTTATGATACAGTGCCCAAAGAAAAAAGAACTGGTAAGGTGCAGATTGTCGCCAGCACATCATTTTTTATTCCAAAGCCA
Source organism: Lachnospiraceae bacterium (assembly GCA_014239155.1). Lineage (GTDB taxonomy): Bacteria > Bacillota > Clostridia > Lachnospirales > Lachnospiraceae > COE1. The sequence continues at coordinate 41,054 of JAAZZQ010000003.1, read as the reverse complement.
TTTACGCCGTTTCAGTGGGCACCACAGTGCACAAAAGAGCAGTTTTTAGAGAAAGCGTATAAAACGCGCAGAGCGATTTTGGAACAACTGAATCAAAAGAGTATTAAGTATAATTGGCATGAGGCAGATGCAAGTGTGATGGAGGGAATTTTTGCGCGTGGTGACAGGCGCTTGAGCAAACCGATATTAAAAGCATATCAAAAGGGATGTATCTTTGATGCATGGGGAGAGTATTACAAACATGATATATGGATGGAAACCTTTGCGGAATGTGGAATTGATATTGCTTTTTATACAACGCGCGAGCGCAGTCTTGACGAAGTTTTTCCCTGGGATTTTATTGACTGTGGTGTCTCCAAAACATTTTTAAAAAAAGAATGGCAGCGCGCGTTAGAAGAACAAGTAACTCCAAATTGTCAGCAGCAGTGTAATGCTTGCGGTGCGGCTAGATTTCAATGTGGGATATGTAGCGCCAAAAAGGAAGGAGGCTCTCTGTGAAATTACGGGTAAAATTTTCAAAACATGGTGCGCTTCGATTTATAGGGCATCTTGATGTGATGCGATATTTTCAGAAAGCAATACGTCGCGCAGGAATTGATATTGCCTATTCAACAGGATTTAGCCCACATCAGATAATGTCTTTTGCAGCGCCGCTTGGGGTGGGACTTGAGAGCAATGGAGAATATATGGATATTGAAGTTTGCTCGTTAACAAGCACGCAAGAATTTGTTGATGCGCTCAATGCACAGATGGCAGATGGGATTAAAGTTTTGGAAGTCAAACTTCTTCCAGACAATGCTGGAAATGCAATGGCAAGTGTGGCAGCAGCGCGCTACACTGTTGCATTTCGCAAAGAGTATTACCCATTTTTTTTGAACTCGTCAGTTGTTGATAATTTTATGAGTCAAGAGCAGATTATTGTGACAAAAAAAACAAAGAAAAGTGAGTCAACTTTTGATATGAAACCTTATATTTTTGAATGTTTGTTTCAGAAAGAAAATTGCTCTATCACAATGACTGTCGATGCAAGCAGCGCAAATAATTTAAAACCGTCACTTGTGGTTCGGGCTCTGTACGAGGCAAACAAGCAGGAATTTGATGATTTTGGACTTTTCATTACAAGGGAAGAGACCTATACCAATGTTGGCACAGCAGATGCAGTACAGCTAAAACCTCTCGGGGCAGTGGGAGTGAATATTGATGAATAACACGCGTTATATTCTTACAGAGTATTCGTTTCGTGATACAAAAGGCGTTCTTGCGTTTTCTTTAGACAGGAAGACGGGAACAATGGCATCTGTAAATTTTACGCCTTTTATGCAAAAGGATAATATTGCAGCGCTTGGTGATATTTTTGTAGCAAAAGTAACAAATGTTGTAAAGCAAATGAACGCAGCATTTATTTTGTATGCTCCGAATAAAAAAGGATATTTGCCAATTCATGCGGAGTACACACCAATTATTATAAATCGTAAATATGATGGTAGAATTTTAGCCGGAGATGAAATGATTGTTCAGCTTGAAAAAGAGGCAGTGCGAACAAAAGAGCCTGTATTTACTATGAATTTGTCTTTGGCAGGTAAATACAGTGTGGTTTCTTATGCAAATACCTATAAAGGTGTTTCAAAGAAATGTACCAAATTAGAGAGAGAACAACTTCGCGCTGCAATTCCACAAGAGATTGATTTTGGTGTTGTGGTGCGTACCAATGCCGCGTCACTTTTATCAAAGCTAGACAAGAAGCAATCCCCTGATATGTTAAAGCCTGTGACAGATGAGATTCATTATCTAAATCAGCGAATGTCTTTGTTGATTCAAGAAGGGATTCATAGAACATGTTATAGTCGTATATGGCAGTCGGCGCCAAGTTATCTGACAGCAATGCGAGATGAAGGTATTGTTTATCAGCAAATTCTTACAGACAACAGTAAACTATATCAGGAATTAAAGGATTTTGTAGCACTTTATATGCCAGAACAGATTGCAAATATTTCTATGTATCAAGATGATTCTTATCCGTTACAGAAACTCTACCGTGTGGAGACGCAGATTTCGGAATTGCTTTCGAGAAAGGTATGGCTAAAATCGGGTGCCTATCTTATTATAGAGAAAACAGAGGCAATGTATGTGATAGATGTTAATTCTGGAAAAAATATTGTGAAAAAAGAATCTGCTGCATATATTTATGAGATTAATATTGAGGCAGCAAATGAAATTATGCGACAGATTCGTTTAAGAAATCTTACAGGAATGATATTAGTTGATTTTATTAATATGGAAGAGAATGAAAAAACAAATGCACTTTTACAAGAATTAAGAGTTTTGGCAAAAAAGGACCATGTTCAGACTACAATTGTTGATATGACTCCACTTGGACTTGTGGAAATTACACGCAAGAAGACAACGAAATCATTAGCGGAGCAGTTTGGTTGTTACAGTTCGGCCATGCAGAATTGATTGTGCAAATTGTACGTAGGAGCTTGCGCACTAAGGAACTGTAAAATAATTACTTTACAGTTCTTAAGGATAATTTGTATGTTCGGTGGCAGCATTTCTTATTTCAAGAAAGGGGATAGAAAATGACAATTATAAAGGATCAGAATATTGTATATAAAAATATTTCGGATAGAATTTCTGCGGCAAAGATTGAGTTGGGTATGGCCAGTGACATTACACATCAAATATATCAATCTCGACAGTTAGAATCAGATGAGAATCAGTTAATTAAGAATTTTTATTATAGTATTTATCATTTAGTGAAAGGAATATCTATAATTGATACTGGCAAAGAGTATCATTCACATCATGCACTTATTAGCTATTTTAATCGTGAAAGTCGCAAAAGTAGTTTTTTAGATGGAATAATTTTGAATGATTCCTTTCGAGCTGGACTAGATAGACTTTTCGTGCTTCGTGACCAATATGATTATAAGGAAAGATATGTAGACGAGGAAGATTATTTGGAAGCAGAAAGACTTTGGAAAGAAATGTATCCAGAACTGGAGAATATTTTAACAACTATCATTGAAAGAAAAGAGACAGTTCTTGGAGAATCTTAAAAATGAAAAAGAAAATTCTTATTTTTGGCGGTATTGCAGCCTTTTATGTAGCAGTATTTACAGTGATTTTGTTAGGGACATTGATTTTACCTTCTCAGGTATATAATAATAAACAGCTTCTTTCTAAAGAATTGAATACTGCCAATAAAAAGAACTATAAAAAAGAGAAACAAAATGGAATAACAACAATTACTTGTGAAAAAATGACAGGTATGGAGACCATCTGGAAAAATAATGTATTGGAAAATATAACGTTACAGATGCAGTATTCTTTACATGTGACAAGTGGAAAGGCAAAATTAGTATTAGTACAGCCAGATAATACGATTGTTACGTTGACAGAACAAGAAAGCAATTCAATAGATAATCAACAAATAGATAGCGCTACAATGGAACAGAAGTGTAGGTTGGATTTAAAGAAAGGTCGAAATAAAATAAAGATTGTCTGTGAAAAAGGAACGGCATTTTCTCTTTCGTTTACAGTTCAGCCTTGCTGAACTGTAACGCATCAAGCCATTGCGAAGCGATTTTGCATGGCTTGATGCATCTCAACCACTACGTTTTCTTACGTGGCTTATATAAGCCATAATTTGCAGCACAGTGCAAAGTCCTAGACTGAACTGTAACCTCTTTCGTTTCAGATATGAAATTAAGATGGAAAAAACATTGACAAGAACTTACAGCAATGTTAATATATATGAGTATGCCGCATAACTAGGTTTAAATGTATAAAAAGATACTACCAAAGTTAGCGAGTAATTATTTAGGAGGTGCAATATGTACGCAATTATTGCAACAGGTGGAAAGCAGTACAAGGTTTCCGAGGGAGATGTCATCAAGGTAGAAAAGCTTGATGCAGAGACAGGAAACACTGTGACTTTTGACAATGTTATCGCTGTTAGCAATGAGTCTCTTAAAGTGGGCGCTGATGTAGCAAACGCAACTGTTTCTGCTACCGTTATGGAGCAGGGCAGAGGCAAAAAGGTTATCGTCTACAAATATAAGAGAAAGACAGGCTATCACAAGAAAAACGGTCATAGACAAGCATACACACAGGTTAAGATTGATAAGATCAACGCTTAATAGATGTTGTTAGTGAAATAATATGACTACGATTGTAATTTTTAAATCCAACGATGGTTATAAAGGATTTACCTGTATGGGACATGCGGGCTTTGGACGGTCTGGAAAAGATATTGTATGTGCTTCTATTTCTATTTTAGTAATTAATACACTCAATGCAATTGAAGTGTTGGCAAATGAGCATATGATTACAGAGAGTGATGAGAAAGAAGGATATATCGAATGTCAGTTTCCTGATGAAATTAATGATAAAACAAAGCTGCTAATGGATTCTTTGGTGATGGGTTTAAAAGAAATCGAACAGAATTACGGCAAAAGAAAACGGCTTTTTTTTAAAGAAAAGCGTTATTTCGAGCTCATAATCAAGGAGGTGTAATACCATGATGAAGTTAAATCTTCAGTTTTTTGCGCATAAAAAGGGAGTTGGTTCTACAAAGAATGGTAGAGACTCTGAATCTAAGAGATTAGGTGCAAAGAGAGCAGATGGTCAGTTCGTAAAAGCAGGCAACATTTTGTTTAGACAGCGCGGAACAAAGATTCATCCGGGTGTAAATGTTGGGATCGGAGGAGATGATACATTGTTTGCATTAGTAGATGGTGTACTCAGATTCGAGAGAAAAGGAAGAGATAGAAAACAGGCTTCCGTTTATCCTGTAGAGAAGAAATAGTGTAATATTTACGGATTTACTAAGGCTTCAGGTTTCACCTGAAGCCTTTTGCATATAATCGTCAATAAGATTATCAAAAAAGAAAGGTTGAAATAAATGTTTGCAGATAGAGCCAAAATATACATTAGAAGTGGAAAAGGCGGAGATGGACATGTATCCTTTCGGCGGGAAAAATACGTACCAAATGGTGGACCAGATGGCGGTGATGGCGGCGATGGTGGAAGTGTGATTTTTGAGGTTGACAAAGGCCTAAATACATTGACTGATTTTCGGCATATTAGAAAATACTGTGCGCAGGATGGCGAGCAGGGCGGGAAAAGAAATTGTCGTGGAAAAAATGGTTCGGATATCATTGTAAAAGTACCAGAGGGGACTGTTATAAGAGAGTTGGAGTCTGGCAAGATTATCGCTGATATGTCCGGTGAAAATTGCAGACGAACAATTTTGAGCGGTGGGAAAGGTGGTAATGGAAATCAACATTACGCCACTGCAACAATGCAGGCACCCAAATATGCTCAACCAGGACAACCGTCAAAGGAATTAAATCTTTTTCTGGAATTAAAAGTTATAGCAGATGTAGGATTAGTTGGGTTCCCCAATGTTGGAAAGTCTACACTGTTATCTCGGGTTACAAATGCACAACCAAAGATTGCGAACTATCATTTTACAACATTGAATCCCAACCTTGGTGTCGTAGACCTTGAAAGTGGAAAGGGATTTGTGATTGCGGATATTCCAGGGTTAATTGAAGGTGCTTCTGAGGGCGTTGGACTTGGACATGAGTTTTTAAGACATATTGAACGAACAAAAGTTCTTATTCATCTTGTGGATGCGGCTTCTACAGAAGGGAGAGACCCTATTGCAGATATCTATGCAATCAATAAGGAGCTGGAAGCTTACAATGCAGATATTGCTAAGAAACCGCAAGTAATTGCGGCAAATAAGATAGATGCAATCTATATTGCGGAAGAAGAAAATCCAATTGATAGGATCAAAAAAGAGTTTGAATCAAAAGGGATTCGGGTGTTTCCAATATCGGCGGTATCTGGACAAGGAATAAAAGAACTTTTATATTATGTAGCAGATATGCTTTCTCAAATTGAGGAGCCCCCCATTATATTTGCGCCTGAATTTAATCCAGATACAGATATTGTTGTAGGAAATGAACCGTTTACGGTTGAATATGACAAGAAAAATCAGGTATATATTGTTGAGGGACCTCGTATTGAAAAGATGCTTGGTTATACAAATTTAGAGTCTGAGCGTGGATTTAAGTTTTTTCAACAGTTTATTAAAGATAATGGAATATTAGAAGAATTGGAGTCCCTTGGTGTTCAGGAAGGCGATACTGTGCGAATGTATGGCTTTGCATTTAGTTACTACAAAGAATAAATTTAGGAAAGGAAAGCGTAGTTATTTCTTTACAGTTCTCTATAAAAAATAACTGCTAAATGATATAAAATATGACAAGTAAACAAAGAGCTTATTTAAAAGGATTGGCAATGAACTTAGAGCCTTTATTTCAGATTGGAAAATCGTCTGTCACACCGGAGAATGTTGAGGCGATTTCAGAGGTTTTTAATACACATGAACTTGTGAAGATCGCTGTATTAAAAAACTGTATTGATAATCCCAAAGAAATTGCAACAGTTGTTGCGGAGCGTACACGTTCTCAAGTTGTTCAGGTTATCGGGAAAAAGTTTGTTCTCTATAAACCTTTTAAAGAAAATCCCAAAATTATATTGCCAAAATAAAGTTGGAGGATTTCTATGGAAAATAAAAGGCGCGTTGGCATTATGGGAGGGACTTTCAACCCAATTCATTATGGACATTTACATTTAGCACAGGAAGCACAAAAACAGATATTGCTTGATAAAGTTCTTTTTATGCCAAGTGGAAATTCTTATATGAAAAAAAATGTTCTGGATACCAAAAAAAGAGTTGAGATGACGGCATTGGCGATTAAACATTATTCTCGGTTTGAATTATCACTGATTGAAGCACAGAAAACGGGTAATACCTATACTTGTGAAACATTGCAGTATTTGACAAGAATAAATCCAAACACGCAATATTATTTTATTATTGGAGCAGATTCCTTATTTCAAATAGAGCAGTGGAAGAGTCCAGAGCAAATCTTTCAATTCGCGATATTAATTTGTGCAATTAGAGATGATTATGATTTTGACGCTATACGCGAAAAAGGAGATATTTTGGCAGAGTTTGGGGCAGACATTATTTATCTTAATACCCCTAAATGGGATATTTCATCTACAGATATAAGGGCAAAAGTTAGGAGCGGGATATCAATTCATGGGTTAGTTCCGCTAGAGGTCGCACATTATATAGAACAGGAGCATTTATATTATGAAGAAGATTAAGAAGTATTTAAAGAAACATCTGACAAAGGACCGCTATCATCATACGCTCAACGTAGCATATACCGCTATCGCAATGGCTATGCGGTACAATCCTAATCCAAGTAATTCTGATTTTATAAAGAGAGCTGAAATCGCAGGACTCTTACACGATTGCGCGAAATGTATGGATAATGATAAAAAACTTCGTATCTGTGAAAAAAATAAACTTCCCTGTAGTAGTTTTGAAATAAGTCATCCATATTTATTACATGGCAAAGTAGGTGCTTATATTGCCAAAACAAAATTTGATATTGATGATGAAGAGATTCTTCAGGCTATTACATGGCATACAACAGGGCGACCAAATATGTCACTTCTTGAAAAAATTATTTTTATAGCAGATTATATTGAACCTGCTCGCAATCCAATACCAGAACTTGATTTTATTCGGCAGCTTGCATTTATTGATGTTGATAAGGCTATGGAGAAGATATTGTCGAACACATTAAAATTTCTGGAATCAAAAGGAAATCCTATTGATAAGATGACACAGATTACCTATGATAGTTATGTGGGACCTGCTGTGACAATACCATATAAAACAACAGCTTTGAATCGTTAGTATTTTTTACAATAAAGCATTAAGAAGTTATAGGAAAATAAGTGATACAAATTGTGCAGGATATTTCTTTGACATACACTCTTGAAGAAATAGACAAGTCAAAATATGTCAGTTATTTTTCTACAGATTTTAAGTACAACGTGTAAAAAGGAGGGACTTTGCTTGAATACAATAAATAGTACTTTGAAAAAAATAGTCAATGCTCTTGAAGATAAAAAAGCAGAAAATATTCAGTTAATTGATATCAGTGAGGTGTCTACAGTTGCTGATTATTTTGTGATTGCAAATGGAATCAATATAAGCCAGATTCAGGCATTATCGGATAATGTGGAGGATAAACTTGCTGTTGATGGAATCCGTCCAAGAAGTATTGAAGGATATAATACTGCAAATTGGATATTAATGGATTACAATGATTTCCTCGTGCATATTTTTGATCGAGAAAGCAGGGGATTCTATGATTTAGAGCGAATTTGGCGCGATGGAAAAGTGATTGATGTACATTCATTATAGTGATATTTCATTCAAAACAATGCATTAGTATGAAATACTAATGCATTGTTTTGTTTATAGACCAGGGTATTTAATTGTTTGTAGATTTTAATGATATAAACGAAAAATACCGAAAACTTTGCCTAATATTTCTACATCATCTAAAATAATTGGTTCCATAGAATCATTTTCCGGCTGAAGCCTGTAATGCCCATCTTCTTTGTAATAAGTTTTTACTGTTGCAGAATCATCAACTAAAGCGACAACAGTGTCACCATTTTCAGCTGTATTGCACGCATGTATAAAAATACTGTCTCCATTAAAAATGCCTGCTTTAATCATGCTATCTCCCTTTACTTTCAATACGAAAGAGTCTCCTGCAGGAACCATATCCGCAGGAATAGGGAAGTACCCCTCGATATTTTGTTCTGCAAGAATGGGAACACCAGCAGCAACAGTTCCAATAATAGGAACACTTGTCATTTCATGCCTTACCATCTGGAAACTGTCATCCATAATTTCAATTGCGCGAGGTTTCGTTGGGTCTCTTCTAATATAACCGTTTTTCTCAAGAGTTTCCAGATGTGAATGGACAGAAGAAGTAGACTTGAGATTGACAGCCTCGCAAATTTCTCGAACTGATGGTGGATAACCTTTTCTAAGAATTTCTGCTTTGATAAATTCTAAAATTTCTTTTTGCTTTACTGTTATTTTTCCATATGCCATAAAGTTTGCCTCCTTTTTTTGTAACTACAATATGGATTAATTTGTTCTATATCATCATAACACATAATACAAAAAAATTCAAACGTATATTCCGAAAAATTGTTTGGAATTTTTTGATTATTGTATTTAGATTATTAAATAGGAACCAATATTCATTCTCGTTTTTCTCTTAATGTAACAGCTTTTGCGGCTTGGCGGCGTCTGTCTTCCTCAAGTGCGGCATAGTGCTTTCGAGTGGTATTGACGTCTTTATGCCCTAATACGTCTGCTACAAGGTAAATGTCTCCAGTTTCTCGATATAGCGTAGTGCCATAAGTACTTCTTAACTTGTGTGGAGTTATTTTTTTTAGTGTTGTAACCACGGAAGCATATTTTTTCACTAGATTTTCTACAGCACGCACGGTGATTCGCTTGTTTTGCATTGATAAAAAGAATGCATTTTCGTATCCTTTTACAGGTGTTATGGTGGAGCGTTGTTCCAGATAATCAAGCAGAGCCAGCTCTACCTCCTCACCAAAGTAGATTACAGCTTCATATCCTCCTTTGCGTCGTATTTTTACACCGTTATTTTTGAAGTCTACATCTGGAATATCAATACCAACACATTCAGAGACGCGTATACCTGTTCCTAACATCAATGTGAGGAGCGCTATATCACGCAGTTTGTTTTTTTCATGATATTGTAATTGTTTTTTAGTTAATTTTTCTCCTGTTTCAACTGTCTCAAGTAGAATTGCAACTTCGTCTGGGTCAAGACGAATAATTTCTTTTTCGTGAAGCTTAGGCATTTGAACGAGCGCTGCTGGATTTTTTTCAATCATTTCATTTTTAGAAAAATAATTATAAAAGCTTCGTAATGAAGCAAGTTTTCTTGCTTTACCTCGTTCGTCATTCATATATTCTTTGCCGTCTTTTGTATAATAGGCGCAGTGTTCTAAATATTCTTCAATATCTATTCTTGTAATCTGATCAAGAATTTCAAGGTGGTATTCCTTAATTGGTATTTTTTTTAAAACAGGGTTACTGTCATGAAGGTATTCAAAGAAAATACGAATATCATAAGCGTAAGCAACTCTTGTTCTGCTTGATGTATATTCCTGTATTCCTCTGAAATATTGGCTACAAAAGGAAGGAAGCGTATTTAGCAGTTCTCGTAGATGCATAATATTTTTTTTATTTACTTCATCATGGTAGGTGGGGGTCGATTTGTTTGTTCTATCCAATTTATTATAACTCCTTTTATTACAACTGTTTGCTTTTATTTTCTGCTTATTTTACAAAACTTTAGTATAATTATCTTATAGATTATGCTATAATCATTTTATAACACTTTTCAATATTTTCCAACAAAAGAATAAATTAATTTTTTATCTAGAAGGATAGGAGAGTAGTGCAGAAATGAAAAACAATAAAGACTATATGAAGTGGGGATTGACAGCCTTTTTTGTGGTTTTAGGAGGATTTGCAAGTTATTATGTCATTTTCCATTTGGACAGTTTGTCATTGACATTAAAAAAATTGTTTGTGGTTTTAATGCCGGTTATTGACGGATTTATACTTGCATATTTAATTGCGCCACTTGTAAATGCAACGGAACGCAATCTAACAACTCCAATATTTGAATTTTTTAATATCAGTCATAAAAAAGGTCCGAAGCGTTTTCTATCTATTATAATAACAGAAGTGTTTGTATTGTGGGCGATATACGCTTTCTTCTCAATTGTAATTCCTCAGATTTATAATAGTATTCGCACTATATTAGAACAGTTTCCAAATTATATTAATACGATTATATTGTGGATATCAAAAGTTCTAGGTGATAATCCAGAATTTGAAAAGAGTGTTATTGAATTTATCAATCAATCGTCTATGGATTTGACAACTTTCATCAATACAACAGTGCTTCCGCAGCTCAATAGTGTCAATAATGTTACAAAAATGTTGTCACAGTTAGGTAATGTTATTAATGTAATAACATCTGTGTCAATGAGTGTTTACTCTATTTTTAAGGCTATTTGGAATTTGCTGATTGGTTTTATTATATCGATTTATTTGTTGGCAAGTAAGGAATTATTTGCTGCGCAAGCGAAAAAAATTATTTATGCTGTTTGTTCTGTAGAAAGTGCAAATCGTTTTATCAGTAATGTTCGATTTGCGCATAAAACTTTTGGCGGATTTTTTGTGGGAAAAATATTAGATTCTATTATTATTGGAATTATTTGCTTTGTAATTACGAGCATACTAGGTATGCCGTTTTGTGTATTAATTAGTGTAATTATAGGTGTGACAAATATTATTCCTTTTTTTGGACCGTTTTTGGGGGCTATTCCATCCATATTATTAATTCTTTTTGTTGATCCATTGAAGGCTGTTTATTTTGCAATCTTCGTTATCATTCTTCAACAGGTAGATGGAAATATTATTGGACCAAAGATTCTTGGAAGCTCAACTGGCTTATCAAGTTTCTGGGTTATTTTTTCTATTACTTTTTTTGGAGGAATTTGGGGAATCTTAGGTATGATAGTTGGGGTTCCAATATTTGCAATTTTGTTTGCTTTTACAAAGTCTCTAATTGAGACACGTCTTTCCGCCAGAAATTTGTCTCCAGAAACAGGAAAATATTTAAGATTATTGTATATTGACACAGGGTCTAAGGAATATGTTGAATTTCCTATAAATGCGAAAAAGCCTTTTCCCGAGATTACCAAAATACTGGTAAAAGGGCATGAAAAAAAATTTATTAATAAAAATGAAGAAAAATCACAAAAGAAATAAACCACTACCCCCTACAAAAAATACAGTTTGTAGGGGGTAGTGGTTATATATTATGTGGCACATAAATTTCTCCTGAATTTTGTAGGAAACCAATAGTATCAAGTGTTTTCAAAATACTTGCTGATACATCTTGCTCGCTGATTGATGCACAGAGTGAAACATCTTCCATAATAGCCTGTGCCAGTCCCGTACTGAGGTTATCTAATATTTTTTTTCGAATCTCTTGTTGGAATACATAGATGCAGATGGTTAAATCTCGATTTTCTAATTCACGCAATAATCGTTGTATGCATCGGTTTGGTAATTCGCTAATTGTTTTTTCTAAATAATGAATAGATTTCCAAATTCCTTCATTTGTATTTGATATTTTTGCTGTTGTTCAATAGGCATTAGGCTTAGAAGGATATCTTCGAGAGTTCTAGGATTTATTCCGTCTTGAATACCAAGAATGCCTCTCATAAACATATAATCTGTCATAGCATCTGCTCCATTTGGAGCCTTGGTCCAATAGATATTTGTTGCAATTTCGGCAATGATTTCTGGGCAATTGCCATCTACAACTAGTATGATAAGATGTTGCAAGAAATCTGATGATATATTTTGAACTTTATCTTCCAGTGCAAGAAGTCCTTCTCTGCGCGCAAGATCGGCAAGAGCCATAATATCTTTTGCTGCGCGAATTATTTGATTTTCTGATTGCATTGTTTGTCCTGCATTTCTTAATTTAGTGATCGCATCAAGACGTACTTGATTTAACATGATATCTAAAATTTTTTCCATTTTATTTCAACTCCTATTAAAATCTTAATATTGTAATGTTAAGGGCAAAAAGGTATCATTGAAAAATGAGTTCTATAAGCATTATTTTAGAATAGTTTAAAAATAAAATCAATAATTGATGAAGTTTTAATTATGGTAAGCACAAGTTTTGTAAAGATTTTATAAACAGATATCCTTGATATGTGATTTTGGCACTTTAAATAAAACATAGACATGCGTTTGCCGTAAAGTTTTAATAAGTAATAGTCAATTACATCATGTAATATGAATGTGGTAAAGTATACAATATGATTGATTGAAACATTGCTTTTTATAAGAAATTATAGTCTTAACAATAGATAGGATAGTAGTAATTAATACCATTATAATATCATCTGTAAAAACACATGATATTATAATGGTATTATGAAATTTTGGTAATAAGTATTAGAAAAGTGATAGATATTTTTATTTGAATAATTTAGTTATGTTTTTTCATTAGAGTTATATAATATTTTTATTAGATGTGAGATTTAATTTACATAAAAATAATTTATATAAAGAAATAACGTAATATGTTTAGAAGTACGAAATAAAAAACACGCTTCCCACCACCTACACAAAAATTCAAAAAAATACCATAAATAACACCAAAATTTATAACAAAAATAAACTTTAAAAAATTTAAATTAAATATCATGCGTTATCAAATAGTATAATTGTAAATAAAAAATTATATAAATCAACCTATTATGCTAAATAAAATTAAATTAAAAAAACTTCAACAAAAATTCGGAAGAGCGCGGCATTGTCGTTTCATTTATTACTATCTTTGAAATAACGCTGGCTTCCACCGATGAAAGGGAAAGTCTGTGTGATATTGTTGAAGCACAGCCCAATCTTGCAATTCTTGGCGATAAAGGTTATGCTGGAGAAAGATTTTCGCGAGAGATTTCGGAAAAAGAAATTTGCCTTATGACTTTGAAGCACTCTAACAGCAAAACAGATTGGTCGAAACTAATACGTCTATTATCATAGAATAATTGTTATAAAAATTATTTCAGCTAATATCTATAAGACTTCAGGAATTTAAAAATTTTTCAGAGTCACAAATATTTAGCTTATTCTAGCTTTATAATGAAAGGATACTTAATATGAAATTGTATAGTTGTAATTTAGGCATAAAATTTAATATAATAATCAAAAAGCAAAACCAAAAAACATAACTATTCGTTAAAGTATGCTTTTGCGAATAGTTGAATATCACTTCTATTCACAAAAAAATCTATTTTTGGATTAGAAATCTATTTTTTTATTCATCAATGCCTTATTATTTTATATCTAATTTCACTTAGGTAGCTTTAAAAAATTAACTTTTTAAGAATCACACACTTTATAAATTTTTTCTTGTGGAAGTAAATGCTGAATATCTTTTCTTGCATTTTTTTGTTCGCGCAAATCTTCTACAAATTTTGAAATATCTGTTATTTGTACAATCCATTCATTTACAAATTTATGTACTGCTGCTCCTCGAAGTCCAAGCTGTATTGAACGATATTCTAATGGATTACCATAAATGTCCCGTTCTGGGTCCCATTGACATCTTATTGTTGAATGTTTTATTAATGTTTTCCATTCTAAAAAACTAATTCCTAAACTTTCTTTATATGTAGAAAGAACTGCATTTTCAACAATATAATCAAATGCTTCTCGTTTTATATCAATCGCAAGTACACATTCCTGATTTTCTTTTGTTCCCCAACCACATCGATACATCATCCATAAAAATGACGGTTTAATCCAAGTCATTCGGTCCATTTTAAAATTATTTCCAAAAGTACCTTTTTTAATTGCTTCTTTTGCAATCATTGCATTATACGCCTGATACACTCTTATTGTATTATTGGTATACAATGCTCGTATTTCATTATTCATTTCTTTGTACCTTTCTATATATTATTTATTTCAGACACCAATGTGATTTATATTAAAAAGGCTATCGTTAACTGCATTGTTACGATAGCCTTTTCTACTTGAACTTTTAAATTTCTGATAATTTAGAAACGATTTTCTTTCGCTGCTTCCTCTATCGAAACTGCAACTGCAACTGTAGCGCCAACCATAGGATTATTACCCATACCGATAAGTCCCATCATTTCGACATGCGCTGGAACAGATGAAGAACCTGCAAACTGTGCATCAGAATGCATACGACCCAATGTATCTGTCATACCATAAGAAGCCGGACCTGCTGCCATATTATCTGGGTGAAGTGTACGGCCTGTACCACCGCCAGAAGCCACTGAGAAATACTTCTTGCCAGCTTCTACTCTTTCTTTTTTGTATGTACCTGCAACTGGGTGCTGGAATCTTGTAGGATTGGTTGAATTTCCTGTAATGGATACATCAACGTTCTCTTTCCACATAATTGCAACGCCTTCACAAACATCATTTGCACCATAGCAGTTTACTTTACCACGAGGTCCCTCTGGATCAGAGTAAGATTTTCTAAATACTTCTTTTACTGTATTTGTATAAGGATCATACTCTGTCTCTACAAAAGTAAATCCATTAATACGTGCAATAATTTCCGCTGCATCTTTTCCAAGACCATTTAAAATGACGCGAAGCGGTTTTTGACGAACTTTGTTTGCCTTCTCAGCAATTCCAATAGCGCCTTCAGCAGCCGCAAAGGACTCATGTCCAGCTAGGAAACAAAAACAATCTGTTTCTTCTTCCAAAAGCATTTTTCCTAAATTTCCATGTCCAAGGCCTACTTTGCGGTTATCTGCTACAGATCCAGGAATACAGAATGCTTGAAGTCCTTCTCCAATTGCTGCTGCCGCATCTGCTGCCTTTCTGCAACCTTTTTTAATTGCGATTGCTGCACCTACTGTATAAGCCCAGCAAGCATTTTCAAAACAAATTGGCTGAATTTTCTTAACTTGATCATACACATCAAGACCTGCGTCTTTTGTAATCTTTTCAGCCTCTTCAATGGAATTAATACCATAGCTCTTTAAAACTTCGGTAATTTTATCTATTCTTCTTTCATAGGACTCGAATAATGCCATAATTATTTTACCTCCTTATCTGTTCTAGGATCAATAATCTTAACAGCATCTGCAACACGCCCATACTGACCTGAAGCCTTCTCCCATGCTGTATTTGGGTCATCACCCTTCTTAATAAAATCAGTCATCTTGCCAAGACTTACAAACTTGTAACCAATAATCTTATCATCAGCGTCAAGAGCGATACCTGTAACATAACCTTCTGCCATCTCAAGATAACGAGGACCTTTCTTCAAAGTACCATACATTGTACCAACCTGACTTCTTAAACCTTTACCTAAATCTTCAAGTCCTGCACCTACAGGAAGTCCTTCTTCCGAGAAAGCGGACTGAGAACGTCCGTATACAATTTGCAAAAACAGTTCTCTCATAGCCGTATTGATCGCATCGCACACAAGGTCTGTATTTAATGCCTCCATAACCGTTCTGCCCGGAAGCAGCTCTGCTGCCATCGCTGCAGAATGTGTCATACCTGAGCATCCAATCGTCTCAACTAACGCTTCCTGAATAATGCCTTCTTTTACATTCAGGGACAACTTACAAGCACCTTGCTGTGGCGCACACCAACCTACGCCATGTGTAAAGCCAGAGATGTCTTTTACTTCCTTAGCCTTTACCCATTTCGCCTCTTCTGGAATTGGTGCACAACCATGATTACCGTCGCGTGCTACTACACACATTTCTTCAATTTCTTTTGAATAAATCATGTGAAAACTCCTTTCGATTACTTAACTTTTATTTTGAATGTGTGACATAAGTCTCACATTTCTGACACAAAAACTGTATAGGAATCTTAACAAACATTTTTTGCATTTTGTAAAAGCTGCTTTGAAATATTACCTACATATTGATATTTTCGCACATTTTTGGAAAAATAGCAATTAAAAATTCGTAATTTTGTCAAAAAATTGTCAAAAGTGGCAATAAGAAAAAACAAAAACACATTATTTTATTTTTTTGCTACAATTTCTCCCTGATTTTTATAAATACTATTTGCCTCAATATATCCTCTAACCATAGAAGTTGGATAAATGTTAGAATTGCGTCCAATTACCGTTCCTGGATTCAGTACACTGTTACAGCCAACTTCCACATTATCGCCAAGCATTGCACCCATCTTTTTTAATCCAGTTTCTATATTTCCATAAGGAGATTTTACAACGACCAGCGTCTTGTCACTTTTTACATTAGAAGTAATAGAACCAGCACCCATATGCGATTTATAACCAAGAATGCTATCCCCTACATAATTATAATGTGGTACTTGAACCTTATTAAACAAAATTACATTCTTTAACTCTGTAGAATTTCCAACAACAGCACCTTTTCCAACAATAGCATTGCCTCTAATAAATGCGCAATGGCGAATTTCCGCTTCTTCGTCAATAATACATGGTCCATTAATATACGCAGTTGGTGCAACTATTGCAGATCTTGCAATCCAAATATTCTCGCCACGTTTTTCATATTTGTCAGCAGAAAGTGTTTCTCCCAACGCTACAATATATGCTCCAATTTTAGGCAATAGTTCCCACGGATAAACAGCTCCTTGAAAAAGCGATGCCGCTAATGTTTCCTCTAAATTGTAAAGATTTTTGATTTGCAATTGTTCCATTGTTTTGATTCTCCTTTATATACATATAATTTAAAGTCTTGTTTTTTAGAAATCGTAAATTAGGATTCTATTGATTCTTCTACTGCCCCAGCCATCAAAGATGCCCAATATTCGTCTGACACAGGCTCATCATCAAGCCATGACTGTGATATAGACAATGTACTTTCTGCTGTTGATGAATTTAGATTATCAAAGTCAAATTGTATTTTTTCATCAATATATTTTAAATAAGCATCAAATGGATTGCCTGTTTTTGATATAAAGCCCGTTAATTTATCCTTCGTTTTTCCGTCTGTAAATAACTCCTGCATAATTTCTTCTGTAAGCGGAAGTTGTGCAATCGTATGCCCAATTCTAAATCCACACACACATTCATAATACCATTGACTCTTTTTTAGTCTATGCGCATTACATCTTGGACATGCAAGATTTGTATCGATTGGTTCTGGTCTATCTGGAAAATCAAATATTACTTGTCCATTCTCAACAAGTTTAAGTACAGCATTAAATTTACTACCACTCTTTGATAGAAAACCTTCTATTATATCAGTTCTTTTCTGATTCAGCAATTGTTTAACAATCGTATCTGAAATTTTAACACCAGCAATCTTATTATTAATAAAAAAACGACAGCTATGCTCTACATCATTTTTATTATAGTTAGAACAACCATAACCAAATGGAGTCTTAACAACTTCCCCACCACATAACGGACAAACCACATCTTTTAACTTTTGCTGTTCAATATCATCAAAATCAAATTTCAAGCCTGTAATCTTGCCCGTTTTATCATGATTGAAAATAATGCGTGCATCAAACTTTTTCCCTGATTTAGATTTAAATCCTCGTATTGTTGAAGTTTTTCCATTTGTTAACAGTTCCTTAATTTGTGTCTCAGAAATATCTTTTCCTGCCATTTTACCAATAGAAAATTTACAACTGTTTTCCTCTAATTTATTATAATTTGCACAGCCATAGCCAAAAGATGTCTGAACAATCTCTCCACCACACAAAGGGCAAACTACATCTTTGATTTTTTTAACTTCTACCTTTTCAAAATTAAAATTAACAGTATGTTTTCCAGTATCATCTTTTTCTAAAACTAAAACTGCATCAAATTTTTTGCCCGATTTTCCTTTAAAACCTCGTATTGTCTCAGTAATACCATTATTTATAAGGTCTTTCACCTGCGCTGGTGTGAGTTCTTTCTCTGCAATTTTCCCAATCGCAAATTTACAGCTATCTGGTACTTGTGAATCATAATTTGCACAACCATAGCCAAAACCCTTTATCATAATCTGTCCACCACAATCTGGACAAACCACATCTTCTAATATTTGCGGTTCTATTTGAGAAAAATCAAAGTTAATTTCAGTTTTTCCATCTTCATTTTTATGCAAAACTAACGCTGCATCAAACTTTTTCTTTTGTTTTGATACAAAGCCACTTAATACCGCTGTATGTCCTTCTTTAATCAATGCAATACATTCCTCGTCGGATAAATCTTTTCCAGCAATTGTTCCAATTGCAAAATTACAGCCGTTTCCATCTTTCTGATAATTAGAACAACCATATCCAAACGAAGTTGTCACAATATCTCCACCGCATAACGGACATTGAACATCTAATTTTCGTCGCGCTCCTAATCCTTTTGCGCCTTTTCCAGTAAACTGGCTAATTTGGGCAGCAATTTGATTTGTTAAATCTTTATCGCGTATCTGTATTGTTTCTTTTCTAATAAAATCTTCTAATTTCGCACGATAATCATTGATATCTACTGTTCCATTTGTAATGCCATCTAATCCTTTTTCCCAAGAAGCAGTCATCTGCGGATTTAAAAGCGTAGGAACCGTTATTGCGACAACCTCATATACCATTTCGCCAAAATTTTGTGGTGTAATAATCTGTGTTTTTTGATTAAGATTTAGATAGCCAATACGAATAAGTTTCTTAATAATCTCCGCACGCGTCGCACTTGTACCAATACCAGAGCCTTTTATCTGAGCGCGAAGCTCTTCATCTTCAATAAGTTGCCCTGCATTTTCCATCGCAAGAATCATAGACCCAGATGTATATCTTTTTGGTGGAGAAGTTTTGCTATCTCTCACTTCAAAAGCATTGACACTTAGGATATCACCTTGTTTTAGTGTATCTGCCAACGCAAGTAATTTTTTAGAATAATTTTTCTTTTCCTTATTCGTATCTTCTACAGTTTCATCTGGTTTAGTTTGAGCTGCCTTATTGGAACTATCAGTATTTTCGTCTTCATCGGCATCTTCAAGCGTTTTTCCCATAACTTCAAGAAATCCAAGAACTTTAAGTACCTTTGCAGAAGCAAACAAAGATTCTTTTTCTATGCCTATAACAAGCTTTAATGTTTGATATTCCGCTGGAGGATAAAAAATACTTAGAAAACGCCGCACAATTAGCTCAAAAACTTTACTTTGAAGCGGTGTCAATGTTCCTAATTCTGTTAATTGCCCTGTTGGAATAATAGCATAATGGTCAGTAACTTTATTGTCATCTGTATATTGCGTCTTTGCAATCTTTGCATAAAGTTTATGAGACAAAATATGGTCAGTAAATTGTTGTGTTGGCGTATAACCTTTTAATTGACTTAAATTTTTATCAATCTCATTTGCAACTGCAGTAGTCAATACTCTTGCATCTGTTCGAGGATATGTCGTTAACTTTTTTTCATATAAATCTTGTGCAATCTGTAATGTTTGATCGGGACTAATTTTAAAACGTTTGGTACACTCTGCCTGCAATTCTGCCAAATTAAATAATAAAGGAGCTTTTTTCTTAGAAATACCTTTCTCTAAAGTCTTGACAATCGCTTCTTTTCCATCAAGTGAAGAAATTAGAGCTTCTGCGTCTTCTCTTTCTTTAAAACCATTTTCTTTATAAAGTTTTGTAGATTCAAAATACATAGAACCTTCTACTGCTTTCCATTCTGCTTCAATATTAGCATCAGTGAAATCTCCAACTACTCTATAAAAAAAAGTTTCCTGAAAATTACGTATTTCGCGTTCTCTATTAACAACCATACCAAGAACACAAGTCATTACTCTCCCAATTGCAATTGCTGTATAATTTTTTGTCGCTGCAGCATCGTTTAAAAGTTTTCCATATTTAACAGACATAACACGCGAAAAATTAATTCCCATAGCATAGTCTTCTATAGAGCGCATAATACCAGATTTTCCTAAATTTTCATAGGCAGACATTGGCTTTGCTTGTGCCATTCCTCGTTTAATCTCTGCTTCTGTCTGCGAGTCAATCCATACACGAAATTCTTGCATTCCTTGACGAACGCCACCAAAATTGCGAATATTTTCCTCGATTGTTTGTCCTTCTTTTCCAGAGTCCCCTGCCCAGTACACTGCATCAATATCCTCGCGTTGTAGCAATGTATGAACAATATCATATTGTTGTTTCACATTTTTAATGACACCATATTTATATTTTTCTGGTAAAAATGGCAAATCTTGTAATACCCATTTTTTGTACCGATCATCATATTCCTCGGGATAAACCATCTCCACCAAATGCCCAACACACCATGTTACAACATAAGTATTATTTTCAATATATCCATTATGTTTTCCTGATACCTGAAAAACTTTCGCATATTCCTGTGCAACAGAAGGCTTTTCAGTTATAATCAGTTTCTTTCCCAAATTTTTTTCTCCTCCTTTTTGTTTCAAGGTATTCCAATCTAATCACTTAACGAAGCTCCTATTATAACAAAACGATTCATCTGTTTATCATAAACACTCCAAAGTGCAGTACCCCACCAGTCTTTTCCATCATCAAAATAATTAGAAAATTCATCATTCCAAATATAAATTTCAAGTTCATTTCTAAATTGAATCGGAAAGAGCAAATCATTGATTCTATAAAAATCTTCTTTTGAATATGTTGTGGGGTAAGGTTGGTCTGAAAATGCTCCCCAATATGTCATATAAGATTCCGAAAAA
The DNA here is from genome assembly GCA_014239155.1 of Lachnospiraceae bacterium. Taxonomy (GTDB): domain Bacteria; phylum Bacillota; class Clostridia; order Lachnospirales; family Lachnospiraceae; genus COE1. The sequence continues at coordinate 19,838 of JAAZZQ010000003.1, read as the reverse complement.
GAAGATGTAATACTTCCCCAGAGTTCACTATTACAGAAAAAATCTTCTACACTATATTTCACACAACACATTTTATTTTCATCTACATAAAAATAAGGGTGTTCAAGAGAATTTCCAACACGCTTTCTTGTATTAAAAATTAATATTGCCTCAATCACAACTTTTTTATGAGATTCTTGTCCGCAATACTCATCATTAAAGGAAAGCAAAACGTAATCAAGCAAAAGCTCATTATATTCATTTGCTAAAATTGTATAAATATTATCTTCAATAAGCTCTCTCACATTAATTTCTTCCATTCTTCTTTGGTTGTTTCAATAACAATAAATGATAGATACGTCAAAAAGAGCAGCAATATACCGCTCTTTTTCATTTATGTCATTATTTTATTTCTTAGTGATATAGCCTTGCACTTTGAGAAGTTCTGCACAGAGTACAGCACCACCAGCCGCGCCACGCACTGTGTTGTGTGAAAGCCCTATAAATTTCCAGTCATATACACTATCTTCACGAATACGCCCTACAGAAATCCCCATACCATTTTCATAATCAACATCAAGATTCACCTGAGGTCTGTTATCTTCTTCAAGATACTGAATAAACTGTTTTGGCGCACTAGGAAGCTGTAATTCCTGCGGAACCCCTTTAAAATTTACTAGTTTCTCTATTAACTGTTCCTTGGTAGGCTGTTTCCTGAATTTAACAAATACGGCAGCAGTATGACCGTTTAACACTGGTACACGAATACATTGACATGTTATAACAGGAGTAGTTGCCGGAACAATTACGCCATCTTTAATCTCGCCCCAGATTCTAAGTGGTTCTCTCTCGCTTTTTTCTTCTTCACCGCCAATATATGGAATAATATTACCTTCCATTTCTGGCCAATCCTTAAAGGTCTTTCCTGCACCAGAAATAGCCTGATAAGTAGTTGCCACAACTTCATAAGGCTCAAATTCTTTCCACGCTGTTAAAACAGGAGCATAGCTCTGAATAGAACAATTTGGCTTTACAGCAACAAATCCTCTTGTAGTGCCAAGACGTTTTTTCTGAAAATCAATCACTTTCATATGTTCAGGATTAATCTCGGGCACAACCATTGGCACATCTGGTGTCCATCTATGGGCAGAATTATTGCTAACTACTGGGGTTTCTGTTTTGGCGTAATCTTCTTCAATTTTCTTAATTTCCTCTTTTGTCATATCAACCGCGGAAAATACAAAATCAACTTCGGAAGCCACTTCTTCTACTTCATTCACATTCATAACAATAATGTTCTTTACAGATTGTGGTATTGGTGTTGTCATTTTCCATCTATCGCCAACTGCTTCCATATATGTCTTTCCGGCAGAACGAGGACTTGCGGCAATTGTTGTAACCTCAAACCACGGATGATTCTCCAAAAGAGAAATAAATCTCTGCCCCACCATTCCTGTACCACCAAGAATACCCACTTTTAATTTTTCACTCATTTTTATCCTCCATTCTACTAATATAAATATCAGTATCTGTTTTATGAATTTCTATATTTATTCTATATTTTAATTAATAGCAACATACTTCTTATAAATTTGAATAACCTCTTTCATAGCATCTGGTCCCGGCGCGCCAATAGTCATACGTTTATTTACACAAGTTTCAAGACTTACTGCTTCGTAAATATCTTGCTCAAATACCGGACTAATTGCTTTTAATTCATCAAGAGATAACGCATCAATTGCCTTATCTTTCTCTATACAATACAATACTAGGCTTCCAATAATACGATGTGCATCGCGAAATGGCACACCATGATTTACAAGATAATCTGCTGCATCAGTAGCATTTGTAAAGCCTTTCATTGCACTTGTCTTCATAACATCTTTATTAAATTTAAGAGTCTTTAACATGCCTGTAAATAGTGCTACACAACCCTTTACTGTGTCAATCGCATCAAAAGTCAATTCTTTATCCTCTTGCATATCCTTGTTGTAGGCAAGGGGGATTCCCTTCATTGTTGTGAGAATTGACATTAATGCACCATATACACGCCCAGTTTTGCCACGCACAAGCTCTGCAATATCTGGATTCTTTTTTTGTGGCATAATACTACTTCCAGTTGAATATGCATCATCAATTTCAACAAAATGATATTCATTGGAATTCCATAGAATAATTTCCTCACTAAAACGGCTGAGATGCATCATAATCGTAGATAATGCAGATAACAACTCAATAATATAATCTCTATCTGCCACAGAATCCATACTATTTAATGTTGGACCATCAAAATCAAGCAATTGTGCCGTATAATTCCTATCTAATGGATACGTAGTTCCTGCCAAAGCACCAGAGCCTAATGGACAATAATTCATTCTATTATAAATATCATCAAGTCGTTGCCTGTCGCGCTTAAACATCTCAAAATATGCTCCCATATGATGTGCAAGCGTAATTGGCTGCGCTTTTTGCAAATGGGTAAATCCAGGCATATACGTCTCTGTATTTTGTTCCATTATCATTAGGATATTTTCAAGGAGACATTTTAGCAACGCATTAATCTCTATCACTTCATGTCTTGTGTAAAGCTTCATATCAAGTGCTACCTGATCATTTCGACTTCTGCCAGTGTGCAATTTTTTACCTGCATCACCGATTCTATTAATTAGATTTGCTTCCACAAAACTATGAATATCTTCATATTCCTCTGTTATTGTAAGTTTGCCATTTTCAACGTCTGTTAAAATACTTTCCAATCCTGATAAAATCTGTTTTTTTTCAATCTCTGATAATATCTTTTGTTTTGCTAACATTTTTACATGCGCAATACTACCTTCTATATCCTGACGAAAAAACTTTTGGTCAAATGAAATAGACGCATTAAAATTATAGACAAGCTTATCTGTTTCCTTAGTAAATCTGCCACCCCAAAGTTGTGCCATCTTAAGTCTCGCCCCCTGCTCTCTTCAGAATTTCTAGTACTTGATAAATATTAGTAATAATAGCATAATTTTGGAATCGATGCAATAAAAAAATCAAGTGCATGAAAAAGACTGTTACAATTTAATCTAGAACTCTGCGTTTACTGCAAATTATGGTTTTACACGGTTTGATGCTTGCAACAAAAAGCCGAAGACTGTTACAAAAGAATATTTTTTAATAAAAATCTGTTTCAGTGCGTTTGTAAAAAGCGTTATTGTTCAAATAGAGTCTGTTTAATTTCAATATTAGAAAATTTATTGACATCTTTTATTAGGTATCGAGGAACATTTTCATATCGGCTAAGCCATTTGCCTTGTATTCCTAGATAATCCGCAACTTCTCGTGGAAATGCACCATTATTAAGTAAAATTCGTATTCCCATATTTCTAAGAGAAGAAAACGTTAAGTTATTCCCAAGATTATTTTCTGTAACAATTTTATTTAACGCGTGTTCCAAAGTACGAACAGCGCAGGGGGTGTGACGTTTAGATATTAGCAGATATTCATACGTAGGTTCTGTATTGTTGCAGAGTTGTTGGAGCATCGTATATAAATCATCTGGAACCGCTAGATAACGCGGATATTCGCCTAAGTCATTTTTACATACAATTTTAATATACATCTTATCATTGTCTATAACAATTTGTTTCTTTTTTAATTTAGAAATATCACTAATTGTTAAACACATTCTAAATGCAAGACACACCGCCGCTTTTAAACTTGGTGTGGAACATAACGACAATAAAGTATCAACGTTCTCCATAGAAGGAAAATCAGCTTCATGGTATTCCAATTTATCAGGAATAGCTATAATAATGCTTTCAAATGGGTTTCCATTACAGCAGCAGGGAAAAGATGATCCCTCCAATTCGTTTTTTGCAGAGAGTTCATTTATATATTTATAAAAAGCTTTTAAAGAGTGTATTAATGTTTTAATATACAAAGGTTTGTAAGTGCCATTAAGAATATCATTCATACAAGAATCATAGAAAATTTTTGCATCGTTTTGTGTAATATAAAAGATTTCTTTTCCGCTTCTATTTACCAGTTTTCGTAACGCGGAAATTGTATTCTTCTTCCCTTGGGGGGTCGTTTTATACTCCGCTAATAATTTTGTAAAATAAGAATCATTAATTTTAGTGTTAATTGGACAATCCATTAAATTCACTCCTTTCTATAGGTGCAATATAGAAATAGTATAACATGATTAATAGATTTTGTTCAATAAAGTATTCCTTTCTTTTTTAGAGGTTTTTTGCTTTTATAATGGGATTTTTTTAAGGTTTGTTTTTTTGGTGGGAAGGGAATTTTATTTTTGCGTAGATTCTTAACATATTACGCTATAAATGATAAGCTAATTTCATCATATAACATAATACAATAACTAATCAACTAATACTTTTTGTAAGGTGTTCACTGTAGTAATGCAGTGAACACCTTTTTAAGTTGCATTTTTCAAACATACTCTAAGACTCATAACGTTCTTGACAATATAATGTAGTGCCAATAACAGAACGCAATCCCTCAGAAGCCTCAATAATCTTAAATTCATCACCACCCCAATACTGCAAAGTAAACTCGTCTCCCTGTGCTAACTCTCCTATTAGATACCAACTATTTTCATCACCTTCTAAAAAATATAAGGTCCCCAAAATCTCACCATAGAAAAAAGTTCCCACTTCACTATAGACATAATACGTATCTGCATCTGTATATATACTAATGGAAATTTCGATAGTTCCATCACTCCATCGCCCAGCCAATCCTTTAACATCTTCCCACGCGATAACATTATTCTCAACAAATTCTTCTACACTCCAATCATCATCAAAATCATTGTTATAGACAGACTCTTCGCCCTTATAAACCTCATCTTCATACAATTGCGTATCTTTTTCATTTGATAAATCGCTATCTAACTGCAAATAAGCTTCGCCCTTGTAAGATTGCATTTCTTTTTCAGTTAATAAATTATCATCTAACTGCAAATATCCCTTTTGGCTGTCCTCTCCATAATTTTCAAATATGCTCAATAACATCAAAGAATAAATCAATTCCGGCTGTTCCTCGCCATCAATCGCAGCAGTCCAAACATGAAAAGTTCCCTGTTCTTTATTTACAACAAATTGTATCAATACTTTAACCTTATTGTCACCATACATACAATCTCCATGAAATTCCACTACATTTCTTTTATCTTCCGACTCAAAATATTGCCATTCACAATTATGGAAAAAAGCATCAAATGCATCACCATATGTAATATTGGAATATGCTTCTGGCGAACCATTTTTTACCATATTAATATAATTGTTTCCAGTTCCATAAATAATGGCAATCACGACCGCTATAATTCCACATACGAAAGCAACAATCGAAAGCAGCAATTTCATTCTCGATAGCCGAAGATTGCTCTTTTCATTTGCAAGCGCATTAATTGGTGCTTCTGGAACCAAAAATTTTAACAAACATGCCGCAATGGTTTCTCGTTCTAGCGCCGCCTTGTAATTATCCTTTTGAGAAGTCATCATTAATGTTTCATTCTCAATTGTAAATATATGTTTGCTTTTCTTTCCCGCAGCACATACCTCTCCATGCTCGTCCATATAGACACTTTTTACAACGGAACATTTCATCTGTCCTAACGCATGCATCAGTGCTCTCCTATCATTAGCTACAATACATTTTAAATATTCTTCTGCATGAATCATTTTTGTTTTCTGTAAAATTGGAAGAACAATGTCTAGTCCGATATGCAACAGAGCACATGTAAAAAGAATTACTGCAAACACATTAAATGCAAAATGTAAGATTGTATCTTGACCTTCTAGTACAGAAGCCAGCATTCCCGAAAGTCCTCGTATCATTAAATACGCATACATAATCAACAATATTGTCATAATGACATTAAAAATCTTTCTAACCTTTTCTGCCTTTCCTGTCATCTGTCTAAGTGTTTCATAATTCCCAGTACCGTAAAGTTTTCGCTCAGAAAAAATATTTTCTGCTGCCATGTTTAAATTTGTGTCCATATTTGTATTCAAATTCGGAGTCATATCCACAGGAGCACCACACTCCGGGCAAAATTTAATACTTTCTTTCATTTCCCTTCCACAGTTTGCACAAAACATCTCTTGTCCTCCTTCATAATCATGAGATTATCCAAAAATCTAAACACTTTCATTTCCATTACTATGAATAAAAGTATATCAAAGAGCATAGACAAAAGATGTCCATCATAATAATTTTCTATATTTATTTTTATGTGTTATCAAACTAATGTTCTGCGTTTATTGTTTTTTACATTTTCAGATGCATATCACTTTTATGATATTTTTTCATATATTATCCTATACAGAAATGCAGCGCAGAAAGGCGGCGGTTACAATATGTCCCAAAATCTTCATAAAAAACCTTTTCTCCGTCTAGATCACGTAAATTTTTCCTATTACAGCAATCTCGGTGAAGTAAAGGTTCTTAATGACATAAATTTTTTAATTGAGAAAGGTGTTTTTGCAGCCCTAGTCGGTCCAAGCGGTTGCGGCAAATCTACAGTTCTCTCTTTAATTGCAAATCTACTTAAACCCGTAAGCGGCTTTATTACATTTTACTCTGAAGATTTTAATGCTCCACGTGTGGGATATATGTTACAGCATGACCACTTGTTAGAGTGGCGCACAGTATACCAGAATATTACACTTGGTCTTGAGATACAAAAAAGGAAAACAGCAGAAAATTTAGAATTAGTGGACAGTTTGTTAGAAAAATATCACCTATCGAATGTAAAAAATCAAAAACCATCTGCGTTGTCTGGCGGTATGCGCCAAAGAATTGCTCTAATTCGAACGCTCGCTATCCGTCCCGACCTTCTCCTACTTGATGAGCCATTCAGTGCACTAGACTATCAAACTAGACTCAATGTGTCGAAAGATGTACATGATATTATTAAATCTGAACAGAAAACAGCCATTCTTGTAACACATGATATCTCCGAGGCAATATCTATGGCAGATATCATTTTTGTACTTACAAAATCGCCTTGCACTGTAAAAGATATCATTCCAATCGAATTTGAAGCAAATGGAATTGAGAGAGACAACATAAGAAAATCAAGTCTTTTTCAAGAATATTTTGATAAAATATGGAGGGAAATGCAAAATGAAAATACCGGATTATAGTCGTAAATTTAAAGACAAAAACAAAGCGGCTACACTGACAACTGGGCAAAAAAACTTTCTCCGCCGTCAGAAATTACAGAAACTATATATTTTTTGGAGCCGAATCTTGCTGTTTGTTGTTTTTATAATGCTTTGGCAGGTATCCTCTGATTTAGGCTGGATTGACCGTTTTTACTTTAGCTCCCCTATTGCAATTGCACAATTATTCTGGTATGACATAAAAGATATGTCTTTATTAAATCATATTGGCATTACTCTTTTAGAATCAGGAATAAGTTTTTTGCTAATTATCATTCTCTCCATGCTGATGGCTACCTTTTTCTGGTTCTATCCTTCACTTGGAGAACTGTTTGAACCATTTTTAATTGTGCTAAATAGTCTTCCAAAATCTGCGCTGGCACCACTAATTATTGTATGGCTAGGCACAGGTCCCCGCACGATTATCTTATGTGGAATATCAGTCGGTATATTTGGTTGTATTTTAAACTTATATCAATCATTCGCACAAACCGATCCAGAACGATTAAAACTCATTGAGACATTGGGTGGCACAAAACTGCAAGCTTTTACCAAGGTTGTATTTCCGGGAAATATTCCTACCTTTATTTCTCTATCAAAAGTCAATATCGGTCTCGCATTAGTAGGTGTAATTATTGGAGAGTTTCTTGCAGGAAGAAGAGGCTTAGGATATCTAATTATCTATGGAAGTCAAGTTTTTAAACTGGATATGGTTATTTTAAGTATTGTTATTCTCTGCATTATTGCAATGGGCATTTATGGTCTTCTAAATCTTTTGGAAAAGAAAATGGAACAAAGCGATTAGGGAAATTTCTCTTCCCTAATCGCTTATCCCTCTATGAAACATTTTTATTTACTATTTCGGTCAATTAATCTACTTTCTGATATATTAACCTTAACATAGTCAACTGTTTCGACTTCATACAGTTCTTACAATATAACGATGGCACTCGTTTCCCTTTTTCCACAGCTATTTTTGTTTTACACTTTGGACAAATATATTCCAATGTATTTTTATCTTTTGCTTTTCGTCCCATATTTATTTACCTGTTTATAGCTATCAACAATCTTTTTTCCTTTAGGTGTGTTTTCAGCATATCATGTTTCCATTAAAGTTGCAATAATTTACTCGTACAGATATATTTCTACACTTTTCAAAATCACCATCACTGTCTCATCAATGCTTTGCCTTCTCTCAATATATTCTATGCTCTGAATATAAACCCCATTTTCTAATACAATATTATTCAAATATAGTATATCAAGCTCTACAATCCATTGTTCCAAAGTCTCAATACTACCTTAATCTGCAACATAGATTATAAATCAATGTTAAAATATTCTTATTGATAATACACAATGGTTTTCCTATAATAAACACAGACTACTAATTGCGCAAAAATCTCCAAGAGAGTAATTTAACTTAAAGATAAATTTAGAGATAATTTAGAGAAAAATAAAGTAAAATATAACTTACATTAGAAACGATCTTTAGACTTTAAACTAATACAAAAAACTATTTATATTAAATATACCAAATGGAGGAGCAACTATGCGTATCTTACTTGCCGAAGATGATAAGAAATTGAACGAATTACTCACAACTCAACTAATTTCAAAGGGATTTAGCGTAGACTCTTGCTACGACGGAGAAGAAGCGCTATACTATGCTACACAAAATATTCACGACATTATACTACTTGATAGAATGTTACCCAATATGGAGGGCACTATGGTACTAACCAAACTTCGTAGAGAAGGGATCAATATTCCGATTATTCTAATTACTGCCCTTGGAACTTTAAATGACAAGGTAACTGGGCTTAACCTTGGCGCCGACGATTATTTGGTCAAACCATTTGCATTTGAAGAATTATTAGCACGTATTCAATGCGTCACTAGGCGTTCCCCTATCATCAATCAAACAATTTTACCCACCTACTGCGATATCTACTTTGACAACACTTCAAATACACTTACAGGACCAAATGGTAGTTGCACTTGTTCTAAACGTGAAGGTACAATGCTTGAAATTTTTATTAAAAATGGCGGGCAAACACTCTCTAGAAACACTCTTCTATTAAAAATCTGGGGACCTGACAGTGATGTTGAAGAAGGAAATCTTGACAATTATATTTACTTTGTCCGCAGACGACTTAAGACAGTTGGTAGTCGTTTAAAATTAAGAACCATTCGCAGTATTGGTTATTGTCTGTTAGAAGAGTAAAATGCTTATTTTGGAGGAAAACTTTTTATTATGAATACCATAAAAAAAGCCCACTTTCAACTGACACTATTAAATGGTGGTATCACCACACTAATTTTAGTTATTATGACTCTTGGTTATTTGTTTATATCTGAGAGCAGTATGATGAAAAACAAAATGTATTCCTATCAGAGCGATATTTACACTATTGTTTCCTATATTGAGCAACAAGACGTTATCAGCAATACATGGTTGTCACAACTAGAATCTGGCAAAAAATATTATGTATCCCTAATGGACAATAACACAGAGTTTTTGTATGATATCAATAAATTATATGAAAATCAAGAAAGAAAACAAGTGCTTGAACAAGCTTGGCACTATTACCAAAATGAAAATTTCTCCAAAACTCCACATACACTTTCTTATAAAAGTAATTATGTCTCTTTTATTTTGGAATACAAAAATAACACAAAAATAACTTCCTCCAAATATTGCTGCTTTGTAATTCATATGCAGAAAAATACATCAAGTCTAAAAATTTTGTTGGTTGCGCCACTCGAGAACCTCCAAAACCAAGTAGTAAGGCAGCGTTTTTTATTTTTTGGTATTGTTGCGCTTGCTCTTATTGTTATCTGGATATTTGCATGGATTTTTACAGGAAAATTACTAAACCCTATAGAAGCAAGCCGGCTCCGACAGAATCAATTTATCGCTTCTGCTTCGCACGAACTTCGCACACCACTTGCAGTCATACTTTCTTGTGCCGAAGTAGGACTTAATAATAATATATGTTCTGAACTAACCACTATTAAAAACGAAGCACTTCGTACATCAAAGCTTTTAAACGATATGCTCACTCTATTAAGTTGCGATACTGGACACCTCGACATTAGACCAGTACACACCCAACTTGACACCTTAGTGCTAAATGCCTGTGAAACTTTTGAATATATGGCGGCAGTAAAGCACATTAAAATTATTGCCTCGCTCCCTGAAAACCCACTTCCAGATTGTATATGTGACAGCGACCGTATGATACAAGTACTCACAATTTTCCTCCACAATGCCATTAGTTATACCCCTAAAGGTGGTATTATCCGTCTATCTGTCGCCTATGTAAACAGGCACTTTGAAATAACAATTTCTGATACAGGTATGGGAATCAGCGATGAGGAAAAATCAAAAATATTTGACCGTTTTTACCGCAGTGAAAAGGCCCGTAGCGACAAAAACCACTTTGGGCTTGGATTATCCATTGCTTGTGATATTATTACTGCCCACCACGGAAATATTAAAGTAACTGATACGCTGGGTGGTGGTACAACTTTTGTGATAACACTTCGCAACCAATTTAAATCCAAATCTAATATATAAAAAATTTTTCATTATATATAAACAATCCCATAATTCATTTAAAATCGCAAAAAAGAGCGCATCCGCCAAAATTATAGCTTGATGCACTCTTTTAAATACTTATTTACCCGCCATTTATAAAAACGGGCATCTTCTCTGGCTGGGATAAAGCTCAGCTTGCACTATTTTATGCCTCAGCAGAATCCGCCACCTTGTTTGCTCTTGCTTTCACTTGTGCCTCTTGAATATCACTTGGAGTCTGCTCATACCTCGTTATTTCATACTCAAAGTTTCCGCGTCCACCAGTCATAGAACGCAGTACTGTACAGTACCCTGTCAGTTCCATCATTGGAATATCTGCTTCGATAACCTGCTTGCCGTTTCCAGCTGGATTCATGCCAAGCACTCTGCCGCGCCGCTTGTTTAAATCTCCCATAATATCACCAGTATAACGCTCTGGTGCTGTTACCTTAAGGGACGCAATTGGCTCAAGAAGTACAGGTCCTGCTTCCATAAACCCTTTCTTAAACGCCTGAATGGCAGCAGTCTTAAACGCCATCTCCGAAGAATCCACAGCATGATAAGAACCATCGTACAAAATACCCTTCACCCCAACAACTGGATACGCTGCCAAAGGTCCCTTCAAAACTGACTCTTGCATTCCCTTCTCGACAGCAGGGAAATAATTCTTTGGAACTGCACCACCGACAACCTCCTGCTCAAACACATACGCTTTCTCTAAATCACCAGACGGCTCAAAACGCATCTTAACATGACCATACTGTCCATGTCCGCCAGATTGTTTTTTATATTTATATTCCACATCAGATTTCTTCTTAATTGTCTCACGAAACGCAATCTTTGGATCACTCAATTCAATCTCGCACTTATATTCATTTGCCAGACGACTCTGAATAATCTCAAGTTGCTGATCACCAATTCCATAGAGCAAAGTTTGCCTGTTTTCCACATCATTGACCACCTTTAAAGTTTGGTCCTCATGTGACATCTTCTGCAATGCCTGTGATACTTTATCAATGTCACCCTTGTTGGGTACTTTATAGCGCTTTGCTGTGTAAGGCTTTGAAATTTCAAATTTACCATACTCAATTATAGTCGCCTTTGTGGAAAGGGTATTTCCTGTTCTCGCGGCGGTAAGTTTCGCAATTGCTCCAATATCACCTGCATGAAGCTCACTGATTTCAATTGGCTTGCTACCCTGTAATATATAAAGCTTATTAACTTTTTCCTCAACATCCTTATCCTTATTATAAATTGTGTCATCTGCCTTAAACACACCAGAACATACTTTAATCAAAGAATATTTTCCAATAAATGGATCGACAATTGTCTTAAATACATAAGCTGATTTTGCTTTTGAGAAATCATAGTTCGCTTCAAAAACCTCATTTGTCTTCATATTAAAGCCTGCGATCTGTCTGTTCTCAGGACTTGGCATATATTTTACAATATCATCCAACAATGTATATGTACCCTGACATAACAGACTTGAACCCATACTGATTGGAACAATAGAACTGTCAATAACGTTTGTACGGAGTGCTGCACGAATCTCATTTTCGGAGAATGTTTCACCGCCAAAATAACGATCCATAAACTCCTCACTCGTCTCAGCAACTGCTTCCATTAACGTATCTCTGTACAGATTCAAATTATCCATACTATAATCTGGTATCGCACACGGCTCAACGTCCTTGCCCTTCCAGCGGTTTCCTGTCTCACTCACAACGTTCACATAACCCACAAACTTCTCATTCTCTCTAATAGGAAAATGGAATGGTGCAATCTTCTTGCCATACATCTCTGTAAGTTTTTCCACAACATTCTTAAACGACGCATTGTCCGCGTCCATTCCAGTCACATAAATCATTCTTGGCAGCTTGTATTTCTCACACAACTCCCATGCCTTCTCTGTACCCGCTTCAACACCAGACTTGCCTGATACCACAATGACTGCCGCATCCGCCGCACTAATCGCCTCTTCGACCTCACCAATAAAATCAAAATACCCCGGTGTATCAAGAATATTAATCTTTACGCCGTCCCATTCAATTGGCACGACTGATGTGCTAATTGAAATCTTTCTTTTCTGTTCCTCTTTGCCAAAATCACTGACTGTATTTCCGTCCTCCACACGTCCCATACGCGACGTGATACCTGACAGATACGCCATTGATTCCACGAGACTTGTCTTTCCAGCCCCGCCATGACCTAACAATACTATGTTTCGGATCTTATCAGTTGTGTAAACATTCATTGCAGCTACCTCCTATTTTAGAGAGCCTTCCCAATTCTCCTGAGAATACTCTTATTTAATGATAATTATCCATGCCAATTTATAATCTGTCACCGAAAGCAATTTTATTCGGTTTCAAGCTGCCTATAACAATTTGTTCTGTCGTCAAACACAGATTTTATAGAATTGATTCTACAATCAATTGTGCATGGCTTAACTATTACATTTTACTATATATTTTCAGACAATTCAATCATTTTTGTGCAATTTGTATACAGCAATTTGCATAAAATACTTTTAAAAATTTTATATGAATTGACCAAACTTTACGCTTGACATGTATAAAAAACGTATAAAAATTTTGTATTAATACATATTGCTACAAAATTAATTTTGATATGCTTTACAGACTTTCAATACAATGATAAAATAGATTCGCAAACATTAAAAAATCTTTACAACAATTTTTGAAAGGGATTATTTTTGTATTATGAATTGTATGATAGATAGTAATAAAAACAACAAATTTGGTTTTCTCAGCCTTGGATTAATTGGCGGCTCTATTGCGCTTGCAATCAAACAAATTTATTCTAATGTTCAGATTATAGCGTACGCACGCAGACAATCCACTTTAGAGGAAGCAATTGCCGCTAGTGCAATTGATATTGGCACTACTGAAATAAACGAACTCTTTTCTTGCTGTGATATGATATTCCTATGCGGTCCTGTCTCTGTAAATAATCAATTTTTAAAGCAACTCAAACCTTTTCTATCCAAAAATACAATTATCACTGATGTTGGAAGTGTCAAAGGTTCTATCCATAAAACAGTTTCACAACTTGGATTGGAACATCAGTTTATTGGCGGACATCCAATGGCAGGCAGCGAAAAAACAGGATTTTCAAATGCCAATCCCCTCCTTTTGGAAAACGCATACTATATTCTTACCCCCACAGAGACGGTTTCCAGCGAAGCTGTCGCTAAATATTATTCCCTTGTAAAAAAAATGGGGGCTATTCCAATGATTTTAGACAGTCAAGAACACGACTATGTAACTGCTGCCATCAGTCATGTTCCACATCTTGTCGCTGCTGCACTCGCAAATCTAGTACATGACCATGATTCCACAGAAGGCACTATGAAGATGATTGCTGCGGGCGGATTCAAAGACATTACGCGCATTGCCTCCTCCTCCCCAGACATGTGGGAATCTATCTGCATGTCAAACACAGAAAATATTGCCAATTTGTTAGACGATTACATTCGCTCGCTACAGTCAATCAGCAATGCTATACGCACAAAACAAACTGGATTTACCTATGACTTATTCACAGCTTCTAAAGAATATCGAGATTCTTTTTCTGACCTGCCAAGAGGACCAATCAACAAAGTGTTTGCGTGTTATGTAGATATTCCTGATGAAGCAGGCGCAATTGCTTCCCTCGCCACTCTACTCGCCAAAGCAGACATCTCTATCAAAAATATTGGAATTGTACATAACCGGGACTTTGAAGAAGGCGTACTGCGTATAGAATTTTATGAACAAAATTCCTTAGAAGAAGCTATTATCTTGCTTAAAAGCCTACATTATTCCACCCATCAAAGAAAATAAAGAATAACTGTCTATTTTATCTCATAGGAAATTTCATTATCGCATAGAATACTATATAGAATTTATCGCTGTGATGAGGTTTCCTATGTGGGCTAAATTAAAACCCTATTTCATTTCTGTCTTTATTGCACTCGGCGTTGGCAGTCTCTCAACCATTCTCACACACAACAACATGAAAATTTATGCTATGCTAAATAAACCTCCGCTTGCTCCTCCTGCAATTGTATTTCCAATTGTTTGGACGTTCTTATATATATTGATGGGAATTGGAAGCGCTCGTATCTATTTGCAGAAAGCGGAATCCTCTTATGAAGTACTAGATGCATTGCTTAGCTATGCGTTACAACTAATTTTAAACTTCTTCTGGCCCATTATTTTTTTTAATATGCTTACGTTTTTATTTGCATTTATATGGCTTGTTGTATTGTGGACTGCCATTATCAAAATGATTTTTAAATTTAGTTACCTAGACACGCTTGCCGCGT
Source organism: Lachnospiraceae bacterium (assembly GCA_014239155.1). GTDB lineage: Bacteria > Bacillota > Clostridia > Lachnospirales > Lachnospiraceae > COE1. Next base: position 4,765 of record JAAZZQ010000003.1, on the reverse strand, counting down.
ATCTTCAGATTCCCTATCTATTATGGGTAACTTTCGCTGGCTATTTGAATTTTATGATTTACCTGATGAATTAATATTTTTATGTGTGGGTAAAAAATACCTATAACTAATTTGTGTATATTTTTTTGTATAAACACATGATAAAATCCTATTGCGAGGTGCGAAAGATGAAATATAAAAACGCAAAAGATATATTTCCCGAAAACCTATTAAAACAAATTCAGCGCTATGTTTCAGGTGAAATTATCTATATACCAGCCAGAAGTAAGCGAAAATCATGAGGTGAAACATTAGAATATCATCAATTTCTGTCAGAACACAATCGTGATATCAGAAATAAATACAAAAACGGTGCCACTATAGAACATCTTATGGCAAAATTGATACTAAAAACTGTTCGCAAATTAACTTTGTAAAATGTATCAGTTATTTGCAAACAGTTTCTTAATCTATTCTCTTACTATTTAACCATATTAGTAAAATTCATAAAGCTATCTTCTCCACCGAATTCTGAACGAGAAACTCTAACAGTTACAAATCTTCCATTGTTTGCCAAGATCGCTTCAAGCTTGCTTCTCCCAGCACTGAGGATAAAATTCCCATCTTTCTCTAAAACCTCTACCATATCACTGTCTAACAAATTCAAATCTGCTCCCTCTGTGAATTTTATAGATTTTGGATTCAACTCCATCATTTTCTCAAAATCACCATTCTGATATGCAGCCATCTTATCCAAAATTTCTTGTGCAATTTCAACAGGCGCTGCATATGTACTGTCAATGACCAAATTATAATTATTCATATCATAGTAATCAATATGATATATTTCTTGATAACGAACAGTCTCTAATTTCTGCCTGTTAATTAATGCTTTTTTACAAGCTTCTTGTGATTCATAAGACTCTGAATTTGTACGCAAACTATCATGAAATACTCTACGGCTTGCCTCGTCAATATCTGTGATAATAAACACTTTAAAACTCTTTGGTGCAAAATACCATGCAAGACGGGAGTCAAAAACAACATTGTCCCGCTCTTCACCAATTTTCGTTGTTGTGTCATCTATCATCTTATCGACAGAATGGTCTCCACGACTCGCAGCTTCATTAACCTTTTTATTAAATTCTTCAACAGAAAGTCCATTTTCCATAGCAAGTTGTCGAAATATGTTTCCTGTCGAGGAATATTCATATCCTCTTTCTTTAAGTATTTTTGCTACACTTGACTTACCACTTCCAAGATTTCCTGTAATTGTTATATTCATTTTTCTCTCCTTTTATCTGTCCTGTAAATTTCGCTTGTTATTCCTATTTTATCAAAGGACTACACAATGTCAATAGCGTAGTCCTTTTCTATGTGAATTGGTATTATTTTTTATTTTTCTTTTTGTTAATCAACTCATGCAATTTTGCAATCGCCTGAGATATACCACCGATTTCACAGATGATCCCTTCTTTGACTGCCTCCTTGCCTTCTAATACACTACCTACATCTTTGGTGAGAACTTCTGTCTCCATCATCAATTCCTCATATCGTTCCTTTTCTATATTACAATGAGAACATACAAAACTTGTAATTCGATTCTGTACTTCTCTAAAATAATTAAACGTCTGTGGCACTCCTATTACCATACCATTCATCCTAACTGGATGCACAACCATAGTACCTGTTGGAACAATAAAAGAATAATTTGTACTCACTGCAATTGGAACTCCAATGCTGTGACTTCCTCCTAGGACCAATGAAACAGTAGGTTTGCTAAGTGATGCAATCATCTCTGCTATTGCAAGCCCAGCCTCTACATCTCCTCCCATTGTATTTAAAAGCAATAATACTCCGTCAACCTCATTGCTATCCTCTATAGAAGCAAGCTGTGGTAAAAGCAATTCATATTTTGTCACTTTAGACTGATTTCCTGCATTTTCATGCCCTTCTATCTCACCGATAATTGTAATCAGATGAATTCTGTGGTTACTACTATTTTCATCTAAAGTGACTTGACTTTCTTTTTCAATTTTTTCATCTTTATATTTTTTTGCTTCAAGCTCACCATCATTTTGTTTTTTTGTTTCATTTTCGTTACTCATAGCACATTCCTTTCTACGGCTTTCTAATTTCCTTTGAGTGCCCGTGTGTAATCGAGTACGGAAGAATTACTTCCCCTACTCGCCGCGCGACCTGTGCGCCACGTTAGTGGCATATTTCCTCTGTACAGGTCTGTGCATAAAAAAAGAACCCTCCAATTTAGGGTCCTTTTTATTATGTGCACAAATTTATTTTTATTACTCAATATCATAAAAATCTTTATTTGTCATATCCTTTAAATCATAATCATCATTACTGTCAGTCGGCTCAAACGCAAAATCCATTTCTTTATGTTGTTTTCGTTTTGGAACAGGAAGTGGATTCTCAATATATTGCACTTTATGTTCCTCCAAATCATCATAATGTATTTCTTTCATAGAGCGATCCATTAAAACTCCTGTACTTTCCTCTATTTCTGTAACTAATGTCTGTTTGTTCTCTGTTTTACTTCTCTCTACTGTTGATGAACTCAATTTTTTAACATAAAACTTACTATATAATAAATGAATGATAAAAACAATTAAATTTAATATTAGTACTAAGAGAAAAATTTCCATATCAATAATATTGACCTTTGACAAATGATGAATATATCCTGGCAATACAGCGGCTATTAAACCTACTGCAAAACTAATATACTTGTTTGCCACAATTTTTACCATAGAATATACCAAAATAACTGTTACCACCTGATATAAAATATTTAAGTATACTCCTGCCACTGTAAAGTTTCCAAAAATCAAAAACATCAAATATAAATTAGATATATATAACGATTTTATGTCAAATCCATCTGAAAATATTATTGACAAACTTATATTTTCAGCACGCACCTTAGCAGCAAGATAGATTTCTTCGTTGATATTTATCTCTGTCATTAAATTATTAATATAATATATTCTTACACTAATTGCAATACCTGACAAAATCAGCAAAAACAAACCTGATAACCAACTGTATTTTTTCATAATTAAATATGCATAAATGCCTGTTCTATATCGGCAATAATATCATCTGCGTTTTCTATTCCTACTGAAAACCGAATCAAATCCGGCTGAACACCTGCTTCTATCAATTGTTCGTCATTCATTTGTCTGTGTGTATGGCTTGCTGGATGCAATACACAAGTTCTTGCGTCCGCAACATGCGTTGCAATTGTAGCTAACTGTAAGTGATCCATAAAAGATACACTGACATCTCTTCCTCCCTTAAGTCCAAAGGAAATTACCCCACAAGTACCACTTGGCATATATTTCTGTGCCAGCTCATAATATTTATTTCCTTTCAATCCAGGATAATTTACCCACGCAACTTTTTCATTTTCTTCAAGCCATTCTGCTACCCTTAATGCATTCTCACAATGTCTTGGAACCCTTAAATGCAATGTCTCAAGACCAATATTAAGTAAAAATGAATTCATTGGAGAAGGAATAGAACCTAAATCTCTCATAAGTTGTACAGTTGCCTTTGTAATATAAGCCTTCTTTCCAAATTTTTCTGTATATGTCACACCATGATAAGATTCATCTGGTGTTGTTAAACCTTGAAATTTATCACCATATTTCATCCAGTCAAAATTGCCTGAATCAACAATAGCGCCACCCACACACATAGCATGTCCATCCATATATTTTGTCGTAGAGTGCGTGACAATATCTACGCCAAATTCAAATGGACGACAGTTGATTGGCGTTGCAAAGGTATTATCTACAATCAAAGGAACTCCATGTGTATGTGCAACTTTTGCAAACTTCTCAAAATCTAGCACAACCAATGCTGGATTAGCAATTGATTCTGCCAAAACACACTTTGTATTCTCTTGAAATGCTTTATTTAACGTTTCTTCATCAGAATCAGGATCCACAATCGTACACTCAATTCCCATCTTTTTCATAGTAACTGTCAAAAGATTAAATGTTCCACCATAAACTGTTGAAGATAAAACAACATGATCTCCTGCTTCACAGATATTAAATACTGCATAATAATTTGCTGCTTGGCCTGATGAAGTCAACATTGCTGCCACACCACCTTCCAACTCGCAAATTTTTTGTGCAACCATATCGTTAGTAGGATTCTGCAATCTTGTATAAAAATATCCTTCTTTCTCTAAATCAAACAATTTTCCCATCTCATCAGAAGTTTCATATTTATAGGTCGTTGACTGATAAATTGGTAAAACTCTTGGCTCTCCATTTTTGGGATGCCATCCTGACTGAATACATTTCGTTTCAATAGAATATCCTTTACTCATGTTGTATGCTCCTTTTCCCATATTCTTTTTGATGTAGTATAACACAAGATATCATTAAGTTCAATATTCTTGACTCTGATATAATATTATATTTTGAAATATACTTCAAAAAAGCAATGACAAATATCATTGCTTCTAAAATATAAAACGTTCAAGCTTAACAATGACTCCAACGGGAATCGAACCCGTGTTACCGCCGTGAAAGGGCGATGTCTTAACCGCTTGACCATGGAGCCAATTAAAATTTTGAAGTATTCCCTCAAAACCGAACACAAAAATTAATTCTCTTCAACATTTCCTTCTCCATACCTCTCAGGATAAGCCTTCGACCTATTAGTAATATTCTACTTCATACATTACTGTACTTCCATCTATATCCTATCTACCTCGTCGTCTTCAAGGGGTCTTATTCACTTCTGTGAGGGA
>JAAZZQ010000004.1 GCA_014239155.1 Lachnospiraceae bacterium | reverse complement strand
TTGAGGTGACCCCTTAAAGTTAGACTTTATTAGCGAGACAGTTTCGGCTGCCTCGCTAGTTTTATGCAGCCGGGAGACTAAGCCTATATTGCACAGAACTCATCCATCCCAGTTTCTCCTTTATCCGTTCTTCATTATAATACTTAATATATCTTTCTATTTCAGCTTTTAGTTCTTCATAACTGTAATAAACAATGCCATAATAGATTTCTTGCTTCAGCAGCCCAAAGAAATTTTCCATCACAGAATTATCATAGCAGCAACCTTTCCGCGACATACTTTGAAAAATATGCTCCTCTCTGAGGCGGTGGGAATACGCTTTCATCTGGTATGCCCAGCCTTGGTCCGACTCCCTGCATGCCTTGTCGTTAAAGGATATAGTTGTTTTAGTTCCCCAACTGCGGATGGACATATATTTGCTGGCTTTCTTTTGCGACTATTCGTCTAGTTCTCTGATATCCATGCCACTTTCCAGAAGTGTCTTCAGTTCCATCAGATCCGTTTCAAATACTGTCCGATCTTCTGCCTGACGGGCGGCATTAAAATAAATATGCAGGTATATACGTCTGCAAAACTTCTCGACAAAACCTTTTCCGCCACCGCTCTTGTGGCTGGCATATCTGCGTGTCTTTTCAAAGTCATGCATCAGCATCAAAGTGATGCCATGAGTCGCCGTGTCAAACGGACAAGTGCTGGATACCGTATTAAAGTCTTCCATATGATTGTCTATTTCCGCACGGATCCACCTGATGTTGGTTTTGACCAATGTGATAAATCCAAAGCCTTTCTGTAACATCTAAAATAATTTAACCTGTTGTGCTAGTTAAATTTCAAAAGCCAAATCAATATACTGTATATTAACTTTATGAAATCGCAAAATATTGATTTTGCAACTGCTCTTAAGCTATATTATCCAATAATCTGGATCAAAAGCTGTCATCGCATTATGACTTGGACAAGTTTAAATTTGAGGTGGAACATAACATTACTATATTTAATCAATATATAGTATATAAATATAAGAATTATACAAAATATTGATTACTTTCAAAAGAATTAACTAACACAACGAGTTAATTTAATATAAATTTTCTCTATGTTATTTCAATAAATTAAATCAGCAAATCCCCAAATACCATGAGTCTTATCCACCTCATCTTCTTCAAAATATCCAATATTATCCTGATCATCTACGCATACAGCATACCGGTAATCCCCTTTTGATTCATCAATAAAATTTACATAGACATACCCATTTGAATAATTATAGTGCATTGGGTTCTGCTTTTCGCTAGAAGAATTATATTTTTTTATTTCATTATCAAATAAACCCTGAGATACTGTTCCTTCAATTGCACAGTATGCGTCATAACTCCACCAGCTAATACTTATACTCCCTTCTGGAAAATCATTTATCCAGTTACATTTACAGCAATACGAAATACCACCTCCCCAATAATCGCTTTGTTTTAGTACCCATTCTCCTACTCCTTCACGCATACCATTTTTCCACTCTCCAAGATAGTATGCTGAACGAAAATCCCCATCATTCCCATGTTTTATTTTATATACTGCAACACCAATCCCACTTCTATCTCCGTTCGCATCATACTCCCCATAATAATAGCTTTCTCCATATGATAATTTTCCGACAAAATCTCTATTAGCATTTTCATCAATCAATTCACCATAGTAATCTCCACTTTGCCACTTCTCCAAAACATTTTTTAAATAAGACTCCCTTTGGATATCTTTCCAAAACCCAAATTCATTTATCATCCTGCTTTCATCAATGTCAAGCCAGATATGCATATCTCCTTTTGAATAATCCATCTCGGTTTCAATATTCCATTCATTTAGGCACATTTTTGCACTTTCAATATTCATTCCAACATACAATCCAAATAAAGAGTATTTACTACTTGATATAATAATCTCATCAACAGATGGGCTTTCAAAATAATTGCCATATTGAATCCCTTCTCCAATTACCCAATTTTCATGATCACCTGTTTCATCGCTATAATATCCTCCAGCCACATTGTAAAAATCAGCAAATATATCCAGATATTGTGTTAAATCAATTTGTTTTGTATTAACATCATTTTCCTGTATTTTGTTATCATACTCATGATTAAGTATTTCGTTATCGAAAAGGGAATATTCATTATCACCAAAATATGTAATATATGTATCATTGTGATGAAAATCATTTTCTCCAATTATTTTATATGCTACTCCTAATGCATCTTTTGTCGTTAAATAATTTCCTTCATCATTTCGTTTAGTCAAATTATAAAATATTGTTGTACGCATCAATATCTCATATTCCATATTTATAGTACCCTTTGAACAATATACTCCCTTGGCACCCTTATTCAATAAACTATCCGCCAATCTAGAATCTGTTCCAGAATGGCAAGCTCCAAGATACACCAGACATTGTTCAAGTGAATCATCTGAATAGTAATAATCAAAAAACTTAGATGTAATGCCATAATTACAGAACAAAAAATCGGTTCCAAATGTATACCATCCCCCTGTAGTTACAAGGCGCCCCTCTTTCAAATCTGCCGAATATTTTAGAAAATTGTCTATTAAATTAGCCTGTTCGCTCGTAATCAAAGCAGATCCAATTTCTTTTGCATATCCACCATGCCCTTCCCAAATAATTATTCCACTTTGAGCTAACTTTTTGCAATTTTCAATAGAAACTTCATAATTTATATACTGATCATCATCTGATGGAATATATTCTGTACTTGATAAATTCATCCCACTATACTTATTGTCGTAATAATACGAACCATCCACATTAGTAATCATTCTAGCATTTGAAGAAACATCATAACCACCCTGATACTCTAAATTATTCATATATTTATCTAACCATGCAAAACCTAAACTTGAAGTAATCCCAAAGGAATTATTAATTGGTTCTACTGTCACTATCCTTTTGGACTCACCTGAACTCATTACTCCCTTTAAATGTGGAATAAAAATATGTCTTATTCCATTATTAAATTTTATATACACACTATCATCTTCCAGTTGATAGCTTGCAACATTATTTGAATTTCCTTCTTTTTTCAAATATTCAGACACACCAGTCAATAATCTTCTTATACTTTCTTCTTTTACATAACCCTCTTCATCCACATATTTTTGCTGTATTTTCATAATTTCTAAATTAACATTACTAAACTTCTCAAAATCATCTTTTGTAAGTTCTTCATAAAAGAAAATATCAACAATTTCACTATTTATACCATTAACAGACGCAAAAACATTCTGGTGCATTTCCTCATCTGATTGTAATATTATGTTTCCAGTAAAAATATTATCGTTAACCGTTTCATCGCTACCAACGCCATCATCGTATAGATAACCAAGTATTTCTCCGCTTTCCGTCTGCACTGTAACGCTATTTATCTTTTCATCTGTTATAAGACATGCAGTAAAAATAGTTTCTACTTCTTTTCCTACTTCAATTTCATCTATATTTGTCATAAAACAGTCAAATATAACTTCCCCAATCATTGAGCATTCGTTATATCTACATGCAGTCAATAAAAAAATCAACATATAGCTAATACAAAATATTTGCCATCTTTTATCTGAAAAATTTTTCATATAAATCTCCATTCCGCCGCCTTCCAGTTGGCGGCACAAATAGTAATGAAAGTGTTTCAACTCTCCACGTTGTGCTGTAAAATAGCTTGCAGGAAGCTATACTACAAAGCACGGGAGGAGAAGTTGTAATTACTCTCTTCGTTTTAGACAGCATATAAATCAGTGTAAGTTCTGCCTTTTCAAGCACAAATAAGTGGTATCTCGAATCCGTACACTAAGAATTGTTTAAGCGCTTTAGTTTAATTGTGTGGCAGTTCAGTCAATGGCTTCTTATCATTTGCGAAAGGAGTCTGACTATGAAAGTTACTTACCAAACCTGTTGTGGTGTCGATGTCCACAAATCTTTTCTCGTTGCCACAATTGTAAAAACTACTGGTGGTATTGAGCCCTCTTACCAAAAGAAGCGTTTTTCCACCTTTAACAATTCCATTCTTGAATTCAGGCAATGGCTTCTTGACAACGATTGTCATGATGTCTGCATGGAATCCACTGGGAAATACTGGGTTCCCGTCTTTAATCTTCTCGAAGACAATATCAATGTTGTCATTGCCAATCCCAAATGGGTAAAGGCGGTAAAAGGTAACAAAGACGATGAAAAAGATTCCAAATGGATCGGGGATTTATTCCGTCTGGGACTTGTGAAAGGCAGTTACATTCCCTGTAAAGCAATCCGTATTTTAAGGGAATATACAAGATACCGTTACAAACTCGTTTCCTGCCGTTCAAGTGAAAAGAATAGATATCAGAACGCTCTTACTGTTTGCAATGTTGCATTAGATCCTGTTGTCTCCGATATCTTTGGGAAGTCATCCACATCCATTATCGACTATCTGCTTGAACAATCGGGTACATCCATCAGCCACGAAGAAATCGCGTCAAAGCTTCTTCGGAGCCTCAAATCCAAAGAAGATGCCGTTATAGGATCCATCGAAGGATATCAGATGACTGATGCCCAAAAATACCGTATGCGCCTCGTCCGCGCACATATGGATTATATCACAGCCGAAATCAATGATGTTGATAAAATGATAGAAAATATGATCTCTTCTAACCCTGATTTTGAAAATGCTGTCCAGTTCCTCTGTACCATTCCGGGTGTCAAACGTGATAGCGCAATCACTATCATCTCCGAAATTGGTATTGATATGTCCCAGTTCTGCTCATCAAAACGCTTATGCTGCTGGGCTGGTCTTACGCCGGGCAGCAATGAATCTGCTGGTAAGAAGAAATCTGTTAAGATTACACGTGCCGGAGTCTACCTCAAACCTGCATTGGTACAAGCTGCCCATGCAGCCGTGAAATCTGACAAATCTCCTTACTACAAAAAGAAATATGAATCTCTCGTAAAGCGCCGCGGCAAGAAAAGGGCTATTATTGCTATTGCCCGTATGATTCTCACTGCTGTCTTTCAGATGCTGTCTACTGGAGAAGCATGGAATCCGAGCGACTTATACAAAATTGATATGCCGCAGGCTCTTGTTGGGAAACAAAAAGCCAGGGCTATCAAACAAGCCAAGAAACTTTTACTGCGTGAGGGGATTATTTCCGGATCGCAATTAGTTTCTTAAAACATCAGCCACAAGACCGAACCAGAATATATATTCTTATTTGTGCTACCTTGTGATAGCTTGTTAAAGTGCGCCATTTTTTGGCTATCCCCTGCTTTCTTTCACACTATTCCTCTACCTACTTCGTGAAATAATCCATTCAATGGTTCACTCTTCTAATGCAATGCTCCTTCATAAATCCAATAATTTTTATATCGTCTCCTGTCTCATAAAATTCAATTAGCATTCCTTTAAATTCTTCTAACTTTTCAATGGGTATTTGAAATATTCCTATATCGTTTTCAATAAGCACTTTATTTGCCATCAACTGCGCCACCCGTTTATTTCCGTCAATAAACATCTGAGTTCTTGCAATATAGCAAAAATATTTTAATGCTTTCAGTTCATTGTCCTCTATCTTATCGATTTCTTTGATTGCCTCCATAATTATTCCTGTATGTGGCATTTCAGGTTCCCATGATGTACCGCCGATCTGTACCGGAATTGTTCTTATTTCACCCGCATAATTAAATAGCAGTTCTCCAACAATTTTATCGTATTCCCGCAACAGCATAATACAATTATTATATTCAAGATTATCCAACAAGAACTGCCAAGCCCGTTTCATATTGATAACAAATAGCACTTCTTCCGTTTTTGTAGTTGTTGGAGCATTTGCCAAGATTGCTTCTGTTTTCGGAAATGTTGTTCCAAGTCCTTCAAAATTAGCGCTTTTCCATATACTATCCACCAGCATCCGCTTTGCCATTTCTATAGCTGTATCTCTCATTCTTTTTCAATCTCCCCTATATTTATTATGTTTTATTCTACTGATTTTATATTTATCTGTGATGATTATGCAATACTTCCTTAAAGCTTTACAAATTCACTCTGAAGCTTTATGGATTTATGCAGAAATTATAAAATATTACAATTTGCCATTAGGCATTTTTTGTTCCAAATACTTTTTTAATAATCTAAAAATGCAATTATTTTTCTCTATCGCTGTCTCATGGCATTTTTTTGTAAAGGCATTGTCTAACTCTGCTGATACCAATATGGACCCCACTGCTTTTCTTGATCCTGCTTTCTTTTTGATTTTTATGAGCCCGTCGTTGAAAAGGACCTCATTTTCATCAAATTCTATGCTGCCATCCAGCCAGCCTTCCATAAGTGCCTTAATCAATGAGGTCTTATACAATTCATATTGTTTTGTAAAACTGTTAAACTTTTCATTGAGATCATATGTAAGGTTATATGTGATTCGGACCAGATTATTGTCTTTTTTTTCTAAAGAACCTGTTTCTTCCAAAACAGATTTTTTTTCCGATTCCGCCGTTTTATGTGCAGGTTCTTTAACCATCTGTTCCTGTGACTTTTTCAATCCTGTGTCTTTATTTTCTGTTACTTTTTTCCCATCTGTGGATGAACTTTCTTCAGTTTTTACATCAGGTTCATTTTCAGTATTAAGAATCGGGGATTTATTTGTCTCTTCCAAAATATTGAAATTACTGTTCATCTGTTTGAATAAATCCCTGGAATTTTTTTTGCCATTTACTTAATCCTCCCTTCTTTCAATTGAAATTCCTCAATCCTCTTTAATATTTCGTTGGTTAATCTTCTGTAATCAAAAGCAGCATTATTTTGAGAACCATATTCGTTTAATGCGAGCTTAAACTGCTTACATTCTCCGACACATGTAGTCTGCCGGATTGAATTTTCAAATTTAACAATTCCGTTCGCAGTTGATAATTGTTCCAACTGATTCTCAATACCTTTACTCAGATTTGTTTTTCTAGTGCTTGTCATATATGTACCCAAAACAACTGCGTGGGACATCTTTCTTTTTTTCAGTAGATCGATATCCTCTTTAATTTTTGATATACCCTTCAGGCTCCCGGGTGAGCTGTCCACAGGAATTAATACATAATCTGCAGCCATAAGCGCCATTCTATGTAAAATCGACCGAGAAGGCGCCGTATCCACGACTGCAAAATCATATTTCAGATTTTCTTCAAGCCATTCAATGACATCATTAAATAAAAATGCATCCACTGTGTCAGGAAAAAGTTTGTCCGCTTGTGATAGATCATCATCACTGGCTAAAAAATCAAAATGCAGGATTGATGAATGACTGCTTCATCAATCCTGCATTTTGCCTGCATACAGTCTAGTAAAGAATATTTTTTTTTATCGCCTATATTAAGTTGAAGTTCTAGATCTCCCTGCTGGTCAAAGCTGATCAGAATAACTTTATAACCCTTTTTTGCAAATAAATAAGCAAACTCTGATGAAGATGTTGTCTTTCCGACACCGCCTTTTTGATTTGTTAATACAATTGTTTTCATTTTACTTTTCCTTTTTCTATTTAGTTATAATCTATAATATTATATTTTTACTAAGAATGCTACTACTTTTTTATAATATTATTATAAAGAATATTATTTTATTTGATATTTTAAATAGTATTATTTTATTCAGTTTTTTTTGTAATATTGTTCTTTGTAAATTTACTCATCAATATTTTATTATACTATTAAATAATACACCACTTTACAACTTTTTGAGAAATAAAATAACGCACAGGACACTTTCAATATATAATAAGTTTGCGAACTAAAATATACGAAAGAGAGTGACCCTGTACGTCAGACTTATTATACAACGAAAAGAATCCAATTGGTA
>JAAZZQ010000036.1 GCA_014239155.1 Lachnospiraceae bacterium | reverse complement strand
GAACATAAGGATACCTCACAATCAATAAGATAATTAATTGCGATACAACATTTTTCGGCGTATTTGTCAAGTGTTTTTTAATTTTAGAAATTATTTTTTCTGTGTAAGAAGGGACAAGTTCGGCTTAAGTTGACGACATTGTTGGGGGAAACCCTTATCTTTTCCTTTACCATTTCCTGAAGCGGACTCGTCCTCAAGCATTCCGCAGCATCCCCGGCATGGAAAACCCGCGTCATAAATTCGCTGATTCTGGCTTCATGGGATTTGGGAACGACAATACATTCCCCTTTATACTCCTCTGGCAGTGCCGGTATCTTTTCCTGATCCGATACCATATCGTACAGGCGCTGTTCCTCCTCCTCATTTCTTTCATATTTTCCTTTCTTCCTTCCGATCAGCACTACCTGCTGGTACTTTTCATACTCTTTTTCCCGGAACCGGTACAAATGATCCGGTTCAAATCCGCCGCACCATTCCGCAAGAAACTCCCGCTGCTCTGCCATATACCGCGCAACTACCACCACGGCAACGGCTCCCTTGGAAAGATATGGCTGCGCCTTCTTCAAAAAAGCCAGCTCGTACCGCTCACCGTCCTCCTGCACCCCGTAGGGCGGGTTCATAAACATAAAGGAAAATGCAGAATGACTTATGATGACATCATTCAGAAAATCTGCCTTTAAGCATACATGGATGTCCTCATCCCGGCTGACAGTCCTGTGCGTTTCCTCATTGATCTCCACGCCGAATATTTTGACATCCGGACGCTTTCCCAAATCCTTGCCTGTTACCACAAGGACAGCCCTCCCATCCCCGATGGATGGTTCCAGGCAGCACACCTCCTCATCCTCCGGGAACTGTAAGAACCTGCTGATAGACCGGCAATGCCCCACATCCGTGTAATAGGCTCCCATCTTTGCGTCATTAAACTTTTTTCTTGAAAATTCTGACTGTTTTTTAATCCTGTCCATATTCTCCTCCTTTTATATTTGCCAAAAAAGGCATTAAAAAAAGCCCTCATACGAAGGCTGGCTACTCTTATCTTCGAATAATACCTGTTCCCAGGAATTATATCATGCGCTTCTGCCAAAACAGGCAGAGCTGAAAATAAAAATAGTTTTAATTATCTTATCATTAATCAGGACGCCTTGCAATCCTTTTCTTTGCTATTTATGCAAGACCATCCGGAATATAAAATTTAATATTTTTTCCGCCCGGCGGAATTTTTCCAGTAAAAAAACAGATAAGTTTCCCTATCTATTTTTACTTTAGCTCATATACAGGATGAAGCCACACCTTTGTATCTGCTCAAAATTATGCCATCTGCATTGACTGGCTCTCCAATTCCTTAACGGTATCAAGAGACAACTCCGTAGCTTCTGCTATATCCTCTAAAGACATTTTCCCTAATTTTATCAAATGGATAGCTGTCTTTTTTGCTTTGTTCTGCTCTGCTTCCTGTGCTGCTTCATAACGCTCACTTTTGATATAGGAACGCATAACTTATTCCTCATCATACAAACTCATCATAATCGAAACAACCTCCTTTTCCCTGTTATCTAATTATATAAAAACCTGTTCTCATTCACAATAAAATTCATGTGAATTTTTGTATTCTATATTTTCCCGGCAGCCGTCTGCAAGTTTATCATGGCAATAATTTGATATTTTGCCCTGCTGTCTGCAATCTGTCACGGATTAATTCTTTGCCATTTGCCCTAGAAAGTAGTATAATAGTATGGAATTTAGTAAAGTCGGAGGTTTTAACATGCCAACTTACCCGCAACAGCTGATCACTTCACTCTGTGATCATTTAGACGAGCGCCTGAAAAACTTTTTTTCCATAGAGCATTTAAGGTATTTTGATGAATATGCAGACTTAAACGGGCTTGTTGCCGATACTTTGTGGGAATACATAAAAAAAGAAACCCAAAAGACAGAAATCAATTCCGTTTATAATACACAGGTCAAGATGCGCCGCCAGAAAAGGAAGCGCTGGATTTCCAACCACGAAAGCAGCCATGAGAAATATGCCTTTTCCGATAAGAAGAGTCCCTACTACTCTGTCTGGCATGACCATGACCAGATGATGGGCAGTGTTTTTCTGAAGCTGTATGATGCGCCGGATCTTGAAACCGTGATTAAAAATTACCAGAAAAAACTGGCTGACTGGCAGCAAAATGATAAAAGCCTCCTGATTGATTATCCCCTTCTGTCAAACAGGACAAAACATCAGGTGAGGACCAGCTTTAAAAATGATTTAATCATTAATCTGATTGAAATCATTACGGAGTCCTATGACGGGAACATTGATAACTACTTTTCCAAAAAGCCGGACATCCTTTTGGATAAACCTTTTTTTGCCCCGGCAAAGTTTTCTGTTCCTTTCAAAGAGTCCCTGGATTCCTATGTGGCAGATCTTGTGAATTTCGATAAGGATGACACAACATTCCAGATGTTAGTCAGCTATGACCCGAATGAAGCGCCGAACGTGGATAAACTCCGCGTGTTTGACCCGAAGGACAACCAGATCCTTATGACGCTGATCAACCACATTAACCTCGACTTTTATGAAAGCAAACAGATTACACTGGAAGTCGGCACGATTGCAAAAGCGATCAACAGCCGCCCAAACAAAAGGCTTTATGACGATATCAAGATGCGCCTGCATAACATGGCACGCACCGCATTCCAAATGTATAAAAAAGAAAATCCAAATGAACCAATCTATACTTTTTCGTTTTTTGACAATGTAAGGACCATTTCCAAAGACGGAAAGGAATATGTTTCCGTGACTTTTGGTAATACGCTGTACGAATCCATCACAAAGAAAAAAATGATTTCCGTAACTTCCAGCAACTACAACTCTTTGGATTTGGAGCTGAGCAGGCTGCTTTACCATAATCTGCAGAAGGAACGCATTGCGCTGTCTGTATCCTCTGTTCCGGATGAACACGGATACCTGTACAAGACCTATGATTATTCCTATTTCCAGCGTATCATCCTGTTCAAGAAGAAGAAAAAGGCGGATAACATCCAACTGATTACAGAAACCCTTGAGGAATTCGTCGAAAAGAAAATTGCGCTTGCAAGTTTCCGTTATGATAAGGGACAGGGGCTGTTCCACCTGTATTATTTTACCCTGAGTGATGATGAGCGTGCCGACCTGATCAGCACCAATGAAGCAGGAAGAACAGGGCAGATTCCTGACGCCGCAGAAGCAGAAACGCCTCCACCACAGAACCCCATAGCTGTCCAGACAACGTTAGACCTTACTTAATGGAAAGCCGGTAAAAGCTGACACATCCAAAAAAACCATCCGGTTATGAACACTGAACCGGATGGTTTTTTACTTTGCCTGTATTGTTTCTTACAGGTTTAGAACCCCAAAAAATACTCCCATTTTTTTCGCCGTTTTTTCTGTTTTAAACACAGATTCATTTTTTATGGAATTATATATAAAAATGATACCATTTTCTTCGCCATTTTTAACGTTTCATTTCTAAACGTACCGTTTTTGAAAAAATGATACCATTTTTCTCGCCTTTTTTCCGTTTTTGCGATTTTCTCCCCAAATAAAAGAAGGCGAAACACCGCAAATTTAATATTCCTTCCTCTGAAATCATCAAAATGATACCATTTTCTTCGCCATTTTCCCTTTTTGCGTCCTTTTTTTTCGCCTAAAACGCATATCTGCAAAAATGATACCACTTTTTTCGCCATTTTTACGGTTTCATTTTATGCCATAAATTTTTTTGAATCATTTTTACCCTCCGTTTTATCATAAAAATCGGTCTTTTGATACCATATTTCTCGCCGTTTTTGATTTTTTATTATTTTCCATCAGATTATGCCGCTTTTTAATGCCATTTCCTTCGCCGTTTTTTTCATAAAAAAATTTTTACTATGGAAATCCATAGCCAGAAACATAACTTTTACAAGGATTAAGACGAAATAGTCCCATTTTCTTCGCCGTTTTAAAAAGCAGAAAAAAGCTGGCAAAATATGCAATTTCCGTAAAAAGATACCTTTTTCCTCGCCATTTCAGAAGCATTTACAAGCCAAAAAATTATGCTTATAATGAACCTCAGAATACTATATCATGTACTTTTTTATAGAATCGCTACAAGATATATCAGAAGAATGGAAAGGAGGTTCATGCCATGGAACTGAACAGCTATGCCCGTATCGGGAAAGGCATACTCACAAAAGCCATCGGCCTGCAGAAGAATTACGTTGAGATTTATTCCAAAGGGCCCGATGTCCTGAATGAAAACAGGTCAGACTGCCATAACTGCATTGTCCATCAGAAAAAGGAAGAACTCAGGGCACTCGGACTGGACAAAGAAGCTGACAAGATCCACTGCTTCTGCCATACCTGCCCTACGTCGGTATGGGAACCCTCCTACACCACCGAAAAGCGCTACATCAATGAAAAGAACCGCTATGGCTACCAGCCCACAT
Source organism: Lachnospiraceae bacterium (assembly GCA_014239155.1). Taxonomy (GTDB): domain Bacteria; phylum Bacillota; class Clostridia; order Lachnospirales; family Lachnospiraceae; genus COE1. Next base: position 1,612 of record JAAZZQ010000036.1, on the reverse strand, counting down.
TAAAGCTCAATGCCATCAGGCTGCTCTTATTATACCACTTCCTCCAGCCGGACGCATATGGATTTATCAAGGATGTCTGCAAAAAGGAACTGGCTGCCACGATTGGCTGTACGGCTGCCACCATAGACGCCTGCAATGATGTGCTGCAGGATTACGGATACTGTTACTTTGGCAATTCCGGCATCCGTGACCATTGCATAAATATTTTACTGACGGAATATAAGGACTACCACAAAACTGCAGCCGAAGGCGGACGCGGTTATATTACCATGTCACAGGACATGCTGTCAGATCTGTGCGGCATTGAAAACCTGAATACACTGAGATTGAACTTAAAGGGCATTCTGGAAGTTGACAATGCCTCTTGTTATGATACCCATAGCGACACCTTATCCCCCGTCACCACACAATATGCGCGGCTCCGCGGCTTCCTGCCGTCTTATTGCAAACGTAACGTCATACAGAAAGCCCTGGAGAAAAATGATGCAATCTTCCAGCTCTCATTTGATGAAAAGAACATCACTTTTGCAATCAATGAGAAATACGCGCAGAAAATCTCCCGTGAGAAGATGCTGGAAGAAACAAAGGAAAACCTGATAGAGCATGTAGACCATATCAATACAATCCTGGAGGATGCTTCCAATGCCGGTCAGCCGGAAGAAAAAGAACGCCTTGATACCATCCTTTCCATGCTGGATATCAGCCCGTCCGAAAAATATCCCTCCTTGATCCTTACCATTGCCGACTATGAGGATCTTGCATCCCTGGCACTGCAGTACAACCTGCATATGGTACATATGGCAATCAGCGTGGTCTATAATAAATATGTCCTCCAGAACCGCCCGATTGAAAAATTCGGCGCCCTTGCAAGAACTATCATCTGTAGAAAGTCCTTCTTTTTCGCCGCATCCTGAGTGCAGGTCTTTTTTGCGTGCCTTTTTTTATCATTTATTCTGACAATTTGCTGCCAGTTCTTTTATCTTCCGATATTTATACGAAAATCCGGGAACGGATTTCTTTTTTTGCCCATAAGTTTTCCACAAAAGAAAATTTTTCGCCCACTTTCAAATCTTTTCTTCCAATACCCGGAATATTTCGCCCTCTTTTTTAGAAATTCATCCTCTTTTTTTACGGACTCGTCCACATTTTCCTATGCCCCGCCCGGTCTGAATTCCCCAAATGCCCTATTTTTCAGGGTTTCCGGAATCTTCATTTACCAATTACTGAATAAATTAATGATATAATCTCTGTTATAATTATGAATAAATGAATGAATATATGACACAGCCCCACCCCATCCTTATTTCTTACTTATAAAATCAGACGGGTACTGTCTAAGATAGTACATTGATTATACATCTAACCTGATAGAATAACAATACAATAAAAAAAGGGGGTGTCGCAAAATCATCGTTTTAGGTGATTGAGCGGCACCTTTACTCCAAGGAAAATGAAAATTAGGTAAGAAATTCTGCTCCGTGGATTTTTTACCTGATTTTTTTCGTACTTTAATAAAGCTGCATCTTAACAGCCTTCTTTTTATGCACTTTTCAGAGGAAACAAATAGCTCTTCATCCTGTCTCCCTGGATTTTTGCATGTAACTTATTTATG
>JAAZZQ010000089.1 GCA_014239155.1 Lachnospiraceae bacterium | reverse complement strand
GGAGAGCGACCGCAACAAACATGCAGCCTGCATCCAATGGCAGTTCACTGCCGATAATGCCAGGACAAAGCTGGTATCTCTATATCCTAAGTTTGATGTGGCCACAAAATAAGCTAAATATAATTTGGTCACTACACTAGTTCTGCAACTTTAAACTATTTTATTGTAAAGCCATTGTGAGCAATATGGTATTTGAGCCAGTTTTTGTATTTCTTTTGCACTATAAGCCCACTCAAGTGAATCCAGCCATAAGTAATCATTTGTATTTTCATAAAAGTATTCAATGGCAAATTCAAATACTTGTTGATGATATTCTCCTATATCTTCTATATCAATTGCCCAAAACAAATTTTTCCCCGGTACTAACCACTCAAAACTTTTCTCGGAATATATATCAATGTTATTGACTGTAAAAGCAAATTGTTGCAATTCATGTTTACTATCAATAAAACCAATACTTCCTTCCGCGTCAATTATTTTTTCATTAGAGTCATATCTAATCTCTAATTTATTTAAGATCATTCCCGCATCTGTAATCGCCTTTTTTAATGTCTTTATGGTTTCCTCTGGTGAATAATTGTATACTTGTTTTAATATTATTATGCTGCTGGCCATCTTTGAATTTCTCCCGCATCCACTTATCAATTCTAAAAGACTCTACAGAGATACTGTAATCTACCTTATACTGTCTTTTCTCTGAATTTACATGTACCAATTCTGTTGTATTGTCCACAAATGAATGAAGTTCCTATATTATAAAACCCTCATGAAAGCCTCTCACTCACATAAAGTTAAACATACAACTCTTATTCTTTTTTATTCCCAAATACTTCCGTTCCCTTTCGCCCTTACTTATGATATGGTTCTCCATTTATAATTCTGTAACACCTATAAATCTGTTCTATCAAAATAACCCGCATTAACTGGTGTGGAAATGTCATATCTGAAAAACTAAGTGTTTCATCCGCTCGCTGTATCACACTGTTATGTAATCCGAGTGAACCGCCAATCACAAAAACAAGACTGCTCTTCCCACTAAGTCCAAGCTGCTCTATATGCGTTGCCAAACAAACAGAATCCCGCTTTTTTCCATCAATTGTCAATGCAATACAATAGGCATTTTCTTTTACAGTCTTTAAAATACGCGTTGCTTCCTTCTGTTTAATCTGTTCCGCCTCTGTCTCTAACGCTTTATCTGGCGTCTTTTCGTCTGCAACCTCCACAATCTCTAATTTGCAATACTTTGAGAGCCTTTTCTGATACTCAGCAACTGCATCTCGAAAATATTTTTCCTTAATCTTCCCTACTGTAACAAATGTGATATTCATTGTAACCTACTTTTATAAACTTTTGCTTATATCTATCCCTTCCAAATATTTCTAAAATACTACTAAGAAACTGTAAAAATAATGAATACAGTTTGCATATATTGTGTTTGATTTTTGCTTACACTAATATGCATTGTAAAATCTTAACCCCATAGGTTATTCCTTATGATGCATAAACCACTAAATTTTTTTTAAAATTGATCCAAACAGAGCAAGGCATAAATTAATTACTTTATATATAGAATATTTTTCTGCAACCCCTAATCAATTTTCCTCAAAAATCTCAGCATATAACTCCTCACACAAAGCATCGAGATAAGACGCATTCAGATTGCCAAACTCCTGTGTCACAGCAGCCTTAATTCCCTCAAAATACTTAAAATATTTCATCTCATCTGGCGTGCCTTCCTCAAACCAAACCCGTTCCTTAATAGATTCTGCTGTAATATGTTCCTTTGCCCACATCTTAATTTTGCCTGTCAAATCCTCTTCCGTAATAGCTTCCTGCGTATACTTTTTTGAGGATTTTAATGACAAAATACCCATCACAATAAATACGCCAAACACTGTCCCCATCACACCATAGGTAATATATTTTCCAGAACCAGCAAGCCGAAAAGGGAGTACACCTGCTTCCATTAAAATAAACGCACCAATCCCAAGCACACCTACTATTAAAAGTGTATAGGCAGAGCTTTTGTAATCCTCTGCCTTTGCTTTCTTATCTTGATATACTTTTACATCATCATTTCTCTCTGACATGTGCAAATCTCCTATTCATAATAGCCTCTCAAAATATACAAAAATAACCTGCACAACTTGCGCAGGTTATTTAGGAACTGTAAAATAATCACTTTACAATCTTGCTCGCCTATGTCTACGATTGCATATTCATAAAGCAATTTGCCTTATCAATTGAAAAAGCCTCAACATAGCCCGCTATGCCTACGTTTTTTGACATACACGCTCGAAGGCATATCCTACGTAATACTATAATGTTATTTCTTTACAGTTCCTTATCATTTTACTTTCCAGATAAATAATTGTGAATGCCCTTTGCAGCTGCCTTTCCTGCCCCCATAGCAAGAATAACCGTCGCTGCACCAGTCACTGCATCACCACCGGCAAACACGCCTTCTTTTGATGTTCTGCCAAATTCCTCATCGGCGACAATACACTTCCATTTATTTGTCTCCAATCCCTCTGTTGTCGAAGAAATTAGCGGATTTGGGGAAGTGCCAAGCGACATAATCACTGTATCAAGCTCCATTTCAAATTCACTTCCGGGAATCTCGACAGGTCTGCGTCTGCCCGATGCATCTGGCTCGCCAAGTTCCATCTTAATACATTTCATCCCTCTTACCCAGTTATTTTCATCTTCCAAAATCTCTGTCGGATTGGTGAGCAAGTCAAAGATAATGCCTTCTTCTTTTGCGTGATGTACTTCCTCCACTCTCGCGGGAAGCTCCTCCTCGCTGCGTCTGTACACAATATGGACCTCCGCCCCCAGACGAAGCGCTGTTCTCGCCGCATCCATAGCAACATTTCCACCGCCGACAACAGCAACCTTTTTACCGCGCATAATTGGTGTATTGGAATCTTCATCAAATGCCTTCATAAGATTACTTCTAGTTAAATACTCGTTTGCAGAGAATACACCATTTGCATTTTCTCCTGGAATCCCCATAAACTTAGGTAATCCTGCACCAGAAGCAATAAATACAGCCTCGTAGCCCTCTTCCTCGATTAGCTCATCAATGGTAATAGACTTGCCAATAATAACATTCTTCTCTATCTTAACTCCTAACGATTCTACATTGGCAATTTCCTTTGCCACAACATCCTCCTTTGGAAGTCTAAACTCTGGAATCCCATAGACCAGCACCCCGCCAGCCTCGTGAAGCGCCTCAAAAATAGTAACATCATACCCAAGTCTTGCAAGATCCCCCGCACAGGTAAGACCTGCAGGGCCAGAACCAATCACTGCTACTTTTCTTCCGTTCTTCTCCTTTGCTGGTTCTGGTTTGATATTATTTTCTCTTGCCCAGTCTGCCACAAAACGCTCTAATTTGCCAATGGATATTGGGTCTCCCTTAATTCCTCTAATGCATTTTCCTTCACACTGGCTCTCCTGCGGACATACCCGTCCACACACAGCAGGAAGCGCTGATGATTGACTGATAATCTGATACGCCTCTGCAATATTTCCAAGTTTTACGTGCTCAATAAACGCCGGAATGTCAATCGCAACTGGACAACCTTTGACACATTGAGCATTCTTGCAGTTAATGCAGCGCGCTGCTTCCTCCATCGCTTCCTCTTTATTATATCCAAGACAAACTTCATCAAAATTTTTAGCTCTGACAGTTGCCTCCTGCTCTCGTACTGGTATTTTTGTTAACACGTCCATTAATTTTCACCTCCGCACTGACCACATCCACCGTGATGGGTATCACCTTCTTGCAATTTCAACATTGCTCGTCCCTCTGCTGTCTTATAAATCTGCTGACGCTTCATCGCCTCATCAAAATTTACCAGATGTCCATCAAATTCAGGACCGTCTACACACGCAAATTTTACTTTATCGCCGACTGTAACACGGCATGCACCACACATGCCCGTACCATCTACCATAATTGGATTTAAACTGACAGTTGTAGGAATTCCAAGTTCTTTTGTGAGTTTGCAGACAAATTTCATCATAATCATAGGACCAATTGCAATACACAAATCGTATTTTTTACCTTCATTCACAAGCTCTTGAATTGTCTGTGTAACCATGCCTTTGCGCCCGTAAGAACCATCGTCTGTAGTGATATACAGATTGCCAGCCACTGCCTCCATTTCTTTTTCCAAAATCAATAAATCATGATTCTTTGCGCCAACAATCACATCCGCTGCAATCCCATTGTTATGTAGCCATTTCACCTGCGGATAAACTGGTGCTGTACCGACACCGCCCGCCACAAACAGAATCTTCTTCTTTGCAAGTGCTTCTTTGTCCTCATTGACCATCTCTGAGGCACACCCCAACGGTCCCACAAAATCATGGAACGAATCTCCTGTTTTTAACGCTGCCATTCTTGCAGTCTCAGCACCCACTGTCTGAAATACAATGGTTATTGTTCCCTTTTCTCTATCATAATCGCAAATTGTAAGAGGTATTCTCTCCCCATCCTTATCCATTCTTACAATCACAAACTGTCCCGGCTGGCAATTCTTTGCCACGCGCGGCGCCTCCACCACCATAAAATAAATGTTGGCAGTGAGTTCTCTTGCTTCTAAAATCTTGTACATTCGCTACTTCACCATACCTTTCTTATGAGTTCTGTTATAAATGCACCTTTCGCATCTTTATCATTGTATCTGAAATATAGTATAATTTCAACTTTTTTCTTATTCATACTCCTCTAAAGGCTGTAAATGATATATTCCCTCATCCGCTTTATAGGCTTTGAATAAATCCGCTGTATTTACATCAATGGCATAAATTTCATTTGTATCATGCACATTCCCATCAAGATCTACATATTCCTCATAGACAATATAATACATGGTTTCGTCTGCCTTATAAAGTGTTTTTATTTTATATTGATTGCTTCCCGGTTTATTCGGCAAATTTCCATCGGCATCTAGCAGCTTCCCGCTCGCCCACAAATTATTTTTCAATACCTGCAATGCAAGCTCCACATCAAAGTTTGCTTGTATCCTAAGCTGATAAGAACGATTGACAATCTTACTGCAAAGCCCTGACGCATCATAAGTAATAAAAGCAAAATTACTGATACCATAAGGCATCTCTATTGGGTCTCTATATCGAATGCTATTCCTGTCTGGCACAGAGCCATCTGTTGTATAATACACACTAGTTCCCGCATCATAAAATGCCGCTATCAGCACTGGTTGCGCATAAGTCCCGCTCTCCGGTTTTACCACAGGACTGTCAGGCGCAGATTGATTGATGACATAGTGCTGCGTAACTGTTTCACTCTCCACTCCATATGTGTTCACAAACATGGCTTTTATCACATAATCTCCTGCCTCAAGCAATATTGGGTTTTCATACACAATCGAATCTGTTGTGGGCATTGCGCCATTCATGGTATAATACACCTTTCCTAGCGTATTTCCTTTTAGTGTTATAGAAATCCTCTCATCATATACTCCACCCCGTCTGTTAAACTCTGGTTTAAATGCCATATATTTATTGTAACGAAAAACAACACGTGGTATATCACACTGTTTTAAAAGACAGTCCATTTTCACATACTCTTTCTCAGATTCATAAAGTTTCAACAATCTATTATAAACTTCTTCTCTGTTGGAATAGTCAGCTCCCATATCCAAAATCTCTTCCAACAATGTAATTGTTCTTTGCCGTTGTCCATTTTTTTCATTGTATTCCGCAAGCAATAATCGTACATCCAAATTTTCTGGTCGAATAGCAAGTGCTCTCTCCAAGTAATTTATTGCGCTGGAATAGTCATTTTCAACAGCACATACAATCGCCTTATTGTACTGATAGTCAAAAGAATGATATCTCTGATCACTGACAGAATGAACCGTAAACGCAACAATAACGACTGCTAATATAATAAGCATTAAAACAATAATAATAATCTGCAATTTTCGGACACCGTTTGATTCTGTTGGAAAATAAGCACTTGGATCATTTGTAGTGTCCTTTACTGATTTATTTTCAGGCTCCTGATGAGAATCGTTCTTGCGCAGCTCCTCTGCTGCCATATCTTGAAGCATATCACTTATGGATTCTTTCAGCTTGTCTTCAAGCTCTATATCAAAGTCAGGTACAATTTTAACCTCTTCGCCGCAGTGTTCGCAAAGCAGTTTCCCCTCCTCCAACTCATTTCCACAATTTGGACACTTCATGCTTTACAGACTCCTTACTCAGCTTAAAATAATCCTGTTATTGTACCATCCTCTGTCACATCAATATGATAGGCAGCAGGATTTTTGGGGAGTCCAGGCATTGTCATAATTGCCCCCGTAAGCACAACAATAAAGCCAGCACCTGCCGACACATAGACTTCTCTGACATTCACAGAAAACCCTTCAGGTCTTCCTAACAACTCTGGGTCATCAGAAAGAGAGTACTGTGTTTTTGCCATGCACACGGGCAAACTGCCAAAACCAAGCTCTTCCAATTTTTCTATTTGTTTTAGGGCAGCAGGCGCAAATACAATATCCGCTGCACCATAAATCTCTTTTGCAACGCATCCGATTTTCTCACTAATTTTAAAAATATTGGGATAAAGCGGTGTAAAATCACTTTTTTTTGTCTCCAAGGTATTAAGAACTGCTGTCGCAAGCGCAATACCACCTTCTCCTCCCTTTTCCCACACTTCCGAAAGTGCAAATTCACAATTTCTGTCCTCACAAAATTTTTTTACAAATGCAATCTCTGCCGATGTATCAGAGACAAAAGCGTTTAAAGTGACCACCACAGGAACCTTATATTTCTGTAAATTTTCAATGTGTTTTTCTAAGTTTACAATCCCCTTTGCAAGCGCCTCCAAATTCTCTGTATTCAAATCACTCTTTGCCACACCACCATTGTACTTTAACGCACGTATTGTCGCCACCAGCACTACAGCATCTGGCACAAGCTCCGCCTGACGACATTTGATATCAAAAAACTTTTCCGCTCCGAGGTCGGCGCCAAAGCCAGCCTCCGTCACGACATAATCCGCCATTTTTAAAGCAGCCTTTGTCGCGCGAACACTATTACAGCCATGCGCAATATTGGCAAAAGGACCACCATGAATAATCGCTGGTGTATGTTCTAATGTCTGAATTAAATTTGGCTTGATAGCATCCTTTAACAGTGCTGCCATCGCACCTGTGGCATGAATCTGCCCTGCACAGACAGGCTCTCCAGCATAATTGTACGCCACCACCATCTTATCCAAACGCTTCTTTAAGTCTTCCATATCTTCTGCAAGACACAACACCGCCATAATCTCTGACGCCACAGTAATAACAAAGTGATCTTCCCGCACAAAACCATCTGTCTTATTCCCCATGCCGACCACTACGTTTCTAAGTACTCTGTCATTCATATCCAGACACCGCTTCCACACAATCTGTCTGGTGTCGATTCCTAGTTCATTTCCCTGTTGAATATGATTGTCAAGCAATGCTGCACACAAGTTGTTAGCTGCTGTAATTGCATGAAAATCTCCTGTAAAATGCAAATTTAACTCTTCCATAGGAACAACCTGCGCCATTCCACCGCCAGCCGCACCGCCCTTAATCCCAAAGCAAGGACCAAGAGAAGGTTCCCTTAGTGCAATCACTGCTCTTTTTCCCAATCTTCCAAGTGCTTGTCCAAGACCAACACTTGTTGTAGTCTTTCCTTCTCCCGCAGGTGTGGGATTGATTGCTGTTACCAAAATCAATTTTCCATCTTTATTCTTTTCTATTTTTTTTAAATATTCCTCAGAAATCTTTGCCTTATATTTTCCATATAGTTCCAAATCATCTATTGTCATATCAAGCATTTCCGCAATCTCAGTAATTGGATATAATTCCGCTTCCTGTGCTATTTCAATATCAGACTTCATCGTTTGCTCCTCCTTTGCTGCCAGCTTCACAACAGTATTTCTTCGCTACTGTTATAATAATATACTATCTACTCACTTATTCTAATAGAATACCATTTATCAAAGCCTCTGTCCATTAAATTACATATGTTCTTCCAGATAATTTTGGAATTGTTCCATACTCATCAAAATTCGTCGTGGTTTTGTCCCTTCCTCTGCACCAACCACGCCTGCTTCCTCAAGCTGATCCACAATGCGTGCCGCACGGTTAAATCCAATCTTAAACACGCGCTGAAGCATACCAATCGACGCCTTTTCCTTTTCGATAACAAACCTTCCTGCCTCAGCAAAATAAGCATCCATATCACTGCCCCCCGATGCGCCAGCACCACCAAATCCGCCAGCAGAAGATTGCAAGGTCTTAATTTTCTCCTCAATATCACAGCTATATGCAATATTTCCTAACTTTTGATTTTTCAAAAAATTTACCACCTCAGACACTTCTGAGTCAGACACAAATGCACCCTGCACTCGGGCAGGCTTCGTATATCCCTGTGGATAAAAAAGCATATCCCCTTTCCCTAAAAGTTTTTCTGCTCCGTTCATATCCAATATTGTACGGGAATCTACGCCACTAGACACACTAAACGCAATCCGACTTGGCATATTTGCCTTAATTAAACCTGTAATAACATCGACAGACGGACGCTGTGTCGCAATTACCAAATGAATTCCACAAGCTCTTGCTAACTGTGCCAAACGGCAAATACTCTCCTCAACTTCCCCGGAAGCCACCATCATCAAATCTGCAAGCTCATCTACAATAATTACAATCTGAGGCAGTTTTTGCAGTGGCTCTCCATCTGGTGTTGTCTTTCCCATCTCTGCGGCATTATTATACCCCTTCAAATCACGAACATTTAAATCCGCAAATTTTCTGTATCGGTCATTCATTTCCGCCACGCCCCAATTTAGCGCCGCCGACGCCTTTTTGGGATCCGTCACCACTGGTATCATCAGATGAGGAATCCCATTGTACACACTTAACTCCACGACTTTCGGGTCAATCATAATCAGTTTTACATCCTCCGGATTTGCTTTGTACAAAATACTCATAATAATTGTATTGATACACACTGACTTACCAGATCCTGTAGCCCCTGCAATTAGTACATGTGGCATTTTTGCAATATCTGTGACAACTACCTGCCCCCCAATATCTTTTCCAACTGCAAATGCAAGGTTGGAAGAGAAATTCTGAAATGCCTCTGACTCAAGCAAATCCCGAAATGCCACTGCACTTGTTTCCTTATTGGGAACTTCAATCCCAACTGCTGCCTTTCCGGGTATTGGCGCCTCAATTCGAATATCTGTCGCAGCAAGATTTAATTTAATATCATCTGTTAAACCCACAATCTTGCTGACTTTTACCCCCTGCTCGGGCTGCATTTCATACCGCGTGACAGAAGGTCCTTGGCTAATATCTGTGATAGTTACCCTGACACCAAAAGTCTCTAATGTCTGTTGTAAATGCAACGCTGTTTCTCTCAACTGATTTGAAGAATCACTCTTTTTTCTCTCCCCTTTCTTTAACAGTTCTATCGGCGGGAATATATATTGTTCTACAGCTTCCTCCTCTATGCTCGCAACTTGTTCTTGACGAATTTCATAAATATCCGCTCCTAAAGTTGATGGTATTCCTATTGACTGTGATGGAACAATATCTTCTGTTATTGGTTCTGGTATAGTATTCACTGTCCCTTCATCATACAATTCCAGAAAATTATTATGTACCATTCCATTTTGTGTGTCTGTATTAGATTCAAATGCATCCAGAAAAGAACTTTTAGCAGATACGCCGGGATTATCTGTAAAATAATCAATTGTCCCTAAATCTACTTCCCTATTGCAAGCTTCCTTTTCTGGCATCTCATTGTAGCACATTTCGCTGTCAGATATTTCATTATAAGAAGACTCATCATAAGGTGTCTCCTCATACGCCATCTCGTCATAAGGTGTTTCTTGACATGCAGCCTCCTCATAGGTAGTCTCACTATATGCTTCTTCCTGATAGTACTCTTCCTGATAGGAAGCCTCATTATATGGTCGAGCCTTAATATCTTCATAAATATTTGCCATCCCAGATTCGTCTTCCAAAATAACAATTTCATGGATATCTTGCCGCGCAGTAGGCTCCTCATTTCTCCCTGCCTTGAGCGTCACAGAAGAGCTTGACACCACACCTCTAGCTCGTTTATCCATCCTGCGCACTTTTTCCTGAGAAACCTCCGCTGGCTCCTCCTTTCCTTTTTTTGTCCGTTTGGAACGCACCTTTTCCGCATACTTGGACTCCTCATCATAATCGTCATATCTTTCTCTTAAGCTCTCCCTGTATTCCCGCATTCTTACAGCGTCTTCCTTTGCAGATTCCAGAATATAAGAACTGCCTTTCTTTAAGCTGGACAAAAAACTTTTCTCTGTAATAAACACAACACTGATAATGCCAAGTACAACAACGACAAAAATAGTTCCACCAATTCCCATAAGCGCATACATTCCATGTGCGATAGTACCAAAAAGTACACCGCCGCCTGCATGATGTTCTGCAGAAGTCTGATACAACTCCTGCATTAAGGAATCCCCAGTAAGTAAATTTTCCTGTTTCATAAACAGATACGCCAAAATCCCCAGTAAAAATAATAAAATAACAGCACTAACCATTTTCACAATCGCAACTGTATTTCCTTTATTAGAAATTCCAAAAGCAAATCCCAAAAAAATAAGAATAGGAACTAGATATGCAAGCAATCCAAAAACTCCAAACATAACATTTCTTATTCCTGCAGACATAGAGCCGCCCAGCCCCATCACGCACAAAAACATAAAAATTGCCACTGCAAAGATTACAATGAGTATTACTTCGCTTTTCACCGCACTATCAACATTTTTTCTCGCAGAAGCAGAAGATTTTTTTCTACTCCTAGTTCTAGCGCTTGTTCTTTTTGTATTTCTTGATGTACCTTTTCCTGTATTTTTTCTGCCTCTTGATGCACTATTTCCTGATGCCGATGCCATGATATTTCTCCCCCTAAATGAGTTTTACATGATATTATAGCACTTTTTTTCTTACTTGTCATATTTTTATTTAAAATCTATTTGCCGTACCCCTAATGTGCCATATAACGACATATTTCCTCTGCACGGGTCTGTACAATCGAGTAAGGAAGTCTCATTTCCCTACTCGCGCGCTTGATGTCCGTAAGCTTTACTGACATACTTCATTTGGACGCTCATGCGCATAATAAAAGCACCTTTATTGAATAAGATGCTTTTTAAAATATCATTATTGATTTTTCGCTTCAAAATCTTCAATGTATTGAATAAGTAATTTGACCGTCCCATCCACGCCAAGAATACTGCTGTTAATTGACAAATCATAACTGTCTGAGCGCCCCCATTTTTTTGTGGAATAATAGTTATAGTAGCTTTGTCGCTGTCTGTCCTTCTTTACCATCATCTCGCGCGCTTTATCTGCATCAACTTCATATTTGCGCATAATCCGCTCCACCTTGGCATCTTCATTCGCATGGATAAAAATATGCAGACAATTTTTGTATTCTTGTAGCGCATAATCTGCACAACGCCCGACAATCACACAAGCCTCCTCTTCTGCAATCTTTTTAATTGTATCAAACTGCGCCATAAATACTTTATGGCTAATTGGCATATCCACAAATGAGGAGGAATTATAGCCAAACGTATATGTATCCATAACCAAGTTATAGAGAAATGAATTGGTCGGTCTCTCATCGTGATTCCGAAGCATCTCCTCACAAAATCCGCTCTCTTTTGCCGCTCTTGTAAGCAATTCTTTATCAAAACATTTTATTTTGTAATGGTCAGCAAGCTTTTCTCCGATTTCATGTCCTCCAGATCCAAACTGACGTCCAATTGTAATTATAGTTTTCATATGTATCACCCTTTCTGACAGACATTTTTATCACCTAATACTATTATATACTGATTCAGCAAAAATTTCAAACGAAACTTTATTGGCTTTTCTCAACTCCGAAGCGTAGATAAAAGTTTCTCAAAATAGTCTGGCAGAGGTGCTTCAAATTCAACATAACAACCACTTCTTGGGTGGATAAATCCGATTGTCATTGCATGTAAAACCTGCCCTTCCAGATGAAATGGTGCTTTTCGGTTTGTATAAACAGTATCACCCAGTAGAGGATATCCAATACTTGCCATGTGCACCCTAATTTGATGTGTCCTTCCAGTCTCTAGCTGGCACTCAATATAGGTATATTGGACAAAACGCTCTAGTACTTTATAGTGTGTGATTGCATGTTTTCCATTTTTCTCATTGATTGCCATTTTCTTTCTGTCATTTGGATGTCGCCCAATAGGCGCATTGATTGTTCCTTGTTCATCCTTTATAGTGCCATATACAATTGCCCTATATTTTCTAGTAATCTGATGTGTTCTAAGTTGCTCTGCAATCGCATGATGTGCATCATCATTTTTACAGATTATAATGGAACCTGTGGTATCCTTATCAATTCTGTGTACAATTCCCGGACGTAAGACGCCATTTACTCCTGACAGTGTTCCTTTACAATGGTACAGAACGGCATTGACAAGTGTTCCCTCATAATGCCCGGGAGCTGGATGCACTACCATATTTTTCGGCTTATTTATAATCAGAAGATCCTCGTCTTCATATAAAATATTTAGTGGAATATTTTGTGCTGGTATATCAGGTTCCACACAATCTGGAATGCAGCAAACTATCCTGTCCTCAATCCTGCCTCTGTAATTTGCCTTGACCACAGTATCATTCACAAGCACATTGCCCTCTTTGATGAGCTTCTGGATATAGCTTCTTGATAAATCTGTCAAATAACAACTGATACATTTATCAATACGCTCATTTTCCATTTCTGGCAATATATCAAATACTACTTTATTCATATTACACCAATCATTTATATCTTGACTTGCCTATTTCCAAAACAAAAAATCCAAATCAGATTCCTTATATACAAACAGTAATAAACTAGCCAGCATTATTGACGACAAAGTTACATAGATATCAGCCACATTAAATATCGGAAAATTAATCAAGCTAAAATATAAAAAGTCAACTACATAGTCATATCGTATTCTGTCAATTAAATTCCCTATTGCTCCGCTTGCGATAAACACAAGTGTTATATGCAATTTTATATATTTTTTTTGATAAGGTGTTTTTATTAAAACATACGCAATCACAGCAAGAACAACCACGGAAGCCAGCACAAAAAAAACTTTTTTTCCTTGCAACATGCCAAATGCAGCACCACGATTTTCAAGATACTGCAATTCAAATACCCCTTTCCACAACACAAAGGGATTCTGATTCTTCAATTTGACGACTGCAAATAATTTTGTAATCTGATCAATTATAATCAACAAAAGCATTAACAGCACATCAATTACCAATAATTTCTTTTTCTTTCCAATCATTTCTTTTTATGAATCCCAATCCTCGTCTGTGAAATAGATTTCGTTAATGCCAGCTAAGATTTCTTCCTTGGTGACAGTCGTGTCTATCATAGCTTTTCCTACCTTTTTTAAAAGAATAAACTTAATCTGCTCACCCTCCATCTTCTTGTCAGAAGTTGTCAGTGCATAAATCTCTTCTGGATCAATCCCTTCTATGGAAATTGGAAGATTAAACGGCACAAACATATCCCGGATTTCATAATATTCATCCTTTGACAATAATTCCCGCTTCCAAGAAATATATGCCGCAGCAATACAGCCAAGTGCAACGCATTCACCATGCATCAGTTCAAAATGTTTCGCTTTTTCAATCGCATGGCCAATTGTATGACCAAAATTTAACAGCGCCCTTTCTCCTTTTTCTAATGGGTCTTTCTCAACTACTAACTTTTTGCAGGTACAGCTTTTATAAACCATATCCTCCAACGTATCTAGATTTCTCTCATGAATTTCATACATATTATCAATAATCCACTCATAGAACTTCGCACTCTTAATCAAACCATGTTTTAAAACTTCTCCCATTCCTGAATAGTATTGCCTGTCGTCGAGTGTCTTGAGTGTCGACACATTCATATATACCAATCTTGGCATATAAAAAGCTCCTACCATATTTTTGTACTGATCAAAATCCACTCCTGTCTTACCACCAATGCTGCTGTCAACCTGTGCCAATAATGTCGTTGGAATCTGCACAAAATCAATGCCTCTTAAATAGGTAGCCGCCACAAAACCTGTCGTATCACCAACTACGCCGCCTCCTAACGCCAACAACATATCTTTTCGTTCAAACTTATTTTGTATCAAATACGCATAAATATTCCTTACTGTATCCAGACTTTTGCTCTGTTCACCACTCGGAAAATCATAGACAACAATCTCCTTGCAATAATCTCTCAATGCCTCACAAACCGCATCTGCATAAAAGTTCTTAACCCTAGAATCTGTGATAATACACAATTTTTTCTTTTGTATTCCAAATTGTTCCAGCTCCTTTGCCAAGCTGTTAAAGTCCTGTTCATACACAATATCATAGATTGATTTATTGTTCATATTAATTGTTAATCTCTGTGACATCTTAATCCTCCCCTGTATACACTATTACTATTCGCGCCATAGAAGCCTCTATAAATTGAATAGGAAAAAGTTTTTCCTACTCATCGTGCGCCCCGAGCACCACGTTAGTAGCATATTTCCTCTACGCGGGTCCGCGCATAAAAAGCTCCCCACTCTCAACACAAGTGGGAAGCCTACCCCTTTTATCCCAAAGCTTTTCTATAAAATTACTCATTAAATTACTCCGCGCGAAACTGGAACATCAAATGTTCCCGAAAATATCTCCTGAAAATCTCCCGAAATATCAACACATGCAGGTGTAATAATAAATATGTAATTGGAAATTTTCTGAAGATTTCCGCTAATTGCATATGTAGATCCAGAAGAAAAATCTATAATTCTCTGTGCAATCTCAACATCCAATCCCTCTAAATTCAGTACAACTGTACGATTTGCTAAAAGTGTTTCTGTAATCTCTCGAGCATCCTCCACACTGGTAGGCTTAATCACACATACCTCCATTCCATTTCCGGGTGCACGTTTTACCGCGCGGATTGGTGTTACTTTCTGTGACGATTTTTTTACTTTCTCTACAGGTTCATCATAATCATCCTCATTGCGGACTATCTTCATCGGTTTTCTGACTGTATTGTCGATGATCTCCCCCTCATCATAAAAATCATCGTCATCATAGTCTTCTTCCTCGCTGTTCAAATGTAATGCATCTAAGAACTTGTCCATTACTCCCATAGTCATATTCCTTTCTCTACGGCATATACTGCCTTAATCCGAAGATACCAGTCCCGACTCTGACACAGGTAGCTCCTTCTGCTACGGCTACTGCATAGTCGCCTGTCATACCCATAGATAAAATTTCCATATCTATATTATCAATGTTTTCTTTCATAATGTCAACCGATATTTTCCTTAATTTACTAAAAATTGGTCTGTTTTCTTCAGCATTTTCTACAAAAGGCGCAATTGTCATAAGACCTTTTACTCGAATATTGGATAATTTTGCAATATCGCGCACAAGTTGTTTTACTTCTTCGCAAGCAATTCCAAATTTTGTTTCCTCGTTTGCTACATTCACTTCCACTAAAATATTGACACACACATCTTTTTTGACAGCCTCTTTGTTAATCTCCTCCGCCAGCCGCAGAGAGTCCACACTGTGAATCAGATAAACTTTATCCACAATATACTTTACCTTATTTCTTTGCAGATGCCCAATCATATGCCATCGAATGTCTTTTGGCATCTGTTCATATTTATCTAATAACTCTTGTACTTTATTTTCACCAAAATCTCTACATCCATATGCGTACGCTTCTTGAAGCATTTCCACAGGCTTTGTCTTGCTTACTGCTATCAATGTCACCTCCTGACCACCTCGTCCAGACTCCTTGCAGGCAAAAGCAATTGTATCCTCCACCACCTTTAAATTTTCTCTGATTGTTGCATCTTTCATATAATCCCTCCCTCTTTCTGTCTACCGACGTTTCAAAACGATTTTATCTTAGCCGGAGTCTCCCCCACTTCTATAAGTGGCAAGTAAAATACAATTTTGTCTCAGTGGGAGCACAATCTCCGACTGAAATAAGTCTCCGACAGGATTGCCGACGTGCGAATTTGTAATATGTCCATAGAGCTGACCCGCACGCCGCAGCAAAAATGCCGATGGCATTCTTGAACCACATCGAAATAACCTTATTGATAAACAAAAGCATCATTGTCAACGCTCGCAGCATCAAGCACAATTCGATCATATACCGTCAACCCATATTTTGTATTGGAACTAACAATGGCATATTCATCATTTTGCGCTAATTTTGTAATCTGTTTAAAATCCGCATAACCTTTATTCATATTGTACACCCCATCAAGTGTTCCTGACTTGCTAATTGCCATTTTATCTGTGGAATTTGGCTTGCAGATATAGTTTCCAACTTTTAGATTGCTATTATCCACATAAAATCCATTTTCATCGGAATTATAGATGGTAGTCTCAACAAACTCATAAACTAAATTTCCATTTTCATCTGGTTTTTCCATTAAAACTCCGTAGTTTCCATTAGCTCCACCTTTGCTCATATACTCTTCTGGAATAATAAAAAATTCTTTCACAGCAATGGCAGAATTTGGTATTTTTAATCCCTGTTTATCATTCACATAAAGTTCAATGTCTACATAGCGGTCTGAACAAAAAGTAACACATGAATTATTGAACTTCAACTCCACATATTCCCCTCCTCCAAGATGATGCACTACCACTTGGGCCCAAGAGGTTTCCTGTGTTTTGATGAACTTGACTTCAACGTATTCTTCCTCCTCCAATTCAGCTGCCCTGTCCTTCTCAACAGGTATCATCAACGACCAGTTTTCATCTGTGACCAGTTTACCTATTGTTGCATTCTTTTCTATTAAATCATTATTACTGATTCTGGTCTTCTCATATTGTGTCTGGTCAAACATTTCTGGCGTAATTTGTTCTGGAGTTAATGCCTCATATCCATCGGTACTATACACAATGTACCCAGTCTTGCCAGCAGTGCAAAGAGAGACCATTCCACCTAAATTGGATTGATTTAAGGTTTCCATACTTTCATACATGCTAGTATTTACCAACTTCATTACAGAGCCTTCCAAATCATACTTAAAATCATACACACTGCTAAATTCTTTGTTGTCAAATCCTCTGTCATAATGTACAACCTCAGAGCGAAACTCCCCAAGCTCAGTATCTGTATAAGTAGAATCATCTTGACGATTGGCATTTAAAAGGGAGGCAAGCTTTCCACTCTCATCAACAGAATATACAGTATCTCTCGAAGATACACGCTCCCCTTCTCTGATATAATAATTGATATAACCCGTATAGGGAGATTTTAAAATCTCTTCTTGCCGAATTGCAATTCCTGTATAAGTTTTTGACACAGAGAGAGAGCCCAGTTGAACTTCATAACCCTGAATCGGTTCTGACTTTAAATACATCACCAGAACTGCAACAATATAAACAAGCATTGAACCAAAAATTGCAAATTCGATTCGATTCATTGTTCTTCCAGATTTATTTAATTGTTTTCGATGTACCACCTGACGATTCCTAGAAGCCACAGACATTCTCCATTCATTAAAAGTCTATATGATTATAAGTGCATAAAAAAGCCCCGGTCATTTATTCCGAGGCTTTCTGTTTTGTATATAATCTGTGTTTCAATCCATTATAAGGCTACAAGCACCTTTGACTTTAAGCTCTCTGGCAAATCTGCCTCATCTATTGAAATACTTGCTATAATTTTAAACCCATATGTATCACTAATGGAATCCAGCTTATTTAATACTTCTTCTACTTTCTCAGAGCCATCGATACAGGAAATGTTTAAAAATCCATCAAAATAAACTTGCTGCAAATCATGGTCTTGAGAGATGATACCACGAATAAAACCAACAAATTCGTCTGCATTGGCAACTCCATAATCCTTCACATTGATAAGTCTTACCTTATTGTTTAGTTCATACATATGATCATTGCCTTTGTCAAGGTATACAATATTTCCAGATGCGGTCGCTACTTCTTTATTGACCATATCCAGAATAATCTTTGTCTTGCCTTTTCCCTTTTTTCCAACTATAAGCTGCACCATAAGCAATACCTCCTAAAATTTATATCCTTAATGTAATTATACGCACGACTAATAAAATTTGTCGTGTGTATCGCGCTATCCGCGGCCGCAAAGCGACAAATACCGTTGCTGTTCACTCCGTTCCAGTAACAGGCAAAAATTCATGTAAAATTTGCTTCGCGAATAAATCTTTACCTGCTATATGCATGTTTTCATACGAACTTAGCAGTAAATGCTAAGTCCTGTGTGAACAGTAACCAAATACCTTATGCGAATATGCGCATCACATTATACCAAGCGATCACTTTTTTGACCGCCAGCATAAATAAATGCACTATGTTCATTATAGTTGAATCCTACAAAAAAAACAACTCTAACTTTCAATATTGATAAAAAATTTACGAAATCTCACTTAATAAATCTGTCATTTCCGTATACATCACAGTTCTATCATTTGACTGCATAACAATCGATATATAGGGATTTCCAGATTTATCTCTAGAGTACAGAATCAAACAATTTCCCGCCGCGTTGGTTGTCCCAGTTTTTCCACCAATCACAGTCACATTTTCCGGTGCAAACGCTTCTCCTTTTATATAGGCATTTGAATTTTGTATGTCAATACTTTTTTCATTATTGTTTCTATCATGATATGTCGAAGTATACGACGCTGTATGAATCAACTCCAGAAATTTATCATACTTCATCGCTTCATTTGAAATTAAGTAGAGATCATAAGCTGTTGTATAATGATTTGAATCAGTAAGCCCATGAGGATTGACAAAATGACTGTTTGTCGCTCCGAGACTGTTTGCCGTGTCATTCATCAATTGGGCAAATCCCTCGACACTTCCACTGATATGCTCTGCTATCATAATCGCCACATCATTTGACGATTTTAGTAAAAGTGCATGAAGCGCTTGGTCCATTGTCATTGTATCTCCTGCTGCAAGCCCTAATTTTACCGCGCCAGATTCACTGATATGAACATTTTCTGAAGCAGTCAACATATCATCAAGGTTTCCATATTTTAAGGCACATAGTGCAGTGAGTATCTTGGTCAAACTTGCCGGATTTAATTTTTCATGAACATTCTTCGCATAGATAACCTTGCTAGACGAAATGTCAAACAGACCAGCAGCGCCGGCCTCTGACATATCCACATCTGTTCCTTTAACCACATCCCCCGCCGCAATACACAGCTTTGAGGCGAATGCCTCCATTGTCTTTCCCTGTTCATATGACGCGACAGAAAAACTAGAATTATTTCTGTTTCTGTCATATGCAAACGTATACTCCTTGGATCCGCATCCCGATAAGCTTACCGCTAATATAACAGGAAACATTATCACACATAATACCCTGCCAAATCTATTTGTACATTTCACGCCAGTCCAAATCTCCTCTGTCAAGTGACTTGATCAAAAGCTCTGCTGATGCAAGGTTTGTTGCTAGTGGTATATTGTGCATATCGCAAAGCTTGACCGCATTGTTTACATCGGGCTCATGGGATTTCGAGTTCAATGGATCCCTCAAAAATATAACAAGATCAATCTGATTGTGCTCAATCTGTGCACAAATCTGCTGCTCTCCACCTAGATGCCCTGCCAGATACTTATGAATACTTAGATTGGTAACTTCCTCAATCAGCCTGCCTGTCGTCCCGGTAGCGTACAGTTCATTTTTGCTCAGTATCCCTCTGTAAGCAATACAAAAATTCTGCATCAGCTTTTTCTTTCCGTCATGTGCGATCAACGCAATATTCATAGTCTATGCACCTTCCTTTGTCAATTTTTAATCTAGAAATATTTTATCTAAGAATATTTTAACCCTTCTACATTCAAAAATCTATACTTATATCATTTATTCAAAAAAATTTAACATTTTTATCCTGATTTGTGCAACCTGACTATCCTTCATCTAATTATTATACTTTCTAACGCATTGTAATCGTACACTTAACACAATGCCCATACCGATATAAAGACTTACCAACGAAGTAAGACCATAACTGACAAATGGCAGCGGAACGCCTGTATTCGGAAAAATGCCTGTGGCAACTGCCATATTGACAAAACTTTGAAATCCAATCAGGGCAGCCATTCCAGAGGCAATACAAGTTCCTGCGAGATCCTTTGCCTTTCTCGCCACATTTAAACACTCCAATGTGATAAGGAACAACAAAACCACCACTGTACAGGCTCCCACAAAGCCAAGTTCCTCTCCCACCACAGTAAAAATAAAATCCGTCTCTGGCTCCGACACAAAGTTACCATTTTTCACTGAAATCATAGTATTATTCAACCCTTTGCCCCACAGTTGCCCAGAACCGATTGCCATCACAGCATTTGTCTGCTGATATGCTGTTGTCTGCGCGTATTTCTCTGGCTCTAACCATGCTAAAATACGCTCTTGTTGATATTCATTGATAATGGTCTGATCCGGCTGCAGAACCATCACAAAAAATATAATTGCCGCGGGAACTGCCACTGCAAGTACCCCAAATATAAATTTGTAGCTCAGCCCGCCGACATACCATACAACACAGAAAATCATTGCAATTACAATACTGGTAGACATATCTGGCTGATCGTAGATTAGATACAGCGGCGGCAACAACAGCAAAATCATAACTGCTATATTCTTTAAGGAATTAAGCTTTTCCCAATGTTTCATAATGTATTGGGAATAAAATAATATCAGCATAATCTTGGTAAGCTCCGATGGCTGAAATCGTATTCCACCGATCTCCAGCCATCGCTTTGCGTTGTTTACCACCTTACCGAAAGGTATTACCATCAGCAAAAAAGCAATGTTTAAACCATAAATTATCCAGTAAAAACGCAGAAAAAAGGAATAGTCAAAAAAAGAAAGCACAATCATTATGAAAAATCCCATGACAAATCCCAATATCTGTTTGTTCTGAACATCCGTCTTAGCACTGCCAATAGAAAGTATCCCAATCACTGTCACTGCTGCTAGTAAAAATATTAATTTAAAATCATAATCTCTCACTCTGTATCTTTTTAGCATTATCCCTGTCCTTTATACAATCTAGCTGCGCAAATCCAAAATTGGTATATTTGCGTATAATACAGGCATTTTTTTACCATTTCTTGCCGCGTTTCCAGTCTTGGCAATCTGAACCTCCATGCTGGATGCATCAATCTGCATATACTTTGATATCACCTGCGCAATATCATTCTTAATCAGTTCCATCATCTCAGGAGAGCAGTTGACTCTGTCTGATATCAGCAAGATTTTAAGTCTATCTTTCGCAATTTGACTCGACGTTCTTCTTTTAAAAATAGAAAATAAACTCATGCCCTCTCCTCCTGTAGATTTCTTTTGAACAATGCTGAAAATCTTGTCCAAATTGTAATATTTTTGCCAAAATCCCGAAAGGGAACTTCTTTTCCTTCTAGGCGCTTACAAATGTTGTAAAATGCCTGTCCAGCTTCCGTGTTTTTTCCTACCAGCGGTTCACCCTGATTTGTAGCTATTACAACATTTTCGTCATCTGGCACTACCCCCAAAAGTGGAAGCCCCAATATATCGATTACGTCATCAACCGTCATCATCTCGCCCCGCCGTATCAAATCTTGCCGCAGTCTATTCAACACCAAATCAACCTTTTTAATCTCATTCGCCTCGAGGAGTCCAATAATTCTGTCTGCATCTCGTATCGCTGAAACCTCCGGCGTCGTCACAACAATTGCGTGGTCAGCACCCGCAATGGCATTTTGAAATCCCTGTTCAATTCCTG
Organism: Lachnospiraceae bacterium; assembly: GCA_014239155.1. Lineage (GTDB taxonomy): Bacteria > Bacillota > Clostridia > Lachnospirales > Lachnospiraceae > COE1. Next base: position 66,907 of record JAAZZQ010000089.1, on the reverse strand, counting down.
CTGGGCAATCCAGAATTATGTAATCAAACTGTTCTCTTAAACTGTCAATAAGCTTTACCATCTGCTCTGGTGTGATGCAATTCTTATCCCGCGTCTGCGCTGCTGGCATAAGAAATAAGCCCGTATGTCTTTTGTCCTTTATCAGTGCCTGTTTTAATCTGCAATTTCCTTCAATTACATCGACAAGATTATAGACGATGCGATTTTCCAGCCCCATCACAACATCCAAATTTCTAAGTCCAATATCTGCGTCAATCAAAACGACACTTTTCCCCATCTCAGCCAGACCTGTTCCTACGTTTGCAGATGTGGTGGTCTTACCCACACCGCCTTTCCCTGATGTAACAACAATCACTTCACTCATAGGAAAAATCCTCCATTACTAATAATGGTTCTCCGGACACCTATACGATTTTATATACTATTATAGGGTAAAATTGTCCAGCAATTCTTTCGTAATAGATTCAATCAGCACTTCACCATTGTACGTGTACGCAATCTTTGGTACTGCCTGAGGCTTGCGAAACCCCCATCTGGATGTTTTCTGTAGCTGACCACTATACACAAGATCACCAATCTGAAGAACGCCGGGATTCATGTCAAGAGCCACAATAAAATGACTGTTATTTCCTCCTGCCCCCGCATATACATCCCCTGTCAATGTCCCAAGAATAACGATATCTTTGCTGGAATACACACAACTTCCTTCACAGACGTCACCGAGAATGATAATACTGTGTTCCGTCTCTATGCTTGCCCCTTCCCGAAGCGTCCCTCTGTAAAATTGCCCGCTGTTTTCATCATTGTAAAAATTTAATCTGTTTTGTGCTTCGAGAAATTTTAAATTTTTCTCTTCATCTTTTTCCATAAGGCAAAGTATTTTTAATCGAGAGTTCTGCGTGATTGCATCCAAAATCTGGCGCTCCTGCACCTCAGTCAATTCTCGCCCTTCCAGAGCAATCGCCACAGACGCGTCTTTAAAAAATCCATCTGCACTCTGGAATTTGGCTGCAATATCATTCAGCAGTTCCTCAAATGGAATCACACTGTCCAAAATAACTGATATGCCGTTAGAAAAACTTTTTAAAATAACTGAATTTTTCACATCTGCTCCTTTTAATCCTGTTGTGTCCCACTGACAGCATCAAGAGTTGCTGCTGTACCTGTCAGAAGCTCATCCTCCTCTGCCAGACCATAGTAATATTTATATACATCCCTTGCAGTCTGTGCTGCATAATCTGAGCTGTATCCATATGCGATACGCACTGTTACTGATATCTCAGGATTTTCATAGGGTGCATAACTTAGAAAGAGTGCATGGTTGGTGCGGTTGCGCCCCTCCTGTGCCGTACCAGTCTTGCCAGCAACATCTACTGGAAGCGCATTGTAATAGGCTTTCTTTTCCACCACAGACCGCATTCCAGCATGGATGGCATTCCATATACTATTGTCAATCTCAATTGTATTTCTTATTGCAGGCTTGTAATCCTCAATGAGATTTCCCTGTGAATCCGTCAGCTTGTCCAAAATACTTAACTGATATACGATACCACTGTTTGCTACTGCTGTCAAATATCTTGCAAGCCCCACTGTCGTATAATTGTTTGTTCCCTGACCAATCGCAGATGGAACAGGATATTCATCAGAAAATTTCGGTTCAGATTCTGTTACTTCCACACCAGACTTTTCTGTAAGACCAAACAAATCTGCATACTTTTCCAGTCTTTCAAGACCATATTCACTGTTGTAACCAGTATTGTCCTGCGCAAGCCGATAGCCAACTTCATAAAAATATACATTACAAGAATTTGCAATTGCATTTGACAAATTCATTGCACCGTGCCCTACAGAAGACCAGCATTTGTGTGTTGTCGCTGTAAGTTTATCAAAAATACCATTGCAGCGAATTGTCTCACTCAAAGAAGAAACAACTCCTTCTTGCATTGCGGCGACAGCCGATACCATCTTAAACGTAGATCCAGGTGCAGTCTGCTGTTGTGTGGCAGCACTCCACTGTGGCACAGATAAATCTGCCTGTAATTTGGCAAAATATTCCGCGTCTACTCCATTTGCCAGCTTGTTAATATCATATCCTGGATAGGATACCAATGCTAAAACTTCTCCTGTATTGACATCTGTGACAACACAGGAACCTGTACAGGGGTCCAAAGCCAACTGCGCCGGCGTAATCTGCAATGTTCGTATCATTTCCAATATAAAACTATAAGGACTCGTCGCTCCATTTTTTAGGGCTGTAATCTTGCTTTCCTCAACGGTAATCAAATCCTGCTCCCAGAGCAGCATACAGATTTGTCGACCAGTGATTGTCTGATTGCTAATCATATACTTATATATTTTTTTAGAAAAACGTGTGTTGTCCTTTAGATTGTCTATAATGTACTGAATCACGCTGTTCAACACTTCTGCAGAATCCGAATACTGAGATTTCACAGATAATTTTGTAATGTCTATCCAATTCTGTGAAATCGCATAAGTCAGGTATTCATTCAAGCTGATAACTTCGTCTGTGGTCCATGCAATATAAGTTGGATCTTCCTTGTTTATGGCGGAATGCATCAGAACTTCCTTTTCCGTCAACATCGAGACAATATAGCTCTGATAGTTTTTGTATTCTTTTGTGAGTTTATTGTATGGTGTCTTTGTTGTGGATAATTCTTCTGTAAGTGATGCAAGAACGTCCTGTTGCTTTTCCAAAAAAATCTGATAGACTTCTCTCTCTGTATCATAAGCATCCGCGTCTGTAAAATGATTCATGTCAATCACATTATTGTTAATCAGGGCAAAATACACATCATCAATTGGAATAATAATATTCTGCCGTGACGACGAAGAAAGCGGGTCATAATTAAAGATATTTCTAGTTTTATTGACTAGAATACCTGCTATTTTTTCTTCCAAAATATTGTAAATCGCAACTTGCAAATCTTTGTCTAATGTCAGATAGACATCATTCCCTGCTTGCGCCTCAACATGGTCTGTTGTATTGACAACCTTTCCCATATTATCGACATAAATCGTTTCAGAACCCTTCTTTCCCTGAAGTTTGAGTTCCATTACCTGCTCAATACCGCCCTTTCCAACGGTGTCATTCATCGTATAGCTATTATCCTGCTGTGAGAGCGTTGCAAGTTCCTCAGAAGAAATCTTACCAGTATATCCAAGAATATGTGAAAAATAAAATGGGTAATTATACTTTCGTATCATATCTTCCTCTATCGCAACACCCTCTAATTGCACCGCATTTTCCATAATAACAGCCACTGTCTTTAGTGAGACATCTGTCGCGACAGTTGTCGGAATATATTTCTGATAACTGTACAGGTTCATCTGATATCGAAGTGTTGCAATCTGTAAGACTTCTTTTTTACTATATCCTTCTGCTGGCACAAACTCTCTCTTACCGCTCTCATTCTCATGATAAGCTCCAATTTTAAACCGATTGACAAGATAATCTATAATTTCCTGTGCAGAAGCATTTTTCATATAATATTTAAAATCAGGTCCATCTATTTTAGGGCATCCATAGACATCTGCTTTAAAGCGAAGCAGTCGAGTCCCCTCAACAGTAAATTCATAATCCCCATTGTCATTTAATATAATATTAAAATCGCTGATGATGTTATCGCCGTTTTCTTCAATCATATGAATCAGCTTGTAAAGCGTCAAATTAAGCTTTTCATTTGATTCATAGACATCCTCTATCGTAACTGAATACGCAAGTTCATTGTAGGCGAGCAGATTGCCATTTCTGTCATAAATATTCCCACGTGTTCCCTCTATGACCTTTTCCTTCTGTACCATCAGTCGAAAATTGTTCAAATAGGATTCACCATTTACAATTTGCAGGTCAAACAGCCTGTAAATCAAGATCGCTGCCATTCCCACAAACACAATAAACAGCAATAACAGTCTAGATGTCAGCAGATTATACAGACTTTCACCAATCCTTCTAAACAACCTTATTTTCACCTCTTTCGACATCATCTATTGTTCTGTTTAAAAACAATATCATCGGATATATAAACACTGTAACAAAAATAGTATACACAACCTCTGGAATCATAATATATTTCAAATAATATAAAATATCAAACCGTCTCCGCAAAAGATACAACAACACATAGCAAATAAATGTATAGACAAAATCACTCACAAGAATTAGCACTAGCGGTAATTTGATATCATCCTGATAAAAAATACTGTGAAATACGCCATTTGCAGCTCCTATGTACAAATAGACCAAGGCATAAAAGCCAAGAACATTTCCATAAAAAATATCCATTAGCAATCCACACAGAAAGCCAACCACCATACCACATTTCCCGCCATACATAAATGCATAGGACACTGTAATAATAATTAGTATATTCGGAGATATCCCGCCAAAACTCAGCGTCTGAAACAGTGTTGTCTGAAGAACAAATCCACATAACATTACTAAAAATAGTATAATATTTCTCTTCATGAACCTACTTATCCCCTATTTGCTGTTTTATCTTTAAAATAACAAGCACCTCCTCAAGGTGTTCAAAATCGACTGCAGGCGTAATTTTTCCCGATTTTGTAATATTATTGGAATCCTGATTAATCTCACTGATATATCCAATCAAAATACTTGGCAGATACTTGTCGCTGATATTTGATGTGACTATTTTGTCACCAACTTTCACAGTGTTCTGTGAATCAATAAGCTGCCCAAAACCAATCACGCCATCTCCCATTAACTGAAGCGAACCGCTGACCATCAAAATATCGGAACTTGCAAGCACCATGCCACTCACATTGGAATCGTCGTTGATAATGGCGTTAACCTTTGCCCAGTTTGGTCCGATATCAATAATTCTTCCAACAAGCCCTCCGCCAGCAATCACGTTCATATCGATGGCGAGTCCATCTTCTTCCCCCTTGTTGATTGTAAATGCATGAAACCAATTCCCACTGTCCCTCGCAATAATTCTGGCGCCGACCTTCTCATATCCACTGTACTGTTCATCCAGCTTGTACAATTCCCGCAGATTGTTCAATTCATATTTGTCCTGCTGAAGCTGTGTATTCTGAACTGTCAGCTCGTCGAGTTGTTGCTTAAGTTCCTGATTTTCCTGAAGTACAATGCGTAATTCTCCAAGCTCATCTATCCGGACAGATATCCAAGTGCCAATCCGACTGACACCATCTTGAAATGGAACTACAATATAACCCACCAACTTATTGAGCGGCGATGCAGAATAATCTGTAAAAAATGTCACCGCCATCAACGCTACACAGACACAAGTCAAAATTAACAATAGGTATTTGCTTGGAATAGAGAACTTACCTTTTTTTCTCTTCGCCACCGGACTCATGAATACTAGCGCCCCATTCCTTCTAAATATGCAACTGATTTATAGTTATCATCTTTGATAATCTTGGCAAGTCCAAGGGCAACGCCAGACACCGGATTCTCACTCACATTTACCCTTAAACCGGTTCCTTTTGCAATCAGTTCTGCCAAATGCACAACCTGCGACGCACCTCCCGTCAGATAGATTCCCCTGCGAAAAATATCTGCGGACAATTCTGGCGGAGTTCTTTCAAGAATTACTCTAATGTTATCAATAATCACATTAAAATTCTCAAGCATACTCTCGCTCACCAAATCCGTTGGTATTTCCTTCTCCATAGGAAGCCCTGTCACAATATCCCGGCCATATACAACTGCTTTTCGCTTATCCTCCTCAAGTTCCCGGAGATCTATCTTGACATTCTCCGCAGTTTTACTGCCGACAATCAGGCTAAACTCTTTGCGAATCGCATTTTTAATTGACTCATCAAACTTCTGTCCTCCTACTTTTATCAGACGGCTAAGCACAATACCTCCCAGTGATAAAATAGAGATTTCCGTTGTATGAAACCCGACATTGACAACAAGAATTCCCTGTGCATTCTTGACATCAATATCAAGCCCAAGCCCGTCTGCAACTGCTTTTTCCACACGCAAAATCTTCTTCGCCTTGATATTGGCGTCTTTCACCAAATCGGAAAACGCCCGCTTCTCCACCTCAGTTATATCTGATGGAACTGCAATATAAAACTCTGCGGGCTTCACAACTCCCTTGTTACAATCCAGTATAAAATTCTTGAGAATCAACTGCATATTTTTAATATCCGCAATGACTCCATTGCAAAGCGGATAAGATATTTCAATACTAGATGGTGCCTTCTCAAACATTTCAAATGCAGAATCACCATATGCAAATAAATTTTTCTTGTCCTCAATCGCGATCATATTTTTCTCAACAATAACGTTGTCACTGTGAGCGTTGTAAATCTTAATTGTTCTGGTACCTAAATCAATACCAAATGCGTTGTTAGCCAACATAACAACTCCTTTCCTCATAAAAGTCCTTTTTGAATAAAGCTGGTATATCTGTTATCCCCAATAATGATATGGTCCAGCAATGGAATTTCAACTAAATCGGATACTTCCTTTATCTTCTGTGTCACTTGCACATCCTGCCTGCTAGGCGTCGGATCACCACTGGGATGATTGTGCAGAATCACGATATAGGATGCTTCATTGCGCATGGCCCTAATACAGATTTCTCTAGGTGAAATCAGCGTCGAATTAAATGTGCCTGTTGACAATACAGACTCGTCCACAATATGCCGTCTGGCATCGAGAAGCACCAATAAAAGCTGCTCTGTATCTCTGTGCCGCATCTGTTCCATATAATAAGCCGCCACGGTCTCAGGTTTGTCAAAAGTAAGGTCTGGCCTTGCCTGCATATTGGAAGTCCGCTTAGCAATTTCGGCAATGCAAAGCAATTGCACTGCCTTGACTTCACCGATTCCAGATATCTGCATCAAATCCTTAATTCCAAAATGATACAGCCCCAAAAGCCCTATTCCCTCACCAGCCAATTTTAAAATTTCCCTGCCAAGTTCAATAGGAGTTTTTTCTTTTGTTCCAGTCCTGAGCATGATAGCAAGAAGCTCGGCATCCGAAAGACATTCCGGTCCAAGCCTCATAAATTTGTCATAAGGCAACTCATCCTTAGCATATAATTTTTTAAAAAGACTCATGTATTTACGCCTTGCTCTCCATCTAAGCGTATCGGACAACTGCAATTTTATAGCCTTTTTATACCATGCAGTCATCCTTTCCAGCTTTCTTAGATATCTTACCACACCATCTTGCGTCTGTACATAAAAAAGATTAGTTTTTTTTCGACATATTTCCTATTTTGGAAAGTTTTATGAAATTTTTAATACTTTTTTTAAATCTCTATAATTCCTGCATCAACAACAGTCTGAAGGGTCTTCATAATGCCAAACCGTGCGTGCTCAAAGGTCAATCCTCCTTGAAAATACACAGCATAAGGCGGTTTCATCGGACCATCCGCGCTCAATTCAATTGAGGAACCCGAGACAAATGCCCCCGCAGCCATAATCACCGGCGCATCATATCCGGGCATATCCCATGATTCTGGTATAACAAAACTATCAACCGGCGCTGCTGCCTGAATCCCTTTACAGAAAGCAATCACTCCTTCGGCTGTCCCAAACTCGACCGCCTGTATAATATCATGCCTTGATTCTGTACTGTTTGGCACAACTTTAAAGCCCAACTTTTCATAGATATTCGCCGCAAAGATGGCTCCTTTTAACGCGCCTGCCGTCACTGTTGGCGCAAGAAACAAGCCATGATAAAAATCCCGCAGAATACCGAGCGAAGCCCCAACCTCCTTGCCAAGCCCGGGTGATGTAAGCCTGTAAGCCGCATTTTCCACACATTCTTTTTTCCCAGCAATATATCCGCCAATCGGCGCAAGTCCGCCTCCGGGATTCTTGATGAGCGAACCGACCACCATATCTGCTCCCACATCAGTAGGTTCTATGCGCTCCACAAACTCGCCGTAACAATTATCAACCATACAAATAATATCTGGTTTCATTTTTTTGATAAATGAAATCAGTTCTCCAATTTTTTGAACGGAAAGCGTTGGTCTTGTCTGATATCCCTTGGAGCGCTGTATTGTGACAAGCCTTGTCTTTTCGCTAACTGCTGCCCGAATACCATCATAGTCAAAACTGCCATCAGGAAGCAAATCTACTTGCCTATATGAAATGCCATACTCTGCAAGTGACCCTTTTGATGGACGAATACCAATTACCTCCTCCAACGTATCATAAGGCTTTCCCACAGGAGACAACAGTTCATCACCCGGGCGTAGATTACTCATCAACGCCAACGCCAGCGCATGTGTCCCACAAGTAATCTGTGGTCTAACCAGCGCATCTTCCGCGTGAAAAACAGATGCATACACTGCTTCCAATGTCTCTCTGCCAAAATCATTATAACCGTAACCAGTAGTTCCCAAAAGGCAAGCTTCACTGACCTTATTATTCTGCATTGCCTGCAACACTTTCAGTTGGTTATACTCCGTATTTTGATCAATCTCCTCAAAGCGCAATTGTAATTGTTGTAAAATCTCTTGACAAAAGCGGTAAACTCGAGCCGAAATGCCCAATTGTCTGTATATATTTTGTATGGTAGTATTCTTCTCATTTGTTGGTTCTATCATTTTCTCTAGTTTCCTTCCATCATCCTATAACTTCGTTTTTATATAGTGTAACATTTTTTCTTCATCGTATGCAAATTTATCCTTTTCTATCCAAATAACATCGCGTTCTCTGCGAAACCAAGTAAGCTGTCGTTTTGCAAAATGGCGTGTGTCCCGCTTAATGGTATACACTGCCTCATCCAAACTAACTTCACCCATTAAATACGAAATAATCTCTTTGTATCCAAGCCCTTGCATCGCTGTTGAATCCCGCTTGCATCCCATTTCCAGCAATCGCCTTACCTCGTCGACAAGCCCTTCTTCAATCATCTGATCTACACGTTTGTCAATCGCCTCATAAATCCTCTCTCTTTGGTCTGTCAGCACAAAATAACGCGAATCATATGCGGACTTTTTTTCCCGCTCCATGTTATTGTGTTCCGAAATCTTCTTGCCAGTCTGTCGGTTAAATTCAATGGCGCGGATTACACGTTTAATGTTGTTTGCATGGATTTCCTCTGCTGCTTTGGGATCACATTCCTTCAAAATATTATGGAGAGTTTGTGCACCTTTTTCCTGTGCAAGCTGTTCCAATGTTTTTCGGAGCACAGAGTCCTCCTCCCCCTCCTGAAAATCAATATCATATAGCACTGACTGAATATAAAATCCTGTGCCACCAACAATAATTGGAATCTTTCCCTTCGCATAAATTTCCGCAATCGCCTCTTTCGCATATTTCTGAAACAAAACAATATGAAATGCTTCTGTCGGTTCGAGAATATCTACTAGGTAATGCTTTACACCCTGCATTTCCTCCTGCCGAATTTTGGCAGAGCCAATATCCATATGTCTGTATACTTGCATGGAATCAGCGGAGATAATCTCACCGTTTATCGTTTTTGCAAGCGCTATGGAAAGTTTCGTCTTGCCAGCCGCCGTAGGACCTGTCAAAATAATCAATGGCTTCATGGCGCAGCAATCTCCTTTCTATTTTTTGTTGTGCCAAAGTCATTATCTTTTTGAAAGCAAATATCGTTTATGGTACTTTAATTGTACATAATTCATTATACGCCTGTAATAAATAGGATTGCTAATACCACCCAAAACGCCTGCAATTGGAAGCCCTTGAATAAACTTGGCAAGCAACATATCCACAGCAAATGCATTCGCTGTATTCTTAATTTGCTCTGCAAGTTTTGTCTCCTGAAGATACTCGTTAGAGAAACAGTTGTCAACTGCCAAATTGCACACTGTCCACTGTTCCCCCTTAGACATAGCCGCCTCCAAAAGCTTCAGAATATACATTCGTTCCTCCGGCGTATCATAAGAAAATCCATATTGCAGTGCTGTCTCATAAGTTCCTTTCAGAATCATTGATAAAAATAATACAATATCTGGCAATCCAATCCCCAGAATCCCCAGACCAACTCCTTCAACAGTGCTGACTGCCATATTTACCAAATTTCCACGACTTACATCTGATTTCAGATGACGAAATTCCTTCTTGCCACCTTTTAAGCTTACCGCAAAATCATGTATCCGAAAATCTTTTTCCATCGTATCTTTGGAGTATGTCTTCTCAATCAGACTTGTACCTCGTTCAAATATTAATTCAAACGCCATACAAAATGCTTTTTGCAAATTTTCATGCACCTTAGAAGGAATCTTTTGTTCTAATGTCTCCTTCCACTTGGCAGCATGGTACTCCACTGCTTGTCTTTCAAGCTTTTTTTCCTCACGTACAATCCGCTCTAATTCCCTTTCAATCGGAGATTTTTTTATTTTCATCTCTTACTCTAACTCCCTTTCGCCCGCCTTAGCGGATACTCAAATCAAACTGGTCAAATCTCTGACTTCACACGATCCTTTTAAATTTTTTTTCTATCTCATACTTTGACATGGAAATAATTGTTGGTCTACCGTGCGGACAATTATAAGGATTCTCCAATTCTAGCAACTGTTCAATCAATTTGTCCGCTTCCTCATAAGTCAGTGAATGATTTCCCTTCACAGCCGCCTTACATGCCATAGAAGCAATTTTTTCCCGTATAGTCTGAGGTACGCCACGCACCGGGCTCTCAGACATCTGAGTCAGTACTTCCTCAAAAAGTTCTTTTATATTATGACCAAATAAGTCAATTGGCACACCTCTAATTGCAAATGCATTCATTCCAAAATCCTCAATTTCAAACCCAAGTTCCTTAAAATACTGTGCATAACTATCCATTAATGCAGCCTCTTTGGGCGTGACGCTAATAACAACTGGCGGAGTCAACATTTGTGTATAAATCTCATTGTGTTCTGCCTTAGTCAATATTTGCTCATATTTTACCTTCTCATGTGCTGCGTGCTGGTCAATCATAAGCATCTTATCACGATACTCAATAATCCAATATGTATCAAATACCTGCCCTACAATTTTATACTCTTGTCTTGCCTCTTTGGTAAGTATTTTCTCGTCAAAGAAATTTAGTTGTTCTGGCTTCTCCACAAGGATATGGTCTTTACTCTTAATCACTCCAAGATTTCTAGTATCTGCTTCCTTGGATGGCGTACCTAATATTTTTCCCGTCAACACATTCTGGTTCATTTGATTAATCTTTGCATCTTTTCCTCTGTTATCCACAAAAAAATAATCCTTGGAAACCGTTCCAGATATTTCCTGTGTTTCCTTATTAGAACTGCCATCAGAAGAAGATAAATTGTATTGGCTCTCCTGTTTTAGTATATTGAGAGTCTGCTTTTCATCTGCATTTGATATTTGCTCTGCAAGACGGCGCTCCTTCTCAAAAGGTTCTGGCACATCTATTTTTATTGCTTTTTTATCCTTCTTTTCTTTTTTTTCTGGTCCAAGAACTGCATCTGGAATCATCTCCTGCTGGGACAAAAAATCAGTAATATTTTCAGCAATTAACCTGTAGAGACTATTCTGATTAGAAAAGCGCACTTCCATCTTTGTCGGGTGAACATTGACATCCACACTTTCTGGCGGCACAGTAATATGTATCACGCAAAATGGATACCGGTGCTGCATCATATAGGACTGATACCCCTCCTCAATCGCCTTGGAAATTATTTTACTTTTTATATATCTCCTGTTGACAAAATAGTTTTCAAAATTTCTGTTTGCGCGATTTAGTGTTGGTTTTCCCAAAAATCCTTCCAGTACAATCTCCTCATCAACCGCTTGAAATTCTAACATTTCATTGGCAATATCCCGACCAAAAATGCGATAGATAATCGCCTTCATATCTCCATCGCCGTTCGTGTAAAATTTTGTTTGATTATTTATGACATACTTAAATGAAATCTCTGGTCTTGACAATGCCATGTGCTCAAGCAAGTCTGTAATATAACTCGCCTCTGTCATTGCTGTCTTTAGAAATTTGCGCCGTACAGGCGTATTAAAAAACAGGTTACGCACAATAAAAGTGGTGCCATCAGGGGCGCCAACCTCCTCAAATGAAGTCTCTTTCGCACCTTCCAGACATAGGCGCGTTCCAGTCATATCCTCCTTTGTCTTAGTGACAATTTCAACTTTTGCCACCGCCGCAATACTTGAAAGCGCCTCTCCGCGAAATCCCATACTGTGCAGACACATCAAATCAACAACAGAATTGATTTTACTTGTGGCATGACGCAGAAAGGCATTTCGTAACTGGTTCTGTTCAATACCTGAGCCATTGTCTGTCACACGGATGAATTCAATTCCGCCATCTTTAATTTCAACTGTTATTGCAGTTGCACCTGCATCCATAGCGTTTTCCACTAATTCCTTGACTACACTGGCTGGCCGCTCCACCACCTCGCCTGCCGCAATCTTGTCTATTGTCGCATCATCCAGCACATGTATCTCTGCCATGTCTCCTCTTTCCTTTCCTCTACAATAGTCTTCACCAACGATTTTTCAACTTATTTTGTAGTCGGTACAATGTGTTCAGCGCATCAAGTGGTGTCAGATTCGAGATGTTAATTTCCTTCAATTCATTTAAAATATCCTCATCCTTTACTGTGTCAATCAAAGATATCTGTCCCAAATCCACATCATCATAATGCTTAGACCGCTTCTTTTCCCCTTTGATATCGACCGCAATACACTGCACCTTTTCCGTGATATCATTGTCGCTCAACTGCTCCACAATCTCCTTGGCACGGTCAATTACCATATCTGGCACTCCTGCAAGTTTTGCCACTTGAATGCCATAACTTCTGTCTGCTCCTCCTTTGACTATCTTTCTTAAAAAGATAATATCATCGCCTTTTTCTTTTACCGCAATACAATAGTTGATGACATTGTTCATCTTTCCTTCTAACTCTGTAAGCTCATGATAATGTGTCGCAAACAATGTTTTAGCGCCAAGTATTTTTTTGTTGCTGATATGCTCAATCACTGCCCAGGCAATACTCAACCCATCAAACGTAGAAGTACCACGTCCAATCTCATCGAGCACTAACAGACTTTTCGATGTGGCATTGCGTAGAATGTTTGCAACTTCATTCATCTCCACCATAAAAGTACTCTGCCCACTCGCAAGGTCATCCGATGCACCTACCCTTGTGAAAATTCTGTCAACAATACCAATATTCGCACTCTTTGCTGGCACAAAACTGCCAAGCTGTGCCATTAATACAATCAGTGCAGACTGGCGCATATAAGTCGATTTTCCCGCCATATTAGGACCCGTAATAACCGCTATACAATGGTTATTGTTATCTAAAAAAGTATCATTTGACACAAACATATCATGGTCAATCATCTTTTCCACAACAGGGTGTCTTCCTTCTTTGATATCAATCAATCCCTTATCATTTAATGTCGGTCTGACATAGTGATTTTGTTCTGCCACAACAGAAAGCGATGCAAACACATCCAGTCTCGCCACTGCTTTTGCTGTCTTTTGTACACGCTCCAAATGCATTGCAAGATTGTCGCGTATTTTGCAAAACATATCATATTCCAACACGTTAAGCTTGTCCTCCGCATTTAAAATCGTATCCTCAAGCTCTTTCAACTTTGCTGTTGTATATCGCTCTGCATTGACAAGCGTCTGTTTGCGCACATAATCGCTAGGCACTTGATTTTTATAAGAATTGCTCACTTCAAAATAATAGCCAAATACCTTGTTGTATTTTATCCGAAGATTTTTAATACCAGTCCGCTCCCGGTCCTCCTCCTCAAGCTGAGCAAGCCAATTCTTCCCATCTGTTTTTGCTTTGCGCAAATGGTCAATATCCGTGTCAAACCCTTCTCTGATAATTCCTCCCTCACGAATCAGTATGGGTGGGTCCTCACAAATTGAATTTTTAATTAACTCATATAAATCCTCAAGAGCATCAATCTGCTCGTCAATCTCTCTTAACAGTTTTGCATCAAAGCCTTTCAAAACTGTTTTGATATGGGGAAGCATCTCCATAGAGTTTGCAAAGGATATCAAATCCCTTGGATTTGCTGATTTATAGCTAATACGACCAAGCAGACGCTCCATGTCATAGATTGGATTCAAATATTCTCTAATCTCATCTCGCGACACGGTATCTTTACAGAGTTGTTCAATTGTGTCAAGCCTGTCATTTATATCATTTTTACTGACCAGTGGCTGTTCTATATCGGTGCGCAACTGTCTTGCGCCCATCGCTGTCTTTGTCTTATCAAGCACCCATAAAAGAGAACCTCGTTTCTGTTTTTCCCGCAGTGTCTCTGTCAGTTCCAAATTCCGCCTTGTTGAGCTGTCAAGCAGCATATAACGGCTTGCCAAATAAGGGGTAATGTGTGTGATATGTGTAAGCTGCGTTTTCTGTGTCTCCAACAAATATTGCATCAGCACACCACAGGCAATCAAACCTGATGGAAAATCTTCCAATCCAAGTCCAGTGAGCGTATTGACTTTAAAATGCTCCATCAAGCATTTCCGACATCCATCCTCATCAAAATACCACGGTTCCAACGGATAGACCACAATCTTCAAGCGGTTCTTTAAGTCATCTATATCGATTCCACTCATCATCAGTGCATCATTACAAATAATTTCTGTTGGCATATATTTATAAAGTTCATCAGTAAGCTTGGAAAGATCCTCAACCTCTGTCATATAAAAGTCACCTGTTGTCACATCTGCCACAGAAATTCCAATTTTATTTGGAAATTGTGCAATACACATAATATAATTGTTTTTTGATTCCTCAAGTGTCTGCGCATTCAAGTTTGTACCCGGAGTGACAATACGGACAACCTCACGCTTTACCAATCCCTTTGCAAGTTTTGGGTCTTCTACCTGCTCACAGATAGCAACTTTGTATCCTTTTGATACCAACCTGCTCAAATAGCCATCTACTGCGTGATAGGGAACTCCACACATAGGTGCTCGCTCTTCCATTCCGCAGTCCTTTCCGGTCAAGGTCAGCTCCAACTCCTTTGAGACAAGCTTTGCGTCCTCAAAAAACATTTCATAAAAATCACCGAGTCTGTAGAAAAGAATACAGTCTGCATACTGCTTCTTTGTCTCCAAATACTGTTGCATCATCGGTGTCATTCCAGCCATATATTAACCTCATCTTTCTGTATTTTATACAACCTTATTTATCATAACATACTGAAAAACAGGCAAAGAAAACTGTCTGCCTGTTCTTTCTCATCAATATTTTAACAATTTTTTCACTATCTTTCAAGCTTCTCTTTTATCTTCTTAGGACATACGCATGAATGATTTTATGACCCCAAATTTTACCTTTTTTATTTTTTTAAGATTCACGATCTGTTCCAGTGCCGTGCTCCTTTCAAGCACAAACAGGTGGAACTTTGAGTCCGAACCCTTATCATTAGTATAAACCCTATTTATTTAGTCGCAGGATGACAGTCAATGTTGCTATCCCTTTTAAGGTGATGGTCCTTATGATGAAGCTAAAATACTCCATCTGCTGTGGACTTGACGTCCACAATAATGTTATCGTTGCAACCATCGTAACTACTGATAAGAACGAAATATCTGAATATATCCAAAAATCTTTTTCCATCATAAACTCTGATATTCAAAAATTTTACAACTGGCTTATCGAGAATTATTGTTATCGTGTCTGTATGGAATCCACTGGCAAGTACTGGATTCCTATTTTTAATTACCTTGAAACCGATATTGATGTATGCCTGACACATCCTAAATACGTCAAGGGTAAGAAAACAGATAAAAAGGATTCCAAATGGATTGCTGGTCTCTACAAATTCAATTTGGTCAGATGTTCCTTTATTCCTCCAAAAGATTTCCGACAGCTCCGCAAACTTGCCAGATACCGTTTTAAGCTGGTTGATATGAAATCTTCTGAGAAAAACCACATCCAAAACTATATGACAGTTTTCAACATTGGCATTGCAAGTGTCCTGAAAGGCTCTTTTTGTAAAGCAGCGACTCAAATCATGTCCTATCTGCTGGAACACACGTCAGATACCATTGATGAAAAGGCTGTACGCAAACTAATCAAAAAGGGAACAAAAGCCACATCAGATAAAATCATTGGAGCAATCAAAGGTTATAACATTGAAACCGATCAGCCTAAAAAGCTGAAACTTGCACGCGACCATTTGAGTTACCTTGAGGAAATGATCACGCGGACAGAAGTGGAGCTCTATGTCCGCATTAAGCCTTATTATGAATTGTCCTTTGAAATACCAAAAATGTAAATCAATGCCTTGTGGTAGCTGTCCATCTTACCAACGGTCACCTTATCCTCGCCTGTTCCAGTTTCTCAAAATAAATTCTCATGTTCCCCGTTTGCAAAAACCATGTGTGTTGTTGGCGCTCTGCGCCCCTGCCCTTAACGCTGTGTTGTTCATGCCTGAACCTCCTTGTTTGAATTTTTGAATAACAAAAGGACACTTCCTACTGGAAATGCCCTTATGTTCCAATCAGCTTCCGCCTTTTGCAAGAACTGTTTACAGTTCTTTATCTTTAATTGTATATAAGCCCTCTTTCGTGTTCCCACAACCGAGGTCAAGTACCACAGAGCAGTTAATTTTCTGAATGAGGTGTTTTTCATCCCGAAAATGACCGTCTCCGCCAAATTCAAACATGGTTACAAAGTACGTAAACTCAAGGACTTCTACGTATCTTGCCTTTGTAGTTCCACTATAGTCTCCACATGTGTTGTTCCCGGGAACTGATCGATCGCAACCGCCCTCTTCACTCTATACCCACAATCCAGCAGCACTTCTAGATCCCTTGCGAGACTTGTCGGCTTACAGCTTATATACACAAGCCTGTCCACCCGAAAATCAATAATCTTTTGAAGCGCCTTAGGATGTATCCCATCACGCGGCGGATCTAGCACGATAAAGTCTGGCTTTTCACCAATATTATCAATTACTTTGAGCACATCACCCACAATAAACTCACAGTTATCTAAACCGTTTAATTTTGCATTCTGCCGCGCCGCTAAGACAGCCTCCTCTACAATCTCCACTCCAACAACCTTTTTTGTTATAGGCGCTAAAAGCTGAGCGATGGTTCCAGTTCCACAATATAAATCAAATACCGTTTTATCGCGCTTTCCTTCATCGGATATATCCCCCAGAAAATCTCTTGCTGTTTTATATAAAACTTCTGCTCCCAATGTATTTGTTTGAAAAAAAGAAAATTGAGAAATTTTAAATCGTAGTCCCAACAATTCCTCATAAAAGTAATCCCGTCCATATAAAATAGTCGTCTCATCACTCTGCACAACATCTGCTAACGAATCATTTTTTGTGTGAAGTACACCTGTTATTTTTCCTTTTAAACGCAATGTTAACAATTGTGATACTAATGGTTGTAAATCTTGTGTCTCCTGTGTCGTTGTCACCAATGCAATCAATATTTCCCCTGTTTTCTGTGCTTTTCTAACAAGCAAATGTCTCAGATACCCTTCATGACGAATTCTATGAAAATAACTACTGTTTCTTTGTGTAAAATAATTTAGCACACAGACCAGTACTGTTCTGTAGTCCTCATCCACAATTTGGCAATTTAACACAGAAACAACATCATAAAAACTCCCACGCTTATGCATTCCTAATGCAAGTGGACCATCCTTATATTCATCCCCAAAAGAAAATTCCATCTTATTTCTATATTGATATTGAATTGGACTTGCCTTGATTCCTTCAAAAATTTCATTTATATATTGATCAGATTTCTTTTGTATTCCTTCCAATAACATCTGTTTTTCAAAAACAGGTTTTAAAAGGCTCTTCACTTGGCTTTCTTTTATTTCAAGCTGCTTCTCGTAAGGAACACTCTGGTAATTGCATCCTCCGCACACTCCAAAATGTGGACAGACTTCTGTCAATTCATAAGGTGCTCTCTCAATCACTTCCAGCAGTTTTCCCTCAACCTTCCCTTTACGCTTTTTGCTGATTATAAATGAAATCTTTTGACCCGGCAATACATTTTTAACAAAAACTGGTTTATCTTCATATAAGATAACTCCCTTATTGGGAAAATCAACACGTTGTACATATCCTTCGCAGATCTGCCCCTTTTTCATGCGCTCCTCCATTGATTCAATTTCATTATTCTATGTTATGCAGCGAACTATCCAAATCGTATTATTGAAATTTAATCATAATTCCTTAAAAACAGATAACTAGTACAATCAAAAATTATTCCTGCCATCTATATATATAATAACAGCAAAGTATTATATTCACTACTTTGCACAATATTTGTACCGAATTCAATAGACGCAGTTATACTACTCCCTCTCATCTATAAGATGATTTCATCTTTTACAAACTCCGACGTACATTTGACAGAAATCATTTTTCAACACGCTCCAGAACTTTAATAGGGTGCTGTATCATCAGCACCCTATTACTTCGCGACACTATTTCACAGTTGTGTACTCATTTTCCTTTGCAGGTTCCTGTTCCTCATCTTCCTCATCATCAAAGAAGTCATCCTCAAAATCATCATCAAATTCATCATCGAAATCATCAAGATAATCTGGTGTCATATAACGGTATACTGCATATGCAATAGCTGCCACTGCTGCTACCGCACCAATAATGGCCAACACCCATAGCACTGTGTTTCCCTTCTTCTCATTGTCCTTCTTGAGATCACACTTTGTGCAGTATTTACTTATGATGTCATTACTCACCAAATTTTTATCCTGCAAATAATCTACCAATTCATCCAACTTTTTCATTGCAAAAAGCTCCTTTCTGTTTTTACTTTGCACACAGCAAAGCTCTGTTGTATATATCATAACATTATTTTATAAATTTTACTACCATTTTCACAGAATTTGTTCGATTTTTGTTGCACCCCAACCTAAGACATGTCAAAAATTGCACTAAGGCTTCGCATTTACTGTAAATTATAGCTCCACAAGCCACATAAAATTGCGTAGTGGCAAAAAACATTATGGCTTTGACACCACAAGGTAGTTTAATACTTGTAACAAGAAATTAAAATACTACTTTTTCCTGTTCACATCACTTCAATATCAGATATCTTATCCAAATAGTAACACCATTCATTGATGTAATGAAAAGCTCATGCCAATTATTGTTATATCTTTTGTAATTTTGCAAATGCCGCGTACATAATTTTATTACCATATGCGTCAAAATTCACAGTTACTTTAAAATCTCTAATATCCTGTACAATATTGAGAACAGTGCCATCGCCATATTTAACATGGCTCACTCTATCTCCTATGTCATATCCTAGACTGCCATTCTCTAATATAGGCATCCCTTTGGTAAGACCTTCCAACGATTTTGCAATATATGGTTTGTTTGCCGCAGGCGTCTCCTTCTTCTTTACAACAGCTTTAGGACGAGAAACCAATATCTCTGACAAATGCTTTTTTACAGTGGACGATGTAGTATTGTGTTGCTCTATTGGTTTTGCTATATTTTGTCCTGTCGATAATTTTGTCACAGGTCTCCTTGTTGAATCCGATTGTGGTGCATCTGTCCGAATTACAGAAGTTTTTGTAACATCTGCACCGACCCCTGCTCGAATTACACGCTTCGCGGCAACATTTGTCTGTTGCCGCGAAGGCTTCAATACTTGTTCTGCTGCCTCCCAATTATTGCGGGGTTTGTCAAACACTGTATCACTTAATTCCTCGCGCTCTACAAACCGCTTTGCGCCCCCATTTCCTCTATTCAAAGAATAAAATTGCCCCTCAAATGAATTTCTATTATCATAATCTTGTACATCCCATTGATTAACCCCGGGAATTTTGCTGTCAAGCAATTTATCTGGTATTTCTCTTACAAAACGACTAACTGCATTGTACTGATTTTCCCCCTTAATCATACGAGCCTTTGCATAAGTGATTGTTAAATCCTCCTTTGCTCGCGTGATCCCTACGTAGGCAAGACGCCGCTCCTCCTCAATATCCTCAAGTTCATCAGAAGTAATTGCCATATAGCTCGGAAAGATTCCGTCTTCTAGCCCTGACAAATATACATTAGAAAACTCAAGTCCCTTCGCACTGTGCAATGTCATCAACAATACCCGATTGTCATCTTTCGCCACTGTATCAATATCTGAAACAAGTGCTACCTCTTCTAGAAATGCAGAAAGAGTCGCCTCCTCCCCTAAATTTTCTCGTTCCATCTCAAAGCTTACTAGTTTGGTAATCAATTCATCAATGTTATCAATTCTATCCCTTGCTTCGTCCTCATCGGATTCCTCTAATTCCCTCACATAACCTGTTGTTTCTATAACATCAGTTATTAAATCTTCCAAAGAGCCAAACTGCATTTTTGTCCGAAACATACGAATCATTGTTGCAAAATCACGAAGTTTGTCCGCAGCTTTGCTTTTTCCCAACACTGGTATCTCATCTACCTGAAGCAAGGCTTCAAAAAAGCTCAATCTATTCTGGTCTGCATACTCCTGTACTTTTGTAATACTTGCCGCACCAATGCCGCGCCTTGGCACATTGATAATGCGTTTTACTGCCAAATCATCTTTTCCATTATCAATCGTCTTCAAATATGCCAAAATATCTTTAATTTCCTTACGCGCATAAAAATTTACACCACCCACCACATTGTATGGAATATTGAGTGTGATAAAACTTTCCTCCAAAAGACGTGACTGTGCATTTGTCCGATAAAGAACTGCGCATTCCTTATAATCACTCACCAGTTCTCTCTTTTTGCGTTTAATATCAGATGCTATGTATTCTGCCTCCTCATAAGCGTTGTCAAAAGCTCTAAAATGCACCTGATTCCCAGCATCTTTCTGTGTCCAAAGCGATTTGGATTTTCTTCTGATATTATTTCCAATCACTGCATTTGCAGAATCTAAGATATTTTGCGTAGAACGATAGTTTTGTTCTAGTTTAATCACTATTGTATCTGGATAGATTTTTTCAAAATCAAGAATATTTTTAATATTTGCCCCTCGAAATTTATAGATAGACTGGTCATCATCTCCCACAACACACAGATTTCTATCTCGTTGTGCTAAAAGCCGTATCAACTCAAACTGTGCTGTATTTGTATCTTGATACTCATCAACCATAATATATCGAAAACGATTTTGATAATTTTCAAGAATATCCGGGCACTTCTTAAAAAGTTGTACTGTCTTGCCAATTAAATCATCAAAATCCAAGGCATTATTCTTTTTCAAAGTTAGCTGATACTCCGTGTACGCCGCCGATATTCTTTTCTTAAAATAATCTCCTGCAGCTGACAGTTCATATTCTGTAGTTGATATCAGATTATCTTTCGCGTTGGAAATGGCACTTAAAATCGTCTTTTCCTTGAGCATTTTTGTGTCAATATCTAGTTTTTTGCACACATCTTTCATAACGCTCTTTGCATCATCTGCATCATAAATCGTAAAGCTATTATCAAAGCCAAGGCTGTTAATATGCCTTCTAAGTATCCGCACACAAGTGGAATGAAATGTCGATACCCAAATGCTCTCCGCACCATAACCTACAATATCATTCACTCTGTCACGCATCTCGCCTGCTGCCTTGTTTGTAAACGTAATCGCCAAGATGTTCCACGGATTGACTCCCACATTTTCAATCAGATATGCAATCCGTTTTGTAAGTACGCTTGTCTTTCCGCTGCCTGCACCTGCAAGGATTAGCACAGGACCTTCTGTGGTAAAAACTCCCTTTTTCTGTTGTTCATTTAGCGTATCATAAAGTCCCATCTTTTTAATCCTCTCCTAACAAACCCTTTTTATAAAAATAAAGTACTATAAAACAACACTGTTGAAATCCTCTTATATAAACTGCCTATTTTCTAAAATCACTTGGATTCCTAATTCATTGTTCTTGAATCAAACTTAGTTGTAACCAAATAAGGACATATACTACCTTGCAGTCGCGACTGGCGCAATGCTCAAAGCAAATTTCATTTACCGTGAGTATAACAAAAAATTGATGCTTTGGCAACTGTTCGTTTTATAGCCTTACCTTCCCATCTAGTACAGCGTTGGCTAATTAACTTGACTATATTATTCAGAAACACTGATAAATACTGCATTTCTAAAATATAGTTATCTGAAAAACATTGTACTATAATTAGTAGGACTAGGGTCATATTGTTTCAGTGTCCTCCCACAATCACCCTTATTTACTTTTCAGCATATAATAATGAAAACAATTTTTGGGGATTCCTATGAAAAAGTTTAAATCACTCTCAATACTTTTGACAATCGTCTTGATTATTTCCACACTGATAAGCGGATGCAGTCGGAAAACAGAATCCTCTGGGCAGACAAAAAAAGTCATATTAAATGAAGTTGCGCACTCTATTTTCTATGCTCCTATGTACGTTGCCATCGAGGAAGGATATTTCGCAGCAGAAGGCATTGATCTTGAACTGATCACTGGATATGGTGCAGACAAAACCATGACAGCACTACTCACCGGCGAGGCTGATATCGGTTTTATGGGCAGTGAAGCATCTATCTATACCTATCTACAAGGTGCTCAGGATTACGCAGTAAATTTTGCACAACTGACTCAGCGCGCTGGCAATTTCCTTGTAAGTCGTACTCCGATTGACAATTTCAACTGGAACATGCTAAAAGGCACTTATGTCCTTGGCGGACGCAAAGGTGGTATGCCACAAATGGTCTTTGAGTATATTCTCAAAATGAATCAAATGAATCCAGACACTGATCTCACTATTGACACAAGCATTGATTTTGGATCCACTGCCGCAGCTTTTGCAGGCGCAAAGGAAGGTGATGCTGGATACGCGGACTTCACTGTTGAATTTGAGCCTCACGCCACCTCCTTAGAAACACAACAAAAAGGCTATATTGTCGCTTCTCTTGGCGTTGACTCTGGCTATATCCCCTACACTGCATTCAGTGCTAGAAAGAGCTATATTGAAGAAAATCCCGATGTTTTGCTCTCCTTCACTAAAGCACTTCAAAAAGGAATAGATTATGTTGCAAGTCATTCTGCCAATGAAATAGCAACCGTTATCAAACCTCAGTTTCCCGAAACAGAACTTAATACAATCACTACAATTGTGACTCGTTATCAGACACAAGATACATGGAAAAAAGACCTGATTTTTACAGAGGAAAGCTTTATTCTATTGCAAAATATTCTAATGGAAGCAGGAGAGCTCGAAGACTATATACCATATAAAGATTTAGTAACCCGTAATTTTGCAGAACAAGCAAAATAAAAAACATACACACAAGCAGGGAGAGCCTTCCCTACTTGTGTATCTATGTATGTAGAAAAAAGGACAGTGCTTTCTGTCCTCTTATCCTACACACAACATCATGTTTTTCTCTGTCCGTACACCAAACAAACCTACGCCACATACAGAAATATGATAAATTCCCTGTTGATTTAAGTCATACCTTCCTGAAAGATTAATCGTGTACTGACCAAGCTCACAAATATCACCAGCAGCATTTATCAAACCAACTGCCTTATAAATATCCTCTTGTGACGCCCCCACCGGCAAACGCAGTACTTCGTCTGTATTTTGATCTGTCAGATACAATGTGGGTCTAACCTGATTCCACGGATTTTTAGGGTCTGTGTCCGTTGGGTCCCATTTTTTCATTGGATTATCCGCTGTAATTTTTAACTCTGTCGGCTTCCCTAGCGGTCCCGGATTCTCAAGATCATCATATACAACTACCTGTGTACCCGGCTTACAATTATCATATATCCACTTTGCATCTGCACATGCAAGTCTTACACAGCCAAGTGATGCCGCCTCTCCAAGGAGATTAAACTGCTCCCACTCCATATTCCCTGCATTTTGAGTATAATATGGTATAGAATGAAACATAATTCCACGGTTAAAGCGAACTGCATAATGCCCATAAGAACCATCTACCATTAATCTCCACTGATAATAATTGCTTGTCTTAAATGTTCCAAGTGGTGTCTCATGACCTTCTCTGCCACAAGAACATACAAACGCTTTGATTGGAACACTAAATTCTCCATTGCTGTCTTTCGCATAAACTGTCACACAATTTGCTGCTCGATTGACCATAATTTTATAGATTGGAGTGCTATCCTCCGCTGCTGCAGCTATCATACTGCCTTCCAACACAACCCCTATGCACAAACATATGGCAAGAAAAAATGCAGCAATTTTTCTAATGCCAACAACACTCAAATTTCTTTTCATGCAATCCCCCTCCGTGACTACTAATTCAGCTTTTCAAATTTTACCAAACACGAATAATCATACACTATCTTTCTACATTTTTCAATAAAAAAACACCCTAACAGGTGTTTTTTTAGATTTTTTAAGAAAATGGTATAAACCCTGTTCCATTCAGACGATCTCTCAATCGATTTTGCATTCCCATCATCCCGATAGTATCGTTTAGATAAGAAACATAATCCGACTTTTGGACCTCTTGCTTCTGTGAAAGCATACTCTCCTGTATGCCAAGCATTTCAGCAAAATCACCGCTCGCTGTACTTCTCGTCGCCTCCAATGCGCCGTAATCTTTTACATACAAATTTTCCTTTTTGTCCTCTGACGCGATAACAAGCGGCTTACCAGAACGATCATTGTTCTGCCCAATCTTCTGAATTGCATTCAAACTGTAAGGATTACCATGTATTGACGAAATTCTATAATTGCCAAATCCTGAAATTGCTGCTATCCCCATAAAATACCTCCTCTCTATTTCCCTATTATAATGCTATTGTCAGACAATTTCAAGTTTTTTACAACAATTCTTTATCAATCTCTTTCCTTCTCTTTCATTGGAAATCCATCTTCTCTAATTGTATCAATCAACTTTTCTATCAATTGCTTTTTCATATACACATCAAAACTTAAAAAACAGATAAAAGAAAACAATTTTAGAAATTCTCTGCTTTCCTCTGGAGCATCTTCAAAAGTTCCCATCGCACAATTATATTCTTCGACAACATGCTTTTTTAGCGCCTCAATCTGGTCATATCCAACCTGAAAAACCTCCTCATAAACAGACTGAATATCAAACCCTTCCTCTTTATGAAAAAATTTATCTGTGATAGGTCCTAACAATGCCTGTATGTCACTGATTGACAAAATTCCCTTATAATAATAAATAAAAATTAGAATTAGAATATGCTCCCGAGAATATTTTTTTCTGACAGGAGGCGGTAACAAATCATTCTTTGCATAATTATTAATCATTGTCTTTGTCATAATTTTGTCATCTCCGGGATATCTGGTAGTGTTGCGAAAATTTTTATCCATAAAAGTAGTCACCTGATCCATATAAAGATCAATATTTGGAATATCCGAGGACTTCACATAACTAATCCTGTCAAAACTCTCCATAATACTGTTTAACAAATCTTTCGTGTCTATATGCATATGACTTACCATGCCTTTCTTTTAAAATCCAATAAATAATCATAAAAATATTACTATTATTATAATATAGTATTCAAAACTACTTATCAAGACTTTTAATGCTTTTTTATTTTCACTCCTCAGTTTTTACCAAAATTTTAGGTATTGTTAGCGCAAACCAATAACTTTACACACAAAACGCTAAAAGACAAGCATTTTATCGCACGCTTTTCACTACTTTTGTATGCCCGTGAACCAATGTCAGTCAGTTAAGGAAACATCTTAAAAATGCCTTTTTATGGACTTTTCAAGTCTTTTTACAGACTGTTTTGGTTAAAATTGGGGTTATACCCCTTCGATTTTGAGAAAGGGGTAACCAAAAAATACATAAAAATGATATAAAAGGTACTGCTAAACCTAGTGTTTATCAGGATTGCTTAACTAACATTGCCGTGAACAGTAACTATAGCAGTGTAATAGTACATATCTTTTTTATCTGCACATTTACATTGATACTAAAATATGTTACAATATTTAAAACTGTAAAACTTTACAGTATTAAAGCATTTCATAAAAACATATGCTATCTGTTGTATGGAGGTAAAACATGAATAAAAAAATAAAAACGGATGCTGTAGATCATTTAATTGACGCTCTGCTCTGCCTTAAAACAAAAGAGGAGAGTTATAATTTTCTCGAAGACTTATGTACTGTCAATGAATTGCTCTCGCTCTCCCAGCGATTCGAGGTTGCCACAATGTTGCGCGATCATAAAACTTATTTGGAGATCGCAGAGAAAACAGGTGCCTCAACCGCAACCATCAGCCGTGTAAACCGTTCCCTAAACTATGGAAGCGATGGTTATGAACTAATTTTTGAGCGTCTCGACCATGCCAAATCCAATTCAGCCGCTAATATCCATAAGGTCTAAAGGATCGATAAACTTCTCTTCCTGAATAATCTGATAACCTAATGTTTCGTTCCCAGTTTCTATATGAAAAAGCGTTGTCTCACCAGTGACACTGTCTCCCTCTTTCACTCGTGGTTCCGCATTGTTTCGGTATACTGTATAATATCCGTTACCGTGGTCAATCATTACAATATAACCCGCTTCTGCGCTGCCAGCGATTGACGAGACAGTGCCATTTGCTGTGGCGATTACGCTTGTCCCTGCGGAAGCTTGAAAAATTACGGCTGGATTTCCCTCCAATTCTTTTTCTTCCTCATTGTATGACGCCGCCCCTTTAATTGGAAATCCTGTCGGAATATAAGATTGTATCATCTGCGCCTCTCTCTTTTCCTCTTGATACACCTTATTGTTTACTGTATCGCTAAGAATTGTAACCTTTTCCTGCAATTCTTTATTTTCTTTGATTAAACTTGTATTTTGCTCCACGAGTTCCTCATTTTGCACCTGAAACGATTTCATACGTCTGTTTGACGCATTTCGTTCCTCTATTAAAAGATAACAATATGCCAATGCGGCAATCATTACTAGAGCGATTGCCACAAAAAATACAATAAATACTTCCAAACTGACCGAAAATTGTTTGGTTGAATTTTTTTCTTGATCTAATACAATTAATACTTTATAATGATCT
This sequence comes from Lachnospiraceae bacterium, assembly GCA_014239155.1. Classification (GTDB taxonomy): domain Bacteria; phylum Bacillota; class Clostridia; order Lachnospirales; family Lachnospiraceae; genus COE1. Next base: position 39,941 of record JAAZZQ010000089.1, on the reverse strand, counting down.
CTGTCCTTCTTTTCCATATCTATTCTGTCCTCCAACACAGACATACAAAGTCTACCAAAATGTAACTTGAATTATTTTATCATAGAATACTAAAAATAAACACCCTTTTGCAAACTTTCTCCAAATTTTTAAAAAATTCATAACAGGTCCACTTTTCTAAACTGTTATGAAAGTTCCAACATGTGCAAAAATATTGCTATTTACGCCAACAATGCTTAAAATTCTATTAATAACTAACAGGGATGAACAGTAGTCTTATTTGATTTTTATTAATCCAACAAAAACAGAATATCTTTACTTTTAGAATACACTATGATATTCTATTACTGTTGCAGTGCATGTCACTTGGAACTTGTGTTTTTCAATTGTCAAGCTCAAAAAGCAAGGACAAAAAATGCAAAAAATTTAGGAAAGGAAAAGCTAATTAGATGAAAACTTACATAATTGCATAGTCAAGCAAGTTGTAAGTATGTACCGATATCTCATCGGGAATTTACGACTGTGGAGTGTATACAAACATATGAGCAGTGCATTACATGTAGTTGCCAACACATACACGTTGAAGCAGTAACTACAAATCGTGAGATTGTAGCAAATCATCTAACACATACACTTTTGTGTATGTTTTTTAGTAGCAGGCATCTGTCATGAACAAAGGTACAGTAAAATGGTTCAATAACCAGAAGGGATACGGTTTTATCTCTGATGAGGCTGGAAATGATGTGTTTGTACATTACTCTGGACTTGTAATGGACGGTTTCAAATCCATTGACGAGGGCGCTAATGTAACATTCGAAATTGTAAATAGTGAAAAAGGGCCTCAGGCAATCAACGTAACAAAATTATAAGATTGCATATAAATTTATTGTACAAAAAGCTTCGTGATTTTCTCACGAAGCTTTCATTCTTTTAATTACTTCTTCAAAAGCAAGTTTCCCGCCAAATATATCAAGTGCGCTCCCAATTGTCACATTAATTTTCCCGTGTCCAAGTTCTCTCAAAAGTTCAATATCCTCATAACTGTGCACGCCACCTGCATAAGTAATTACTGCATTATCCCTTGTATTGCACCACTCTCCAAGCTGTCGGATAAGTGGCTGTTCAATTCCCTGACTCTTGCCCTCCACATCCACAGCATGGATCAGAAATTCATCACAATATCCTCTCAACAAATCAAGCGTGCTGTCTTCTACACTCACATCTGCAAATTTCTGCCAGCGGTCAGTCACAATATAATATTGCCCATTTTTTATGCGACAGCTCAAATCCAAAACTAGATGTTCTTTTCCTACAGCATGACAGATTTTATCCAAATGTGCCATATTTATTTCGCCGTTCTGAAACACATAGGAAGTTACTATCACATGGGAAGCTCCTGCTTCCAGATATGCACTTGCATTTTCGGCTGTGACACCGCCGCCAATCTGAAGTCCACACGGATACGCCGCAAGCGCTTGTATTGCCTGCTTTCTTGTCGCTTCATAATAGGGGCTAGATACAGGATTTAAAAGAATTATATGACCTCCTTTAATCCCATTTTTCTGGTATAAATTCGCATAGTATTCAGCGTCTTTTGAGGCCACAAAATTTTCTCTTGCATGATCTCCCTTATCCATTAAAGAACTGCCAACAATCTGTTTGACTTGCCCATTATGAATGTCTATACACGGCCGAAACTCCATTTGTTTTATACCACATCTTTCATATCATACCTACCAGCAGGCTTTCCTTTTAGGAATTTTGCCGCCTGAACAGCACCTTTCCCAAACAATGCCTTAGAATATGCCCGATGGGAAAAAGTGATTACTTCATCCTCACCTGCAAAAATCACATCATGATCACCCACAATTGTGCCGCCTCTCACCGCGCTAATACCAATTTCCTTGTCTGTGCGTTTTGCTCGTACTTGGCTCCTGTCATAAACATATTCGTATTCATTGTCAAAAGATTCATTTATACTATCTGCAAGTGCAAGTGCCGTCCCACTTGGCGCATCCACCTTTAAATTATGATGTTTCTCTACAATCTCAATATCAAATCCAGCAGGAACCAATATTTCTGCTACCTCCTTCAAGAGTTTTAACAACATATTAATTCCTAGTGACATATTGGCAGATTTTAAAATCGCTACTTTCTGCGAAGCCTCCTCTACGTGTGCAAGCTGTGTCTCAGAAAGTCCAGTTGTACAGAGTACACATGGAATCTGACGCTCCACACAATAGTCAAGAAGTCCGTCAACTGCCTGTGCGACACAGAAATCAATCACAACATCTGCTGCCACGTCACACGCATCAATACTGTGAAACACGGGATATGCATTTTTTATATGGTCTGATGTATCGATCCCCGCCACTATTTCTATCTCAGGATCAGAAGCTATAATTCCAGTTATCATCTGTCCCATTTTTCCATTACAGCCATGCATTATCACCTTCGTCATCTCTTATCGTATCCTTTCTTAATTCTGCTCTCATCCAACAATTATCTTATAAAATCCCATAATTTTTCATCGCTTTCTCAAGCCGCTCAACATTTGCAGGCTCCATCTCTGTCAAAGGTCTTCTGAGCACACCGCCCTCCATACCAATCAGATTTACTGCCTTCTTTACTGGTATTGGATTCACCTCGCAAAACAGTGCGTCAACAAGCTCAATCGCCCTTAATTGCTCCTTACAGCTCTCCTCTGTCTTTCCATCAAAGTAAAGCTGACAGATATTGTGTGTCTGTTCTGGTGCAACATTAGAAAGCACAGAAATAACCCCTTTTCCACCAAGAGAAAGAAGTGGTACAATCTGATTGTCATTTCCTGAGTACAAATCTACACAACCATCAGCCATTGCCATCAACTTCGCTACCTGCGAGATATCTCCGCTCGCTTCCTTTACACCAACAATATTTTCAACATCTCTGCAAAGGCGCACAATTGTAGCCGGCGCAATATTACAGCCTGTTCTTCCCGGTACATTATATAGAATCACGGGTATCTTTACAGATCCTGCAATCATTTTAAAGTGCTCATACAAACCATTCTGTGTTGCCTTGTTGTAGTAAGGTGTTACCAGAAGCAATCCATCTGCCCCAGCTTTCTCAGCTTCCCGAGAAAGATAGATTGCTGTCTTTGTACAGTTTGAACCCGTTCCTGCAATTACTGGTATTCTCTTGCCAACCTTTTCCACACAAAAACGAATACAGTCCAAATGCTCCTCGTGTGTAAGTGTTGATGCCTCTCCAGTCGTCCCACATACAATAATTGCGTCTGTCTTGTTCGCAATTTGGAACTCAATTAGCTTTGCAAAAGCCTCGTAATTTACTTCTCCATCTGGTTTCATCGGTGTGACAATCGCAACACCTGCTCCTTTAAATATAGACATAGACATGCCCTCCTTAAATAATATACTGATTAACAAAGAAAAAACCGATCATCTAATCAATAGACGGCCGGTACTCTATCCTCACACAATGCCATATACTAGCTCTAGCTGAAAATGATAGCGCTCCATCTGTTGATGACAGTCATATAGCTCTTAACCACATGCCCAAGCAGAAAGCACTCAGGAACCTTCTGCTTTCGGCGTTTTTCCCTTTCCTTCTCCCTCAAACGATGCCTGTCACCTCAGGAACTTGTTACTGTTCATTTCATTCCAGTAACAGATAAAAATCCATGCAAAATTTGCAAAACGATCGAATTCGCTGCGCAAATGGATTTTTACTTGCTACATGTACGTTTTCATACAGGCTTAGCAATAAATGTTAAGTCCTATGTGAACAGTAACAGAAACTTTACATTATGAAAAACTTACATTGTATTGTTATCGCTCTTCAAATGAATTAAAAGTACTGATAAAAAACGCAACCTCTATCTTTTTATATTATTTCATTATATATCCTATTATCTGGACTGTCAACTAACAAACCAGATTTTTATCACAGCAACAAAGGAGCTCAAACAGCTCCTTGTCAATTTTCTGGTCAAATATTAATACACCTTATAATTAACTGCCTCAATCTTAAAAATCTTATCTGCAAGCTGACACATATCATCATTGAGGTGTGCTCCTGTCAGAATAATATCTACATCCTCCGATTTCATCTTCAAAATATGGTGTAAATCCTCGATTGTTATAATATTATTATCAATCAGCCCAAGTACTTCATCCAAAATCAGCAGACCACATTCTCCTGTTGTGAGAACTTTTTTTGCAAAATTAAGTCCATTTTTTATATTATAAATCTCTTCCTGCTTATGTTCGTCAGAAAGTTGCGCAAATTCTACTTCGCTTTTCTCAAAACGAAAAATTTTAATTTCTGGTTCCATCCGTTTGAGTAAAATTTCATTTAGATTTCTCTTTAGGAAATTGATAATCACCACATCCCTGCCTGTACTTGCAATCTGAATAGCTCTTCCGAGCATCACGGCAGACTTATCATACCCTTCACCACTGTATATCTGTATTAATCCTTTTTCCATAAATCTATCTCTTATGCCCTTTCCTCGCAACTGCATCATTTGTGCAGATATAAACATTTATCACCCGAAAATAATAGCATAACGTACAGAATTTTGCAACTTTGAATTTTACATTTCGTTAATTACAAGTAACAGTTTCGCCTTCGGTTTCACTGTCACGTCCAATGCACACAAAATGCTCCAAAGCCACATTTTGACGCCTTCGCAACACACAGCAATACGATTTTATTCGCAGAATAGCATAAGTCTGAACTGTTACAATTCCTCTGTGCCTTCCTCTGGAAGTTCCAACTTGCTGACAGAAACCTCGTAAGCAATCCGTTTCTCTAGTTCTTCCTCTGAAATTTTTTTCATATACTCTCTCGACTGAATGCGTCCCCATACCAAGCAACGCTCTCCCACCCCAAAATTTGAGGCATAACGAGCATTTCTTCCCCAGCAGATACAAGGGATATAATCTGACTTGCCATATGGACGGTTAACTGCCAACAGCAAATCTGCAATCTCGCGTCCTAGAGGAGTCTTTCTATATACAGGTTCCTTGCACACATAACCATCAAGAAAAATCTGATTCGTTTTGATATTCTCACTGATTTCTTCTACAAATTCAATTTCCCTTGCAAATACAGACAGAACCAGTTTATTTTTGTGCTCCTCATGCCTGTTGTATGAACGAAACTGACCATTCACAACCACCATCATCCCTCTATAGTCTCCACTTACATCGAGCAGTCTCTCCGAAATCATCACTGGGATAATATCCATAGATTCAGACAATCTTGCCACCTGAATATCAACCATATAAAAGCCCTCACCAAATATTTCGTGGCTGAATGAGAACTCACTTACTATCTCCCCCATGACTGTTACCTGATTGTTTTCAATCACCTGCTCATGATACCCATTTTTTGTCTTTAATGTTTCTTGCATTTTTTCATTCTCCCTTCGTTCTTGTAGTTAAATCATATGCCAGTTTATACAGTAAATAAAGCATGAAATATCGCAGAAACACTGATAATTCATGGCATTTTGGCAATGTTTGACGACATTTGACAAATACCTATATCTCATTGCGCCACAAATTGCAAAACGCCGTAGAAAAGTTTTCTCTTTATATTTTTCATTGCAAAAGCTACACATAAGTGCTATACTGTTTTAGTTTTGAAAACAAATTCTTGATTGAATCATGTGTTTGAAAATATGGAGGATTTATTATGATACAGAAAAGAGAAGATGTCAGAAATGTAGCTATAATCGCCCATGTAGACCACGGCAAAACTACACTTGTAGATGAACTGTTAAAACAAAGCGGCGTGTTTCGTGAAAATCAGGAAGTTGCCGAGCGCATCATGGATTCCAATGACATTGAGCGAGAACGCGGCATTACAATCTTATCAAAAAATACAGCGGTCATGTATAAAAATACAAAGATTAACATTATTGACACTCCCGGTCATGCTGATTTTGGCGGCGAAGTGGAGCGTGTCCTTAAAATGGTAAACGGTGTTATTCTTGTTGTGGATGCATTTGAAGGTGCCATGCCTCAGACAAAATTTGTACTTAAAAAAGCTTTGGAACTCAAACTTCCTGTCATCGTATGCATCAACAAAATCGACCGGCCAGAATCACGCCCTTCCGAAGTGATGGAAGAAGTACTAGAACTTTTCCTCGAACTCGACGCAGACGATTCCCAGCTTGACTGCCCCTTTGTATACGCTTCCGCAAAAACAGGTGTTGCTTCCTTAGAAGAGGAAGAAATAGGTGTTGATATGACACCATTATTTGAAACTATCCTTGATTATATTCCTGCACCAGAAGGAGACCCTGACGCTGGAACACAAGTGCTAATTAGTACGATTGACTACAATGAGTATGTTGGCCGCATTGGTGTTGGCAAGGTTGACAATGGAACTATCGCTGTCAATCAGGAGGTCATTATCTGCAATCATCACGAGCCAGACAAACAAAAAAGGGTAAAGGTCAGCAAACTTTATGAGTTTGATGGATTAAATAAAGTAGAAGTACGGGAAGCTGGCATTGGCTCAATCGTTGCCATCTCAGGGATTGCAGATATTCGTATTGGTGATACACTCTGCGCTATTGACAAGATTGTTCCTATTCCCTTCCAGAAAATTAGCGATCCCACGATTGCTATGCAGTTTATCGTAAACGATTCGCCGCTTGCCGGACAGGAAGGAAAATATGTAACCAGCCGACATTTGCGCGACCGGTTGTTCCGAGAATTGAATACAGATGTGTCATTGCGTGTCGAGGAGACAGAAAATACAGATGCCTTTAAGGTATCTGGTCGTGGTGAACTGCATCTTTCCGTACTAATTGAGAATATGCGCCGTGAAGGCTTTGAATTTGCAGTTAGTAAAGCAGAGGTTTTATACAAGACAGACGAAAATGGCAAAAAGCTTGAACCAATGGAACTTGCATATGTCGATGTTCCCGAAGAGTTTTCCGGCACTGTCATCGAGAAACTTAGTCAGCGAAAGGGAGAATTGCAGAACATGGGCAAGGCAAGTGGGGGATATGCTCGTTTAGAGTTCTCCATCCCCTCGCGCGGTTTGATTGGATACCGCGGTGAATTCTTGACAGACACCAAAGGAAATGGTATCTTAAACACAATATTTGACGGTTATGGTCCTTACAAAGGTGATATCCAGTATCGCAAACAAGGCTCTCTAATCGCATTTGAGGCTGGTGAAGCAATCACCTATGGTCTGTATAATGCACAGGAACGCGGCACTTTATTTATCGGTCCCGGAGAGAAGGTTTACTCTGGCATGGTGGTTGGTCAAAATGGAAAAGGCGAGGATATCGAACTCAATGTCTGCAAGAAAAAACAATTGACAAACACGCGTTCTTCAAGTGCAGATGAGGCTCTACGACTCACTCCACCCAAAATTCTAAGTTTGGAACAGGCACTTGATTTCATTGATACAGACGAACTTCTTGAGGTTACTCCCAAGAATCTGCGCATTCGCAAAAAAATTCTTGATCCTACATTAAGAAAAAGGGCAGGTTTGAAAAAAAATTAAAAATAGGGCGACCGCAATCCCACTAGCTTTAGACGGTGGGTTAAGGCAGCCAAAAGTAGTGGTTACTATAGTGTAAATTTTTTGTTATCATTTATTCATACACGGATATTGATAACTGTATATAGATGGTTGTGCTGAGAAATCAAAATGCGAAAACCGAGCAATCCTTCAGCACGTAAAATATACAAGGTACGAATGTATTGCATATATCGTTATAGGCAGGGATTGTCCAAATTAACGTCTATGGAGATAGTATGTCGAAGAAGCAGGAAGCCCATTGGCTTTAGACAATGGGTAGTTCACAAATCTGCCCAATTTCCCGATCTGTCATTGTCTGATTTTACAGAATTGATCGAGGGTTTTTTGGAAACTAACGAACTACCTTATATAGATCGGTTTGAAGTCTCATGTACTTTTAAAGCCCAATATGAATATCATCAGCTTATTTGTGGCGTATACGGACAGAAGTGGTTTCTGGGCAGATTATCCGTTGACCACAGACGGAGAATTAAATGATCTGACCTTGCAGATGGAGTTTCTGTTTACGAAGTTAGGAGTGTTAGCCGCTAAAATTTTAAATGCACATGTAATGTGAGAATTTTCGTTTTATCGAAAAATGAACACGCGTAACACAATCAAAATCCCCCGCATATATTATAAAAAACATATGTAGGGGATTTTTATGTCCAATATTATAAAAGCAGAAACCCCGGCTTATTCTGGAGATTTAACCATCAGCGTTACATCATCGCTGGGATTTATCCCCATAGATAATGCCACTATCACCATTTCTTATTCTGGCGATCCAAACTCCGTCGTCCAAACACTCACCACAGACGACTCTGGACAGACTGCCACAATCGCACTCCCAGCCCCCAATCTGTCTTACAGTACACAGATTAGTGATGTCCAACCTTACTCAGAGTACAATATCTCTGTCACTGCTCCGGGATATGAACCCGTATATATCTCTGGTACAGAGATTCTTCCCGATGTCACGGCTGTTCAGCCAGTTACTATGAATCCAATCGAGGTTGAACCACCGGGGGAAACTGAGGACGATATTGTAATACCTGACCATACATTATATGGCGAGTATCCACCCAAAATACCAGAGGACGAAATTAAACCAATGGATGAAAGCGGAGAAATTGTTCTAAGCCGTGTCGTAATCCCCGAATATGTTATTGTGCATGATGGTGTTCCACAAGACTCCTCCGCCCCAAATTACTATGTGCGCTATACGGATTATATCAAAAACGTTGTATCATCAGAAATCTATGCGACATGGCCGGAAAACACAATCTATGCAAATACACTTGCAATTATGTCCTTTACATTGAACAGGGTATATACGGAATGGTATCGAAACCAAGGCTATAACTTCACCATCACCTCCTCCACCGCCTATGACCAGAAATGGATTCGCGGCAGAAACATATACGAAAATATCAGCCGTATTGTGGATTCCATCTTCTCTAACTTCCTTTCCCGTCCGGGAGTACGACAACCGATTTTCACTTCATACTGTGATGGTAACCGTGTTACCTGCAATGGTTTATCCCAGTGGGGTAGTAAGTATCTAGGCGATCAGGGATATACACCAATAGAAATTATTCGTTATTATTATGGAAATGACATGTATATTAACTCGACTTCATATATCTCTGGTGTTCCCTCTTCTTGGCCGGGCTATGATTTAACAATCGGTTCCTCTGGCCAGAAAGTATTGCAAATGCAACAGCAGTTAAACCGTATTGCTCAAAATTATCCAGCAATTCCGCGTATCACCGAAGATGGAATCTTTGGAACCGCCACGGCCAATGCAGTTCGTACTTTCCAGCGTGTATTTGGTCTTGCTCCCACCGGAATTGTAGATTACCCTACTTGGTATAAAATCTCGGAAATTTTTGTAGGTGTAACCCGCATCTCAGAACCGGGTTAATCTACCAAATTGTATTACTAATCACTTACTTTACACAGAATAATACAGATGTTCCAACTCTTCTATCTTTGCACAGGCACTTGTCACCTCTACGATTTCTTTGCAAAGGCGGTCATACTCCTCGATTGGTGCTATGACCGTCATCTCTACATCCGCCATATAAGCACTATCCTCTATCTCAATATTTTTATTGGCCAAAATATATTGTATTTTTCCAACCGCATTGTAATCCGTCCGAATCTTTAATCTTACGCCAAAATGTTGGCGGGCTGTCTCACATTTTTGCAATGCTTCCTTCAGCGCACCAGAATATGCTCGCACAAGACCACCAGTTCCCAATAAAGTCCCACCAAAATATCTTGTAACTACCGCAGCAACATTTCTAATCCCACTTCCAATTAATACCTCAAGCATCGGTCGCCCCGCAGTGCCACTTGGTTCCCCGTCATCATTGCTTCTAATAAGTTGCGCTTTTCTTCCTATTATGAAAGCGGAACAATTATGTCTGGCATCGTAATATTTCTTTTTCATCTCTTCTATAAAAGCGATTGCCTCTTCCTCATTCTTGACAGGACGCACTGTCGCTATAAATCTCGAATTCTTTTCCACAAGTTCTGCCTCTGCCCCTTTTACAAGCAATATAAAATCCTCATACACCTGTTCCTTTGTATCTTTTTCCATATCCAACCTCCAACAAATCAACTTTTTATATTCCTATCATAACCTGTACTTGTATAAAATGCAAATATTCCGCCTAAACTAATATTTATATATAACAGTTCGTTACATTTCACTCCTCTAACAAAAGAGTGAAATGTATATCCCAAAATACTTTAGTACATTAACTGCAAATTATGATCTTACAATTCATGTGAAATTGTATCATAGCAAGGGCACAATCAAGCTACGAAAAGCGGTTCTCTATGAATTGAAATAGGCTAAACTGTAACTTATATGCCAAGTGCTACCATTCTCACCAAAAATGTAAAAAAATGTAAATAAATAATATAATTCCTATAAACTCTAAAAAAAGTTCTTTATTTACACAAAGGATTTTGTTATAATGAGTAGAATGAGTTTTAGTTTGACGGAGGTGATTCAATGAATTATGGGAAAAGAGGCATTTCAAAAGTCCAGAAATCCCTAACTTCAAAATCCATAAAATTCAAAAAAATGTTTCTAGTCTCTGCATTGAAGCTGATGCTGGTCAGTGTCATGTCAGTGATGATTGTTGGTGTCTGTTTTGGTATTGGTGCCTTCAAAGGAATTTTAAATTCAGCTCCTGACGTAGATCCTGCTGCCGTGCTTCCGCAAGGTTTTGCCACGGTTGTGTACGACGCAAAAGGCAATGAGTTGACCAAATTAGTTGCTGCCAATTCCAACAGAAGCTATGAAGAAATTGATAAAATTCCTAAATATCTTTCAGATGCTTTTGTCGCAGTTGAAGACGAACGTTTTTACGAGCATAACGGCATCGACATCAGAGGTATTATACGTGCAGGTTTTGCAGCGCTGCAAAATGGAGAGCTCTCGCAAGGTGCTTCTACAATCACTCAACAAATTATTAAAAATAACGTATTTGACGATTGGGTGAATGAGGAGACAATGCAGAAAATTAAACGTAAAATCCAGGAACAGTATCTTGCGATTGAACTAGAAAAGAAAATGTCAAAAGAGAAAATACTGGAAATTTATATGAGCACGATCAATCTGGGACAAAATACCTTGGGGGTTAAAGCTGCCGCTTTGCGCTATTTTAATAAACAGCCTTATCAACTAACGCTATCTGAGTGTGCAGTTATCGTTGCCACCACATCAAACCCTTCAAAATACAATCCCATATCCCATCCAGATAATAATGAAACAAGGCGCAAAATCGTTCTTGAAAAAATGAAAAACCAGGGCTATATTACACAGGTTGAGTACGATGAAGCAATGGCTGATGATGTGTACAGCCGTATTTTGGCTGTAAATGAAGAAACTGTGGACAAATCCGTCTATACATATTTTGTAGACGAAGTTACTAGGCAAGTACTGAACGATTTAATGGAAATCAAGGGTTTTAATGAAACACAGGCACACTGGCTTCTATTTAGCGGTGGTTTGAGTATTTACACAACACAGGACCCAGATATTCAAGCAATTTGTGATGAAGTATATGAAAATGAAGAAAACTATCCAGAAACCATCAAATGGTACTTAAACTATGCCCTCACAATTGAAAAAGCCAACGGTGAAAAGGAAAATCATAGTACCGAGATGTTCAAAGCGTTCTATAAACAACAAAATCCTTCTTTTAACTTACTATATGCAACGAAAGATGATGCATATGCGGCAATCGAAGCCTACAAGCATGACGTCATGTCAGAGGGGGATAAAGTTGATGGCGAACGTATCACGCTCACTCCACAACCACAAGTATCTATCACTGTAGAAGACCAATCTACTGGACATATTGTCGCTATGGTAGGTGGACGGGGTACAAAAGAAGCAAGCCGTACTCTTAACAGAGCCTCCAATACAACAAGACAGCCGGGTTCTACCTTCAAAGTCGTTTCAACCTACGCGCCAGCCCTTGATAGCGCAGGTCTGACGCTTGCCGATGTACAAAATGATGCTCCATTTAACTACAACAGCGGACGCCCTGTAAAAAATTGGTGGGGAAATAATTATAGAGGACTTCTAAGTCTTCGCTATGGTATTGTACAATCTGCAAATATTGTAGCGGTAAAAACACTTACACAGATTTCTCCACAACTTGGCTTTGACTATCTACAAAACTTTGGTTTTACTACACTTGTTGACAAACGTGTTGAGAAAGATGGAACTGTTGTATCCGATATTGGGCAGCCCCTTGCACTTGGAGGAATTACAGATGGTGTTACTAACATGGAACTAAATGCTGCCTACGCTACCATCGCCAATCAGGGAACTTACGTTAAACCGAAGCTCTATACAAAAATCGTTGATCACGACGGCAATGTTATGATTGACAACACAGAGCCTGAGTCTACCCAAGTTATTAAAGCCTCCACTGCATGGCTACTTACAAGCGCTATGGTTGATGTAGTCACATCTGGTACTGGCGGCTCCGTAAATTTTGGAAATATGGCAATTGCCGGAAAAACAGGAACTACTTCTGATTATAAAGATGTATGGTTTTCTGGTTATACTCCATACTATACTGCCACAACATGGACAGGTTACGACAATAATGTCAGTATGAAAACTTCAGCTGAAAAGAATTTGTCAAAAACCATGTGGAAAAAAGTTATGTCAAAGATTCATGAAAACTTAGAATACAAGTCATTCCCTATGGCTAATGGTATTGTCACAGCTTCTATCTGCTCCAAATCTGGAAGGCTTCCAATTGCAGGAGTATGTAATGGCAGTGTCAAAACAGAATACTTTGCAGAAGGTTCTGTCCCCACTGAATACTGTGACGTACATTACTTCTCAAATATATGTGGATACTGTGGACTCTCGGCAGCAGAGGAATGTCCTTTTAAACAAGCATCTGTTATCGAACAGATACCTGATCGACTTCAGGACAATAATCTTGCATCATCCCTTACAAAACTTCCTACAGATAATACCGCAGAAAACACACAGCTTTGTCCGCACAATAGTACTTTCTTTGCAGCACCAAACGCGCAGGAAGTTATTCAACAGCAGATGTTAGAAAAGCAGTTAAGAGCGGCTGGCATAACACCCCCCTCACTGGAGACACCTGCGGAACCACAAGCCCCTGTATCTGATACAGATTAGAGCGTATTGGAAAAATACTGACCCGTACAATGTCATAGCACCTTATTTCTTCTGTGCGGGTCTGATAGAATAGGTTAGAGGGTTTTCGCCCTCTTTCCCCCCTTATCAAACCATGCATGAAGTTCTTCACACGGCTTTCCGACATTCTTCTTTCTATAGCCCTATACCTTTTGTTGTTACATGCTTTCCTAACTACTTCGAGTGCTTATTTTGCACTTCGTTTCGGTCGGAATCTATGGATCTGCCTGCCTGTGGTTAGCCTTCTCCTCATAATGTCCTTTATTCTCAAGAAATAGGAGGCTATCTTACATTTTACAGTCCTTCAACTCTCTCGGTCTATCTCCTATACAATACGCCCATAAAGGACAATCGACAGCAGAATGCAGGCGTACTTCTGCAATTTGATTACAACAACAATCTAAGCATTTTTTTGACTGCCTTAATTGGTGTCAATTTCTCCACAATTTGCACCTCCTGTAAACTATCGCTAACCAATGGGGATTTCTATGCAACATTGTCAAGTGATGAATTTAATTTTGCCCACAAAAAAGCAGGGATTTCTCTCGAATCTCTGCTTTCATATATTTTTCTCAGAATTTAGATATACAACTCATTTGCTTTTCTTGCTGAACACACTTTTTTCATTGCTAATGCAGCAACTGAAACCATAGCGCCATTTACTTTGCGAGCCGATTGAGGACATTTTACAACACAACGCATACAAGAAATACACTTTTTACTGTCTGTATCCTTGAAATTTTCCTTACTTATTGCCTGCGCTGGACAATTTTGGGCGCAGAGTCCGCAATTCGTGCATTTATTATCAGCTTTTGGTACCAAACCTGTTCCACCTGCTTTCTTATATGGATAGTTCCCTGGCATTTGTGGTGCAGATGTTTCTGTCACATTATTGTTTATTTTTTCTACAATTTTTTTAGCAAAATTTTGTAACTCTTGTTTATCTTTGGCATCAGGTCTTCCTGCTGCATACTGATGCATGATGGAATGCTCCGCAATGGCTGTAACCGCAGCAATTACTTTGAAACCGCTTTTTTCTGCAATATCCTTCAATTCTATCAAAGTATCCTCATATGCTCGATTTCCATATACACAAACAATAATGCATTGTGCTCGATTACCACAAATTTTTGAAATTCTTTGGGTTGCGAGAGGCGGAACACGCCCACCATAAGAAGGAACTGCAAGAACCGCAATATCATCTTCTTTCATATGAACAGAAGCATAATCAAATTCTGCATTCGTCAAATCAATTTCGCTGACTGGCATTCCACACGCTTTTGTTATTATATCTGTAACTCGTTTCGTTCCTCCAGTCGGACTAAATATAATTTGTGAAATATTCATATACAAACCTCCTGTAATTTTTAAATTTACACCATTATAACAGGCAAAAGGTGTAATGTCAAGATTTACATCAAAACACATTTATGGTACAATTCTTTATAGGAGGAGAAATACTATGCATATCAGTACAAAGTGTTCCGTTGCGATTCATTGTCTTATTTTTATTTATGAATACGGAGAAAAGAAAAAAGTAACCAGTGAACTTTTATCATTATCCACTGGAAGTAATTCTGTTACAATTCGCAATATTTTAAGTTCATTGAAAAAGGATGGTATCATATCCGTTAAATTTGGAACAGGCGGCGCAACACTCAACTGTCCATTAGAAGAAATAACAATCCATCGTATATGTAAAGCGATAGAACCAGACTTTGTTTCAAAATTGTTTGGTATTCATTCGTTGCCTTCACCACTCTGCCCAATAGGAAAAAATATTCATAACGTATTAAATCGTTCTTACCAGAAAATTCAAAATGATTTATGTGATAGTTTAAAAAGCATTACACTAAAAGACCTTATATCCGATTATCACTATTTCAGAATAGGGGACTATAAATATTATTAAGGCATTTGGTAGTTTTTGAAGACTTTATTTTAACCGTTTATATTATCATTGATGACTTGTATCATCAGTTTGTTTCTCCAGAAGTGGTACTATGTCAAGAAAAAGTACAAGTATCCGATTTCCTGCATTTTTGCTTCCATTCTGTTCAGATATTGCTTTTCATATTCGCTCGGAGAGCAGTATCCACAATGGCTGTGGAATCCATCCATAACTGTTATATGGGATAAAGATAAACTCACAAACGAGGGTTGCAAGGGCGCGCCGGATTGGATTATTGAAATAATATCACCTTCCAGTCGTCAAATGGATTATAACAAGAAATTATTCAAATATAGAACAGCAGGAGGTAGAGAATACTAGACTGTTGATCCTATGAAAAAATCGATAATAGTTTACAATTTTGAACATGATACTTTTGAACAATATTCTTTTTCAGATAAATTAAAAGCTGGAATATATAAAGACTTTGAAATTGACTTTGCAGGGATGAGTATTGAATAATACAGACACTAAAAAGGATTGGTTTTCCAGTCCTTTATGTTTTTACAATCGAGTAGGGAAGTTTTATCTTCCCCTACTCATGCGCCGGGTGTCAGCCAGCTTGCTGACATATTTCATTTCGACACCCGTGTACATAAACAAAAGCATCTAGAAAAAACTAAGTGCCTTTGGATAATTGATGATACTACTTACTATACTTAAGAGTAAAAAGTATGTGTCACTTAAGAAACCCATGAACCTTAGCAAGTTCCAGACTTTTCCTGTTGCTCCTGAATTATTTGTGTTATGCGTAATTCTGGCTGTTTCTCTAAAAGACAGAAAAATGTTTTCATAGATAGTACATAACAGCCGCTTTCGATACCCTGCTTTTGGAAAATGTCCCATTTTTGGAGTATGCAACATGAAATGCAACACACAAAAGAAAAAGCCTAGAAAATCTAGGCTTACATTAAGCTGCTAACGGGAATCGGACCCGTGACCTCCGCACTACCAATGCGACGCACTACCGACTGTGCTATAGCAGCTAGTTCATAACAGCTTTACTGTTATTACCGAGATATATGTTACCATAATCAGCAAAACATGTCAATTATAATTTTAAAATTTCTGTAGTAACAGATTACAATTTCGTTTAGAAAACATAGTGGCAGAGATGCATCAAGCCCCAGAACGTGACTTGATGCTTATAACAAGAAATTACCAAATTCTGTAATTACCACTGAGCGCCAAGAAAGCAAAGAAATACAGACAATTATCATAATACCTTCTCTCTCCTGTGCGCATAGGCGTTTTCCAGAAATTCTCAACCCACTCTTTACTGTAATCTGTGGTGGCTGCCAACGTTGACATTGCCACAGTTGCTGAAATTGCTATTGGATGAAGTGCCAGCTCCCCTGCTATACTTCCATTAATCTCATAAATATGATATGTATTTTTTCTACAATCCTCTAGCAGAAACTCCTGTATCGCCTGCGCTGCATGACACTGCCCCTCATCTTTTCCAAACCATTCATAATCCAATCCAATGTTTGCCACCGTGCGATAAGAATCACTATAAAACCAATCATGTCTGTCGTCTGTCCACGGTAATTTCCTACGCATTGGGCTTCCATCAAACTCAGCGTACTCCGCTGAAAAACCAGTCTTTTCATGACATGCCTTAATTAAGTACTTGCGGCTCTCCACTGCTGCCTGTTTCCAAAAATCCCTATCTTCCTCATATGCCCATAATGCAAACAACTCATAAAAATGTGGCAGATGATAAGATGGATCTGTAAAATCACTTCCGGGCACAAATAAAATCTGATGATTATCATGATTCCACATTGGAACCCCAGATCTGCCATTTTCCCCTTTATGAAGACATGCTCTTAGAATTTCTTTCGCTTCGTGAGAATAATTGAAAATACCTTCCCTATCTCCCCATCTATGTGAGGCAAAGAAAAGCGCCATTGCAAAAAATTCCTCTCCATCTGGCGCAGGGCTGTCCGCATTTTTTGTGCCATCGGTCGCGCAAGACCATGCAAAATATCCCTCGTGAAATCCATTTGACATCCACATATAGGTCTTTGCCCATTTCCAAAGACAGTCAAACTCCTTTTGCATATCAAGTTGTACACAGAGCATCATCCCATAAGACATACCTTCTGTACGAGCATCATTGTTCCCCGTATCCATAATGTATGCCATATCGTCCCCTACTGGATAATAGACGCGCTCCTCATTTCCATAAAAATAATTATACCGAATTTCCTGAAGACGTGCTTCTATCTCTGTTGGTTCAATCCCAATTTCTACGAATATATTGCGATATTGCTTTTTCATCATTTATTCCTTTCCTCAAAATACTATTTTTGCTTGAATACCTATTCATTTTATCTTTGTTTTCAATAAAAGCTACTCAAGAACTGCTATCTTAATTGAATAAGGGATTTTTGGTAACAGTTCAGATAAACTGCCCTGTTACAACAAAAATCCATTTGTGCAACAAATTTGTTTGTACTGTAAATTTTACACGGATTTTTACTTGTTACTAGAACAGAATGAACAGCAACAAATTTTTTCCCTACTTGTTGTGTCCATATACAATCAAGTAGGAAAAGGATATCTCTTAGCATTTGACGCACCTTCCCACTTTGCCTTTACATAGGCGTACACGGTTGCAATTCCATCCATCTTTCCTATATCTTTAACTGTAAAAACAATCTCCACACCATTTTTCACCCTTGAAATTCCAACAAATGTAATGTCTCGATATTCATAATCTGTATAAGACAACCCATCCAAACGAATAGAGCGCCTCTTGTGTCATGTAACGATAGGTGCATTCCTTTATCGAATAATTCTCAAAATCAGGAAGTTCTTCCATTGTCTTATAAAAAGTAACCAGAAGTTTTCCTTAAGGATTTACCTCACCAAACAAAATATCCGTAATTGACTTTCTATTTTGCACATTAGAATACCAGCTGGTATCGAGATAATCCTGTTCCCATGTAAGTGCCGTAGCGCTGCCACAAAGCACTACAAAAATCACTGGCTTTCCACATTTTTTCGCAATTTTGATAATATCATAACAATTCCTAATACTTACTATAAGCTTTAATTTGTTTAGCAAGTGCTATCCTGCGCTCAAGCTCCCTTTGCATTTCCTCAAAAAAGATTTCAGGCTGGCACGCCGTATAATGTTCCATATACTGCTGCCACATTCCTTCAAAATCCTCTGTCATTACAACACGTGGAAGATAATCATTTTTAACACTTTTCATCTGTTCCCACACTCTTCCCGCCTCCGATTCTGGCGTGAGCATTTCAGAATACGAGTACATAGGATACCAAGGTCCCGGCTCACTGTTCGTTCCAAGCATTTCCACATAGTTTCTGCATTTGTATGCCACTAGACATTCCCTCACATCGGGAGCCAACGCATTCAAAAATTCATCCGCCTGATATTCAGGAGAAAATGCATTGATGCCATCACTCAACATCCCTTCTATTCTCGGAAAATGAGAATAGATACAAAAGTGTGCATCACTGTAATCTAGATTTCTCGCACGCGCTCTCTGCTCTGGCGTCCTGTAATACACTCCATTTTCATACACATCATAATCTATCCCTTCAATACCCCAATACCTAAGCTTTAGAATTTCCTCATCGAGAAGATCATTGATAAACTGCATCGCTCCCTTCAAATCTTTACAACTCACTGTAATAGAAATACCATCTGCCACACTCAATTCCGTCCCTCGTTTTACATGCCACTGATTTTTAATTCCTCTATCGATCGTAATTGGCAATGGCACATATCCATATCCTTGCACAGGCATTCGATCCTGAGAAGTATTGACGGAGTATGCAAACTGCCACCACTGATCCACCATGCCAAGCACTCTTCCGCTAGCAAGTTTTTCAAGATATTCCTGATAACTCTGCGTAAAAAATTCTTGGTCAATAATTCCGTTGTTATATTCCTCATTCAGCTTTTTAAAATATCTTTTGGCAGTCTCAGAACTATTGTAATCCATCACCGTCTGCATATCCACATCCACCATACAGCTTCCATCATTAGGATATCCATCCAGAAATTGCGGCGGATTTTCCAAGCAGAAATATCTCCAATCATCACAAAGTATCGTAAACGGAATGCTCTCCACCATCTCCCCCCGCCGAAATGGATTTTCCATCAATGGATTCTCTGCTACATATGCTTCAAGTAAGTCAAAGTATTCGTCCAATGTACGAATATCAGGATATCCTGCCCATTTAAGAACGCGTGTTTGTATCCAAAATGCCTCACCTTCATGCAACACCTCCGCAACCTTGCCATGTACAATACCAAACTGTGGAATCCAATAAACATGCCCATCTGCCTGTCGAAATCTATCCCACAATTCCAGTGTCAAAAAATTTTTGATATTTGGGTAATCATCCCAATATACATCAATTGGTATCAATGCCCCCGCCTCGTAAAGTACCATGTTACCTGAAATAAAATCTGTGTACTCACCACTTGCAATATACGAAGCGATTGCCTCGTCAGCAGACTTTCCAGAAAGCCACTGTTCCTGACAACGCGCGCCAATTTTCTGTGCGATCAGTTCTCTAATCTCATTATCCTCATCAATCTCGTTCCCAGGAACATCAAAAAAGGCTGTAAACTCCTTAATTTCCCGATTTTTTTTGCTGTTTGTTATCCTCACTGCAAAGAATAAGGTCAACACAACCCCAATTAGAACAACCCTTAGTATGGTCTTTCTCCTCATCTGCTGACTCCTTCTTCTTATATCTTTATACTCATTATAACCATTTCGTCGCAAGTCAGCAATCCTAAAAATTTATTCCTTTACACCACCAATTGTAAGTCCAGTTACAAAATATCTCTGTAAAAACGGATACAAGCAAATGATTGGAAGCATTGTTAAAATCGTAGCTGCCGCACGAACCGAAGTTGGCGTAACAGTTCCCGCCGCGTTCTTCATCGCCTCCGCTGAAGTACCCTGATTGGTAACAGAAGACAGCAATTTCATCAATTCATACTGTAATGTTGTCAAATGAGAACTCATTCTATTATACAGCATAGCATCAAACCATGAATTCCACTGTCCTACTGCTACAAAAAGTGCGACTGTCGCATATACAGGTTTGCAGAGCGGTGATATAATTTTTATAAAAATTGTTGTATATCCTGCACCATCAAGCTGTGCTGACTCCTCAAGGCTGTCTGGGATTCCCGTCATATATGTACGAATTACCAACATATTGAACGCGCTGAACATTCCAGGAATTACATAAACCCAAAAACTATTGGTCAAATGAAGACCTCTATATAATAAGAAGGTAGGAATCATGCCACCATTAACGTACATTGTAATAACCCAAAACAAGGAAAGTTCCTGTTTAAAGAGAAAGTTCTTCCTACTTACGATAAAAGCAAGAATTGCATTTGCTACCAGCGCGAGCAGCGTTCCTATAACTGTCCTTGCCACTGTAATGTAAGCACCTGTAATTAGATTTTGTTTTTGGAGCACTGTGATATAATTTTTTAAAGTCCACTTTCTTGGCAAAAGATAGATACCACCTCTGAGTGCGTCTGTACCATCATTAAATGAAATTGCAAGTGTATTCAATACTGGATACAATGTAATAATTACAAACAAAATCATAAACAAAGTATTGCATACAACAAACACTTTATCCCCTGCAGAAGTTTTTATTTTAGTACTTTTTACCTTTTCCATTTGCTTCTCCTTCCTAGAATAACCGCTCTTCGCCGTTTTTCTTTGCAATCTGGTTTGCAATTATGATTAGCACGATACTTACAAAACTCTTAAAGATACCTGCTGCAGTACCAATGGAAAAGTCATTCTGGCTGATACCCCATTTCAACACATAAATATCGATTGTTTCTGATACGCTCTTTACCAAACCATTTCCGAGCAAATACTGAATTTCAAAACCTGCATTTAACACATTACCCACATTCATCAACAATAAAATCATAATTGTTGGTTTGATTCCAGGAAGTGTCACGTAACGGATACGCGCCCAACGCCCAGCGCCATCCATATTTGCTGCTTCATAGAGTGATGGGTCTATCGCAGTAATTGCAGATAGATAAATGATTGCATTCCAGCCTGTCTCTTTCCACACATTTGCAAATGCAACAATCGGCCAGAAATATTTTGGGTGTGCAAAGAAATTGAGCGGCTGATCCAAAATATGAAGTTTTAAAAGCAGCTCATTAATAATTCCTGTGCTGGACAGCGCATCATGAAGAATCCCTGTAACAATAATCCAAGAAAGGAAATGCGGCAGATACGAGATTGTCTGAACAGTTTTCTTTCCTCCATTTGATTTTACTTCATTCAACAAAATTGCAAACACAATTGCCGCAACAAATGTAACTACCAGATTGATCACACCCATGCCCAGTGTATTTCTAATAACACGAATAAAAGTATCATCAGAAAACAATTGTTTAAATTTAGCCAATCCCACAAAAGCGGAGTGGAACAACCCATCTTTTGGTTTGTAGTTCTGAAATGCCATCACCCACCCAGCTAACGGCAGATAGCAAAAAATAACACCATATACCACTATAATAAGTGACCATATAATTAATATTTTCTGCTTTTTTATCTCTTTCCATGTTATATTTCTTTTCTTTTCCTGTGAAGCCATATTTTCACTCCTTTATATAAAAGGCGGACCGTTTTAATTAGTCCGCCCTGTCTGATTGCTACTGCTTATAATTATGATTTTTCAGACATCCCCTAGTTGTACTTTGCGGCTTCCTCCATTCTGCGGTCAAGTTCTGCCTGCATCTCATCAATAAATGCCTGTGGGTTACAACCAGCATAAACCTCCATATACTCTTCCCATGCACTCTCAAAATCATTTGCCATGACAACTTTTGGTAAGTACTCATGTTTAATCTCGCCTATTTTAGCCCATGCTGTACCACCTTCTGTGGCAGTTGTCATATTGTTAGAATAAGAATACATTGGATACCACGGTCCTGGAGCTTCGCTTGTTCCTAGCATGTCTACATAAGTTTCTGCACCATATGCATCAAAACATTTCTGAACATTTTTGCTTAAACTGTCATAAAACTCTTTAGGCTGATTCTCCGGCTTCATAGCATTAATACCATCTGTGCTTGTTCCCCCATACTGTAAGAAATAAGAGTAAGTACATGTATGGGAAGCTTTATAAGCGGTATCAGCGGATTGCATTCTCTGATCTTCTGTACGGAAAAATTCACCATTTTCGTCCACATTATAATCCACATCCTTTACTCCCCAGAAGCGAAGGTCATGCACATCCTGTTCTAATAGGTCATTAATAAACTGTAATGCCCCTTCGACATCCTTGCAGCTTGTCGTAATTGCAATACCACTTGACACATTCAAAACTCCGCCGGAATTATGCCACTGATTCTTAATTCCCTCGTCAATGGTGATTGGAAGTGGAACATAATTGCATCCCTTAACATCAAGTCCCTGCTGTTTCAGTGCATCATTTACTGTGTAAGCGAAGTCCCACCACTGGTCAATCATACCCAGAACACGTCCTGTAGACAATTTGGATATATACTCGTCATACGTCTGTGTAAAGGATTCTGGATCTACCACGCCTTTCTTAAACTCTTCGTTTAACTTCTGAAAATATCTCTTTGCTGTCGGTGTTGTATTATAGTCAATAATTGTGAGCGAGTCCGGATCGACAATACAGCTTCCATCATTGGGATATCCATCAAGGAACTGCGGCGCATTCTCAAGGCAGAAGTAACGCCAATCATCACAGAGGATAGTATATTGAATATTTGCTGTCCCATCCTCCATTGTAGGGTTTGCCTCATTGTAACTCTCAATCAGATCAAAATACTGATCCATTGTATGTATCTCAGGATATCCAGCCCATTCAAGCACTCTCGTCTGAATCCAGAATGCCTCATCATTATGCGTTGTCGCTTTCTCTTCCCCGTAGATATTTCCAAACTGGTTAATCCAATAAATATGCCCGTCTTCTTGTCTTAGCTTATCCCATTCCTCTGCTGTCAGGAAGTTCTTGATGTTGGGATAATTGTCGATATAATCATCCAATGCTACCAGAGCACCTGCATCATAGAGTTGTGCAGAGCCATCACCTCCATCAATAAAATCAGGGTACTCACCTCCTGCGATCAATGTTCCGACCGCCTCCTGCGCTGTCTGTCCAGTAAGCCATGTCTCCTTTACCTTTGCCCCAGTCTTTTCCGCAATCATCTGCTGAATCTCATTGTCATCGTTGATCTCTGAACCTGGAACCGCAAAAAAAGCTGTAAACTCCTTGATATTGCCTGAATTAGATGTTTCACCGCCTTTGTTGCCTCCTGAGGACGATCCATTAGCACTTGTACCTGTATCGCCACTTGTGCCCGAATTTGTCGATGTTGCATCATCGCCACCACATCCTGTTAACATTGCGGACATCACTGCTGTTGCCAGTAAAACTGACAGTATTTTCTTTGTTCTCATGTGTATGCCTCCCTTATTATTTTAGTAATATAATTCTACTTTATATTAAACTTAAAAAAACCCAATAAACGATATATAAAAACATAAAAAAGTATAGATTATTAGTCTATACTTTTTCCTATACTTTTTCTTTACCCTGTTTTGATAGATTGTTTTCTAAACTTAGACGGCGTACAACCTTTTGCAGCTATAAACTTATTAATAAAATAATCTGTATTCTTATACCCCACATCCTCTGCTATCTTGTAAATCTTATCATCCGTCCGCACAAGTAGCGCTGCCGCCTGTTCTATGCGATAGTTGTTCAAATAATCCTTGAAAGATTGATTATACTTCTTGCGAAACACTTGTCCAAGATAGGCATTGTTGATATAGTATTTTTGTCCCAAGTCTCGCAATGTCAAATTTTCTGCAAAGTGCTCCCTTACCTCCTGCTCAATCATAGCCAATATACCTCTCGACACATTTTTTCTAAGCTGTGCAAGATATTCTGCATACTCGCAGGCAAATCTTGCCAAATGCACTTTGCTTCCCCGCTTCACTCCATCCTCAAAAGCACTCTCACTGATCAGGTGCAAAATTTCTTCCTGATTCACACAGTCATCCTGTTCTGTAGCAGTATGAATCAATTGGAACAAAAGATAATTGATATTTAAATTGATTGTCTCCCCCATCGCCCCCATCCTGCGCAATTCTTCATATAACTTGTCCACCGCCTCGTGAATGCGCACCTTGTCATTTTGTTCAATAGCGGAAATCAAATTGTCAAGTTCTGCTTTACACAAAAGTATACCATCACTGTTAACCTGAATCTCTTCCTCATAATAATAAATATTTTTGCGATCATGAAATGCTTGGAGAGAGTTGAGCATACAAGCAGTCCCATATGATTTTGACACAGCCGCAATATCTGCAACACGTTTTCCTACCAATATTATAATCTTTTGTTTGAGTGTCACACTCAAATAATTAAAAAGTTTTTCAAGATACTCCTTTTCCATACAGCCATTCTTTGCCGCCATGTAATCACAGTAGATTAAACCAACATCATATATATTTTCCTCGGCGGAAACATCAAGAATACAATGTGACTCGTCCTCCTTCAAAAATTCCCTGCAACCCTGATACAGCTTCCTCTGCATGGAACGCATTTCCATTTCCTCCATGTCTTCTGGATCTGAAACATCCACTAACTGGATATCAATATATCTGACTCCATTGGAAAGCTGCATATGGTTAGAAACATATTGCAGATTCATACCATCATATTTACCGATCAGCAAGGAGATCACATTTCTCGCCAAATATGCCCGCTCCATCTGCCTTTTGTCCTCCTGACGCTGTATTTCAGTCGCTGACATATTGGCAACCTTTCTAATTACCTCTGTCAAAACTTCTTTCTCAACAGGTTTCAGTACATAGTCCATACAAGAATATCGAATTGCCTGTTGTGCATAAGAAAATTCTCCATAACCGCTAAGGATAACAAAATACGCATCTGAAACTTGTTCCCTGCGGATCGTTTCTAACAATTCCAACCCTGTCATCTCTGGCATTTTAATATCCGCAATAATTAAGTCAACCTTATTTATTTTTAGATATTCCAGTGCTTCTCTTCCATTTTGTGCTGTTCCTACAATTTCATAATTCTCCTTCTTCCAGTCAAGGAGCTGACAAAGCCCCTGTACAATAAACGGCTCATCATCCACAAGCAGCACCTTTAACATATCTCAACATTCCCTTCCAATGGAATCCGTATTTGCACCATTGTTCCAACGCCCTTTTCACTCTCCAGTGCAAATTTTACTTGGTTATCTGTTATCATTTTCAGGCGAAGACAGGCATTTACTATCCCCACTCGTCCTTTCTCTTGAAGTCGGTCAATACTTGCGTTCTGCATCATCCACAGTAGTTTTTGCTGTTCTGATTCTTCCATGCCACTGCCAGTATCCTCCACCTCTATGCAAAGTGCTCTATATGATTCTTTCTCTTCCATATAGATTCGCACAAAAATCCATCCTTTTGTCGCCTTGTTCTCAATCCCATGAATACAAGCATTCTCCACAAATGTAACCACAGTAAGTTTTGGAATATTAATATCCAAACATGATTTGTCTACCTCTAATTCATATGACAATTTATCCCCAAAACGATATTTTTGCAAACTAAGATACGCTTCAACAAACTCCATCTCTTTCCCAATCTCCACAGTATCTGTCGCCCAATCCACATTCTGCCGCTCCATAATCGCAAGTTTTTCTACCATCTCTGCAATCTCGGGTTTATTTTGAATAATACAGTGCATTCGTATGCTCTCTAATGCATTGAATAAAAAATGCGGATTAATCTGACTATGAAGTGCTAAAAGCTCCGCATTTTGTCTGGCAATATCCATCTCTTGTTCCTTAATACGATCTTTATATACCGTCTGTATCAATTCATTTGTTCTCAATGCCATTCTATTATAATTTTCCATAAGTCTGCTAATTTCGTCACTGCCATTAATCTCGTCAATCCGACAAAGCTCCTCATCCTCCACATTATCAAACACTTGGCTTAACTGCTCTATCCGCACTGTAAGCGAAAGATTGAGTTCTTTCATCAGCCACCCCGGGAGAATTGCATTTGTGAGTATTAACAGAACAATTAGAGGCATATTTTCTAATATATTCTTTAGAATATCAGTCTCAGGTTTCAAAATATAAATCTGCAGTTCACAGCCATACAGACTCATCTCTTTGCACACACCAACTTTATGCTTCATCTGAAATTCTTCAAAATTCTGGTTAATGCTACTGTGCCCGTTATTTGCCAACAGCACTTTCTTTCCCTGACAGACATATACAGGAAACTCATATCCCAGTCTGACAAGTCCCCGTACCATATTGCTATAATCAAGCTCTATTTTTAAAAACTTGTCACATCTGCTTCCACTGAAAAAATCCAGTTTTTTGAGAAATAAAACTTTTCTTTTTGCCTCTACTGCTGGACTCTTTTCATTGTCATAATAAAAGTATAACATCGTATCCTGCCCAGATTTTTTGAAGGTATTGTACCAGTTCGTTTTTTCTATAGAGGACATGCGAGAGAACTCGCCTCCATTCACAATCGTGGGGTTATCTGCATACATTGTAATAATTGTGTTGTCCATACCAGCCCCGCCTTTGAACAGAGTCGTTTTCACGAAATCCTGATATGCCTCAACATATGCGAGTGCACTTGCGTAATTATGATTCAAATACCGCTCTATATATTCATTCATATAGATCTGCTTTGCTGTAGCTGCCGCATAGTCAATACTGTTCGTCAGACTATATTGTATGGCATTTGCTTCATTTTCCATAGCATGTTGTCTCTTGGCATACTCATTATTTAATACAATATACAACAGGATACTGTCTGTGACAATCAGTGGAATCAATACGCAGAATACATACAGAATTGTTAATTTCCTGCTGAGCTTAATATTATTCATATGTTGATAAAATCTGCCCATCCACTTCTGTTGATAATGTTCCCTATGTCCATCTTGGATTATATTCACTGAAATATCCTCTCCTCGTATATGTGTTTCATCGCCTCTGCCAATACAGTAATATCACAATCCACATTTCTATGCAAGGTCCATATAAGGATCTGTACTGAAATAATTTAGATTCTCGTTCACCACAGTAGATAACTGCTTAAGTTCTTGCGCTGTCTTTGCAAGAGATGTAGTCGCATCGTTCAGCTCGTTCATAGAAGCTGTGGTCTGCTGGGTCGATGCTGCATTTTCTTCCGCAACAGCCGACAAATTTGTCATTAAATCTACTACTTTTTTTCCTGCATTTCCACATACATCAGCTTGGATTAGCATGTCTTTCATGCCATTGTATGTTGAATTAATTCCAATCTCAACAACATTGAACTTTTCCTTTGTCTCATCAAGCTTTTTCTTCTGATCTACAACAATATTCGTAACTTCATTGATCGATCGCACTGTCTGTTGGGATTCCTCCGATAATGACAGTATAATTTTATCAATAATCTTTGCCGATGAATTGGTTTGTTCCGCAAGCTTTTGTATCTCACTTGCTACCACTGCAAACCCTTTTCCCGCCTCACCGGCTCTTGCAGCTTCTATGCTGGCATTCAGCGACAATAGATTTGTCTGACTTGCAATCTCTGCGATCAGATTAACTACTTCCTGAATTTTTACCACAGAAGCATTCGTCTTGTATATTTGCTCCGATATTCTGTGAAACGCTTCCGTCGTCATATTACTTGTACTGCTTAATTCCTGAACGATTTTTGTCGCTTCTCTTCCGTTTTCACTCATATCACTTGAAACCACCGACAATGTACTTACACCTTCTGTAATCAGCATCATATTTTCTTGCATATTGCTTACCTGCAATGAAGAACTTGAAATATCCCCCGCCTGCGCAGATGCCCCTTGCGATATCTCATCCAATGCAGAACTTATAACTTGGGCAGCTATTTTGGTTTTGTTGGCTTTATCCTCGAGCAAACCACCGGACTTCGCAAGCTCTGTCGAAATATCTTGAATCTGCCTTATCGTACCTACAAGCTTATCCAAGAATACATTTAGGCTTCTGCCAAATTGGGAAAACTCATCCCTCCCATCCGCCTTTACTCTAACTGCAATTTTGCCTTGTGTTATCTTATCCAAAGTCTTTTTAAAAAGTACAACATTTCTGTCAATGCTCATGCCAATCAGCATAGTCATGCCAATCAATATTATGGTTGCAAGCACTATTACAATGATACTAATACTCATTACATTTCCTTTTATCTCTGCCATATCGTTGGAAGCAGTTGCTTTAATTGTCTCGCATAGCAAGGTCAATCCATTATTTAATTGTACATTTTCAGACTTTAATGAAAGTATACTGTCATCCAATTCTTTCATTTGCCGAATAATTTCTTCTTTTGCATTTAATTTAGCAAGCGAATTTTGAGCAAGTTCCTCACTTGCCGTATAAAGGGGAATATTCTCTGATATTTCTGTGAGCAAAGTTACGATCTGCCCATAATGCTCTGTAACATCTTTACCTTCCACCACCAATTTACTGTAATCGCTTATATATCTGTCAAGCTTTTCAACCATTCCTGTAAAATCATATACACCCGAGTAAGAGCCTCCATATTTATAATCATATCCCATGCCGTTTGGTTCAAGATACATTGTATATTCTATATTTGTATAATTTTGTGTATCATAACCTTTTACTGAAATCTGTGCCGCAAACTCTTCCCATCCTTCGTTCGCTGCATTGAAATTACAACCAATACGAATTGCAGGTTTTGCATCAAATGTAGTAATCTCACTGTCCATATAGGCAAGTCCTGTTCCAGTCACTGTATCCAATGTATTGATATCTATTTCCATAAATTCTGCATTGTTTATCAATTTGATATCTGTAACATAACAATCCAAATCGTAAGTAAGTGTACCGCCCACGCGAAATGCCAAATTATCTCTTTTCACCCCTTCTGGTATCGGACCTCTATATACTAATTTTACATACTCTTTCCCATTAACTGTCACATACTCACCATCTGTCCACATATGTGCATCAATCCATTTTAATTCAAGCCAAGTCTCTCTATCAATTAGTTCTCCCAAACTCTCTGTTAAGGAATCCCTTGCATCTGCGTACTGTTGATACAATCCTGCATCTGTATTAAAACTTCTCATACTGCCAAACTTACTAATATTACTATAATTTGCTTCAATCTTCGTGAGGCTGTCAAGCATCTGATTTACATCACTTGCATACTTATCGCTTGTCATAGTCTGCAGAGATTGTACATATGTAGTCATTTGATGCAAATTATCTAAAATACCATCTAGATATTTTTGTTCTATATAATATTGATATTGTGCCTCCAATGCAAGATTTTTGGCCTGCAACACATCGATTTCTTTGGCAATTGACTCAATTTCACTGTTTGTCTTATTTCTATTTATAGAATTAATTCCTATTGTGCCAATCACAATTGACACCAAGACAGAGAATAACCCCATAATCAATATCTTACCTTTTATTGTCTGAAGCATCGCAAAACCTTGTGCCTTTCCTTCATCCTTCATCATGCTATCCTCCTATCTTTCCATTTCTTTCGTACAAACCATATAAAAAACCCTTTACACAGTATTTATTTCATACTGTGTAAAAGGTTCTATTTCGTAGTATGAAATTTCAACTATTACTATAAAAATCTGTGATTTTTATAGCATGGACGGTCATGTGTCCGCTAACCTTGCAATTCAGCCGCAAGAGAAACGCTTACTATAAAAATAAACAAATACTTTTATAGCATAAACGAACTATGACCTGTAATGGCATAGGTATCATACAATGTAAATTCTAATCAATTACTAAATAATCTACATATGCATCCCATAATCCATCATCTGATGTAACTTTCAATGCAACTGTCTGATTTCCTGTCCCATGATAAACATTACGAATCGTATATTCCGCGGGATATGCATCACCAAAGTAAAAAGTCCCTTTATATTCTCCTCCGATCAACAAATCAATCCTAGCCATATTTTCATTGTTTGAACAGCCCCTCAAAGTAAAATTATTACAGTCATTTGCAAAGTACTGAGTATATTGGCAGGAATCATTATTTGCATACAGACCTACACCATCAAAAGGCTTATCGATTCTTCCAGCGTACTCTCCTAAAATTGTCATATCCTCGCACTCTACTTTTACAGTTGTATTTTCCCTTATGTTAATCACATTTTGATATACATCTGCCCATCCATTGCTTTGATAACCTTCTACGTTCAAAGCCGTCTCATATAATTTTCCCATTGGCATTCCCATATTTTCCCATGCCCTAAAATGATCTGTCACAGAAATCGTACCACTTGTTCTCCTTGATGTGCGGACACTCCAATATTGTTTGAATGTCGTATCTCCTTGAATAGAAGGCATATTAACTCTTGTTGTCTCATACACATCATATGTACCACCATCAACTGTGATAGTTCCTTTTGAATCAGCTCCAGGCGGACGCCACGAACCCCAACTCTCTACAATATAATATTCCACAAGAGGATCTACACTCCATCCATATACACATAAATAGGAATTGCCATCTGGCTGATAATTACATCCATAATCGATTGATATATCTCCAATCTGCTGATAGGTTTTAGTACTGTCAAACTTTTTACCTTTGCGAAACAAAGCATTTCCTATGTCGCTCCACTGACAACTAAATGTTCCTCCATCGTTCAGTGTCATACTTGTTGTACCATAATCCTTCCACAGTTCATAGTTATAACCATCCTGTGTTCCGATTTCATTATCGTATATTGTTCCTGCCGCCTGTACTTCTATTGTTGGCATTATAAGTTGCACACACATTAGTGCCGATAGAATTATACTTTTTAATCTTTTTTTCAAACAGTTTCCTCCATTCCTTTATTTTTGAGCATTGTTAAATTTTACTCCGTATCATGGGATTCTTTTCCTCCTTTGTATTATTTTACTAAAGTATTAATTTATTTGAACCCATCAAACTAAATATAATACCCCTATTTTTTATGAATACTTTACATATCCTTTATCTAAAAATCGAATAAAGAAAATAAATCTTTTTTACTTGCACGCTTAAAAATCATTATACACTATATTGTGTTTTTATTTGAAAATAGGGTGACCGCAATCCCACTGGCTTTAGACGGTGGGTTAAGGTAGCCAAAAGTAGTGGTTGTCATAGTGTAAATTTTTTATTATAATTCATTCATACACACATTGATAACTGTATATAGATGGTTGTGCTGAGAAATCAGAATACGAAAACCAAGCAGTCCTTCAGCACGTAAAATATACAAGGTACAAATGTACGATATTTTAAAACTAAAACCGCTTTCCAATTGTAAAATTTAATATTTTATTCTATAATAGGAGTTAAGAACAGCTCTCCATCAGCTTATCTTTTTTTGAAAAGGAATTATAAAATTTGCAAAAAACTAATATAAATAAATATTTCACTTTAATAGATAATTTTGTACAAGAAAGTCAAAATATACTCGGCGAAAATCTTGTTGGTGTGTATCTTCATGGTTCCGCTGTCATGGAGTGTTTTAACAGTCAAAAAAGTGACCTTGATTTTATTATTGTCATTAAACATACACTCCCCAATAAAACAAAACAAATCTATATGGACATGGTTATCAGGCTGAACAAACAAGCCCCCAAAAAAGGAATTGAACTTAGCATTGTCAAGGAAAATGTATGTACCCCTTTTGTCTATCCAACTCCATTTGAACTGCATTTTTCCATTGAACACTTAAACTGGTATCAGACGAATCCCAATGATTACCTTGAAAAGATGAAAGGAACCGACAAAGATTTGGCGGCTCATTTTACCATTCTTTATCACAGAGGCAAGACACTCTGCGGTAAACCGATTCCTGATGTTTTTTCTAAAGTCAGCAAAGACGACTACTTTGACAGTATTTGGGACGATATCAAGAATGCCCGAGAAGAAATCAATGAAAATCCTACCTATATAATCCTCAATTTATGCCGTGTACTTGCTTTCCACCAAGATGAATTGATTCTGTCAAAACTAGAAGGTGGTAGATGGGGGTTGCAAAACGTTCCTAAAAAATACACAGAACTAATTGCAAATGCACTGGCAGAATACGAATTGAATCGGCCAACAAACCTAGACAAGACACTTGCAAGAGAATATACTGATTATATGCTTCAACAAATCAAACCTAACTTTCAATAATTTCTATAAAGTAGGAGGTATCCATCAGTGAACTTCGAGGATGAAAAAGATTATATTATGAGAGTAATTAAAGAAATGGTCCGCGTATTATTTTCACTACTCTTTGGGAAAAAATATGTCTCTGTCGAACAAGAAGACGAAAATAAATATGAAGTCTCCGGTCAAAAATTAAGCATGTTAAAAACAATGATTGATCAGGGAAAAATAAATGAGGCTGAAAATATTTTATTAAATGGAATTACTTACTCCCAAAAAAGTGAAATTGCTGCCGCCGCTCTTTTTTATCAATATCTTAGTGAGAAAGATGAGGATTTTCTAATACAGAATGCTTACTCTAAAGAAGAAGTCCTTGATGGTATGAGACAGCTTTTGAAAAAATCTGGTTATCATGACTTGATCAAGATTATAGAATAACTAAGAAACTGTAAAGAACGCATAACAATACACATCAACAAAATTAAACATTATGATAATAGAAATTGAGTTTTACCGCGGTGATATCCTTTTATCAGGAAAGCAAATACCATACGCAGAATTTTTAAGACAACTCCATGAAATAGAATTCGATTATGACAGAGCACACGATAACTTTGTAGCGCTGCTCTGTCGAAGATATAATTGGACAATTGTAAAGACTTTTGAAAACCCAACATATGTTTATGATCGAGATATACAAAAAGCATATCGAAAGATTTATACTAACGAAGAATAAAATTTATTTCTTCAAATTGTTCTTCCAATGTACACGCATAGAGCACTCGTGATAAACATTTTTCTTTGCAGATACAAATTACCTCATCATCACAATTTCCATAAAATTGAGGCCATGTTGAAAGATTATATGGCTTTAACCCAAACTTTTTTTGTATCTTTTCTGTTTGCTGAAATGTACACACAACTCTGCTATGATATGGCAGCCAAAACAATGCTTGCCAGTAAGCCATCACGTATAGAAATTCTTCCATCGTTTCACTATCTAATACATCACATACAGTAGCTCCATTCAAATAACGACGATATACTGGTGGGTTCTCTGACTCCAACTTATCCATATCTATATACCAATAAAGTTCCTTATTCTTTGACTTACAAAAACATAGATAATTCCCATAGTTTAAAATTTCAAGTTTTCCCGGAGAATGGAAATCGTAATTTGCATGATTTAAACCAAAATGTCTTCCCAACTGACAATAATATTGCGTCAAAAGATTTGGCAGTTTACCAAATTTTACAGTTGCTTTTGCAATTGTACTTTGTGAATAACCAATATTATTATCAATATGATACAATTTCCTAATCTCATTGAAGCCCATTACAGATGAACCTTCCCTCTCTTAAAATTTTTACTTATCTCTTAACTATTTGTAACAAGCCCTACTTCCCTAAGTGGGGGAGCATGCTGACTCAAAAACATTGTACATTGAGCCAAAATGAAGGATGCTCTCGCTCTGCTGTGCCCCAAAGATACACCCTATTAAATTCATAAAAGAAAGTATAACTATTCTCTTTTCTAGGTATAAAAGGATTATTCTTTTCATAGGTTGCCTCCATCTCGGGTGATGCATCATAAAGCTTATCAAAATTAAAGTAATCTGCTACTTGTAAAACTAACTCCATATTTTTTCCTTCATAAGAGGCTGGACGCTCCATTCCAAACTCCTTTGACCAAATAGCTTCTCCTGCAACAATGATTGGTACTTTTTTATTCTTTTTCTTACTAGATTTCCAATCAATTCTCTGATAGGTTACCTTCTCTTTATAATCCTCTCTTAATACACCCTCCGTAGTATCAAAAAAGATAACCCTAAATAATGTCTGATAAGTTTCAGGATTTATCTCTCCATCAGGAATATTAAACAAATCATTTGCAGTACCTGTATGTATTGACGGGGGAAATGTCTGCATATCATCATGCTTATGAGTGGTACATGTACAATAAAACAGCGCCAAAGACTTTCCTTCCCACATATGACCTTGTGGAAAAGCTATCTGGAAGAAAAATGTAAGTGGTTCACCGCAAACCTTACATATTGGCAAAAGTTCATCTTTAGGAATATATGGTTTTCCTCCAATAAAAGAAGTACTGTTATCTTGTTCTGTTTTTGTTAAAATCGAATCCCATCCCTGTTTCATATAGATTCCTTTCTTTTGCTAATCTTTAGATATCTCTTTAAAATTTAAAAGCATTACATTTCCATTTTTTATTAAACGGTTCTACATACATTTTCCAATAACTTTTCCATTGATTCGTTTTCTTTTGGAGAACTATATCTGGCAGAACATGTAACAGATCTGCAATGTCATATGCAATCTCAAACGCATTTGTAGCTAAACTTTCCTTCATAATATACAAAGCAGCCTTAACATATTCAATTATTTGTTTTTGAATAAAATGATATTCCGATTCTTCATATCTTAACTGTGTCTTCCA
The DNA here is from genome assembly GCA_014239155.1 of Lachnospiraceae bacterium. Lineage (GTDB taxonomy): Bacteria > Bacillota > Clostridia > Lachnospirales > Lachnospiraceae > COE1. The sequence continues at coordinate 5,067 of JAAZZQ010000089.1, read as the reverse complement.
ATCGGGCATTATTTTAACAATGGCATCACACATTTCTTTATTGTTTATTAAGCCATCAAAAGCTTGAATTAATATGCATACTATGTCCTTATTTTCTTCATTCTTTATGTCAAATCGTATAAAAACCATTATTCTATAAAAATTTGTAAGCGTACTCTCATTCATAAAACTTCTCTTTCCTTTTGAAATCAAATTCAAAATTTTTTAATGCACTATTCTTTTTCCATTAAAATTGTACATTCTATCCATTCTGAAATACGTTCCAAATTTCTCAGCCATCCTAATTGAAAGCCAGTGGAAGAATAGCCCTGACCATTAAAGAAATATTCCTGAGGAAATACATCCTCACCAATCCAACGCAATTTCTCTCCTGGTATTGTGTAATTAAAGCTCCAGTTTTGCCAGAACCCTAACATAGAATCACCAAACCGGTTATCGTAGTCAGGTCGAGCCAAAAACGGGCCTTCGGCAGCTCGTTCCATAGGAGGGAGAGCAACAAAAATTGGATTCTCCCCACCAAGTTCTTCTTGATGTCCCATCAGCCATATGGTCAAGTTCATCAAATTGTAAAATGTTCCCGGACAAGGCCAACGCAAAAGAGTCCAATTCGTATCTTCTGGCAGAACAGCAATCTGAAAAGAAAATGGAACTCTGTTTTTTGCAATCCAAAGATTAGGATACTCCTTCAAAAGCTGTATTGCCTGTTCCACAGGACAATTGATAATAGAGAAGCAAGTGTAACCTGTCAAATCAAAAGGAAAATCTGGTTGTTTACGCATAATATTTCACTCCTTAAATATTAATTTTATAAATTAAGAAAGACTATTCTCTTTCTTGAATATAGTTAAATCTACCTTTTGGTATTCAAATCAATGTTCTCCTTTTTATTTTTGGAGCTTTAAATACTCTTGTTCTGCTTTTTTATAGCTAGGGTTACGCTTTATAATACTTAAAAGAATTTCACGCGCTTTATTGAATTGTTTTTTGTCTATTAATACCTTTGCATACAAATAAGCCACTTTATCATTATTGTTATTTTCTTCATAAGCTCTTTTAATAAAATCGTTCGCTAAATCATACTGCTGTAAGCTGTTATAACACCAATACAATTTCTCACATGTTTTGAAATGATAATCCATCTCTAGCGATTTTAAAAATAAATCAATTGCTTCTTTTATTTGATCATTGTTATAATGTTCATTTGCTATCATGTAAAAATAATATGCATCTTTTTCCATATACTATAATCTTTCTTACTTGAATATTTGTTTGTATCAGAATATTTCCCTACATATCACTCTGCACATTAATCCCAAATACTGGTTTCTCTTTATCATCTATTCCCCATAAAAATATCCTATTAAAATCACAAAATAATGTGTAATTATTCTCTTTTCTTGGTTGAAAGGAACGTCTAATTTCAGGAGGTGCATCTGGATATTTCTCAAAATTAAAGTAGTCTGCAATTTGTAATACTAACTCCAAATTCTTCCCACCACAAGACTTTGGACATTCTCTCTGGAAGCTATCCATCCAAATCGGCTCACCAGCCAATATAATTGGAACTTTTTTATCTCTCCTTCTCCCTGCTTTCCAATCAATTCTTTGATACATCACCTTCTCATGATAATCCTGCCTCAATACACCATCCTTGGTATCAAAAAAATATACTCTAAACAAAGTCTGATAACTGTCACTATCCAAGGCTTCAATTGGAACATCCGCCTTGTCATTTGCAAGCAATCGTGGAGGAAACCACTCCTGAGCATCATGTTTGTAATAGGTACTTGTGCAGAAGAAAAATGCCAACGACTTCCCTTCCCATATATGACCTTTGGGGAAAGCCAATTGAAAGAAAAACGTAAGTGGTTCTCCACATACTTTGCAGACTGGCAATGGTATATTTGCAGAAATACGTGGTTTTCCGCCAATAAACGAATCACTATTATCCTGCTTCTGCTCCATAGATGTCAAAACAGAATACCATCCTAGTCGTGGATTCGCTATCTTCAATCTAGCAAACAGTTCACACAATGACTTTGCCAACACATATTCCTTATCCTCTTCCATAATTGCAACTACTTGTCCATTTCCGGTTTTGGAAATTCCAAATGGATATTTATGTCCATAAGTTCCTAGAATAATAAAGTCTGTAGTCCCAAATTTCTCATCTTCTTCCCCACTTATAAAAAACTCTAAATTCTCCAAAACGTCATCTATCTGATCTAATGGCTCAAAGGAAATACATTCATCATCTATAAAACCATTCAGTTCCAAAAAGAAATATGCATTATAATAATCCTTTAGGTCTTGTGGTAGCGCAACATGATACTCCATCTCCAATTTGGAAAAATCAAGAACCCTATTAGCTGGAGCATAATGCCACTGAATACGACCTTCTGTATCTGGTTTCCCCACATATAAATTCGATGTCTCATATGTATACTGATCAAAATTTATTTTGGGCAAAGAATTTGTCTCTAACTGCCACAAAGCAATATTTTCTTCTAAACAATTCTTTATTTTCTCTTTTATCATATATCCTCCATTTTAATGATAAAATAAAGTTACACAAATAAGCCCTTAGTCCCTCAATGCATAATTAAAAAGCACATCTTTTTCATAAGAGCTATGCCAAACACTTAAATCATTATATGCCCCTGTATATACAACTTTATCCTCCTTAATCAGCCATTCATTATATTCCATTTTCCTCATTAATATTAGAATGCTGACAACTTGAAGCACTCTTCCTCAATAGGAAATGACAAATATCTTAGCATATCAAATACCTGTTTTGCATCATTCGACAAATATCTATCATTGGGACATACATAATAAGGAGTGCCGTCTTTAAAATTTTGAACCTCCTTCATAGCATTCTCTTTCTGTGATTTTTTCTTTTTATTTATCCATGCCTCTTGATAAGATACAATCTCTGCATCCGCACTTAAATAATTTTTCAAGATCTGTGGATCTGTATCTGAAAATGCCTCCATAAATTCATGAAGATTTGCTACTAACCTATAGTGATTCCTTTTGGGAGGATCTTGAGGATTTCTTATAGGACTAACAGGAAGGGCATTTTTATATAAATTATGCCTCCAATGGTCTCCTAAGAAAAGAATATTGAGCGCCCATATTGACTTATGAGAAATTAGATAATAAAGTGGTGTATAACTACTTAATCGATCTACTCCAATCAATACAGTTCCGCTTTGATACTCTAACATCGTATTATTTTTTAGGAAATTTGGCTGTCGTACCATTAATTCTTTTTCCAGTTCTTCTCTTGCAAAATTGGGGAAAATTCCAATATTAAAATATGGTTTCTTTCTTCTCTCCTCTTCGTCTTTGAATGAAATCAAAGCGCAATTTACTGAAAAATAATTTAATGCATATACCAACTGCTTATTGTCTATATCCGGTTTTTGATGAAGCGCACTCGTAATTACACTATGCAAATCTGCTCCGTAACAATACAAAACCATTCCCATTTCCTCAATTTCTTTTGGAAGATGTTCTGTATTATCTTCCTCTAAAATCTGATTCGCTCCCAAATAGCATAAATCCGATAATTGATATTTATTATTTGCATAAATTTCATGTGTTGTATATATAGACACCACTTTACAACTTTTTGAGAAATAAAATAACGCACAGGACACTTTCAATATATAATAAGTTTGCGAACTAAAATATACGAAAGAGAGTGACCCTGTACGTCAGACTTATTATACAACGAAAAGAATCCAATTGGTAGACTGTACCGTTATTTTTATATTTATTTTGAAACTTTTTCCATGCCCACTATAGAAACTCTGTTTCTGTTGGTTTTATCCATGCTAGCTATGGAATCGGCTGGCTCTATCCGATCATTATATAGACACTTTTTGTCTGGTATTACCGAAAAATCATTGAATGCGTTTTACTATGCATGTTCTTATGCCAAAGCTGATTATTCCAGATTTATGAATGTCACCGCAGGCTTGGCATTGAAACTGATACCGGAAAAACTGCTGTCACAGCCTGTATTTCTGTGCATTGATGATACGGTCGTTTCAAAGTTCGGCAAAAAATTTGAAGATGTATCAAAACTTTTTGACCATGCAGCGCATAGCGGAGCTAATTACCTGAATGGGCACTGTTTTGTAAGCCTGATGCTTTGTGTTCCGGTCTGGAATAAAAACAGAATCCATTATCTTTGCGTGCCCCTTGGATACCGCATGTGGCAGAAAAAGGAGTCCAAACTGGAACTCGCTGCATCCATGATACGCCATGTAATGCCGGAATTGAGCGGAAAGAAACATGTCATCATCCTCTGTGACAGCTGGTATGTAAAAAAGAACCTTGTTTCCATCGTGGATGAATATGAAAATCTTGACCTTATAGGGAATGCAAGGTCTGATTCCGTCCTTTATGACCTGCCGCCACAGCGGACAGGGAAAAAAGGACGGCCTGCACTGCATGGGAAAAGGCTTTCCATTCAGGATGATTTTGCACTGTCTGATGAAAAAATCGGCGGTTACCATACGGCTGCCCGCCGTGTCCTTACAAATATTTTTGGCAGAAGGCCAGTGATGGCATATGTGACTTCCAGTGAAAAAAATTCCGGTTCCAGAAGGCTGTTTTTCAGTACCGTTTTTCCGGAACAGCTCCAGATTTTCTGTGCGTGGCAGGAAAAATCCCCTTTGAACCAGACTGGCAGCTCAAGGATGCAGCTCATTCCCTTGTTTCTGTATTCATTTAGATGGAACATAGAAGTCAGTTACTATGAACAGAAAACATTCTGGTCGCTGTGTAGCTATATGGTGCGCAGCCGCAAAGGGATTGAAATGCTGGTAAACTTAATCAACATCACCTACTGCGCAATGAAGCTGTTTCCATATCAGGATAAAATTTTTTCACAATTCCGTGCGGGAAGTGTACAGGAGTTCCGGTTTGCATTAAGCGGACAGATACGGGAACAGGTATTTTATGTCATTTTCGTGAAAAATATCGAAACCCACATAAAATCAAATGCAATGATGAATGCCTTAAAACAAGTGCTTCAGAAGCAAGGGTATC
>JAAZZQ010000056.1 GCA_014239155.1 Lachnospiraceae bacterium | reverse complement strand
CTCAGTTGGTTAGAGCGCCGCCCTGTCACGGCGGAGGTCGTCGGTTCGAGTCCGATCGGGGTCGTTGAGGGATCTTAGCTCAGCTGGGAGAGCATCTGCCTTACAAGCAGAGGGTCATAGGTTCGAGCCCTATAGGTCCCATATATTTATTGTGCCGGCGTGGCGGAACAGGCAGACGCCCGGGACTTAAAATCCCGTGGGTAGAAATACCCGTACCGGTTCGATTCCGGTCGCCGGCAGATATTTTAATTAATAGTTATTTGTGCGTTTAGCTCAGCTGGATAGAGCGTTTGGCTACGGACCAAAAGGTCGGGGGTTCGAATCCTCTAACGCACGTGTAAAATGTAACAAATACATTTTATGGAAAGAACTGGAGTATTTCAGTTCTTTTTTGCTTTACTTTTATGAAAACGTCTTGATATAAAAGGTAAGAAAGTTTGCTGATGGATTTGACTTTTTACGGATTTGTGATAAAATTTTAGAAAGTTACTATTCATTATAAGATGCAGAATGGAGATTCTTATGAAACAGCAAAAACATAAGCGCAAAGAATCCTTTTCGCTTCTTCTCGTGTCCAATACGGGTAAGGATATTAGGCAGTTTTATATTTCACTTCTTTCAATACGCTTGATTATTGTACTAATGGCGTTGATTTGTGTTACGCTGGTATGGAATATCTATCGGTCAGGGGCACATCGTAGAAGTGAGTCCGAGTATCGAAAAAAACTGACTGCTCAAGAGCTGCTTATCAAGCAGCTAGAAAATGAAAAGGAAGCTTTGAGTACAAAAAATGAAATGCTCTCGGTAGAAAACGAAACGTTAAAGCAACTAGGGCCAGTGGAAACTAAAGAAGAGAATAAGACATCAAAGGATACTTCAATTCCAAGCCAGTATCCTTATACAGGAGTTGGCGCATTAAAGGAACAGTATTCTGAACAACATCCATGTTTTTCAATCAGCACACAGCTTGAAGACCATATTGTCGCTGCAGGTGATGGGACAATTGCATCAATAGGATCAAACGATACATATCCTCTGATTGTAGTGGTAGAACATGGAAATGGTTATATGACGCAGTATCTGTGTACGAAAGAGGCACAGTTACAGGTGGCAGCCGGAGATCAAGTACAGATGAAAGAAACGTTGATTATCGTTGACAAAGAGAATACACAATTGGATTATCAAGTAATTTATGAGGAGCAAGCAATTGATCCACTGCAAGTGTTGGAAGCGAAAGGATAATAAAAGGAGGAGAAAAAATGTTGGGAAAAGGTAGGAATTCAATAGGGGATAACAGAGAGAAAGTCAGTACCATGATTGGAAAGGATACGACATTTGACGGTGATTTAACTTCGGCGGAGACAATACGGATAGATGGTGTGATTAACGGAAATTGTACTTGTGAGAAAACATTGATTCTCAGCGCGGATGGGCAGATTAAAGGAAATATTTCGGCGTACAGTGTTGTTATTTCAGGAAGAGTGGATGGTGACATTACCGTACAGGGAAAAATGGAACTTTTGTCCACTGGAAAGATTGCAGGAAATATTATAGCAGGTTCCCTTGTTATTGATGAGGGCGCATGTTTTGATGGCAGGTGTACTATGGCGGCTGCAATTTCAAATAGCATGGGCAGTTTTGACAGTCTAGATTCCTAACTGAGTCGAGTAGAAAAAAGCACATAAAATCCAATCAAGGTATATAAACATAGAGATTTGTAGAAAAATAGTTGATATGATTTGGCTTATTTATTTTTTCGACTGTCTTGCTGTGGTTCATTATGGCTGTGTTTTTACGCATTAATTTAACAGTTTATTCTCGAGGAAATATCTTGCGCAATGTGTATTAATTGTTTTTCTACAGTTTCTAAGTGAATAGGTGCCCGGTGCAAAAGCCAATCGAAAAATGTTCTCCGTGCTATTAGAATTATTTTTAGACAATTCAATAAATTTACATAATATTTTGAAAATAACTAAAGTATTGCGACAAATAGGTCGATATAGTTACTGTAAACCACTTTAATGGCATTTTTTAAGGTTCCAAAAGTTTTTATTGTAAAAAAAGTATGAAAACCCTTTGAAAAATGGTTAATTTAGGTTATAATGGCTTAGTTACAGTATCTCTTCATAGATATATCTGGAATGGGAATACTAAATTATCAGTGGATTATGCTGAAGGAGCTAATGATAAATAACTTAAATTTTCTGTTTTAACAAATTTGAAATAAAAAGAAAGGGGCATACAGCCATGCAATACACAGATATTGGAATCGACCTTGGAACTGCAAGCATATTAGTTTATATCAGAGGGAAGGGCGTAGTGTTGAAAGAGCCTTCCGTTGTTGCTTTTGACAGGGATACGCAGAAGATAAAAGCCATTGGAGAAGATGCGCGGTTGATGCTTGGCAGAACGCCGGGAAATATTGTGGCAGTCAGGCCACTTAGGCAAGGCGTAATCTCTGACTATAAGGTGACAGAGCAAATGATGAAGCATTTTATTCAGAAAGCATTGGGTAGGAAGACGTTTCGCAAGCCGATTATTGCCGTCTGTGTGCCGAGTGGTGTCACTGAAGTAGAGAAGAAAGCAGTGCAAGATGCGACATTTCAAGCGGGTGCAAGAGATGTCAAGATAATCGAGGAGCCAATCGCAGCAGCGATTGGTGCTGGTATTGATATCTCAAAGCCATGTGGAAATATGATTGTAGATATTGGAGGAGGAACTTCAGATATTGCAGTTATTTCATTGGGGGGGACAGTAGTTAGTGCATCTATTAAGGTGGCAGGTGATGATTTTGACGAGGCGCTCGTCAGATATATGAGAAAAAAACACAATCTTTTGATTGGTGAGAGAACAGCAGAAGATATTAAAATTAAAATTGGTTCAGCATTTAAAAGAGCAGAAGTAGATTATATGGATGTGCGAGGACGCAATCTTGTCACAGGTTTGCCAAAGACAATTCGGGTTTCCTCGGAGGAAACTGAGGAGGCGTTGCGTGAGACGACAGCACAAATTATTGATACAATCCACAGTGTGTTGGAGAAAACTCCGCCAGAGTTAGCGGCTGATATTGCTGACAGGGGAATTGTTCTTACCGGTGGTGGCAGCTTACTTTGCGGTTTGGAAGATCTAATAGAATCCAGAACGGGTATTAATACGATGACAGCGGAAGACCCTATGACCGCGGTTGCGATTGGCACAGGAAAATATGTGGAATTTCTTGCGGGAAATCGAGATGAGTAACCGATTACAAAATGCTTCTTAAAAATGCGGGAGTGATGAATTAGGAGGAGCTTATGCTTAGAGGTCTATATACAGCGTACACTGGCATGCGAAACGAGCAGTATAGAATGGATATTATGTCAAACAATCTGGCAAATGCAGATACGACCGGCTTTAAGAAGGAAGGTTCTACTAGTCAGGCATATGCGGAAGTGATGGCAGTGAAGATTAAGGATGTATCAGAGAATCCAAATACCCCGAAACGACTTGGAAAAATGAGTCTTGGTGTAAAGATTGGGGAGACTTACACGGATTTCTCACAGGGTTCTTTGAGAGATACTGGAAATACGTATGATATTGCGATTGGCGGCAGTGGATTTTTCAATATTGAATTTACGAATAAAGCAGGTGAGACCTCTACAAAATATACGAGAGATGGAGGATTTACAATTACGAAGGACGGGTATCTGGTGACAAAAGATGGCGACTATGTTCTTGGTGAGAATGGCAGAATTCAGCTCTCAACAACAGCAGGCACAACAGTGTTTGACCGTTCTGGTAATATTTTTCAGGATGACAGACTTGTGGCGAGCCTAAAGATAACAGATTTTGAAGATACCAATTATTTGACCCACTATGGGGAGACGATGTGGGATGCCAAGGAAGGTGCAGTGGAGCAGGAGGCGGAAGACGCTCAAATTTATCAGGGATATCTGGAAATGTCAAATGCATCTGTTGTCAAAGAAATGGTAAACATGATAACGATTTCTAGGCAGTATGAGTCAAACCAGAAGATGTTGACAACCTTTGACGAGTCATTAGAAAAATCAATGACATTAAGCAAAGTATAACGGGAAGTATATAAGGTAACAGGAGGGGAAGAATTATGGTACGATCACTATGGACAGGCGCAACGGGTATGATCGCGCAGCAGTTAAATGTGGATAATATTTCTAATAATCTGGCGAATGTGAATACAACAGGGTATAAATCAGAGGTGATGGAGTTTAAGTCACTGTTATATCAAACGATACAGACAAAAACCACAACAGCAAATGGTGCACATAAACCGATTGGTGCTGAGGTAGGATTGGGTGTTAGAAATTCTGCCATCACATCGATTTTTACAGATGGAAGTCTTCTTGAAACACCTGGTCCAGCGAATTTTGCATTAAATGGGCGTGGCTTTTTTGGAATAAGAGGCGCAGATGGAAATACATATTATACAAGAAACGGAAATTTTGTCTTTGCGGTTGGCAGCGAGGGGATAACACTGGAGACGACAGATGGTCTTCCTGTATTAAACTCGGAAGGTGATCCAATTATATTGGAAGATGATGATATTGTGACAAGTAAAATTACAGTTAGCCAGAAGGATGGTATGCTGTATTACCCAGATGAAAAAGGAATACCGCAGAGCTTAGATATTCAGATTGGCTTATGGCAGTTTAACAATCCAGCAGGACTGAGTAAAGAAGGTGACAGTTTATTTTCTGTTACCGAGGCGAGTGGTGAGGCTATGAATGAGGCGGAGAATGACAATTTGCCTAAGACGAAAATGATTCAGGGATATCTGGAAGGCTCCAATGTGCAGATAGCAGACGAGATGGTAAATTTAATTGTGGCACAGAGGGCTTACGAGATGAACTCCAAGGTAATCACAACTTCAGATGAGATGCTTCAACAGGCAAATCAGTTAAAGAGATAATGACAGGAGGAGTTAAGTGATATGGATATTGGTGGAGTAGGTTCTGTATATGCGGATTATATGACAAGCCAGGCTTCCAGCAAAAGGACAGAGACGCTGCAAAATAAGCTGGAGAATAGCAGTACAGCTGCAGATGATGCAGAACTGAAAGAGGCATGCAAGGAGTTTGAGGCTTACTTTGTGGAACAGGTATTTGACGCAATGTTAAAGACAACAAAAACATTTTCTGATGAAGATGAGAATGGATACGCGTCGAAAATGGTAGATTATTTTAAGGATTTTGCGGTTCAAGAGTTATGTGATAAAGTGACAGAGGGGCAGGGACTTGGATTGGCAAATACCCTTTACGAGCAGATGAAGCGCAACTACGGCATTGGTGTGGCACGGCCGGAGGAGCTTTCGGAGGAATAAAAGACAGCCGACCTTGTTTGATAGAAACGGGTCGGCTGTTTCCTGTTAGGGATAAGGAGGCGCAGCTTGGAGAAACTAAAAGGCTTTGTAGAACATATTATCTATAGGAATCCTGACAATGGTTACGCGGTAATCAGTCTTATGGTTGAGGAGTTAGAAATTACTTGTACTGGTTTTTTTGCAAATTTGGATGAAGGAGAGTGTATTGAGGCAGAGGGCGCCTATGTGGAACATGCGGTGTATGGAACACAGTTTAAGGTGGAGCGTTATCAGATGACTGCGCCTGAGGATAAAATTGCTATAGAACGCTATCTTGGTTCAGGGGCAGTTAAAGGAATTGGAGCAGCACTTGCCGCCCGCATTGTAAAGCGTTTTGGCGATGACACATTCCGCATTATTGAGGAGGAACCGCATCGGCTTGCAGAGATTAAAGGAATTAGTGAGCGAAAGGCACAAGAAATTGCAGAACAGATTGAAGAGAAAAAAGACGCGCGGGAAGCAATGCTATTTCTACAGAAGTATGGTATCTCAAATACGCTGGCGCTAAAGATTTATAAACAGTATGGAATGGGAATCTATAAAGTGATGCAGGAGAATCCTTATAAGCTTGCGGAGGATGTGTCTGGAATTGGATTTCGCATTGCGGATGAGATTGCTGGACGTGTTGGGATTCATACAGATTCAGATTTTCGGATTCGGAGCGGGATATTGTATACACTGTTGCAGGCGGGGGCAGAAGGGCATGTGTTTTTGCCAGAGGAGGAGCTTTTAGATAAGGCTGCTGGAATGCTTGGCTTAAAGCCAGAACAGATTGCACCACAAATTATGAATCTTGCGATTGACAAGAAACTTGTGATTAAGGAGAAAGAGCTTTCAGCAGACCAAAAATTAACCTGTGTCTATAGTTTGAGTTTCTACTACGCAGAGCTGAATTGTGCCAGAATGCTGTTTGAGCTTCGACAGGCTTTTGACGGTACAGAACGTTTTACAAAAGAGGAGAAAAAACGTCTTAGAGAACAGATTGAGCAGATGGAACAAAGTTGTCGTTTGAAATTGGATGAGCTTCAAAGAAGAGCTGTTATGGAGGCTGTCCAAAATGGTATCTTTATTTTGTCAGGAGGTCCGGGAACTGGAAAGACAACGACAATCAATATGATTATTCGCTATTTCGAGCAGGAAGGTATGGATATTTTTTTGGCGGCGCCGACTGGGAGAGCAGCAAAACGTATGACAGAGGCAACTGGATTTGAGGCTAAGACAATCCATCGGCTTTTGGAGTTAAATGGAGATGTGTCAGATGACAAAAGGGCTTCTGCGGCGCATTTTGAAAAAAATGAATTGAATCCTCTCGAAGCAGATGTCATTATTATTGACGAGATGTCAATGGTGGATATTCACTTATTTCAATCGCTGTTAAAGGCAATTGCACCAGGGACAAGACTGGTGATGGTCGGCGACAGAAATCAGCTTCCTTCTGTTGGACCTGGACAGGTTTTGAAAGACTTGATGGAGAGTGGTTGTATTGCAACGGTGGTACTGTCAAAGATTTTTCGTCAAGCAGGAGAGAGTGATATTGTAGTGAATGCACATAATATTAATGAAGGGAAACAGATTAAACTGGATAATAAGAGCAGGGATTTTTTCTTTTTGGAGCGGGATAATGTCAATGTAATCTATAAACATATGATTCAGCTTATTATGGAAAAACTTCCAAAATATGTGAAAGCGGGCATGTATGATATACAGGTACTTACACCTATGCGCAAAGGGGCACTTGGTGTCGAGACTTTAAACGGAATTTTACAACAATATTTGAATCCGCCATCTTCTGAGAAATTGGAATTGACACATGGCGAAGGCATTTTTCGTCTGGGTGATAAGGTGATGCAGATTAAAAACAATTATCAATTGACATGGGAAATTGTGAGTAAATATGGGATTGCGATTGACAGCGGTCAGGGCGTATTTAATGGTGATGTGGGTATCATAAAGGAAATTAACGTGACGACAAAGACTGTGGTGGTGGAGTATGATGACTTGCGCAGAGTTACGTATCCTGCATCTGGGTTGGACGAGATTGAACTTGCCTATGCAGTTACAATACACAAGTCACAGGGCAGCGAGTATCCGGCGGTAATCATTCCACTTTTGACTGGTCCTAAAATGTTATTAAATAGAAATTTGTTATATACAGGTGTAACAAGGGCAAAAAGTTGTGTCACTATACTAGGTAGCAGAACGGCAATCGAACAGATGATTGCAAATGAAAATGATTTAAAACGATACACAGGATTGAAAGAGAGAATATGCGAAATAATGAATCAGAATTTACCATAAAGGAAGCATTGTTGAATGTGATGTTTCCCAGAAGGTGTGCAGTATGTGATGAGATTGTTCCAGCGGGAGAAGGACTTATTTGCAGACAATGCCAGACAAAACCACAATATATTAAGGAACCGCGGTGCAGACGATGCGGCAAACAGTTGACCGGGGATACTGGTATATATTGCAAAGACTGCACACAGCGCAGACACGTGTTTGACTATGGGTATGCGCTGTATGACTACCAGAGTATGAGAAAGAGTATTTATCGTTTTAAGTATAACAGGAGATGTGAATATGCCGTATTTTATGCGAAGGAGATTTGCAGAAATCTTTGGGATGAGATCTGCATAATGCATGCGGATGCTATTATACCTGTACCTGTACATAAGTCAAGGCTGCGAAGCAGAGGATATAATCAAGCGAGTCTTGTCGCAACAGAATTATCGAGACTGACAGGGATTCCGGTGTATAAGGATTTGGTGCAAAGAGTCAAAAAGACAATACCACAAAAGGAACTTAATATTCAAGAAAGACAAAATAATTTGAAAAAGGCTTTCAATATTGGCACAGATGTTGTAAAATTAAATAAAACTATCTTGGTAGACGATATATATACAACAGGTAGTACATTGGATGCCGTTGCGCTCGAACTAAAAAAGCATGGTGTGGAATCTGTTTACTTTATCACACTCTGTATAGGGGAAGGGCTGTAGAGCGGCGGAAAGATACAATACATATTGAACACAAAAAATAACAGAGATGATGTAAGTGGAGGGATTCAATGAATGTAAGAAATTGTAGAAAATGCGGAAAACTTTTTAATTACATAATGGGTATGCCAGTTTGTCCTGCATGTAAGGAAAAACTTGAACAAAAGTTTCAGGAAGTCAAGAAGTATATTCGGGAAAATCGATTAGCTGGCATTAAAGAGGTGTCCGAGGCGTGTGACGTTGAGCCGGGACAGATTCAGCAGTGGATTCGGGAGGAGCGCCTTGAGTTTACACCGGATTCACCTGTGAAAATTCCATGTGAAAACTGCGGTGAGATGATTCGGTCAGGGAAGTACTGCGAAAAATGTAAACGAGAGATTTCTAACAATCTGTCAAGCGCAATTGAAAAGCCAAAGGCTGTCCTGACAGAGTCAAGAAAGATACAGTCAAACGGGAACAAGATGCGTTTCCTTGACCGACAGCAGTAGTTTGCTACAAATATACTACAGAACAGGACTGCACAGGGAAAAGAGTTATTATGTTAAATGAAGAAAGAATTAAGTTAATGACCAAAATGGCGTGCTATGAGGCTGATGAAGGTAGAAAGAATGTCGCAATTGGAAGCTATTTTCGGGGGGATTATATTGGGCTACAGGTTATTAAGTCCATTATCAGTGCTACAATAGCATATGTTATTATTTTTGTAATGTATATTTTTTATGATTTTGAGGTTTTTATGGCAGATATTTACAAGATGGATCTGCTACAGTTTGCAAAGTCGGCAATTATTAATTATTTAATCTTTATGGCAATATATGCGGCTTTCTCATATGGGGTTTTTACCTACCGATATACAAAGGCAAAAAAGAGCCTTAAGACATATTACAATAATCTCAAGAAACTTGCTTACCTGTATGACAGGGAAACAAAAAAACAGGGATGAAAGGTAAGGTTAGAGAGGAAATAATTATGACGACTCTTTTGGTTTTTAGAGAACAGTTAAAAAATTTTTACAGCAAGTATGAATTGTATCTGACACCCGTTTTTAAGTTTTTGCTTGCGTTGGTAACGCTTGTAATGATTAACAGTAGCATTGGCTATATGAGCGAACTCAAGAAAATAGCAGTGGTGTTGGTGCTTGCATTAATGTGCTCGGTTATGCCTATGAATTTTATTGTGTTTGTGGCAGCAGCAGTGACACTCGGACATCTGTATAAATTTTCTATGGAGTGTGCTCTAATTGCATTGGTAGTTTTTTTGCTGTTGTTTATTTTGTATTTTCGCTTTTCATCACATGATACAGTTGCTGTATTGTTGACACCGCTTTGCTTTATCCTAAAGATACCATATGTGATGCCGATTGTGATGGGGCTTGTCGGAACGCCATTTTCCGCAGTGTCTGTCGCAAGTGGAGTCATTGTATACTATATGGTGGGCTATATGATTGGCAGTGCATCAGTGTTAAATACTTTTGAAGATGATGGGGCGTTGGAAAAATTTCGCTATATTATTGATGGATTAATCGGCAATAAAGAAATGTTTGTGATGATCGTGGCGTTTGCTGCGGCATTGATTGTGGTATACTTCATTAGAAGGCTGAGTGTTGATTACGCATGGACAATTGCAATGGTCACAGGAGCACTTCTTGATGTGATGATTCTATTGTTTGGGGATTTGATGTATAATACAAATCTTTCCATCATAGGTTTGATTGTCGGAAGCATTGTGTCTGTTCTTCTTGCAAAGATTTTAGAGTTTTTTGTCTTTAATGTGGATTATTCTCGCACAGAGTATGTACAGTTTGAAGATGACGAATACTATTATTATGTGAAGGCTGTGCCAAAGAATGCGGTGTCAGCGCCACAAAAAAGAGTGAAGACAATAAGAGTACCTGAAAAAGCAGTTGGACAGCAGAAGAGGGATGGATCAAAATGAGTATGATTCTTGAACACTTTAATTCATATATTGAAACTTTGTCATTGCGCAGTTTAAACATCAGGTGGGAGGATATAGTGGAGGTCATCATTATATCCTTTTTACTGTATGAGATTATGGCGTGGGTAAAACACACTAAGGTATGGCTCCTTATGAAAGGAATCATTATTATTATTGCGTTTATTCTACTGGCCCTTATTTTCAAGATGCATACGATTATATGGATTGTAGAAAATGTATTGAGTATAGCGGTCACAGCAGTGATTGTTATCCTACAGCCAGAGCTGCGGCATGCGCTTGAGGAACTAGGGCGGAAAAGTTTTATCACAAATATTATTTCTTTTGAGAAACCCACAGATGAGCGTTTTTCCGACAAGACGGTCAATGATTTGGTAAAAGCGAGCTTTGAGATGGGTAAGGTAAAAACTGGCGCGCTTATGGTTATTGAACAGAATGTATTACTTACAGAATACGAGAGAACAGGTATTGAGGTGGATGGTCTGATTTCCAGTCAATTGCTTATCAATATTTTTGAGCATAATACGCCACTTCATGATGGTGCAGTTGTCATTCGTGGCAATCGTGTTGTCTCGGCAACTTGTTATCTACCATTGTCTGACAATATGGGAATTAGTAAAGAGTTAGGAACAAGACACCGTGCCGCTGTGGGAATCTCGGAAGTGACAGACGCGCTGACAATTATTGTGTCAGAGGAGACGGGGCATGTCAGTGTCACTTACGAGGGAAAATTGTACCGTAATCTTGACGCAGATGGTTTGCGAGAAAAGATTAATATGATACAAAATAAAGAAGTGGAGGAGAATAAGAAGCAGAAGCGCAGGCTCTGGAAAGGTAGGGCTAAGAATGAAAAATAGTCTGTTGAAAAAAGCTGTAAGAATGCTCACCAACAATATCGGATTGAAACTTCTGGCAGTGATTGTATCCTGTGGCCTGTGGTTTGTGGTGAACAATATTACGGACCCCATAAAGTCAAAGAATTTTAATAATATTCCTGTTGAGTTTATCAATGTGGATGCAGTGACAAATGAGGGAAAGGTCTATGAGGTGCTTGACGGAACGAATATAGTTAATGTGACAGTGACTGGAAAGAGTTCAGTGCTTTCCAATATAGCGCGAGAAGATATCAGAGCAGTTGCGGATATGTCAGAGTTGACTTTTATGAACACTGTAAGAATTACCATGTCAAGTGTGAGAAATAATTCTGAATTGGATTTTAAGACGAATATTGAAAATGTAAAGCTTTCTATTGAAACAAAAACGAGTATTCAGAAGCCAATTCTTGCGTCTACAACTGGTTCACCGGCAGACGGTTATGTGGTTGGAAAGGTCGAGATTAGTGAGAATGTTGTCAGATTCTCAGGACCAGAATCTCTTATACAACAGATTGACCATGTGGATGCAGTGACCAATATTGAGGGAAGTTCTTCTGATATCAATACAAGTGTTGATCTTAAATTGTATGATGTGGAAGGAAAGGAAATAAAAAATAATTCTATTAAAATGAATATTTCCAAAGTAAATGTGTCAGTTACAATCTTAGCGACTAAGGATGTGCCATTGAGCTTTACAGTTGTGGGGGAACCTGCAAGGGGATATGTGGTGAGTGAAGGGATTGTCAGTGTACCGGAGACAGTAAAGATAGCAGGCAGAGCGAGTGCGTTGGACAGTATATCAAAAATTTCTATTGCAGATGCGGCACTTACGGTGGAGGATGCGCAAGAACCTGTGACAGTAGTACTCAATATTAAAAAATATCTGCCAGGTAATGTGCAGTTTGCGGACAGCAATTTTAGTGGCAATGTGAGTGTTACTGTTGGGATTGAGCAGCTTGTGACAAGGGAGTTGCAGATACCAGCTAGAAACTTTGCAGCTGGAAGTTTACCAGAGCAGTTTAATGTGATTTTGAGAGAAGTAGAGGGTCAAGAGTACTATACCATACGCATATCAGGAACGCGGGCAGCAGTTGACGCTGTAATCGTAGAAAATACGATTGGAGTCGTGGATATGGATGCCTTGTTAGAAAAACTAGGACTTGCAGAATGGGTTGCAGGAACATATCCGGGAGAAATTACATTTAATCTTCCTGAGAATGTAACGTTACAACAGCCATATCTAATGACAGTCGTGCTGGAGGAGATTGTGGAAGATACAGGAGAGGAAGGCGCAGAAGGCGCCGAAAATCAGGATAACGCTGAGAATGAGTAATTGGAGGATGGAAGAGATGGCAAGGTTATTTGGAACAGACGGAGTAAGAGGTGTGGCAAATGATGAGCTGACGCCACTGCTTGCAATGCAGTTAGGGCAGGCAGGGGCCTATGTACTATCAAAGGAGAAGGCGCATAAACCAACGATTATGGTTGGCTGCGATACGCGTATTTCGGGCGATATGTTGGCAAATGCACTGATGGCAGGCGCGTGCTCTGTCGGGGCCAATGTAGTGTATGTGGGCGTGGTTCCCACACCGGCGATTGCTTATCTGACAAAAAAGTATAGAGTTGATGCTGGAGTCGTAATTTCGGCTTCGCACAATCCAGTGGAGTTTAATGGTATTAAGTTTTTTGATGGAAATGGATTTAAGTTGCCAGACTCCTTGGAGGATGAGATTGAGGAGCTGATACGCAGCGGCATGAAAGATGTTCAGTTCCCAACAGGACCAAGTGTGGGAAAAATTAAGTATCGTACAGATGCGCGCGAGGAGTATATCAATCATACAGTGCAGTCTGTTCCAGTGGAACTTTCGGGTATGAAAATTGTTGTCGATTGTGCAGAGGGTGCATCTTATTATACTTCTGTTGAGACATTAAAGGAACTTGGAGCGGAGGTTGTCGCTATTCATAATAATCCTGACGGAACAAATATCAACGCGAATTGTGGCTCTACGCACATGGGAGAACTTCAGGCAAGAGTTGTGTATGAGAAGGCGAATATAGGTTTGGCGTTTGATGGAGATGCGGACAGATTACTTGCTGTGGATGAAACGGGAAAACGGGTTGATGGTGATGTGATTATGGCAATCATTGGCAACCATATGAAATTTAAAGGGACTTTGAAGGATAATACAATTGTGGCTACCGTGATGAGTAATCTGGGATTTTTCCTTATGGGAAAGGAGAAGGGTATTCATATTGAACAGACAAAGGTGGGAGACCGATATGTGCTGGAACGGATGCAGGAAATTGGCGCAAATCTCGGCGGAGAACAATCGGGACACATTATTTTTCTTGATGAAAATACCACGGGAGATGGTTTGCTCAGTGCACTTCATTTGCTTCAGGTAATGGTTGAGACAGGACAGAATCTATCAGAGCTTGCTACGATAATGACAGTGCTGCCACAGGCACTTGTGGGGGCGAAGGTTCCAAATCATAAGAAGAATAGTTATATGGAGTACACAGAGATTGCAGAGGCAATCGAACATGTGAATGCCAAATTCGCAGATGAGGGTAGAGTGTTAATTAGACCTTCAGGCACAGAGCCACTTGTACGAGTTATGATTGAGGGCAGGGACCAGAAACTGATTGAGAAGGAGGCAAGGGAGCTGGCAGAGTTGATACAGAATGTGATGTTGTGATGATAACAGTTCAGACAAGCTGACCGGTTACTGCAAAAATCCATTGAAAATCGCCTTTGGCGATGGAATTTTTGCATGGTCAGCACAGTAAATGCGCAGACTTGTCGGAATTGTTACTTGTAATGTACAATAAATGTTGTAATGTACAATAAGAAGATTTAGAAATTCGGAGGGATGAGGTATGGTTCGTCAGAAGGTAGTCATTAAAAACCCAACAGGGCTGCATTTGCGTCCGGCAGGTATCTTATGTAAGGAAGCGATGCAGTTCAACGCGCTGATAACCTTTACATTCCGTGGAAATACGGCAAATGCCAAGAGCGTGCTGAGCGTGCTGGGTGCATGCGTGAAAAGCGGCGATGAGATTGAGATTATCTGTGATGGTTCCGATGAGAACGAGGCTTTGTCAACTATGGTAAAAGTCATAGAAGACGGCTTAGGTGAGTAGGGAATGAGATTGGTCCGAAGCTGCTTCGGACTAATTTTATGCACAGATCCGTGCAGAGGAAATAAGCCACTAACGTGGCACGTAGGTCGCGCGGCGAGTAGGGAAGATAAGATTTCCCTACTCGATTGTAAAATGTTTTGTTTCCCTTACAATGAATAGTCTTTAGGATTCGGAGAAAAGATAAGGAATACAGGAAAGGAAATTGGATTTTATGGTACTTGGAAAAAAGAGAATAATTGTTACAGGTTGTAATGGACAGCTAGGACGCGCAATCAATAAGAGATATCAAAACAGCACAGAATATGAGTGTGTGAACACAGATGTGGGAGAGCTTGATATTACAAATATAGAGGCAGTGGACAAGTTTGTAGCGGAAGTGAAACCGTTTGCAATCATCAACTGTGCAGCGCACACCAATGTAAATGGCTGTGAGACAGATGTGGATAATGCATACAAGATTAATGCAATTGGACCAAGAAATTTAAGTATTGCTGCGGCAAGATACCATGCACGACTGATGCATATCTCTACGGATTATGTATTCGATGGAACTGCAAGTACACCATACACGGAGTTTGACAGACCGAATCCCAAGGCAGTATATGGGAAGACCAAGCTTGCAGGAGAGCAGTTTGTCAAGGAATTTGCACAAGAATATTTTATTGTCCGCACGGCATGGCTGTATGGCGATGGAAAAAATTTTGTAAAGACAATGCTTGGTTTGTCTAAACAACATGATCGCGTGACGGTTGTAGGCGATCAGTTTGGCTCTCCTACAAGTGCCGACGAACTTGCAGGGGCGATTGTTCATCTGCTGCCAACAGATAATTTTGGACTCTTTCACGGCACTTGTGAGGGGATTACAAACTGGGCTGATTTCACAAGAGAAATCTATAGACTTACTGGTAAACATACGATTGTTGAGACAGTGACAACAGAACAGTATGACAAAAATGCAAAAGGGATTATTGCGCCAAGACCAGCGTATTCTGTGCTTGAAAATTATATGCTAAGTTTGACGACAGATTACAGATTTGCAGATTGGGAAAAGGCTATTGCAGAATATATAAAGGACTTGTCATATTGACAAAGTATCTGTATACTAAAAGGGGAAATGGAAGAGATTGGAAGATAGATCTGGAAAGGAAAAAAGGTTTACATGAATAATATAGCGTTGATTACAGGAATAACAGGACAGGATGGCTCTTATCTGGCAGAGTTTCTTTTGGCAAAGGGATATGAAGTGCACGGATTGATTCGCAGGCACAGCATATCCAATACAATGCGCATTGATCATCTGATTCAGTCCGAGTATTATAAAATTAAATTTTTTCTCCATTTTGCAGACACGACGGACTCTTCAAATCTAATGCGAATTATTGGTGAAATTAGACCGACAGAGGTTTATAATCTTGCTGCACAGTCCCACGTGGGTGTGTCGTTTGAGGTTCCAGAATACACTGCGGATGCGACAGGAGTGAGCACGCTAAAACTACTTGAAGCGATTCGGGTAAATGGTGGAAACTGTAGATATTATCAGGCGTCCACATCAGAGCTTTTTGGCGGACTTCCTGAGACAGCGCCGCAGAGTGAAACAACCCCATTTTATCCAAAAAGTCCATATGGCGTGGCAAAATTGTATTCTTATTGGATCACGGTGAACTATAGGGAATCTTACAATATGTTTGCGTGCAATGGTATTTTGTTTAACCATGAATCGCCACGGCGCGGTGAGAACTTTGTGACAAGGAAAATCACCCTTGCTATTGCGAATATTATTGCTGGAAAACAGAACAAACTTTCACTGGGAAATATGAATGCGAAAAGAGATTGGGGATTTGCAGGAGATTATGTGGAGGGTATGTGGCTGATGCTTCAGCAGAATGTACCAGGAGATTATGTGCTCGCCACCAATGAGACACATACAGTACGCCAGTTTGTTGAGGCGGCATTTGGTGAGTTGGGAATTATAATCCGCTGGGAAGGAGAAGGAGTCAAGGAAAAAGGATATGATTCGGAAAGCGGAAAACTGCTTGTTGATGTCAACCCTGAGTTTTACCGACCAGCAGAAGTAGAGTTTTTATGGGGAAATGCAGCAAAGGCGGAAAAAGAACTTGGCTGGAAACGAAAAGTCGATTTTAAGGGGCTTGTTTCTATGATGATGGATGCTGACTTAAGAACAGCAGCAAGGATTTCATGCGCGGAATACAGGGCGCAAAGAAGGGAAGGAAGAGATGAACCAATCTGATAAAATCTATGTGGCAGGACATAGAGGGCTTGTTGGCTCCGCGATTATGCGGAGTCTTGACAAAAATGGATACAAGAATGTGATTGGCAGGACGCACAGAGAGCTTGATCTTACAAATCAACAAGCAGTTTGGGATTTTTTTGAGGAACAGCGGCCAGACATAGTGATTCTTGCGGCGGCGAAAGTTGGCGGAATTAACGCCAACAATACGACGCCTGCGGATTTTGCCTATGAAAATATGCAGATTCAGTGCAATGTAATTAAGTGTTGCCATGATTATCAGGTAAAAAAGCTGCTGTTTCTAGGAAGTACTTGTATTTATCCCCGCATGGCGCCGCAACCGATTCCGGAGAATGCACTGCTGACAGGACCATTGGAGGAGACAAATGAGGCATATGCAATCGCAAAGATTGCAGGGCTGGAAATGTGCAAATTTTTTAAACGGCAGTACGGAGATAATTTTATTAGTTGTATGCCAACAAATCTCTATGGTCCCTATGATAATTATGACCTTTCGGGTTCCCATGTGATGCCGGCAATGATTCGAAAATTTTATGACGCGAAACAAAAGAATACATCAACTGTAGAATTGTGGGGAACAGGAACACCACTGCGGGAATTTTTGTATGTGGATGATATGGCAGATGCTTGTGTGTTTTTGTTGGAACATTATGATGGAGAACAACATGTCAATATTGGTACAGGGGAGGAGGTTTCTATCAGCGAACTTGCCAACACGGTTCAGCGTGTGGTTGGCTACCAGGGGGAAATTGTCTGGAATAAGGACATGCCAGATGGTACACCAAGAAAACTTACCGATGTGACAAAGCTTCACGAATTGGGTTGGACTCATAAAGTGGCTCTTGAAGAGGGTATCCGTCTTGCTTACGAATGGTTTTGTGAGAATGCAGGAAACGCTAGATTATAGAAATTTGGCGAATTAGGATGTGATGAAAGTAAATATGGATGATGAGTGTTCGAGAGCAGATATCCTCAGACAAACTACATACCATATGATTAGATTCGGATTTCGGGCGAGACAGAAGGGATACCGCTATTTGAGGGAAGCAATTCTGATAGCCTGTCAAGAACCTGAAACTTTGACCGCTGTCACAAAACGTTTGTATCCAGAGGTGGCAAAGCGTTATAATACTACAGATAAACAGGTTGAGCGTGCAATACGAAATGCGATAGAGACAGCATGGAACGCAGAAGAATCTGAAAGCTTTAAAACATTATTTGAGAAAAGCTATAATAATAGAACTACAAGACCAACAAACACGGAGGTTATAGCGAAGATAGCCGGATTGATATAGAAGTACAATAGAGTCCGATAAGTGAATTGGAGGATAAGCAGTTGAAGGCATATGCAAAGATGTTGAGTATTATTGTGCCCTGTTATAATGAGGAGGAGAGTGTGCCGCTTTTTTATGCAGAAGCAGTGAAACAGGAATCTTTTTTCCATGAGAAGGATGTGGAGTTTGAGTTTATATTTATAGATGATGGTTCTAAAGATGGAACTGTGCGTGCGGTGAGAGCGCTGCGGGAACAAGATGCGCGGGTGCATCTCGTCTCGTTTTCCCGAAATTTTGGCAAGGAAGCTGCGATTATAGCAGGGCTTGAGAAGGCGACAGGGGACTTTACTGTATTAATGGATGCAGATTTGCAGGACCCGCCAGCAATTCTGCCAGAAATGTATCAGTATATAGAACAAGGGTATGACTCTGTGGCGACAAGGCGTGTGGACAGAAAAGGAGAACCGCCAATTCGCTCATTTTTTGCCAGAAGATTTTATGGGCTTATGCGAAAGATTTCCAAGACGGAGATTGTTGATGGAGCAAGAGATTACAGATTAATGACGCGGAAGGTGACAGATGCGATTTTGTCTATGCGGGAGTACAACCGCTTTTCTAAAGGAATTTTCGGTTGGGTTGGATACCAGACAAAATGGATTGAGTATGAAAATGTACAGCGGGCAGCAGGCGAGACAAAATGGTCTTTCTGGAAATTATTTTTATATTCTTTGGATGGAATTATGGCATTTTCGACAGCGCCCTTGTCGATTGCGTCTATATTTGGGATTTTATTTTGCGTTGTCGCGTTTGTGTTTATGATTTTTATCTTTGTCAGAGCGCTAATTTACGGGGACCCGGTCGCTGGTTGGCCCTCTATGATGTGCATTATCTCTCTGATTGGAGGGGTTCAATTGCTCTGTCTTGGCATTATGGGGCAGTATATGAGTAAAATGTATATGGAAGTAAAGGACCGGCCCAAATATCTTGTAAAGGAAGAGTTTTAGGCATGGGCGAAAAAAAAGCAGGGGTTGTAAGTATTATTGTGCCAGTATACAATGCAGAACAGTTTATTCGACAGACGATTGATTATGTGCAGGCACAAACTTATACAAACTGGGAACTTTTGTTGGTGGATGATTGTTCGCGCGATAAGAGTCAGGAATATATTCAGGAAAAAAGCAGCGCAGACCAGCGTATAAAACTTGTGTCGCTCAAGGAAAATAGTGGTGCGGCGGAGGCGAGAAACAGAGGTGTCAGAGAGGCTTGTGGGCAGTACATCTGTTATTTGGATGCAGATGATATTTGGCTGCCGGATAAGCTTGCTGTAGAGTTGGAATCGCTAAGAACCATACAACAGACAGAAAATGCCAATGCTGGCTTTGTGTTTATGGGGTATGAATTTGCAGATGTGTCTGGAGAAGGGCTGGGAAAGGTGGTACATGTACCTAGACGTATCACATACCGACAGGCACTAAAAAATACAACAATTTTTACTTCCACAGTGATGATTGACAGAGAGAAAATCCCAGACGAAGATATTTATATGCCGCAGATTGCAAGTGAGGATACAGCCGCATGGTGGCAGATTCTAAAAAGGCATGGTGCGGGATATGGAATTGATAAGAATCTGGTAAGGTACAGAAGAAGCGCAGATACATTGTCGTCAAACAAACTGACAGCAGTCAAAAGAATTTGGAATCTGTATCGCAGACAGGAGAAGCTGTCTGTCGCAGAAAGTGTGTACTGTATGTTTTTCTGGGCATTTCGGGCTGTGTTGAGACGGATTTAACTGCATTGTGGGCAGGAGGCTGGACAGTGGGACGGATAGAGGCAGTAAAAAGAACAATTATATTACAGTTGTCGTTAGTAGGGTTATTTGTTCAGACAATTTTGTATATTTATGTTTGGCAGCGTGTGTATAACGACATTATGCAGAGCGGCATGTGGAGAAGCTTTCATAGAAAAGGGTTCTGGCTTTTGGCAGCCGTTTATTTTATATTGCTGTTATTCTTTTCAGCGACCTATGGAGGGCTTAAGGTAGGCTATCTCAAACCAATGGATGTATTTTTTTCTCAGGTGATTTCATTACTGTGTGCAAACATTGTCTCTTACTTTCAGATTTCTCTGTTGTCGCTAGGTCTTGTCACACCTTATCCACTTTTGCTTATGATGCTGGGGCAGATTATTGTAGCTGCCGCATGGACCTTTGTCAGCCATAAATTGTATCAGCGTTTTTTTCCGCCAAAGAACTTGCTGTTTATTAGCGGAGAGCGGCCGACAGAAGATATTTTAATGAAATTTGAGTCGCGCAAGGACAAGTACAATATTGTGAAATGTGCTTTTGAGAGTGACGGATTGCAGGCGCTAGAACAGGAGATTTTAACAGATTATGATGGCGTAATACTGTGGGATATGGACACAGTGCTTCGCAACAAGTTGTTAAAATTTTGCTATAGCAGAGGAATCCGAGTGTATATGATGCCCAAAATTCCAGATATTATGATAAAGGGTTCAGACCAGCTTCACCTGTTTGACACACCAATTTTGCTCACGCGAGAATACGCTATGACAATTGAGCAGCGCGTGGTCAAAAGGCTGATTGACATTGTTTGTTCGCTGTTGTTAATGATTGTTGCATCGCCGTTTATGCTTGTGACAGCCATAGCGATAAAGTTGTACGATGGTGGTCCAGTATTTTATAAGCAGGTGCGCTGTACCCGTGACATGCAAGAATTTCAGATATTAAAATTTCGCAGTATGCGTACGGATGCCGAGAAAGATGGTGTTGCAAGGCTTGCGGAAAAGAATGACAGCCGCATTACGCCCATTGGCAAATTTATTAGGAAGGTGCGGATAGATGAACTGCCACAACTTTTTAATATATTGAGTGGGGAGATGTCTTTTATCGGCCCAAGACCGGAACGACCAGAGATTATTCAACAGTATCAAGAAGATATGCCAGAGTTTACTTTTCGGACAAAGGTGAAGGCTGGGCTTGCAGGATATGCACAGGTGTATGGAAAATACAATACAACGCCCTATGACAAGCTAAAACTAGATTTATTTTATATTGAAAATTACAGTGTGTGGCTTGACCTGAAACTAATGCTTTTAACGCTAAAAATATTGTTTCAATCAGAGAGTACAGAGGGCGTAAATGCAGGGCAGACAACTGCGGCGAAAAGTAAAAATGTATCCAAAGAGATAAATGAAGGAGAAAAGAGCGAGCAAAGTGGAAAAGACAGGGATTGACAGCAGGGCGCTATTTGCCACATATATAATAAAACTTCCAAGATTATTCATTCTGGCAGTGGCCGGTGCCATTTTGGGCAGCGGTCTTTCTCTCATTATAGCGTTTATACAGATGCAAGAAAGATGCTATGTGTCGGAGACAGAGTACTGTGTCCAATTTGCCGAAGGACAGTTAGAGGCAAAACATCATTATAATGATTTTACATGGAATGATGTGCTTACCTCGAATTTAATCCTTGGCAGGGCAATGGAACAGCTTGGTGAGGGCTATGATAGAAATGAAGTGCAAAAAATGTTAACCGCCGATATTCTATCAGATGTGCGCTATCTGACAATCACTGTGCGTGGACTGGATTTCAATCAGGTAGAAGCTGTCAAAAATGCAATTGGTACTGCGCTGGAAACGTTTGGAGCCACAAAGGAAGAATTTGACAGGATTTATAAGATTGATGACTTGGAGATTGTGCAGGAAGAAATTCCATTTTTTACATGGAGGGCAGCCTTTTTAGGAGGTTTTTTGGCGGTTTGTGCAGGCGTTTTCTTCATAGCGCTTCGTTTTGGTATAGGGTCTGTGTTTTATACCAAAAGGGATATTACAAGACATACTGGTATGTCTGTATATGGTATGACATTTGCAAAATATTGCGAAAAAAAACATTTTCGGACCATTCAGAATAGACAATTAAAAATGCTTTCTGAAAATTTACAGATATTAATACAAGACAATTTGGAAGTGATATTGATAGACGCTTCGGGTGGTGAGGAAGCAGCAGCATTTTTACAGGATATGCAAAATCAAGGTCTTGCTGACAGTACACGATTTCGGATATTTGATAGTGAGCATGATAAAAAGACAATGACAAATGCAGTGTTTCTAGCAGTGATTCCATTTGGACAGACTTATCGAGAAAAAATAGTTGATGAGATGGATTTTGTACAACTTCAAGGCGGAAAAATAGCGGGTGCAGTCCTTACAAAAGCCAATGTATCTTGGACAGCAATTTATTATGGCTTAAAATAGTTTTTTGTAATGCTGAGCGTAGGAAGGAGGTGGGATTTCGATGAAACTGCAAGTGTTAGTGTCGGCTGTCAATCAGGATATTGCAACAATTGCAGAGCGTATGGGTTTGGAAAGTGATGCGATTATTATTAATCAGACAGACCATTTTGGTTATAAAGAATATATGCACAATGGCAGGCGAATACAGTGCTATGAACTTCAAGAAAAAGGGGTTGGCCTTAGCAGAAATAACGCATTGATGCGTGCGGAGGCAGACATTGTGCTCTTTTCTGATGAGGATATTCGTTATGATAAGGGGTATGAGAAGCGCGTACTCGATGCGTTTGCGGCACACCCAGAGGCGGATTTTTTACTGTTTAATGTGCGTGTGGGCGCATCGCGGGCGACTTACCATACAGAACGGTATCACAGGGTTCATGTGTGGAATGCAGGGCGTTATCCGACCTATTCTTTTGCGGTGCGGCGTGAGAAATTACATGCGGCACACATTACGTTTTCTCTATTGTTTGGTGGTGGGGCAAAGTATAGCAATGGCGAGGACAGCCTATTTTTGAAAGACTGTTTAAAATATGGTCTTGTGGTCTATGCCATTCCCGTTGAGATTGGCTTAGAAATTGAGCGGGAATCAACATGGTTTGCAGGATATACAGACAAGTTTTTTATTGATAGAGGGGTGCTGTATCACTTTTTGTATGGCGGGCTGGCTTACCCAATGGCGGTGCGATTTATCTTGGCACATGGAAAAGTAATGTGTCAGGAAATTCCAAGAAAAAATGCGTTGGCATTGATGCGAAAAGGGATTCAATCTGTGGAAGGATTGTGAGAAGGAGGCTTTTGTGACAGCAGACAGAATATGTTCTATTTTGTTTTATTTGTTCATAACCGCAGTGACTTGTAAAATGGCATGTCAGATACAGCCATATCCGACAGGGGAATCCATTTGGATTTGTGGACAGCGGACAGTGAAAAGTTTTCAGAACAGATTATATTTCGCAGCAATTTTTGTAATACTTTTTCTAATGTCTGCGCTTCGTTTTGGCATTGGAAATGATTATTGGCAATACACGCAGACAGCTCATGAAGTGTATGTCGGCGGTTATGTTGTGACAGAGGTGGGATTTAACTGGCTAGTAAAGTTTCTGTATCTGCTTTCCGGTGGAGAGTATTACGAACTGGTGTTTGCTGTCTTTGCTTTTGCCACTTTATTTTTTTTCCTAAAAGCATTTGTCGAACAAAGCGTTTGTTTTTCGCAGAGTTTTTTTCTGTTTATGACATTAGGATTATATTTTCAGACATTTAACACAGTTCGATATTATCTTGCTTTATCAATTGCACTTTTTTCTATTCAATATGTTCTAAAAAAAGATTTCTTGAAATTTGTATTTTGGATAGGATTGGCAGCACTGTTTCATAAGTCGGTCTTGCTGGTGATTCCTGTTTACTGGATTGCTTTGCTTAATTGGAAAAAATGGCAGATTGTGGCAGGATTGGTGATAAGTGCTGTCTGTTTTGTAGGAAGAGGCGTGATTTTAAAGCTTGCGTTGGTATTGTATCCTTCTTATAAAAATACGATTTATCTAGCAGGCGGTGGCAGTCTCTTTGGCACGCTGCGTACTTTGGCAGTTCTTGCTTTTTATGCTTGGTTTTTATATTCCCGCGCTTTTGTGGGACAAGAATATCGTAAGCAGCCTCTGAAACCTTTGCTTGTGGCACAAAGTTGGTATCCGGAACTGCGCTTTTATGGACATTTGAATTTGCTTGCGTTTGTGACTGGAACGTTTTTTTCTTTCTTGCCAGTGGTAACACGAATTTCCTATTATTTTGGAATTTCCCAGCTATTTATGATTCCACTTATTTTAGAACAGATACAGGATATAAAAACACAAAAAAAAGTAAAAGGAATTCTTTTTGTAATATGTCTAATTTCTTTTTTTGTTTTTTTATTACAGGCACATCAAGAGGGCGTGGGATTGCTTCCTTATCGGAGTTGGCTTTTTGAGACACAACGCTATGTGCATAAATAAAGAAAAGGGAAGGAATGGAATGGTATGGGACAAGAAATTTTTTACAGTATTATTATTGTTTGTCTAAATTCTGGCCAGCGGCTCTATGATACAATAGATAGTATTTTAGAACAGACCTATTCTAACTATGAAGTGATTATAAAAGATGGGGATTCCTCAGACGGTTCTGTAAAGACGCTTGCAGAGCGGTATACAGACGCACGGCTTCATGTGCATATCAAAAAAGACAAAGGCATTTATGACGCGATGAATCAGGCGGTAGCATTGGCGAATGGAACATATTTTCTGTTTTTAAATACAGGGGATAGTTTTTATCATGCAAAAGTGCTAGAAAAAATAACAGAGGAGATTAAAAAGCTTCGGCGAGTGGGACATCAAGCGGATATTGTATATGGAAATCTATATCATAAGGCGCAGCAGACTGTGATATATGCATCGCCGCAAATGAATGATTTCACTTGTTATCGAAATGTGCCTTGTCATCAGACTTGTTTTTATCATCGTACAATGTTTGACATGAGAGCATATCGAACAGAGTATACTGTAAGAGCAGACTATGAACATTTTCTATGGTGTTTTTATGAGCGAAAGGCAGAGATTTTGTATGTGCCTGTGGTGGTTGCATCGTATGAGGGAGGCGGCTATTCTGAGACACGGGAAAACAAAAAGCGTTCTGCTCGCCAACATCGCGAGATTGTGGTACACTATATGGGTAGAAAAAAAGCTGATAAATACCGATTGATTTTGTTATTGACCTTGGCGCCGCTGCGAAGTGCGATTGCAGGAAATCGGCATTTATCAGGAATCTATAATAAAATCAAAAAAGTGGTTTATAGTAACAGCTTGTAACAGGAAGCCAAAGGCTGAACTGTTACAGTTTATAGGGTTCAGGAGAAGGGGATTGTATGAGAGTATTATGGTTGTGTAATATTATGCTCCCGTTTATCGCAAAGAGTCTGGGGCAGAAAATCGTGATTAAGGAAGGATGGCTTTCTGGTCTTGCAGGAAAATTAATGGCACATCAGGACAGAAATGACATAACACTTGCAATTTGTTTTCCGGAATCAGAGAGCAGAAGATTTGTAAAAGAAGATACTTCCCTGTTTGTGAAGGATAAGGCACAAGGAGTGGACTATTATATTTTTCGCGAGGATACAGTACATCCAGAAAAATATGATGCTGCTTTGGAGGAAAGTCTTGCCGCGATAATAAGAGACTTTGAGCCAGACCTTGTGCATATTTTTGGTACAGAATATCCACATACACTTGCCTGTGTGAAGGCATTTCAGCATCCATCGCGCACGCTAATTGGAATACAAGGGCTTTGCAGTTCAATCGCAGAAGTGTATATGGCAGACTTGCCATATTCGGTGCAGAAGAAAAAGACGTTTCGAGACATTTTGAAAAAAGATGGTCTGTTTGAACAACAGGCAAAGTTTGCAAAGCGCGGTGAATACGAAAAAGAAGCGCTCTCTATGGTGGGGCATATCACTGGAAGGACAGATTTTGACAGAGAGATGACCAAAAAAATTGCGCCCAATGCAAAATATCATTTTATGAATGAGACACTGCGCGCAGACTTTTACAATGATACATGGAGTATTGATAAAATTGAGCGCTACTCTCTGTTCTTAAGTCAGGGCAATTATCCAATTAAGGGCTTGCATTATGTAATTGACATTTTGCCAGACCTTTTGGAAGAATTTGAAGATACTGTGGTCTATGTGGCAGGAGATGTCATTACTGCAAATGACAGCCTTAAGGATAAAATAAAACTTTCAGGATATGGAAAGTTTTTGCTCAAACAGATTAAACAGAATAAATTGGAGGACCACGTGCGTTTTGTAGGGCGGTTACAGTCTGATAAAATGTGTGCTCGTTTTTTGAAATCACATGTGTTTTTATGTCCATCTGCCATTGAAAACTCGCCTAATTCTGTTGGGGAGGCGATGCTTTTAGGCGTGCCAGTTGTCTCAGCCAATGTCGGCGGTGTGCACAATCTGGTTGAGGATGGAAAAGATGGTCTTCTGTATCCAAAGGATAAGCCCAAGCGATTAAAAGATTCTATTTTGCGTATTTTTGAAGATGATAAACTTGCAATATCGCTTTCGTCAAATGCAAAAGCACATGCACTTAGGACACATGACCCAGATACAAACTACAGGAGGCTTTTGAATATTTATCATGCGATTAACAATTGTATCGAACTATATTAATCATCATCAAATACCAATGGCGAACGCGCTCTATCAAAGGCTTGGCACAGAGTTTGCTTTTATACAGACTTCCCCAATGGAAGAGGAACGCGTAAAAATGGGCTGGGGGAGTGAAGTGCGCGCGATTCCTTATCTTATGCTGTTCTATCAGGAGCCAGAACAGTGTGCCAAGTTGATTCTGGACAGTGATGTAGTGGTGTTTGGAGGCGTTGAAGATGAGCGTTATATTAAGCCTAGATTAAATGCGGGGAAGATTGTGATTCGTGCCAGTGAGCGTTTGTATCGGGAAGGGCAGTGGAAATCAATCTCTCCGCGTGGCAGAAAGAAAAAGTATGAGGATCACACACAATATGCAAATGCACCAGTTTATTTGTTGTGTCATGGTGCCTATGTGGCGTCTGATTTTGCGCTGGTTCATGCATATCCAGAAAAAAAGTTTGTCTGGGGATATTTTCCAGCAGTAAATACTTATGATTTGGATAGATTGTTTGAGGGAAAACAGCATTTTAACCAGAGTGCTAAACCAGAGATTCAAATTTTGTGGGCAGGGCGTTTTTTGAAGTTAAAGCACCCAGAATATGCGATTAAAGTGGCAAGATTTCTTGAACAACAAAACGTTTGTTTTCATCTGGATATGGTCGGAGATGGAGCACTTGCCGAAACACTTTTAGAACTTGTACACAATTGGCATCTGGAACACAGAGTTACATTTCATGGATTTCAGCCGCCGCAGAAAGTGCGACGTTTTATGGAAGAAGCGAATATTTTTCTGTTTACCAGCAATTATCTGGAAGGCTGGGGAGCAGTTTTAAATGAGTCAATGAATAGTGCCTGCGCAGTTGTGGCGGGAAGCGGCATTGGGGCAGTCCCGTTTTTAATAAAGCATAACAATAATGGATTGGTCTATAAAACAGGGCATTATCGGGAATTTCAGCGACAGGTATTGACCTTATGTCAGGACATGGAATTGCAAAAAAAGTTGGGAAGGAACGCGTATGATACAATTGTAAACCTGTGGAATCCAAAGGAGGCTGCGGACAGGCTTTATCGGTTTTGTGAGGGATTGATAGAAGGGCGTGTGACGCCAGAAAAAGAGGGACCGCTAAGTCCAGCGCCACTGATTGCGCCAAGGAAAGGCTATCAATATACTAGAAATGCGAGTATAGATTACAGTTCAGTCTAGGACTTTGCATTTACTGCAAAGTCCGTAAAACAGTGTTGCGGTTGAGAAGCATCAAGCCACTACGAAGTAGTTTTGCATGGCTTGATGCACGTAACAGGAAGCCGAAGGCTGAGCTGTTACGAATATAGGCGAGGGATTATAAATGAAAAAGACAAAAAGTAGAATATATGTTTGCCATACTTTTTATCATGTCTATGTGGCACTCTTAAAAGAAATGAAGATTGTGAGACAGACGCCGGCCAATCAATATCAAAAGGCAGATATTGCGTTGAGCTCTATATCGACGGACTTTGAACGTCTAGGAGAGAGACTTGAAAAGACAGGAATTTTCCATAAAGTTTTTGCACTTGACGAAAAGCGGGAGGACTTTTTTCCAGAGCTTGCAAAATACAGAAAAAATTATAGCAATATATTAAAGCACATGATAAATCGTATTATTTTTACAAAAAAGTTAGCAAGGTGTGAGATTCCATATTTGCAGGTTATTGATTTTGCGGCGTATAAAGATATTTATGTATTCTGTGACAGTGACCCAATTGGATATTATCTAAATTATAAGCATATTTATTACCATGCTGTAGAAGATGGATTGGATTGTCTTAAAAATCTCGACGACGCCTATGTGGCAAACCACGGGCATTTTCGCTTAAAGACTTATCTTTCGCGCCAAAATCTTATTTTTATTATGAATGGTTGGGGAAAATATTGTATTGATATGGAAATTAACGACAGAAGTGTCGTGCCTACCGATTGTCCACGTTTTGTCGAAGAGCCAAGAAAGCCATTAGAGTTGGCACTGACTCCAAAACAAAAAAAGTTAATGATTGCAACGTTTATTGAGAATGCAGAGCATTTGATGGAGCAGCTAAAACCTGCGCAGGAGGGTGAGGAGTTTGCCTGTTTTCTAACAGAACCGCATCCAGTCGATGTGGAGGCGCGGAAAAAGGTTTGCCTAGATGTGATTGCGCAATACTGCAAAGGTTATCGAGTATTGATAAAACCACATCCAAGAGATACAATTGACTATGAAGTGCTCTGTCCAGATGCAGTGGTGCTTCGCGGGCGGTTTCCGGTGGAAGTTCTTAATTTTTTTGAGGGACTCCGCATAAAAAGAGCAGTTTCTATTGTAACCACAGCACTTAACAATATGGATTTTGTGGAGGAGAAAATAAATCTTGGCGCATCTTTTTGGGATGCGTATGAGGACCCTGAAAAACATGCATATAACAAAAAGGCGGGGCTTGCAATGGCGGATAAATAAAAGTGGTTTGGCGTGCAGATAATATCCAAGGAACGCGAAGGGGTGAAGTATCAGTGCTTAAAATATTAAAAAAGATAAATATTTTGATGGACAAAAAACAAAAAGGCGCTATGGCGCGGCTGTTCGTGATGATGATTATATCGGCTGGTTTGGAGACGGGAGCAGTGATGATGGTAATGGCTGTCGTACAACTGATTCTTGACCCTGTGGCACTAGAACAGGGAGAGACTTATCAGAAGATTAGCAACTTGTTTCACTTACAAGATACCGTGCAATTTTCTGTGCTTGCAATTCTTTTTTTAATCATATTATATATTGCAAAAAATGTATTCCAGTTCTTTTTGCAGAGAAATTTATATCGGTTTGTGTACAGCAATCAATTTAAAACGGCGTCAAGTTTAATGAAAAATTTTGTGCGGCGGGAATATGAATATTACTTAAACGCAGAGACTTCTGTTATCCAGCGCAGTATTACGGCAGATGTCAGCAATATGTATGCGCTGATTATGGCTGTTTTACAGATTGCTTCAGAGGCGACGGTTGCTTTGTTTCTTGTGGTGGCACTTGCCATGCAGGACCCTGTGATGACAGTGGTTATTGCAGTGCTTTTGGTTGCGACATTGGTTGTAATCAAAAAGATTGTTAAGCCAATTATGAACCGCACGGGAAAAGAAAATCAGGATTACGGCGCATCAATGTTTGCGTGGATTTCTCAGACAGTACAGGGAATTAAGGAAATTAAGGTTGCAGGGCGCGAACAGTATTTTATTGGAGCATACTGTAAGGTTGGCGAAGGTTATGTAAAGGCAATGGAACGGTTTAGCCTGTTTAACAATACGCCAAAGCTTTTGATTGAGACTGTCTGTATGGCTGGGCTGCTTGGTTATATTTTGGTATTGATTGTGTCGGGAACAGATGTGTCTAGCATGGTTTCTCTGTTTGCGGCATTTGGGATTGCGGCAATGCGTCTATTGCCCGCTGCCAGCCGCATTAACAATCAGATTACAAGCATGGCTTTTAATGAGCCGTTTTTCTTTAATGTAAGTGATAATCTTGTCGAGGAGACAGACGAGGCGCACACAGATATTTCCTATGCAGTTGTTGCAAAGGAGAAATTGCCAGTTACAAGGGAAGTGAAATTGTCTGACATCACATATCACTATCCCAATTCGGACAAGCTAATTTTTGACCATGCGACAGTTTCGTTTCCTATTGGTAAATCGATTGGTGTAGTAGGTGCAAGCGGCGCAGGAAAGACAACGATTATTGATATTTTGTTAGGGCTTTTAAAATTGCAACGCGGTAAAGTGCTGGCGGATGATGTGGATATTCAAGAACGCTATCGTGAATGGCTTGCCAATGTGGGATATATTCCGCAGATGATTTTTTTATTAGATGCAGATATTCGGAAAAATATTGCATTTGGGATTCCGGAGGAAGAGATTGATGACAACAAGTTGTGGTATGCATTAAAAGAGGCGCAACTTGACACGTTTGTTAAGACCTTGCCAGACGGTGTCAACACTGGTATTGGAGAGCGCGGTATTCGACTTTCGGGTGGGCAGCGCCAGCGGATTGGCATTGCGCGGGCACTGTACAATGACCCAGAAGTATTGATTCTTGACGAGGCGACATCAGCGCTTGACAATGATACAGAAGCGGCAATTATGGAGTCGATTAACAGACTGCACGGCAAGAAAACGCTTGTGATTATTGCGCACCGCTTACAGACAATTGAAAAGTGTGATATGGTGTTTCGGGTGGAGGATGGTAAGATTATAAAAGAGCGTTGACACAAATAATTTTATCTCAGCCGGAAAAGATTCGCGCTTCTATAACTGGCGGGTAAAATACAATTTTGGCTCAGTGGGAGTGCAACCGCTGACTCAGATAAGTATCCGCCGAGAGTGCAGGTGTGCGAATCTGTAATATGTCAGACGAGCTGAGCCACACGCCGCAACAAGAATGCCGATGGCATTCTTAGATGATTGGTCGTGCCAAATATTGGAAAGGGAGTGGAATCATATGAAGCTTAGTATCATAGTACCTGTTTATAATATGGCAGCGGATAACAAACTCAAGTTCTGTTTAGATTCACTGATTGAACAGTCAATTGCAGATTATGAAATTATTGCGGTTGATGATGCCTCTACGGATGCGTCAGTGGAGATTCTAAGAGAATATGAATCCAATTACCCGTGGAAATTCAAAGTAATTCAGTCCTATGAGAATCTCAAACAGGGCGGTGCACGCAACAAGGGGATTGATGCGGCGCGTGGCAAGTGGATTGGATTTGTGGACTCCGATGACTGGGTTGCGCCAGATATGTATAAAAAGTTGATAAAAAAGGCGGAAAAAACAGGGGCGGATGTTGTGGGCTGTGACTATTGCATGGTGGATTCCCACACAATGAATGTAGGCAAACTAATGCCAAACAACACAATGGACCAGACAGGGGTATTAGATCACGAACGGTATAAAAAGCTTGTTATGAATCCGGGAAGCATGGTGATTAAGATTTACTTAAAATCCGTCATTGACACGTATCAACTGCGATTTCCAGAAAATACATTCTATGAGGACAACTGTGCTTCCCCAATTTGGATGTTGCACTTTACACACTTTGAAAAAATTGAGGAACCGCTTTATTATTATTATCAGCATGATTTGTCCACTGTGCATGAGATTAGCCAAGAAAAGTGTGAGATGCGGCTTTTAATGGGAAAAAAATTAATTGAGGAAGCGCGCAGATATGGCATTTACAAACCATACAGACAAGAATTTGAGTTTGCTTTTTCCAAGCTATATTATATGAATACACTTTTTACGTATATGCTTGGTGTAAAGAATCCCAAAGTAAGTTTTTTAAAACAGATTGCGGAGGGCATTCGACAGGAATTTCCTGATTTTCAGGAAAATATTTATTATCAGAATGCGTTTGATGAGGAACAAAAACGACTTGCGGCAATGCATATGGAATCACCATTAAAATTTAAACTTTATTATCAGTTACTTTGTTTTTACCGCCACAAAATACGTCATATAAAAGGATAGTGTTTGCCAAAGTGGGCGCATGGGGGTTAGGGAAATATGCAGTTTACTTCATTTGAGTTTTTAATCTTCTTTCCAGTAGTAGTTTTATTATATTATATAATGCCAAGAAGATTGCGACAGTTTTGGCTGCTGCTTGCAAGTTATTATTTTTATATGAGCTGGAATGCGAAATATGGAATTTTAATCCTTGCATCAACAGTGATTACATATTTGTGTGCCCTTCTTATAGCACGGATGAAAGTGCAAGAGGCGCAGGGCAAAACAAAGCGTAAGCTTATTTTAATCACAGCCATTATAACAAATCTAGCGTTGCTTGTATTTTTTAAATATTTTTATTTTCTGCATGATACTGCTGCAATGGTCAGTTCTATCTTTGGTGTGGAGCTAAAAGAGTCTCGCTTGGAGATTGTTCTTCCCGTTGGAATCTCATTCTATACATTTCAGGCGTTGGGATACACAATTGACGTATATCGTGGAACAGTTAAGGCAGAGAAAAATTTTATAAGATATGCACTGTTTGTATCATTCTTTCCGCAGTTGGTTGCAGGTCCAATTGAGCGCAGTAAAAATTTGTTGTGGCAGATAGAGAACATGCAGCATCAGAGAATTGGGAGTTTTGAGAAAATTACGCGGGGATTGTTGTTAATGCTTTGGGGATTTTTTATGAAGATGGTCATTGCAGACCGCGCAGCAGTGTTGGTTAATCAAGTATTTGATGTGTACTATCTGTTTGATGGCGTTGCGCTTTTAATGGCGAGTGTGCTGTTTGCAGTGCAGATTTACTGCGATTTTGCAAGCTATTCTATTATTGCAATGGGCGCAGCGAAAGTTCTTGGAATTGAGCTTATGATAAATTTTGAGGCGCCTTTTTTCTCCACAAGTATTCGGAAATTGTGGCGGCGCTGGCATGTGTCATTAAGCTCATGGTTTCGTGATTATCTCTATATTCCAATGGGGGGAAGTCGCTGTTCAAAGCCGCGCAAATACCTCAATACCCTAATAACGTTTCTGGCGAGCGGATTTTGGCATGGTGCGAGCTGGCATTTTGTAGTGTGGGGTGCAATACAGGGAATCTATATTATTATAGGAGATTTGTTAGACCCACTTTGGAAATGGGTTGATACTGTTTTTCACGTGCGTTGGAAAACACTTGTCTGTCAATTCTGTCGTGGTATCTGTACTTTTTTGTTATTTGCTTTTTCTTTTGTGTTTTTCCGTGCAGACACAGTAAAGGATGCAATCTATTTTTTGCAGAGAATGGTTCAGAATTTTGATGTCTGGTCTTTGTTTGACGAATCGATATTTTATTTGGGACTGGACAGAAAAGAAATAGGCGTACTGTTGTTTGGAATTTTAATTCTATTGATTGTAGATGCCTGTTATGCAGCAAGGCATAAATTGTTTGACGCAATTGTAAAAGAACAGTGTCTTGCAGTACAATATATAATTGTGGCAGTGCTGCTTGTGATGGTTCTTATATTTGGCGTGTATGGGGAAGGATACGACGCGTCACAGTTTATCTATTTTCAGTTTTAAAGGGATAGCCGGAGGCGACAATGACAAAAAGAACAATAATTTCCAGACTGATAGCGGTCATTAGTTTTTTTGTGTTGATCAGTTTGGTTTTAATGGTTACAAATGAGATTGTGTGTGCAAAGTTTATTGGGGATTCCACAACGATTGTAAAGGGATTTTATGCGGAAAAAAAGAACGATATTGACTTAATTGTAATTGGCAGCAGCAATAGTTTTTGTACAATCGATCCAATTGTATTGTATGAGGAATATGGAATTACCGCGTATGATTTTGGCAGTTCATCGCAGCCAATGAATATTTCAGTGCTTTATTTAAAGGAAGCATTTCGGAGACAGAAACCAAAAGTAGTTGCGCTTGAGGTTAATATGATGGTGGGAGGTGGTATTCACACAATCAATGAGGCAGGGTTGCGTTGGGGATTGACAAATATACCATTTTCAATAGACAAGCTTAAATGCATCTACCAGTCCGTTGGAGCAGTCAATGCAGAATATTTCTCCTATGTTTTTCCAGTGTTTCGCTATCACAGCCGATGGAAAGAGTTAAGCAAACTGGACTATACATATTTTGGTCAAGATAAGACAAACTATACGAAAGGGTATCTGGAGACACAATCTGTATCAGAAACTGCAATTAATTTGCAGGAGTATCTTTTTGATGGTGAGGCATGGATAGAAGAAGAAAATATTCATTATCTGGATGAGATTGCCAATCTTTGCAAAAAGAACAATACAGAATTGCTATTGTTTAAATCCCCTAAAGAGAATTGGCATTGTTATGAGACAGAGGCAATACAAGCGCTTGCAGATGCGCGGGGTGTGCGTTTTGTAGATTACAATGAACTCTATCAAAATGGTGTGGTGGAGCTTGACTTGACAGCAGACTTTCGAGATGAGGAGCATTTAAACGATTTTGGTGCTAGAAAAGTTACAAGTCATCTGGGACAATACCTAAAAGAAAATTATGCGTTGCCGGACAGGAGAACGGATACACAGCCTAACGCATGGGATATGGCGAGCATGTATCGCGAGCGAAAAGAATGGAAGGAGTATATGGAAGCCACCACAGCAAGGGAGTGTCTTGAGCTGTTGCAGGAGGACAAGAATTTTATTCTTGTTGTGACAGACACAAAAGCGGGAACAGGAAAAGAGACGCGCCAGTGGGTGTATGAGGATTGCAAGATTGCGCTTGACATTACCTGGAAAGAAGAGGGGATTCGCCATAGAAAAGCCGGGAAAAGTGAATTGGTACTTGCAAGAATTGGAAAAGGAAACCAAGTGCTAATTGATGGCATAAATCATTATCAGATGGGCGGCAGATGGAATATTATTGTGTATGACAAAATTCTAAACAGTGTCACAGCAAGTCTTGTCTTTCCAGAATAATAAAGATAATAATGAGGTTGGTGTAACGGTTCAGACAGGACTTTGCATTGCGCTGCAAAGTCCGTGGGAAAGTGTAATGGTTGAGAAACTTATACTTTTTGACGGGCAAGGAAAGTTATGGTAAAATATTTAAGAATGCTATTGGTATTCTTGTTGCGGCGTGTG
Source organism: Lachnospiraceae bacterium (assembly GCA_014239155.1). Lineage (GTDB taxonomy): Bacteria > Bacillota > Clostridia > Lachnospirales > Lachnospiraceae > COE1. The sequence continues at coordinate 167,274 of JAAZZQ010000056.1, read as the reverse complement.
AGTCAGCTCTGCTGACAGATTATGGATTCGCACGCCTGCAATCAAAGGATTTTGCAAAAATGGAGGAAATAAAATGTTATTAGATAATAAAACAATATTAATTACAGGTGGTACAGGCTCTTTTGGAAGATGCTTTACAGAGTATGTGCTAACACATTATAACCCCAAAAAGATTATTATCTATTCGCGGGATGAGTTCAAACAGTGGATGATGGCAAATGATTTTGCACAACACAAAGAAAAATTGCGCTTTTTTATTGGAGATGTGCGCGATTATGAGCGTATGAAACGCGCATTTGAGGGTGTGGACTATGTAATTCACGCTGCGGCGCTCAAACAAGTGCCTGCGTGCGAGTACAATCCCAATGAGGCGATTAAAACAAATGTCAATGGCGCACAGAATGTAATTGATGCAGCACTCAATACAGGGATTCAAAAGGTGGTTGCGCTGTCTACAGACAAGGCAGTCAATCCAGTAAATTTATATGGAGGTACGAAATTGGTATCGGACAAATTGTTTATTGCTGCCAATGCTTACTGCGGCACAAAGGACTTGAACTTTTCCATTGTGCGATATGGAAATGTGGCAGGCAGCCGTGGATCAATTATACCACTTTTTCAGAAATTAATTGACGAGGGTGCTAAGGAGCTTCCAATTACAGACTATCGCATGACGCGGTTTTGGATTAGTTTGACGCAAGGGGTTGAGCTTGTGATTAAGGCACTTGAGGAGGCAAAGGGTGGTGAGACGTTTATCAGCCGGATTCCATCTTTTAAGATTACAGACCTTGCGGAAGCGATGGCGCCGGGTATGAAGACAGTGGAAGTTGGCATTCGCCCTGGTGAGAAGCTTCATGAGGTCATGATTACAGCGGAAGACTCTATGACAACTTACGAGTATGAAAAGAATTTTATTATCTATCCACAGATGTTCTGGCAGGAGTCAAAGCGCCCAAATCCAAGTGGTAAGAAGGTAGATGATGGTTTTTACTATTCTTCTGGAAACAATACAGAATGGCTTTCTGTAGAACAGATTCGTGCACTTTTAAAGACAGACCTTCATGAGTAGAGAAAGGAACATTATTCAATCATGGAAAAACCAGCAATCGCCGGAGGCACTCCGGTTCGGGACACAAAATTATTTTATGGACATCAGTATATTGACGCGGCAGATGTCAAGGCTGTGGAGGAAGTCCTAATCAGCAATGATTTAACCTGTGGGCCGAAAGTTATAGCACTTGAGCAAAAACTCTGCGCGCTGACAGGAGCAAAATATGCAGTTGTGTGCAGCAATGGCACAGCGGCGCTTCATATTGCAGCGATGGCAGCAGGTGTTGGTGCAGGAGATGAGCTTATTACCTCGCCGATTACCTTTGCTGCTTCTGCAAACTGTGCGCTTTACTGTGGAGCAACCCCAGTTTTTGCAGATATTGATCCAGAAACTTATAATATTGATCCAGAAAGCGTTCTGGAAAAGATTACGAGCAAAACAAAGGCAGTGGTAGCAGTGGATTATACGGGGCAGGCTGCCAAGCTAGAGGAATTGATGGCACTGTGCCATAAGAGAGAGATTGTGTTGATAGAAGACGCTTGTCATTCTATTGGGACAAAGTATAAAGGAAAGCCTGTTGGCAGTATAGCGGATATGACTATATTTAGTTTCCACCCAGTTAAGACAGTGACAGGCGGCGAGGGTGGCGCAGTTCTTACAAACCGCAAAGATTTGTACGAAAAGCTTTTGCTCTACCGTTCGCATGGCATTACAAAAAAGGAAGCGTATTACGTAAATGAAAGTCATGGCCCTTGGTATCATGAACAAATTGATTTGGGATATAATTATCGACTGACAGATATTCAATGCGCGCTAATATTGAGTCAGATTGATAAACTTCCACAGTTTTCCAAGCGGCGCAAGGAGATTGTAGAACAATACAACAAGGCATTTTTGCAGATACCACAACTTTTTGTGCAGCGAGAGATTCCGGAGTCCGATACGACAAGGCATCTCTACATACTGCGAATCCGGCCGGAATTGCTCAATATTGACCGCAAGGGATTTTTTGAGGCAATGATGGCAGAGAACATTTATTGCAATGTGCATTATATTCCAGTGTATTGGCACCCCTATTATGAAAAACTTGGCTATAAAAAGGGATTATGCCCAAATGCGGAAAAGTTGTATCAAGAGATGATGAGTCTGCCAATCTATTATTCTTTGACGGACAAAGATGTGAATGATGTAATATGGGCAGTGCAAAAGATTGTGAACTATTATAAAAAATAAAAATGGAAGGGACATTTCGATGAAAAGTGTAGCAATCATAACGGCAAGGGGCGGCAGCAAACGGATTTCGCGCAAAAATATTCGGCCATTTTTGGGAAAACCGATTTTAGAATATAGTATTGAGGCGGCTTTGCAAACAGAACTGTTTGAGGAAGTGATGGTGTCAACAGATGACGCGGAGATTGCAGAGATTGCACAGCAGGCAGGAGCAAAGGTTCCATTTTTTCGGAGTGCGGAGACTGCCAATGATTTTGCTACAACGGCAGATGTAATCGCAGAAGTTTTGGCAGCGTATGCACAGATTGGGAAAACATTTGAAGCGGTAAGTTGCATTTATCCCACAGCGCCTTTTGTGACAGCAGATACGTTAAGCGCAGCAATGCAACTTTTAGAGCAAAATCAGGCAGATTGTGTGATTCCTGTTGTAAAATTTTCTTTTCCGCCACAGAGAGGTGTCATTATTGACAATGGTAAAATTGCACCCAAATGGCCGGAGAATATGGCAAAACGCTCGCAGGATTTAGAGCCGATTTACCATGATTGTGGTCAGTTTTATTGTTTAAATGTAGAGCGCTTTTTACAACAGAAAGCAATTTGGATGGAACATGCGATTCCATTCATACAAGAGGAACGATATGTGCAGGATATTGACACTTTGGAGGATTGGGCGCTTGCAGAAATGAAGTACAAGCTCTTGCAGGCAGAAAGGAGCAAAAAGGCAGATGGGAAGTACAATTAATATAAACGAACGGATTATTGGAGATGGATGCCCTGCCTATATTATTGCGGAAATGTCTGCAAACCATGCGGGCAGTATTGAGCGGGCGTTGGAACTGATTCATGTGGCAAAAGACGCCGGTGCAGACTGTGTAAAGATACAGACTTACACAGCAGATACGATGACAATAAACTGTCAGAATGAATATTTCCAGATTGGAAAAGGCACTTGGGGAGGGGAGAATCTCTACGAACTGTATCAGAAGGCATATACGCCGTGGGAATGGCAAAAACAGCTTTGCGACGAGGCTGCAAAAGTGGGGATAGATTTTCTCTCAACACCATTTGACACAACTTCTGTTGATTTTCTTGAGAATCTTGGAGTACCATTTTACAAAATTGCTTCTTTTGAACTGGTGGATATTCCTTTACTAGAATACATTGCATCAAAGCAGAAACCAATCATTATGTCAACAGCAATGGGAACTTTGGAGGAGATTGAGGAAGCAGTTGCGGCGATTTACAGTACAGGAAACAAACAGCTTGCGCTAATGAAATGTTCAAGTGCTTACCCAGCAAAAAGTGAAGAGATGAATCTGTGTATGATTCGCGATATGAAGGAACGATTTGGCATTCCGGTGGGGCTTTCTGATCATTCTATGGGGGCGTTTAGCGCTGCAACTGCAACTGCGCTTGGCGCCAACCTAATTGAAAAGCATTTCTGTATGAGTCGTGCTATTAAAAATCCAGATTCTAGTTTTTCTATGGAGCCAGAAGAATTTCGGGATATGGTTTGTCAAGTGCGCGAGGTGGAAAAGGCGTTGGGAACAGTCCACTATGGTGTTTCTAGCCAAGAGGAAAGCAATACATGTTTTCGGCGGTCTTTATTTGTGGTGCAGGACATTGCGGCGGGGGAAGTGCTCACACCAGATAATATTAGAAGTATTCGGCCAGCATATGGATTAAAACCAAAGTATTACAAAAAAGTATTAGGGCAAACTGCAAAGCGCGATTTAAAGCGCGGCACACCATTATCTTTTTCTGATATAGATTGTGATCTGGAGTAACAGTTCAAACAGGTCTTCGCAAGACCTGCGAAGACCTTATGAAAACATAAGCCTTGAGAGCAAAAATCCCATTGCCAAAGGCGATCTTCAATGGATTTTTGCAGTAACAGGTCAGCTTGTCTGAACTGTTACTGTTGGGGGGAGAGACAAAATGAAAAAATTAGAAACAAATCTGTATTTGCGACAAGCTTGTCTAGCAGATAGAGAACTTTTGTTTGAATGGGCAAATGATTCTGTAGTCCGCGCAAATGCATTTCATACAAAGAAGATTCCTTATGCGGACCATGTAAAGTGGTTTGCAGATGTAATGACAAAGGATTCTATACAACAATATATTTTGTGTGATAATAAGATTCCTGTAGGACAAATACGGTTCAATATGGAAGGCGATAAGGCATTTATTGATTACAGTATTGCGGCGGATTTTCGCGGAATGGGATATGGAACGATATTAATGCAGTTGCTTTTGCAGAAACTAGAAACAGCAAAGATGTCAGATGAAATAACGTTGGTTGGGCAGGTAAAACAGGAAAATCTTGCGTCTGCAAGTGTCTTTGAAAAATGCGGATTTACGCCAATAACAAAGAAAGATTATATTCAATATGAGTATGTTTGGAGGCGACATGGAATGCGGATTATTATCGCGACAATAAAGTCATGGAATATTGCGCGCGCGCAGGCGCTACAAAAAAAGTATGAAGGGGTGCACAATATTCGCATTTTTACCAAGAAGGAAGAGTTTACCGCAGAAAATGTGTATAATTTTCAGCCAGATTATATTTTCTTGCCACACTGGTCTTATATTATGCCGCGTGAGATTACCGACAACTGGGAATGTATTGTGTTTCATATGACAGATTTACCTTATGGGCGCGGTGGAAGCCCTTTGCAAAATTTAATAGTGCGCGGTCATAAAGAGACAAAAATCTCAGCGATAAAAATGACAGAGAAACTTGACGGCGGACCAGTGTATATGAAACATACGTTGTCTTTGGAAGGCAGCGCGCAAGAGATTTTTATACGGTGTGCAGATATTATTTTTGCAGAGATGATACCACTTTTTTTGGACGGCGGCAATCAGAAAAAACTAGAACCTGTGCCGCAGGAGGGAGAGCCAGTAATCTTTAAGCGCAGAAAACCTGAGGAAAGTCAGATTACATCAGAGATGGATATAGAAAAAATTTATGATTCTATTAGAATGCTGGATGCAGAAGGTTATCCCAAGGCGTTTATGGAGTTTGGAACATATCGTTTGGAGTTTGCGCAAGCCAATCTTTCAGAGGATAAAAAAGAGCTTTCAGCACAAGTAATCTTTCGGTGCAAGGCGGAGGAATAGCAGAGATGGGAAAAACAGTATTGGTTGTGGCAGCACACCCAGATGATGAGATTCTTGGCGTTGGTGGCACAGTCGCAAGGCACGTGGCAGAGGGCGACATTGTCTATGCGTTAATTTTGGGAGAAGGACAGACTTCCCGTGGCAGACACAGAGAAGATATTGATCAAAATGTAGTAAAAGAGTTGCATCAAAATACGCTGGAGAGTGCAAAAATTATTGGGTATCAGGAGGTATTTTTTGCTGATTTTCCAGACAACCGCTTTGACCATGTGGATTTGCTTGATATTGTAAAAGTAGTCGAACAAATGATTGACAAATTGCGCCCGCAAGTACTCTATACACATTACAGTGGAGATTTAAATGTAGACCATCAATATACTGCGCGTGCAGTACTCACAGCGTCAAGACCAATTGGCACGTACTGCGTTGAAGAAATTTATGCTTTTGAGACGCTTTCATCTTCCGAGTGGAATTTTGATTACAGCACACAACCAGCATTTTGCCCCAATGTGTTTATTGATATTACAGATTATTATCATAAAAAAGAGCAGGCAATGGACTGTTATGTGTCAGAACTTTGCAATTTTCCACACCCAAGAAGTCTTGTAGGCATGGATGTCTTGTCAAAAACACGCGGTATGACGGCCGGCATGGAGCGTGCAGAGGCGTTTATGTTGGTGCGAAGTGTAAGGAGGCGTTTTGACTAGATGTTTTATATTCGTGCGGACGGAAATACAAAGATCGGCATGGGGCATGTGATGCGCTGCCTGTCAGTTGCGGAGGCAACAGCAAAGATAGACTGCTTGCATCCGCCTATTTTTATATTAGCGGATGAAACGTGCCGCTCTTTGATAGAGGAGCGAGGATTTCAAGTGATTGTATTGCATACAGACTACTGCGATATGATGGGAGAGCTTCCACTGTTAGAAGCAATTTTTCAGGAAAAACCTACAATTAAAAATGTAGGAAATCAGAATAAAAATATTGTGCTGGTGGATAGCTATCAGGCAGATAGCACATATTATTTTGCCCTAAGCAAAATGGTGAAAACAGTGTGCTTTGAGGATATGGGGCAGGCGTACCCAGTTGATTTGCTGATCAATTATAATCTCTATGCTCCGCGGCTAGCTGCGCAATATATTGCGGCGGAGACAGAAAGTCAGGCAATCAATAAGTATCCGCGCAAGGTTCTGCTGGGAGCAAATTATATGCCGCTTCGCAAGGCATTTCAAACACCTTCTAATTACAGTGTGGCAGAGCAAGTGCGCAATGTTACAATCACCACAGGAGGAAGTGATCCTTATTTTGCAACAGCTACGCTTGTAGAGGCATTAATGCGTGATCCTATGATAACAGAACAGGAAATAACATTGCATTTGATCAGTGGACCTTTTAATGAATTTGCAGAGGAATTAAAGCGAAAATATCAAAATTATGAAAAGAAATCCGCAAATGCAACGACATTGCAGATTCAAATTCATGAAAATATAAAAGATATGCGCAGTCTTTTGTATGATAGCGATATAGTGATAACAGCAACAGGAAGCACAATTTATGAAGTGAGTGCGCTGGGTGTTCCAATGATTGTTTTTTATTTTGCTGAAAATCAAAGACAGGGAGCCAAGGAGCTAGAAAGGCTGACAAATATTGTCAATGCAGGAAATATTGCCATAGAGCCTGATAGAACAGCAGAACGTATACGAGATACACTAAGACGCTGCATTCAGAACAAAAAGTACAGAGAGCGTTTATACAGACAGGAAAAAGAACTGATTGATGCAAAAGGAGCACAGCGTATTGCAGAACAGATAAAGGAATTGCTGCTATCACAGTGATTGCGAAAGTGAGGGAGAGAATGGCAACAGAAAAAAAGCGGCAGTTAAACTATGAGCTGCTACGCATTATTGCAATGTTGATGATTGTGAGTTTGCATTATCTAAGCAAGGGAGAAATCCTTGGTGATCCTGCAAGGAACGATATGACTGTGACTGGCTACGTGGCATGGTTAATTGAGGCGTTCTGTATTGTGGCGGTTAACGTGTATGTGCTTATCAGTGGATACTTTGGCATGGATGCATATGAAAGTGGGGGAAGTGAGAAGGAACTGACCTTTTGGAAAGTGCTAAGAAAACCTCTAAAAATATGGAAACAAGTGTTTTTTTATTCCATGCTTTTTGGGTGTGGTGCGCTGATTATTGGTGTGCAGGAGTTTGATCTCTATCAGTTTTTTTCGTATTGTTTTCCGATTGTGACAGAACATTATTGGTTTGCGTCGTCCTATGTAATTCTTTGCCTGATAATGCCCTTTCTTAATGCGGGGATTTCCCGTTTGAATCAGCGGGAGACAAAATATCTGCTGCTGGGATTTTTACTGGTATTTAGTGTGTCAAAGACAGTGATTCCTATGCAGCTTCCGTGGGACAAGTATGGTTATGACAGCTTGTGGTTTGTGGTTCTCTATCTGACAGGAGCATATCTAAGACGCTATGGAATCTCTGTGCTTTATGCCAAGTGGACAGCGGCAGCCTTGTACTTTGGCAGCGTGGCGGCAGTCTTTTTTTCTTTTTTTCTAATTCGTGCAATCTATCTTAGAACAGGCAGCCTTGGAAAAATGATACAGTATGGTTACACATATAATTTTTTGTTTTGCTATACAGGTGCAGTGGGGTTGTTTTTGCTATTTGCGGAGGGTAAAAAGGAGTCGGGCAAGGCAGGAATTTTTTTGGAGAGGTTTCGTAAGCCGATTGAATTGTTTTCGGGGGCAGCTTTTGGTGTCTATCTTATTCATGAGCATATCAATATCCGCTATGTATGGCCAAAATGGTTGCACTGTGAGGCACAGGCAGACAATTCTGTAATGGCATTTCTAGGGCATATGGTTTGCAGTGTGCTGGCTGTGTATCTGGTATGCACTGTTATCGAGTGGATTCGACAAAAAGGGAGTAGGACGATTCTTCCAATGTTGATTTTGCTGATCTATCCATTGCGCCATGCCTTCATAGGACTAGATATTATGGATGCGGGTTATGCGCTTGGCAATTATCGCTTTTTTGACACATTGAATCCAATGTGGAAACTGGCAACTTATCTGGCAAATGTGACAGGCGTGTTTTTGTCAAAGCTTCCGGGCGGAGATTATTGGATTGGTATGAATTTATATTGTGGTCTGCTAATTGGAGGTGTGGCAGCGTGGGTTTATCTGTTCTTTTGGCGACGCTATGGACAAGGAAAGCGATGGATGGGGATTGCGTTGTTCGTGGCAGAGTTGACAGCACTGTCTCTTTGTTGGGCTCCTCCTGTAATTTTGTATCATTATCTTGGCTATTTAGCGATGACAATCGCAGTGCTTGCTTTGTATACAGCAATCTTAGATGGAAAAAGGAAAAATTTTATTATTTCAGGTGTTATCTTAGGGCTTTGTGTTGCTGTTAGAATGCCAAATATTACTTATATGGCATTGATTTTGCCTGTGTGGTGTAATTGTTTTTGGAAGCGCAAAAATGACAAGACTTGGCTGCGTCAACTTGTTTTATATACTTTGTACTGTATTGGCGGCTATTTGGTAGGGTTGTTTGTGCCGTTGGCGGTTATCGCCGTGCGTTATGGGGTGGATGCATATCCGCAAATGATTGCTGCGCTGTTTGGCATGACTGAACAGGCGTCGGATTATAAGCCGACCGCAATGCTCAATGCAATGTTTGGAGATTATGCCCAGTATAGTGGATGGCTGTTATTGTTTGCTGGATTTATGGTTGCAGGTATGATTGGCTTTTATTTTGCCAAAAAACTTGAAAGAAATCAAACATTGTCCCTCAAAGTAACACGTGTACTTGAAATTTTTTATTCATTTTTGTTTCTAGTACTTCTGCGTTTCTGTTATGGTCGAGGAATGTTTGATTTTAATTATACAGAATATTTTAGTATGTACAAGTGGGCAACAATCTATTTGTTAATTGTATTTTGTCTGTGTATTTGGTGTTTAATAAATCCTAAAATAAATCACGATTTACGGTTGTGGGCGGTGTTTTTGCCCAGTATCATATTGGTTACGCCACTGGGGAGCAACAATGGGCTTTATCCAATTATCAACAACCTTTTTCTAATAATGCCTGTCTCAATATTGATGGCATATAAGGCTTTTAAAAACAGCTATTGTGTAAAAACAACGGGTTTTGCATTTCGGTTGGTATTTGGAATGGTGCTTGTATGTGTGGCTGTTCAAAGCATTCTGTTTGGAATTAATTTTGTGTTTCACGACGCAAAGGCATACAGAGATAGACAGCAATTAGAACTGCAATGCAGTGGCAAAGGAACCAGATTGCGGACGACAGCCGACAAGGCAGCCGCATTGCAGGAGTTGGATGCATATTTATATCAGAATGAATTAAATAAAAAACAAGTGATATTATATGGAAATATTCCGGCATTGGCATATCTGTTTGACATGGCACCTGCTATTTATACAACGTGGGCAGATTTGGATTCAAACAGTATAGAGATTTTAAAAAAGGAACTTGAAGAACTGTCTAATGAGACCGCATTGGAAAAAACACCTGTTATTATATTGGGGCGCACAGCGATAGAACATGAAATGCGGACAGATGGACTAGCGTTTCAGAAATATCAATTGATTTTGGAATTTGTTAGGGAAAATGGTTATAGTCAGTGTTTTCAGAATGAGGAGTATTGCGTGTTTGTAAACTTCTAATGTCGCCTCGAATCGTTATTATGAGCGCCTTTTATGCCGCGAATAGTAATGAAATAAATGCATATTAATGCCAAAACCTTGCCAAAATCATATTAAAAGAGTACAATAAAGCGAGAAATAGCTTACCAGATTTCGGAAATTATGGAAAGGCATGGTTATCAAAATGATTAATTTTAACGTACCACCATTTACAGGCAGGGAATTGGAATATATTAGGCAAGCGGTCGAAAATCAAAAAATTTGTGGGGATGGTCCGTTCACACAGCGATGTAGTGCATGGATTGAGGAGAAAACAGGTACTACAAAGTGTCTCCTGACCCCTTCCTGCACACAGGCAAACGAGCTTGCGGCGCTGTTAATTGACATTCAGGAGGGAGAAGAGGTGATATTGCCCTCTTACACTTTTGTGTCCACTGCGGACGCCTTTGTGCTGCGCGGCGCAAAGGCAGTGTTTGTCGATATCCGTCCTGACACTATGAATATAGATGAGACTTTGATTGAGCAGGCTGTGACAGAGCGGACAAGGGCGATCTTGCCAGTTCATTATGCAGGGGTGGCGTGTGAGATGGATACCATTATGGAGATTGCGAGACGTCACCACCTCTTTGTGGTAGAGGATGCAGCGCAGGGAATTGCAGCGACTTACAAGGGGAGGGCGCTTGGCACAATTGGAGACTTTGGCTGTTATTCTTTTCATGAGACCAAGAATCTAAGTATGGGAGAAGGCGGTGCACTGCTCATTCAGGATAAAAAATATATTAGCGAGGCCGAGATTATTCGGGAGAAAGGGACAAATCGCTCTCAATTTTACAGAGGGGAAATTGATAAATATCGGTGGATGAATTATGGTTCGTCGTATCTGCCAAGTGATATGAATGCAGCGTATCTCTGGGCTCAGATTGAGCAGATTGATATCATTACACAAAAGCGTTTGGCGCTGTGGAGACAGTATGATGCGCTGTTGCGCCCTCTTCAGGAGCGTGGAGTTTTAGAGTTGCCAACTGTGCCAGAGGGCTGTGTGCACAATGGGCATATGTATTATATTAAGACGAAAGATTTGGATGAGCGCACGCAGTTAATTACATTTTTAAAGGAAAATGGTATTATGGCTGTATCTCACTATGTTCCGCTACACTCAGCGCCTGCGGGACTTAAGTTTGGACGGTTTTCGGGGGAGGATGTGTATACGACGCGGGAGAGCGAACGCTTGTTGCGTCTGCCAATGTTTTATGCGCTGACATCGGACCAAGTGGACTATATTGTTAGTAAAGTGAAGGAGTTCTATCACGTATGATGGATGACCGCACCAGAGTAAAGGCAGCAAAAGTGTGTGGTGCACTAACTTTTACGTTTTCGCTCGCGCTGCTTTTATCTGCCCAGTTTGATTTTTATTATGATCTAAATGATGACACCATGATTAAAGATATTGTGTCAGGGGCATACACAGGCCAGCCGAGTGGTTATTGTATTCAGATGCTGTATCCTCTGGCGTGGTGCATTGCGCTTTGTTACAGGGCCATTCCAACGGTTCCGTGGTATGGCTTGTTTTTGTGTCTGTGTCAATTTGGTGTGATTTTTTTGATTACTGTGAGGTTATTGTCTCTTGCGCAGCGTGTGCGAACGGGGCTTTTGGCGCTTGTGGTGGAGGCAGCACTTGCGGTTGGACTATTTTTGAGAGAAATTGTGGTGATACAGTACAGTGTGACCGCAGGAATTTGTATGGCCGGGGCAGTATTTTTGTTTCTCACAGCAAAAAATGCCGATAAGCCGTCTGTTTTTTTCCGCAGAAATCTAATTCCGCTGCTGCTTGTTGTGCTGTCTTTTTTGATTCGGACAGAAATCTGTATGATGCTTTTGCCGTTTTTGCTGCTCGCAGGGCTTGCCCGATGGTGCGGGGAGGAATATTTTTTTACTGCGGTGAATTTTAGAAAGTATTTGATGCTGGTCGGCATAGCATTTTTGGGTATGGCAGCGGCATATTGTGTAGATTTGGTGGCATATCAGGAAAGCGAGTGGAGTAACTTTCGGAGCTTTTTTAATGCTCGGACGAAATTATATGATTTTTATGGATTACCTGATTACGCAGACAACCAGAAATTTTATGAGTCGATTGGATTGTCACAGGAATCTTACACGCTGCTTGAAAACTATAATTTTGCTCTGGATGAATCGATTGACACATGGAGGTTGGAAGCGATTGTCAATTATCAAGAACAGAGTGCTCAAACTTCCAGTTATGGAAGCGGATTGAAAAACACATTTGGCTTTGTCAGCAAAAACAGTGTGCGGGAGGCATTGTGGCTGTATAGAAATCAAATTTTAAAAGATTTACAGATGGTAAGGAGTGCCATTTTGCGTCAAACACCTGATTTGGGGATTCCAGCGGGGCTGGGAGTTCGCATGGCGGTGCTGGTTCTGTATCTGTTGTACTTTGCAGTTTGTGTCATTCCAGCAACAGGAAAACGGCGTGTGCTTGCAGTTTTTAAGGTTGTGTGTCTCTTGATGATTCGGATAGTTTTGTGGTTGTATTTATATATGGTGGACAGGCTGCCAGACCGTGTCACAATCCCTCTGTTAATGTTGGAATTCGTGATGCTTATTGCGTTCGTAATCTGTGATAATTCTTTTAAGAAAGACAGCAAGGTAGTAAAGTATATCTTGTATGTTTTATGTACTGTAGGATTTCTTGTAGTGTCTGTGGGAAATCTTCAGAGTGTGCACAGTGAATATCAAAACAGAGCACAGGCAGATGCGCGCTGGATTGCATTGATGGATTATTGCCGAAAAAATGGAAATAATTATTATATCGTGGATGTGTATTCCTCTACCTCTTATCAGGGAACTCCTTATTCGGAGAAAATATTTACAAGCGGTTTTTATAAAAATTTTGATATATGCGGTGGGTGGGCGGCAAAAAGTCCTCTGGCAAGACGGAAACTGGAGCGACATCATTTTAAAGATATTCAAAATGCATTGTACAATCCCAAAGGACGAAATGCGACAAAGGCATATTTTGTGGTAAAGCCCGACCAAGAACTAGACTGGCTGATACAATATTACAAAAAGCGCGGCATGGCTGTGTGCACGGAGTCTGTTGACCAAGTTCAGACAGCGTCTGGTACACACGCATTTGATATCGTGGCAGTCAAACAACTATAAGACAGAGGAGATTTTTATGGAGCCATTGAGAAAAGATTTGATTTTAGAGGGAGCACAAATTTATTTAAGGCCAATTTGCGCTGCCGATACAGATAGGGTTGTAAGATGGAGAAACGATAAGAATGTAGTAAAAAATTTTATTTATCGGATTCCTCTTTCTAGGGAGGCGCATTTAGACTGGCTAAAAAATAAAGTAGAACGAGGATACGTACATCAGTTTGTTATTTGTAGAAATGAAGACAAGATGCCCCTTGGCAGTGTCTATCTTCAAAACTTTGAGGAGCAGAATAAAAAGGCGGAGGAAGGTATTTTTCTTGGAGAGGAGCAGGCGTATGGAAAGGGTATTGGCACAGAGGCTGCAAAACTAATGCTGCAATATGCCTTTGAGCAATTAAGGCTACACAAGGTAGCAGCGCGAGTATTGGCGTACAATCGGGCAAGTGTGTGTATGCATGAGAAGGCAGGCTATGTGCAGGAGGCGTATTTTAGGGAGGAATTGTTTCTGGACGGAAAATATGAGGACCTAATTTTTTTTGGTGCAATCAATCCATCTAGTAAGGAACTGTAGAACAAAGAAAAGGAATTATCAAGATGAGTAAAATAAGTTTTGTCATTCCCTGCTATCGGAGCGCAAGGACTCTTGAGGGAGTCGTGGCGGAAATAAGAGAGACGATGCAGACTATGAAGGAGTATGAGTATGATATCTTTCTAATAAACGACTGTTCGCCTGATGATACTTATGAGGTAATCACCGCACTTGCCCAAAAATATAATAATATATCAGGAGTTAGCTTGGCAAAGAACTTTGGACAGCACGCGGCGCTGATGGCGGGGTTGCGCAAGGCAGACGGAGATATTGTGGTGTGCCTAGATGACGATGGACAGACGCCTGCAGATGAGGTAGGAAAACTGATAGATGGCATAGAGAATGGTAGTGATGTGGTCTATGCAAGCTATGACAATAAAAAGCATAGTGCCTTTCGCAATTTTGGCACTTGGATGAATGATATTATGACAAGGATTATGCTTGGGAAACCGAAAGACTTGCACTTGACCAGCTACTTTGCAGCAAGGCGGTTTGTAGTTGACAGTATGTTGGAATATGAGAACAGCTATCCTTATATTATTGGTCTAGTGTTGCGCTCTACAAGAAATATTACCAATGTTCCTGTGCAGCACAGAAGCCGTGAAGTGGGGGCTTCTGGTTATACAATGAAGAAGTTAATGGCGCTTTGGTTTAATGGGTTTACGGCATTTTCTATACTGCCGCTAAGGATTGCCACCATCACAGGAGTTACCTTTGCTGTCGGGGGATTTTTATATGGGATTTATACGATTATTAAAAAAATTGTAAACCCTGCGGTGCCAATGGGATTTAGCTCTCTGATGGCGGCAACTGTTTTTATTGGTGGTATGCTTATGATTATGTTAGGATTGATTGGAGAGTATATTGGGCGAATCTATATCAGTATCAACAATTCTCCACAGTATGTAATCCGTGAGGAAACAGACAATACTCCCGTTACTATTCACGGCATGGAAGCCGCCCATAGTAACGATTCGGGGCGATATTAAAAGTTTTGCTTCGCAAAAATTGCCCCTCATTTCTGAATCATATTCTCACGGAATGCGCAGTTTATGCGCATTCCTACCCCGTAAAAAGTAACATACTTTACCGCAGAAATCACAGTAAAGGAAAGCTTTTGTTGTATTCATATTTGTAATGTGCTATACTCTAAACGCGAAGGAAAATGTTACCAGGAATCTTTAGAAGGGCAGGGTGTGGGCTTGGATAGTAACAGACAATCAAAACAAAACGGTATAATCCCATTTTTATATGCGTTCTTTCATGAGATTATCGACCATACATTTTCCGATAGCAGTTTTACTAGGAATTACGCGAAGAGAAATGCAGTGATTCAGATTGTGATTGTGACAGTTGCATTTATTTTTCTTGTACGCATCTTTCCAATGGGGGTTGTAAAAAACCATACAATATCACGGCAAGGAGTCTATAAGGGAACTGCAAAGACAGGAAGCGCAGAGGAACAATTTACTGCCGCAGACAAAAAACTTCAGACAATTTTTTTTGCAGATACTCATATAGAACACATCACGCTATATTTAAATTGCAGAATCGAACAAGGATTTGGTGGTGCCGAGAGTGTTTTATTTCGATTGTATAATGAATCTTTTTCCTGTATTTATGAGGAGGAGGTAGACAGCAGAGCAATTGAAAAAAAAGGGTTTTTAACAGCGACACCTAATCTGGATGTGGAGATAGGGAAGTCTTATTATTATGAGATTTTGGTGCAAGAGACAAGTCATGCCACATATTGGCTGCCTGTGGCAGACAATATGGCGCTGGGACAATCAGAGAACAGTACGCTCTATATTGATGGAATTATCAATGATGAAGTAAGTCTTGTCGCCGATTTTGATTATGCGAAACCGTTGAGCGCAGTGGGGATTATAGTGCGTCAACTGGCTGTGATATTTGTGGCACTGGCAATTTATTGTTTGGCGCTTGTGTTGGTATGGTTGTATGATCGTTTTTTGGAGGAGTACACAGACCAAATTTGGAAGTGTGTGCGCATTGGAATTTGTGTTTTAAGTTTACTAGCCGCTGTTGTGTTAATTTTCTTTGCGGTGGTGTTCAATTGTTTTGGTGGGGAAATATGGGACAGACTCTTTTTTTTGGCGGGCATTTTGGTGGCTGAACTGTGGCTTGTAGGTTTTTTGATGCGTTCTTCCAAAATTTATTTCCGACAGAAGGACTCCAAACTCGTTGCAGGGAAAAAAATGTGTCTTGTGTGGCACAATTATCTTCAGACAGTAAGCTTTGGCTTGTTGTTTTATGCATTATGTCAGTATGCCAACGCAGACAGAAATTATTTTCATGACACCAATACACGATGGATGCTTATTTTTCTAGCGATTGCATTTTTGATGAACTACCATGAGAGACGATTTGTAAATGCAATCAGTGCAGTATGGTTAACTGCAGGAATTGTGGGTTCCGTCTTTTATTGCAACATTGTGCGGGCAGATGACAAGGAATTGCTGCTTGCGCGTCTTACTTGTGGAGTTGTCCTGACATGGGGGCTTTTGCTAATTGCCATTTTACTGGAGTGTTTGTCTGTAAGAAGATCGAATTTGAAAAAAAGAAATTCAGTTCATATTCTCCATAAAATTACGCAAAATAAACAACAGACCCTATTTGTTGTGTTGTGGGTTCTGTTTGGTGCATTGATGATTTTATACCGATTTGAAAAAATGTGGGTTTTCACAGCAACTTTACCGTTTGTGGCATATTTTTTTACGCGCAATACACTGGTAAAATTAAATCGGTTTCTAAATAATTTTTGTAATGGTATTTTTGTTAGTTTTGCGCTGGTGACGTTGTTTTGTCTGATGCACAGACCGCATCATTACTGGATGGTATACCGTTATGGCGGTATATTTCATACCGTGGCTTGCACTGGCATGTATCTTGCAGTGGTATTTGGCGCTGCGCTGGCGAAGTTGTATGGAAAGCTAAAGCTTAGAAAGAGATACGTGTGGTATTGTTGCCCAGAGTACTTTGTAGTAGCATGTGTGATGGGGTTTATCTTGCT
The DNA here is from genome assembly GCA_014239155.1 of Lachnospiraceae bacterium. GTDB lineage: Bacteria > Bacillota > Clostridia > Lachnospirales > Lachnospiraceae > COE1. The sequence goes on along the minus strand of JAAZZQ010000056.1, from coordinate 150,386 downwards.
TACAATGTCTAGGACAGCATTTCTTACTGTGACAGTGACACTGATTGCAGTTGTAGCGTTGAGTGCAGTTGCATACCACAAGAAGATTGGAAGGATTTTGTCAGAGTTTGGCATTTTGTCAGTAGCTTGTCTTGTCAGTTTTCCTATGGTGTTTACCGCAGTGAGAATGATTCCAGCAGTTGTCAATGAGCCTGTGCGTTATGATATTGAATTTCAGGATAAATCTTTTATGATTTATGAAGGAGATCCGATTGATTCGGATAAATATATGACTGTGCGCCGTTTTTTTGACACACTGTTTGGACGTTTTCAAACACAAATGCAGCGCGTGGCAGTCGATACAGCAATAGAGGATGAAACAAAGGGGCTTGAATTGGAGGAGGCAGGAGAACTTGCCTTTATAGGCGCTGGACTTGCCGGTCTTGACAGGCGGGCTGTAGATAATAATATAGAAGAGAATGCAACCACAAAAACAGATATTTCTAACGGAAGATTTACGATTTTTCAGGATTATTGGAAGGCAATAACGCTTCGAGGACATCCTAAAATGGGACCAAAGGACCAAAGTGGTTCAGAGTATGCGCACGCACATAATTCCTATTTGCAGGTAGCCTATAATTTTGGCGGGATAGCTGGTGTTGTCTTTTTAGTTCTGTGTGTGCTGACACTTTGGAGGGCGATTTGTCTCTATCTAAAATATGGGAAAGAGTATATAATGTTAATTGTACCATTTGCACTAGTGGTTGTATTTGGATTTGAAAGCTTGACAGAGTGGACTTATCATCCGTGTATTTCGCCGGGGTTTAGTTTTATATTAATTCAGGTGGTGTTAATGCGGGATTACAAGGATAGTGCGGTGCCACACAGAGAGAAACAACCGCGGAATCAAAGAGCCGGGAGGCAGGAGTAACTTTATGAAATTGTTGAATCAGATAAATGTACAACTTTTGCAGAGAAGGGTTGTGCTTGTGATACTGGATATTATGACGGTATGCATTGCAAGCATTGCACCATTGTGGTTTCGCTTTGAATTAAACTATAGGGATATTCCAGAAGTATATTTAAGTTCGGCATGGAATTTTATGATAGCCAATGTTGTGATAACCCTAATTGTGTTTTATTTTTTTAAATTGTATCATAGCCTGTGGGCGTTTGCGGGTACGGCAGAAGTGCAGAATATTTTAGCAGCCTGTATTCTAAGTGCGATTCTTGATTTTATTGGAATAAAGTTGATGCAATATTCAATTCCCAGAAGTTACTATTTTATGTACGCGTTGGTATTGACAGGAATTACCACCTGCACACGCTTTTCTTACCGGATTATGCGCAGTATGCGTCACAAGGCACAGAACCGGAAAAATGGTACGCGCGTGATGATTATTGGTGCTGGCGATGCTGGAAATACAGTGATTAAGGAGATTACAAACAGTAGTTACAGCACAATGACAATCAAGTGCATTATTGATGATGACGAGGGAAAATGGGGTAGATTTATACAAGGCATCAAAATTGTAGGTGGTCGTGATAGAATTGTGGAGTACGCTGCACTATATGGTATTGATGAGATTTTTATTGCAATACCTTCAGCGAACCGCGCAACTATGAAAGCACTTGTAGAAATCTGTAAGGAAACAAGCTGCAAGTTGCGGACCCTGCCGGGTATCTATCAGCTTGTGAACGGCGAGGTCAATGTCAGCAAGTTAAGAGATGTGGATGTTGAAGACCTGCTTGGTAGAGATCCAATTAAGGTTGATTTGGATTCTATTTTAAATTATGTCCGGAATCAGACGATTATGGTGACAGGCGGAGGCGGCTCCATTGGAAGTGAGCTTTGCCGACAGATTGCAGGACATAAGCCTGCGCGATTGATTATTGTTGATATCTACGAGAACAATGCCTACGAGATACAACAGGAATTAAAGCATAAGTATCCCAACCTTGATTTGGTAGTGCTAATCGCTTCTGTGAGAAATACAAATCGAATCAATCATATAATGGAGGAGTACCATCCCGATATTATCTATCATGCGGCGGCGCACAAACATGTGCCGCTGATGGAAGTCAGTCCAAATGAGGCGATTAAGAACAATGTATTTGGTACTTGGAAGACCGCGCAGGCCGCTGTGCAAAATGGCGTCAAGAAATTTGTGCTTATCTCAACAGACAAGGCGGTAAATCCTACGAATATTATGGGGGCGAGCAAGCGAATTTGTGAGATGGTGATACAGACCTACAATCGTCATTATGACACCGAGTTTGTGGCGGTTCGCTTTGGAAATGTGCTAGGCAGCAATGGAAGTGTAATCCCACTGTTTAAGAAACAAATTGCGGCGGGTGGTCCGGTTACAGTCACCCATCCAGATATAATTCGTTACTTTATGACAATTCCCGAAGCGGTATCCCTTGTGCTTCAGGCTGGTGTCTACGCCAAGGGGGGAGAAATCTTTGTGCTGGATATGGGCGAGCCGGTTAAAATACTAGATCTTGCAAAGAATTTAATACGACTCTCTGGATATAAGGTAGATGAAGACATTAAAATAGAATTTACGGGCTTGAGACCGGGCGAGAAATTGTACGAAGAACTTTTGATGCGTGAGGAAGGTCTTATGGATACTGAAAATAAGCTAATTCATGTAGGTCGACCGATTGAATTTGATGAGCCGTTGTTTTATGTACAGCTTAACAACTTAAAGCGCGCAGTAGAAAGTGAATGTGATGATGTGCGTTCTTTGATACAAGAAATTGTGCCAACTTATTCGCCGAAAAGTGATGATATGTCGTAGAACATAGAGTAAAATGAGAGATTTCACCATTTTGATTTGCGTGTCTGCAAAAGTGGGCGAATGGGAGTTAGATGAATATAAGGGTACAGAAAAGGAGGGGTATTATGAGTACGATAGCAAATGATACAATGAATGACAAAAGGAGAATTTATCTGTCTAGTCCTACTATGCATGGGGACGAACAGCGCTTTGTGGCGGAGGCATTTGATACAAATTGGGTGGCGCCTTTGGGACCAAATGTCAACAATTTTGAAACAGAGATGGCGGCATATACAAAATGTGGGTATGCTGCGGCATTAAGTTCCGGAACGGCGGCGATTCATCTAGGACTTAAACTTCTGGGAGTAGGGCAAGGCGATATTGTGTTTGTGTCGTCTCTTACTTTTTCGGCAAGCTGTAATCCAATTGTATATGAGAAGGCGCAGCCTGTCTTTATTGATGCAGAACCTGATACTTGGAATATGTCTCCCCGCGCATTGGAGAAAGCATTTGAAAAATATCCTACCCCAAAGGCGGTTGTTGTCGTACATTTGTACGGAACCCCAGCTAAATTGGATGAAATCCTAAAAATCTGTCAAAGGCATCATGTGCCAGTGCTTGAGGATGCGGCAGAGTCGCTCGGCTCTACATATGATGGAAAACATACGGGAACTTTTGGGCAAATTGGGATTTATTCTTTTAATGGAAATAAAATTATTACAACTTCCGGCGGGGGTATGCTTGTTTCCAAGGAGGAGGCGCTTGTGCAGGAGGCGCGGACGCTCTCCACACAGGCAAGAGACCCGGCAAGGCATTACCAACATTCAAAAATTGGTTACAACTACCGAATGAGCAATGTCCTTGCAGGAATTGGCAGGGGACAGTTAATGCATCTTGACAGACATGTGCAGTTAAAGAGGGCAATTTATGCCAGATATCAAGAAGCATTTGCTGATATGGATGAAATTGCAATGAATCCATTAAATCCGCGGGGAGAGGCAAATAACTGGCTGTCCTGTATGACAATAAAAGAAGGCAGTAGCGTGACACCGAATTTGGTGATGGATGCGCTTGAGACAGAAAATATTGAGTCGCGTCCTATCTGGAAACCAATGCATTTACAGCCTGTATTTTCTGCCTGTGACTTTTTTAACCACAATGAGAGCGACACAAGTGTCAGCGAAGATATTTTTGCACGCGGCGTGTGTCTGCCAAGTGACATTAAAAATACAGAAGTGAATATGGAAAAAATAATTGGCATTGTGAGACAATTATTTGGAAAATAATAGGAGCTGATAAGATGTATCGAAAATATATGAAACGGCTGTTGGATATTTTGATATCTCTCACGGCGCTCATTTTGCTTAGCCCTGTGTTGTTAGTAGTCGCAGTGCTTGTCCGCATAAAGCTTGGCGCACCAATTATTTTTCATCAAGACAGACCCGGATATCACGAGAAAATTTTTCGGCTTTATAAATTTAGAACAATGACAGATGCGCACGATGCGGACGGTGCATTGCTGCCAGATGCGGTCAGACTGACGAAGTTTGGAAAGATGCTGCGGGCGACTAGCCTTGATGAGCTTCCTGAACTGTGGAATATCTTAAAAGGAGATATGAGTTTGATTGGTCCGCGTCCGCTTCTTGTAAGCTATTTGCCATATTATACAAAGGAGGAAAGTCTTCGCCATACTGTCAGACCCGGGTTGACAGGGCTTGCACAGGTGCGTGGCAGAAATTTGCTAGACTGGGATACACGGTTTGCAACAGATGTAGAATACGTAAGAAAACTTACATTTACACTTGATATAAAAATATTTTTTTTGACAATCCGAAAGGTATTTGTTCATGAGGATATTGTGGTGGATACCAATCAGGCAGAGGGTAATTTTGCTGAAATTAGAAAGGCAAAACAGAAGGCGGAAGCCGAAAAAAGAGAGGTGGAGACATGAATCTTTTAATCTTAAGCTGTGGGACAAGAAACAAAGTTGTTCAATATTTTAGGGAGGCATTTGGAAAGGAAGGTCGCGTAATCTGTACGGACTGCAGCCCCTATGCACCTGCATTGTACGAGGCAGATGCCTATTATATTGTACCGCGCATTACGGAGCCAGGATATCTGGGTATTTTATATGACATTTGTAAAAAGGAATCAATTACAGGGGTGCTTTCGCTTATTGACCCAGAATTGTCATTGATTGCAGCACACAAAAATCAGTTTGCAGAGCTGGGGGTAACTGTAATTGGTTCAGATTATGCGCTGTGTGAGCGTTCATTGAATAAGTGGGAGCTGTACTGTTGGATGAGAGAGCATGGCTATCCCTGTGTAAAGACATATGCATTATGGGAGGATTTTGACAGCGCGCTCAATCAGGGTGAGATTGCCTTTCCTGTGTTTGTCAAGCCGATGAAAGGCAGCGCCAGCATACAGATTGCAAAGGCGCAGGACCGGGAGACAGCCGCATTTTTATTCTCTCACGGCGAGGAGATGATAATACAGGAGTATATGACAGGACAGGAAATTGGATCAGACGTCTATATTGATTTGGTGAGCAAGGAAGTGGTATCTATTTTTACCAAAAAGAAGTTGGTGATGCGCGCCGGTGAGACAGATAAGGCGATATCCTTTTTTGACGCCAATCTAAATAGTCAAATCACACAGTTTGTCCGCGAGAATGGTTTTGTGGGTCAGATTGATATTGACTTGTTTGAGCAGGATGGAGTGTATTATTTCTCGGAGGTAAATCCTCGGTTTGGAGGAGGTTATCCACATGCATATGCCTGTGGCGTTGACCATATGACATTGATTAAAAATAATCTTCTGGGCATTGCCAATCCAGTTAGGACAGCACCTTATCCACAAAATCAGGTGATGATGAAATACTGTGAAATTATGTTATTAGATGCACAGGAGCCAAAGAAGGAAACGCCAATATGAATAAAATATTGATTTTGGCAAATTCTGCAAGCGGACTCTATGATTTTCGGAATGAATTAATTTTAGAATTGTTGAAAGTGTATGAGGTACATATCAGCCTTCCAGACAAGGAGAAAGTGCCACAGTTTGCGGAGGAAGGCTGTAGTGTATATCATACAGCAATTGACAGACGCGGTGTCAATCCAGCGCGCGACTTAAAACTTTTATGCAGCTATTGGAAATTGATTCGTCACATCAAACCAATGATAGTTCTCACGTACACAATTAAACCTAACATTTATGGAAATATTTGTTGTCGCTTGCAGCGAGTACCCTATATTGCCAATATTACTGGACTTGGTTCTGCATTTGAAAATGGCGGGGCTATACAAAAGATTGTGACAATACTCTATCGTGTTGCACTAAAGAACGCGGCGTGTATTTTTTTTCAAAATCAAGGGAATCAAAAGATTTTTGCGCAGTTTCATATTCATGGCAAAAAGAGTAGGTTGGTGTCAGGATCTGGGGTAAATCTTGACAGACATTGTGTTCAGGAATATCCTTTAGAGGAGGAGCGCATGATATTTTTGTATGTTGGTAGGATTATGCAGGAGAAAGGGATTGATGAGTTGTTGTATACAGCGGAGGCAATCCATAAGGAATATCCGAAAGTGCTGTTTCAACTGGTGGGCAACTATGAGGAGAATTACAAGGAGAAAATAGCACGCGCACAGGCAAGCGGTGCCTTGCAACTTGTTGGATATCAAAGGAATATCACCCCATTTTATCAAAAAGCATCCGCGGTTCTAATGCCAAGCTACCACGAAGGAATGTCAAATGTGATTCTTGAGGCGGCGGCGAGTGGCAGACCTGTCTTAGCGACGGACATTCCGGGGTGTCAGGAAGGCTTTGAAGATGGGGTAACTGGATTTGGATTTCCGCCCAAAGATTGGGAAGCACTGTACAATGCTGTTGTTCGGTTTATCAAACTTCCTTATGCGGAGCGTGTGCAGATGGGAAGACGTGCAAGAGAAAAAATGGAGCGGGAATTTGACCGAAGGAAAGTGGTACAGGCTTATTTAGAAGAAATACAGGGTGCAGGAAAGGAGTATACTTAAAAATGAGTTTATATGAAGAGATTGTAAGTGGGAGAGAGAAATTGTCATTGGTTGGGCTTGGCTATGTAGGAATGCCAATTGCCGTCGCATTTGCAAAAAAAATTAAAGTGGTAGGATTTGATCTCAATGCGGAAAAGATTAATCTCTACAAGTCTGGCGTGGACCCCACAAACGAGGTGGGCGATGCAGTGATTAAAAGTACAACAGTGGAGTTTACCACAGACCCCCATAGATTAAAAGAAGCAAAGTTCCATATTGTGGCGGTTCCAACCCCTGTTAATGACGATCATACGCCAGATTTGACTCCTGTCGAGGGAGCAAGCCGTATTCTGGGGCAGAATCTTTCTAAAGGTTCTATTGTTGTGTTTGAGTCCACTGTATATCCGGGGGTTACAGAGGAGGTCTGTGTGCCAATACTAGAAAAGGAGTCCGGCTTAAAATGCGGTGTGGATTTTAAGATTGGTTATTCGCCGGAGCGCATCAATCCGGGAGATAAAGTGCATCGTCTGGAAACCATCACGAAGATTGTGTCTGGTATGGATGAGGAAACGCTGGATGAGATTGCACATGTGTATGAACTTGTGGTAGAAGCAGGTGTGTATCGGGCAGAGTCCATCAAGGTTGCGGAGGCGGCAAAAGTTATTGAGAACAGTCAGCGGGATATTAACATTGCCTTTATGAATGAACTTTCGATTATTTTTAATAAGATGGGTATAGACACAAAGTCTGTTCTGGCGGCGGCGGGGACAAAGTGGAATTTCTTAAATTTTCAGCCGGGACTTGTAGGAGGTCACTGTATTGGGGTGGACCCTTATTATTTGACTTACAAGGCTGAACAACTTGGATATCATTCGCAGATTATTCTCTCTGGGCGCCGTATCAATGATGATATGGGAAAATATGTAGCAGAAAATTTAGTAAAAAATTTAATTCGGGCAGATATTCCTGTAAAGAGTGCAAAGGTAGCAATTCTTGGTTTTACGTTTAAAGAGAATTGCCCAGACACGAGAAATACCAAGATTATTGATATTTATAATGAGTTGAGGGAATATGGCATCGTAGCGCAGGTGGCAGATGACAATGCAGATGCCGATGAGGCAAAACGGCTTTATGGAATCGAATTTACCCCGATGGCAGAGATTTGTGACTGTGATGCAGTGATTCTTGCAGTGGCACATGAGTCGTACAAATCGCTTGATATGACGGCGCTGAATGCGCTCTATGCCAAGAATGGCAAGGCAAAGGTACTAACGGACTTAAAAGGAATCTTGGATAAAAAGGCGTATATTGACGCAGGATATATATATTGGAGGCTGTAAAAAGCAGAGGAATGAGGAAGAAGAAAACAGATTTTATCCCCGCCGTTATCTTTATCTTGTTTTTTGGAATTTTGTTTTTGACAGGAGAACCAATTTATGTCGGAGATACGTTTCAGCATGAAAATCAGATGGTTATGCGAGAGCCAGGATATGCATTGTTAATTCAGTTGTTAAGGTTTTTAGCGCCCCAAAAGCATTACTGGATACTAATTGCGTTACAAAATCTGCTGGCGGTTGTGGCAAACAGTATGGTTCTCACTTTTATGCGCCAGCGTTTTTCGTTGCGGTTGCCAGAGTCATTATTATTTACAGTAATTTTATTGATACCACATCTGATGACTCCATTTTTTTCCAGCACGCATCTTGTGTTGACAAATGCTCTTATGACAGAGGGAATTTTGTTCTCCTTGTATCCGCTGGCATTTGTAAGTCTTCTAAAGATGATGGAGGCAGGGAAGGCGATAAGTCGTGAAAGTTTTTGTACTATTGGGTGGTTTTTCCTGTTGTCGATGATTCGCGGTCAGATAATGGTATTGTTTATTGTCTGGTTTCTTGTGGCTTATGCTCTAGCTGTGAAAAATGGGATTTGGGAAACCAACAAGACGACAGAAAAAGGAAACACGTTTGTGCTCGCAGAAAATATTGCACGTCAGGGCTTGATTGCTGCTTTGGCAGTGATTATTATTGCATTTTCTGCGCGCAGTATTTTTATTCGCGGGTATAATTTTTTAGAACAGGGACTTTTTATAGAGACTGTTTCTGGAAAGGCGATGTCATTTGCCAATGTGCTGTATGTGGCAGACCGCGAAGATGGAGAAGCAATTGCAGACGACGCGTTAAGAACACTTTTCTATGAGATATATGACAGTGCAGATGCGAGCAAAATGAATTATAAGTATGCGTCGCCGGGGCTGTTAAACAGAGCCAAGCATCATGAGCAGTGTCATGATGAATTGAATTTCACATACTTTGCGGAGCCAACAAAGCAGTTTCTAATACAGACGCAAGGGCTTTCTGTCGAGCACTATCAGGAGCTGATGGCAGCGGTTGATCAGGTGGCAGAAAAGTTGAGCGCGGCACTGATGCCGCAGGTTCTGCTGCGTTATCTGCGTAATTATATGAGTGTGACTGCGCTGGGATTTGTGAGAACTGTTTCCTATGAAAATCTTTTGCTGGCATGGTATGCTGTTCTTGTCTATCTAGCAGCTGTGATGTTGACAATAAAGCTTTTTAGAAGTGATAGAGGAAGTCAGGCAGCACCTTTTATGGCAGTTGTGCTGCTTACAATTATAGGAAATGTATGTGCGACAGCACTGATGATACAGTGCACCTCGCGCTATATGATTTATAATTTGCCATTGTTTTATATGGCGGGATTTTTGGAACTGCGGGAGCTGATAGGAATAAAACAGAAATGAGAGGAGAACTAAAGTTCAATATGGGATATTTGGATTTGAAATTTGACAAAGGTAGCACATTTCTTGTGACAGGTGGAGCGGGATTTATTGGTTCTAACTTATGTGAGGCATTAACAGATATGGGGTATGCAGTGCGATGTCTGGATGACCTTTCCACAGGAAGGGAAGAAAATGTACAGATGTTTGTAGACCGGCCGAACTATGTCTTTTTCAAGGGAGATATTAAAGATTTCAATATTTGTATGGAAGCTTGCAAAGGTGTGGATTATGTTTTGCATCAGGCAGCGTGGGGTTCTGTTCCAAGAAGTATTGAGATGCCTTTGTTTTATGAACAGAATAATATTATGGGGACTCTAAATATGATGGAGGCGGCAAGGCAGAATGGTGTGAAAAAATTTGTCTATGCATCTAGCTCCTCTGTGTATGGAGATCACCCCGTACTGCCTAAAAAAGAAGGGCAGGAAGGAAATTTGCTTTCACCCTATGCACTTACAAAGCGCACAGACGAAGAGTATGGAAAACTCTATAAGAAGCTCTATCATTTAGATACCTATGGGCTTCGTTATTTTAATGTATTTGGTCGCAGACAGGATCCGAATGGTGCTTATGCGGCAGTAATTCCCAAATTTATTAAACAGTTATTAAATGGAGAAGTACCTACAATCAATGGAGATGGAAAGCAGTCGCGGGATTTCACTTATATTGACAACGTGATTGAGGCGAATCTTAAGGCGTGTCTTGCGTCAGGTGATGTGGCAGGAGAGGCGTTTAATATAGCTTATGGCGGGCGGGAATACCTAATTGATATTTATTATGATTTGTGCAAGGCGCTTGGCAAGGAAGTGGAACCACAGTTTGGACCAGACCGCGCAGGAGATATCAAGCACTCTAACGCTGATATTTCCAAGGCGAGAAAGCTACTAGGATATGCGCCGGAGTTTGACTTTGAGCAGGGAATTGCACTTGCAATTGACTGGTACAAGGAAAATCTATGAAAATCAGCATAAGAATGGATGATATTACACCTGATATGGATTGGAAAAAGTTTCTTAGATTTAAGGAACTTTGCGATTTGTATCAGATTAAGCCACTTATAGGGGTGGTGCCGGATAATCAGGATGGAAATCTTCATATTGACACCGCAGAATCAACTTTAGCAGAGAATTTTTGGAGGTATATTAAGAGTTTGCAAAATGAGGGCTGGTGTGTTGCACAACATGGGGTAACACATGTTTATACCACAAAAAAGATGGGGTGTTTTCCACTTAATAGGCTCTCAGAATTTGCAGGAACAGGGTATGAGAATCAGTATGCAGCACTAAAGTACGGCAGAGATATCCTTCTTTCACATGGGATTGAGACAGAGATATTTATGGCACCTGCACATTCATTTGATTGTAATACCATAAAGGCATTACGGAAACTAGGATTTTCTAAAATGACAGACGGTTTTGGTGAAAGACCCTATCTTTGGAGGGGCATAATATTTTATCCAATTTCATACAGACAGAACAGTTGCCTGAAAAAAAACAGTGGTTACACCACGTTTGTGGTTCATTCCAATACTATGAATGATAAAGATTTTGAGCGCTATGAAAAACTTTTTGCAAAATACAAGGACAGATTAATTTCCTACGCAGAATTGATGGTGATTGAGGCACACAAGCGCGGGGTACTTGAGAAAACAGCAGAGTACGCAATGGCGCTGACAAAATATATACTGGTAAGCGGGAAAAGAATCTTCAAGAACCCAAAAAAAGAATTCTAAGAAGATAAAGTTAGAGGGAAAAATTATGACAAATCCGGTAAGAGTATTAAATGTTCTAGGGACAACAAATCTTGGCGGTGCGGAGAGCAGGGTGATGGAGCTGTACCGGGCAATGGACAAAAAGAAGGTGCAGTTCGATTTTCTGGTGCACACGGACAAAGAAGGTCAATATGATGCAGAAATACAGCAGCTTGGAGGTAGAATTTACCATGTTCCACGGTTTCGGGTAATCAATTACTTATCTTATCGCAAGGCACTTCGCAGATTTTTTGGAGAACATAGAGAGTTTGTGGCTGTACAGGGACATATGACAAGTACTGCAGCAATTTATCTGCCAATTGCAAAAAAGGCGGGAATCCCTATGACAATTGCACATGCGCGGAGTGCTGGTGTGGACCGCGGGTTAAAAGGGTTTGTGACAAGGATACTGCGTAGTTCACTAAAATATAAGGCAGATTATTGTTTTGCCTGCTCTGCTGAGGCGGCGGAGGCAGTCTATGGCAGAAACTGGATTGAGGCAGGTAAAGTACGGACAATTCCAAATGCAATTGATGTGCAGCGTTTTGCCTTTCAGGAAGAAGTGCGGCAGCGGGTGCGTAAGGAATTAGGACTTGACCATAACTTTGTCATAGGACATATTGGCAGATTTAGCTTTATGAAGAATCATAACTATCTAATTGATATTTTTGTGCAACTATGTAAAATACGTGACGATGCGGCGTTGGTACTCATTGGAGAGGGCGAATTAAAACAAAAGATTCAGGAGAGAGTGAACCAGTTAGGATTGGCAGGAAGGGTTCGCTTTTTGGGTAATAGCTTTGACGTGGAGCGATATTATCAGGCTTTTGACTATTTTGTTTTTCCATCATTGTTCGAGGGGCTTCCGGGGAGCGTGGTGGAGGCGCAGGCATCTGGACTGCGGTGTCTTGTTTCGGACAAGGTTACAAAAGAGGCAGCGTTGACAGAGTTGGTTACTTATAAGAGCATTGAGGAGTCTGCCGCAAGCTGGGCAAGCGAAGTTATGAGAAACAGCAAAAAGGCGCTAGTGCGGGAGGATATGCGCGCTGCGATTGCCGAAAAGGATTTTGATGTGCAAAAGCTTGCAGCAGAAATGGAAGTTTTTTATATGAGTGGCAAAAATCCACCGGGGGCTGTGACACGGTAAATTATAGTTACTTTTCACGGTGTAGGAATGCGCATAAATTGCGCGTTTCGTGAGAACATGATTGAGAAGTGAGGGGCGATTTTTGCGAGGCAAAACTTGAAATATCGCCCGAATTGTTGCTATAAGTGGTCTTCTAGACCGTGAATAGTAATAAATTATGGAGGAAAGGGAAGAAATCACATGATAGATACTTCATATCGGAAAAAATTTTTAACAGTGAATCAGATTTGGTATCCAAATGCATTGAGCATTTCTGAGCTTTTGCGACAGAGACGAAATGCAGATATTTTATTTGTTCATGGGGTGCCTATTGAGGAGACAAAAGGCAGTTTTCGAGGCTGGCAGGAGTATCACACTTGTATGAATGACTTAACCTTGCCCGAGGACAAGATATTTGCTGAAATCAATAAAAATGTACGATATGAGTGTAGAAGAAGCGAGCGGGACGACATTGAAATTCGTTTTTATAAAAAAGCTGACATTGCGGCGGACAAAACAATTTTGAGTATCTTTGCAGATATTTATGAAAAGATGTACCAATCAAAAGGGATTGTGGAGAAATTTAATCTGACAGCAGTACAAAAATATCTGGAGACGGGCAATATCTGTTTTTCTGCGGTGTGGAGACAGAATGAACCAATTGTTTTTCATTCTTATATCTGTGATGCATATGACACAAGGCTTCTCCATTCGGCTTCTTGCTTCCGGGAAGAAAGCGCTGACCAAAATCTAATAGGGCGCGCAAACAAAAAGCTTCACTGGGAGGATATGAAGTATTTTAAGGAAAAGGGTGTGCTTCGCTATGACTGGGGTGGTATTTCAGATTTTGAGAATCCCAATGGAATAGATGCATTTAAGCTAAAGTTTGGCGGGGAGAAGATAACTTACTACAATGTTTTTGCAGGCAATACACAATTAGGAAAGCTTGCGGTTACAGCAATGAAAAAAATGAAGAGAGTGAACTAATTTGGAAAATAAGAAAAAGCATATTATGCTGATTGTTCCCATGCTTGACCAAGGCGGATTAGAACGTGTGTGCGCAACTACTGCACAACTTTTAAAAAAAGAATATGCTGTTCATTTAGTGGTATTTAATACAACAGGTATGATTTATGATGTGTCTGGAGTTGATATGACGGACTTAAAGCTTGGTGCGGTAGATGGCAGGATTGGAAAGGCAGTGAATGTTCTGCGGAGAGTGAGGCGTGTAAAACAGTTAAAAAAACAGTTTGATATCCAGTTAAGCTACAGTTTTGGACCGACAGCAAATCTTGTAAATGTATTGTCCAAGCAAAAAGATTTTACTTGGGCAGGCATTCGAGGATATGGCGCTTTAAGTAACAAAACTGCTATGAAACTGGTTTGTCGGCTTGCGGACAGAGTGATTAGCTGTACGCGAATCATGGAGCAGCAGATTGATAGACAATTTCGACCCAAACGGTCCGCTGCAGTCTATAATCCCTGTGACATTGAACAGATTCGAGCGCAGTCGAAACAGCGGACACCAAAGGAATTTGACACATTTTTTGCACGGAGCGGAAAATTGATTGCCTCTATGGGCAGGGAACATGATGTTAAAGGGTTTTGGCATTTAATTAAGGCGGTACATTTGGTAAGGAAGCATTTGCCAGAGACACGGTTAATGATTATAGGGGCGGGGGATTACAGTTCCTACAAAACACTTGCCAAACAGCTTGGTATGCAGGAGGCAGTTTTGTTTACAGGAGTACAGGCAAATCCCTTTTCTTTTTTAAGAAAGGCAGATGTCTATGCATTGACATCAGAAAGTGAAGGATTTCCCAATGCTTTAATAGAAGCAATGGCAGTTGGAATTCCTTGCGTAAGCGCAAATTGTCTTACAGGTCCGGCAGAAATTTTGCACGAACAGTATGAACAGTGTATGGTCGATAGTCAGACATTTTATGCAGACTATGGGATTCTTACAGGTATCTTTCATGGACAGAAAGATATGGATGCACAGCGGTTTACTGAGGAGGAGCAGCGTTTTGCGATGGAGTTAGAGACACTATTGGAAGATGAACAGCAATATCAAACATATCGGGAGGCAGCCCTAAAACGTGCAGAAACGTTTGGCATGGAACAATATCTGTGCAGAATCCGAGAGTTGATTGAGACAGATTTGACAGATTAGGAGGAGATCGTTTGAAGCAGGAGCAAAAAAGACGAGAGCGGATAGTAGTTGTGATTCTGTTTCTGGTCAGTTTGGCGTTTTATCTTTTCTGGTATCTGTTTGATGGTATTATTATGACAGAGGATGCACCGTCTTATATTCAGATGCAAAGTGATAGAGAACCAGGATACTGTCTATATTTATGGTTGCTTCGGGGGATTTTTGGAGCAGAAGTTGGTCTTCATGTAGCTGTGATTGGTCAGTGTGTTATTGCTGCGGTAGCGGCGTGTGCCATAACGAGAGTTCTTGCACAGATGTTTTCGCTAAATTGGTTTGGCAGTGCAGGAATCCTTATAATACAGTATGGGATTACGCTTTTAAATCGATTTGTGGCACAGCGAAGATGCAGTTATTTCAATAGTATTGAGACAGAAGGGCTTGCGTATTCGCTCTGGGTTTTTTATTTTTTGTGTATTCTTGGCGTCTGGTTTCGGAGAGATAAAAAAAGTTTGGCAGGAGCAATTGCTTGGTCTGTTATATTAATTAGTATTCGAAAACAAATGTTAATTACATTGGTAATTCTTTTTTTAGTGGTTTTGGTTTCTTATTGCAGGAAGGAAAGCATAAAAAAGGCTGTTGTCTCGGGATTGCTCACCTGTGTGATTGTGCTTGCAGGCACAAGACTTGTCGATTGTGGATACAATTGGATGGTGCGGGGAGAATTTGCGCCGCATACAGGGGATTCAAGTTTTATTCTTGGAACAGAATTATACCTTGCGGATAAAGAGATGGCATCGTATATTCAAGATGCGGACAACAGAGCACTATTCCTGGAAATTATGCAGCGCGCTGACGAAAAGGAATATAATATTGCTTATGCCGGCAAAGGGTGGCAGGCTATTGAGGACCATTATAGCAATGCGTATGATCGAATTAAATTTGATATTGTTATGGTCGTGATAAGAGATCAGCAGGAGGCGCGGGGTGTTGCCGAGTCGGATCGGGAAGCAGACTATAACCGGATTGCAGGGAGTATGATGCGGAACCTTTTAATGCCATCTGTACCAGAATTGATTAGACTTTTTGCCTGCAATGTGATTCACGGATTGATTACTACAGTGTTAAAAGTTCACCGTCTATTAAATTGGATAGCATTGTTTTTGTATTTATTTTATGGGATAACGGCGTTTTATCTTGTGATGTTGGCACGCAGATATGGCGGCGGTCTTACAAAGGCGGTGGAGTTTGCATTGATTGTGTTGCTGGCAATTGTGGTAAATGTCTGCTTTACATCACTGACCATTTACTGCCAGATGCGCTATATGCTATATAATACAGGGTTGTTTTATCAGGCATGGTGGATTATGCTTTTCCAAATGTATCAGTACTGGAACAGCAGAAAAGGTTGAGGAATATGAAACGGATTGTTTTTCATTTGAATTGTATGGAAAGAGGCGGTGCAGAACGTGTGGTTGCAACTCTTTCAGGTCAGTTTGCAGAACATGGATATGAAGTGTATATTGCGACAGAATGGCAAGGGAAAGACGAGTACGAGATACATTCGCGGGTGAAGCGTGTCCATGTGGGGCTTGACGCAAAACAGGAACAACACAGTCGCATTCAGAAATTTTTGGATCGCATTTTTAATCTCCGCCGTTTCTTAAAAAAAGTAAAACCTGACATTGTGATTGCTTTTGCACGCAAAGCCAATTACAGGGCGCTCACAGCGACAATTGGTATGAAACTGCCTGTGTTGATATCAGTCCGTATCAATCCAATTGGATATTATGATTTTTTGTCAGACAAGATACAGATACCATTTCTTTTTCGGCGGGCTGCGGGCTGTGTATTTCAGACGCAGCAGCAGCGGGATTTTTTCCCAGAATATGTGCGCAGAAATTCCAGAATCATATTAAATCCTATTGATGAAAAATTTATTGGAAATGAGATACCCGAAGAGCGGGAATCAGTTGTGGTCCATTCTGGGCGGTTGGTGGACTTTAAGAATCAATGCTTGTTAATCAATGCTTTTGCAATGGTACATCAAACGCACCCAGATTATATACTTAGAATCTATGGTCCAGACTCTTTTGACGGGACAAAGCAGCAGTTGGAGGATACAATTTGCCGCCTTCATGCAGAAGAATATGTACAGTTGATGGGGAGCAGCAGCGCGTTGGAAAAGGATATGCGCAACGCAGCTTTAGCCGCGTATTCCTCTGACTATGAAGGGATGCCCAATGTGGTATTAGAGGCAATGGCACTAGGGCTTGCGGTGGTGTCCACAGACTGCCCGCCGGGAGGACCACGTATGGTCATTCAGCATGAAAAGAATGGTCTGCTTGTTCCTGTTGGAGACAGAGATGCCCTAGCAGCAGCGATAAATAGATTGATTGAGGACCGCAAGCTGGCGGGACAGCTTGGAAAGAATGCAGCAAAGATTGGGCAGATGGCTTCTCCGCAACGCATTTTTGAGGAGTGGAAAGACTATATTGAGGAGATTATAACTCCGAAAGGAAGGGCAGATTAAGTATGTGCGGAATATGTGGATTTATTTCAACAAAAAGCATAACAACAAATCAATTGAAACAGATGAATGATACCATGTATCATCGAGGACCCAATGACAGCGGAGAGGAGATTTTTGCCGGAAAAGATGGATACGAAGTCGGATTAGCGCAGCGGCGTCTCTCCATTTTGGATTTGTCTATGCTTGGTCACCAGCCAATGCATTCCTGTGACAATAGATTGGTGATTGTCTATAATGGAGAGATTTATAATTTCTTGGAACTTCGAGAAGAACTAAAAGCGTATCCGTTTCAATCCCAATGTGACACGGAAGTGATTTTAGCGGCATATTTAAGATGGGGCATTGCATGTATTGATCGGTTTCAGGGAATGTTCGCAATTGCTCTTTATGATAGAGAGACAGGAACACTCTTTCTTGTGCGGGATAGAATTGGCAAGAAGCCGCTATATTACTGGAGAGATGGCAGCAATCTGGTCTTTGCGTCGGAACTAAAACCAATTATGGAATACCCTAATTTTCCTAAGAATATTCGCAAAGATATAATAAAACGATATCTGTATCAGCAGTGTATCAATGAACCAGACTCTGTTTTTGAGAATGTGTATAAAGTGGAACCTGGGCAGATTGTTCAGTTTCAGGCAGGGAAGTTCTCAAAACACAAATACTGGGATATTGCGTCAGTATATCGTACAAAAAAGCAGGGGATGGTTCTTTCCTATAAGCAGGCAAAAGAAGAACTTAGAGCGATTTTAAAAGACAGTGTGAAAAAGCGTATGATTGCAGATGTGCCAGTGGGGGCCTTTTTGAGTGGAGGCTATGATTCTTCGCTAGTTACAGCGATTGCACAGGAGGTCAGCTTTGAGCCAGTCAAGACATACTCTATTGGTTTTGAAGAAGAACGATACAATGAGGCAAAGTATGCAAAGGCAGTTGCTAAACATCTTGGAACACAACATACAGAACTTTTTATAGATGAAAAGTCTATGTTTGACATGGTGGATAGTATTCCAAAATACTATGACGAACCTTTTGCAGACAGTTCCCAGATACCATCTATGTTGGTGGCAAAGCTTGCGGCAAAGGATGTCACAGTTGTGCTCTCTGGTGACGGGGGAGATGAATTTTTTTGTGGATATAATATTTATGACAATGTAGCGCAGGCGCAGAAATTGGATTTGCTTGGACGTATGACTTATGGTGTCTGCCAGTTTCCACCGTTTCGTGCGCTGGGACTTTTTGAGCGTCTTCCGTTTCGAGTCCAAGTTGTGGCAGGAAATCATGATTCGCAGACCAAGACACAGATTGGCGGAAGAACATATATGAAGGTGATTGACCGAATGCTTTTGGAGAGTGGTGTGCCATTCAAATTTCCAATAGAGTCTAAATATCAGGAAAGCAACTGGCAGGCGCGCAGAATGTTGTTAGATGAGGAGACGTATCTGCCCGGGGACATCTTGTGTAAGGTGGACAGGGCTTCTATGAAATATTCTTTGGAGGCACGATGTCCTCTTCTTGATGTCAATGTGATGGAATATTCCTATCGCTTGCCACATGACTATAAATATGCGAATGGCGTGAAAAAGCGTATCTTGAAAGATATCGCTTACGATTATATTCCAAGAGAGCTGCTTGACAGACCAAAAGTAGGATTTGGCGTGCCGCTTGACAAGTGGATGCGGGGACCTTTAAGAGAAGCGTTACAGGATATGTGTAGCGTAGCATATCTAAAGCAACAAGAAATTTTTGATGCCCGGTATGTACATGCATTTATTAGTGAATATCTTAGAACAGGGGATCAGGGACCAGCTTCCGGTGCAAATTACTCAAAGGTCGCGTGGGCATTCTTTGTTTTTCAACAGTGGTATAGAACCTATATACATTCAGTTTAAACCGGGGTTTTATCTATGAAGAGAATTATTTTATTTATCAGCTCGCTGCAAAAGGGTGGGTCTGAGCGCGTCATGGTAAATCTGGCAGAATATTTTTTGCGACAGAATTATGATGTGATTCTTGTGACGCAATATCAAAGGGACAAAGAATATAGTATTTCTCCAAAGATACATCGTGTGTATTCAGAGCCAGATGAATCCATGCTTCAAGGAGGACGAATCCGAAACTTTTGTGTTCGGTTTCACACACTTAGAAAACTGTGGAAGACATACAGACCAGACGTGATTTTATCGTTCCTTGGAAAGAATAATTTGATGGCAGTGGCGGCGGCAGCATTTTTGCCAATAAAGGTAGCTGTCTCTGTAAGAGGGGAGCCAACAATGGAATATGAGGGCAAATTTATGCAGTCTATTGCAAAAATTGTCTTCCGCTTTGCAGATGGCGTTATCCTTCAGACAGAACAGGCAAGTCAGTTTTTTCCAAGGGCAGTCCGAAGAAAAAGTGTTATTTTGTCAAATCCACTCAATCCACAATTTATAGGAAGAAAAGTCTGTGCCAATAGAGAGGACTTGATTGTGGCAGCAGGCAGACTTGACGAAAACAAAAATCATATCATGCTCATTCATGCTTTTGGTAGAATTGCAGAGGAATATCCAACCGTAAAATTAGTGATTTATGGGGAAGGAGCGCTTCGTACAAAGTTGGAGACATTAATTGCAGAGAAGGGGCTGACAGATAGGGTTTCTATGCCAGGGAATGTAAATGATATTGCGGATAGGATTGGAAAGGCTAGAATTTTTACATTGACTTCCAACACAGAGGGTATGCCAAATTCCATTATGGAGGCAATGGCACTTGGAATTCCTGTGATTGCTACAGACTGCCCCTGCGGAGGACCAGCAGCGCTGATTGAACATGGTGTTAATGGCCTGCTTGTACCAGTTGGAGATGCTTTTGCGCTTGCTGATGCTTTTCGCAGAATCTTTGAAGACAAAGATTTTGAGCAGAAACTGCGCGAGAATGCGCACAAGATTACAGAGATGTTGGCACCAGAACAAGTAAACAAACAATGGGAAGACTATTTAAGTCAACTATAAAACAAATAATCGAGCAGGGGACGTTCATCTTCCCTATTTGCGCGCTGGGCGTCTGTTAGCCTTGCTGACATACTTCATTTGGACGCCCAAGTAGATAAAAAGGAGCTTGTATAAAGTTCCTTTTTTATTTCTAAAGAAACAATAAAATAATAAAATGACCATAAGTCATTATTGAAAAAACAAAGACAATATACTATACTATACGGCATAAGGATAATTTATGATATAGCGATGGTATGGTTATTAAAGGAGAGAAAATAGTGTGAAAAATAAATTTTTTGCACGGCAAATTTGTGCTTACGCCCAAATTCGCAGATTTTGGTAAGAATGGAGGATTTTTATGGACGAACAATCCAAAAAAAGCAGTGAGGAGGGCGGATTTATGATTAAAATCGCCACCTTTATCGTTGACAGACGCAATTTGTTTTTTCTGCTGTTCGGAATTGCACTGATTTTTTCCGTGTTTTCTATGAACTGGGTGTCAGTGGAGAATGCGCTCTCGGCATATTTGCCGGATACGACGGAGACAAGTCAGGGATTGGACCGCATGGAGGAACAGTTTATCACCTATGGCACCGCAAAAGTAATGGTGACAAATATTCCTTATGAAGAGGCGGATAAAATTTATCAGGAATTGCAGGAATTGAACAGTATTATTATGCTGGATTTTGATAATTCCAAGGAGCATTACAACAACTTTTCAGCATTGTACAGCATTACATTTGGTTATGAGGAGACAGATGACAGGGCACTTGAGGCGCTAGATGAGGTCCGGAGTGTACTAGAAGGTTATGATACCTACATATCAACTGCTATGGGAGATGCGTCAGCGGAACAGTTGGCAAAAGAGATGTCGGTAATCAGTGTGTTAGTTGCAATTGTGGTAGTATCTGTTTTGCTGTTTACCTCGCAGACGTGGGCGGAAGTGCCAGTTTTACTTTTGACATTCTGCTCGGCTGCACTGATAACCAAAGGAACAAACTTTATGATGGGAACAATTTCCTTTGTCTCAGATTCGGTTACGATCGTATTACAACTTGCGCTGTCAGTGGATTATGCGGTGATTTTCTGTAATCGCTATAAGGAAGAACACCAAACACTTGGCATTCGAGAGGCGGATATTGTTGCGCTCAGCAAGGCGATTCCAGAAATATTTTCAAGCTCGTTAACGACTATGGGCGGACTGATTGCTATGATGTTTATGCAGTTTGGAATAGGAAGTGATATGGCACTTTGTCTAATTAGAGCAATCTTACTAAGTTTACTCGCAGTATTTTTGCTGATGCCGGGGTTAATTATGCTCTTTGGCAAGGCGATGGATAAGACAAAACACAAGAGTTTTATTCCAGATATCCCTTTTGTTGGAAAGTTTGCTTACAAGACACGTTTTATTATTCCGCCCTTGTTTGTTGTTGTGTTGGTGGGGGCTTATATTATCCAATCACATTGCCCTTATGTGTATGGTTACACACAGCTTGAAACACCTGTTCAGAGTGATGCAATGATTGTGGATGAGATGATTGAGGAAAGCTTTGGCGCTGAAAACTTTGTGGCGCTTGTCGTTCCGGCTGGAAATTATGAGAAGGAAAGGAAACTGCTAAAAGAATTAGATGCAAGACCAGAAGTAGACCATTCGCAGGGACTTGCCAATACAGAGGCAATGGATGGTTATATGTTGACTGACAAGCTGACTGCTAGAGATTTCTCAGAGCTTTTGGAGCTTGACTATGAGATTGCAGAGCTGTTGTATATGGCGTATGCTGTAAATGATGAGAATTACGCCAAGATTGTCAATGGTTTTTCCAATTATAGTGTTCCGCTAATCGATATTTTTATGTTTTTGTATGATGAAGTGGATGAGGGGTATGTCACACTGGATGATGATTTGATGGAGACGCTTGAAGATGCGCACACCAAGATGCAAATTGCACTAGATCAATTGCAGGGAGAGCGCTACAGCCGTATGCTGATTTACTTGACGTTACCAGAAGAAGGGGAGGAGACATTTGCCTTTTTGGATGAGATGCACGAGATTGCAGGGCAGTATTATGACAAGGCAGAAGTGTTGGTTCCTGGAGAATCAACCAGCCAATATGATTTGTACAAGACATTTCAACGGGACAATACTGTAGTCAATGTCGTTTCGATTCTTGCCGTTTTGGTCGTACTGTTATTTACCTTTATGTCAGCGGGTATGCCAGTGCTTTTAATTGCAGTGATTCAGGGCGTGATTTGGGTGAATTTTTCTTTCCCTTCTGTGGAACAGAAAAATGTATTTTTCTTGAGCGCGATGATTGTTTCTTCTATTCAGATGGGTGCCAACATTGACTATGCAATTGTTATCTCGGGTAGATTCTTGGAAATCAAGGATAAAATGTCAAAGAAAGATGCAATTATTGAGACAATGAACTTTGCATTTCCAACAATAGTCACTTCGGGCACAATGCTTGCGCTGGCAGGAATCTTTATTGGTCAGATGTCTTCTGATGGCGCGGTTTGCGGCATCGGTCAGTGTTTGGGCAGAGGAACAATTCTCTCGATTTTTACTGTAATGTTTGTGCTGCCGCAGATTTTGTTGCTCGGTGAGAAGATTATAGACAGAACTTCCTTTGCAGTGTCCATTCCACTAAAAATGGAGCGCGCGAGTGGTCTAATGCGCGTTGACGGCAGAGTGCAAGGACAGATTAATGGTACAATTATTGGTGAAGTACATGGTCTTGTGCGCGGTGATGCCAATCTGTTTGTTAATATGGGCAAGCTTGAGATGCGTGAGGATAATGGGAGCAGCTTAAAGGAACTGATAGAGAAAGAAGAAGGTGAGAAGGATGCATAAAATGTGTGAGCAAATCCTAGCACTGGCTTTGGCAGCAGCCATGATAGTCAGTATGATTCCAGTACATAACGTTAGGGCCGCGGAGCAAACAAAGGAAGCGTCAAGTGCTTCTGATGAGATTCAATATGAACGGATTGACATTGCCTCACCAGAACAGTTTGCAGACTTCGCATCAAAGTGTTTTCTTGACGCATGGTCAAAAGATAAGTATGTCAGCCTAAAGACAGACATTGACCTTACGGGGATAGAAATTAGCAGCATTCCTGTATTTAACGGCATTTTTGATGGTGTTGGTCACACAATTTCTGGGTTTGACTGTCAGGGAGACGGATATGTTGTGGGGCTATTTCGCTATGTAGAACGAGATGGTGTTATTCAAAATTTAACATTAAAGGGCGATATTACTTCTGAAAATGAACAGGAATGTATTGGCGGTATTGTGGGAGTGAATCACGGTACAATTAAAAATTGTGTATTTCAAGGAACTGTGAGCGGACGCGATACCGTAGGTGGAATTGCTGGCATTAATGAGCGTACAGGAACTATTGCAGGATGCTCTGTAAAAGGAAGGATTACTGGTTATTATTCAACAGGTGGCGTTGTGGGTATCAATCATGGTGCACTAAATTACTGTACAAACAGAGCAGGTATCAATGATGACAGCGCATGGGTTGCACAAGATGATGAGATGGGAACTGGGTTAGGAATTATTGAGAGTCTTACGGCGTACGAGGACAGTGAATTATATAGTGGTGTTGATACGGGGGGTATTGCAGGCTTTTCTGATGGTATAATATCGCGGTGCACCAATCACGGCACAGTAGGATACGAACATACAGGCTATAATATTGGCGGTATTGCTGGACGGCAGTCTGGTATTATATCACTTTCTGCAAATCAGGGTACCGTCTATGGTCGCAAGGATATTGGCGGTATTGTGGGACAGATGGAACCATATATTGAAATTAACGAAGCAGAATCGTTGCGCAATGCAATCAATAAGCTGCATGATTTGGTGGAAAAGACAATTGATGATATGGATGCGGCAGGAGATGGGATTAAGCGTGATGTGGATACAATGCAGTCTTATGCAGACAGTGCAATTGATTCTGGAGATGAACTTGTCACACAAATTACAGATTTTACCGATAATAATGTAGCGGAAATCAATTCTGTTACAGGACGTATGGAACATATAATTGATTTGCTTCCAGATATTTTAGACAATGTATCAGAGGCTGGAAAGGCGATGAATGGTCTAAATGATGTGGCAAAACAGTTGACCAAAGATTTGGATGTTCTTGGAAAATTAGACGATTCCTCATACAATGAGATGGATTACAGTCGACTTACGCTGCTTTCAACAGTCGGCGGAACAGTTACAACAGACAGTGCCAATCCGGCGGCGAATGATACAGTGATTATCACTGTTAAACCAGATGAGGGGTATCAATTAAAAGAGGACTCCTTAACTGTGACAGACAAAAAAGGAAAAAAGATTGGGATTTCGACCGTGAGTGACAGGGAGGATCAGTATACTTTTGTAATGCCAAAAGCAAATGTCAAGATAAAAGCGGAGTTTGTATACAAGGGAGCGTTTCTTGTAAAGTCAACTGCAGGCGGACATGTCACAACAACGCAAAATGGCAATCAGGTGACTTTTAAGGCATCTGCTTCTGGGGGATACCAGTTTGATTCCTTTCAAGTAAATGGAAGCACTTATTCAGGGACTGTGACAGCAGATCATGAGATAACACTTGACCGACAGATAGATATAAAAGATAATATATCGACAGTGGTCGAGGCAGTATTTACAAAAACTGCGGCGGCGGTACATCGGATTACAGTTCGGTCGGGAACCGGCGGAACCGCGTATATAACAGGAGGAAACACCGCTGCGGCAGGAGAGAATGTCACAGTTCATATTACAACAAGACCAAATTATCAGTACAAGGAAATGCGGATAAATGGCAGTAAAGTTACACCGACGCAGAGCAATTCTGATGCGAATGAGTGGAGTTTCACAATGCCAGACTCTGATGCAGAGGTAGAAATACTGTTTCAATATCAGTATGATAGTGATTCGGACAGACGTATTTATGCGGAATCCAATGTTGGAGGAACAGTAACTGCCACAAAGGCATCAGACGGGGTTAGCTATACAATTACAATTGTACCAGAAGAAGGGTATGATGTCTCAGAGGAAGCTGCACTGGAATTCCAAAAGCTTCCGGGGGGAGCAGTATCAGGGGATGACACCGTGGAAAACGATGTAAGTTCAGATGTGAATCTGCAAGATGAGACGATTACAGACAAAGAAAATAATAATGAATCAATGCCAGAAAGTACAGACAGCAGTCAAGAGGAGCCTGTTGAAGTAAGCAGTAGAGATACATTAGAGACAGAGAGTACGAACCATAATGAACAAGAGTCTTCAGAGGAAAATAACAAAGATATTGCAGAGATAGAAAGTACAGACAGCAGTCAAGAGGAGTCTCTTGAAGTAAGTAGTGGGGATACATTAGAGACAGAGAGTGCGGATAGCAGTGAAAGTTTAACCGACAAGGAAGCGGAAGAAACTACTTTTGGGACGGAGAATGCTTTTGTCGAGGAACTTGAAACACAAGAGTCTATGTTTAATTTAGGGGATAACATTTCCGCAAACACAATATCGTCTGACCAGATTCCTAAAAGTGGGTTGGAAAAGGGAGAGAGTGAGCAAACTTATAAGTATGTTGTAAAACTTGAAAATACAGACCCAAACAAATATATTGCTTTTGTTACTTTTGTAAAAAAGGAAGATACTTCAACGGATATTGGCACTACCTACAATATTACAACAGTATCCAGCACTGGCGGATCTGTAGCGGTTGATATTTCAAGTGCTAAGGCGGGAAATAAAGTCTATGTGACGCCAGTGTCAAACAATGGTTATATTCTTAGCCAGATAACAGTAAATGGAGAGACACCAAGTCTTGAGCGTGATGGAAAACGATATTCTTTTATAATGCCAGATAAAGCGGTGGAAGTTATAGCGCTGTTTGAACCAATTGACATTGTATTGAAGTCCAATTTTAGCGGTGACGCTACCTACTCAGGCAATGCACAGGGAAAGGTGACTCTTACAGCGAAGCCAAGCGTTTCCTATACGGTCAAAAGCATTCAAGTCACAGATGCAGACGGCAAAAAGTTGTCTGTTTCCAGAAAACAGAGTGGTTCCTATCTTTATGAATTTGATATTACTAAGTTGTCAAAGGCACCTTGCACAGTGAATATTTCTTTTCAGAAACAGAACAAAGAACAGGCAGTCAATACATCTAAGACCAATATTGATGACGCAATTGATGAGTTGACACAGGCGTCAGATCAAGTGCAGAAGTCCATCAATCATATTAAGAGTATTGTACAAAAGTCAGATGGTTCTTATAAAAGTTGGGAAACGCTCACGAATGAAGAACAACAAGCGATTGTGACAGAGGTGTTAAATCTAGTGGAATCGCTAGGAACAATGTCAACATCAGCATCTGCAATTTTGAGCAGTCTAACTACGATCTATAATATTGTTGCCCCTTATACATCGGATGCGGCGAAGGCGGCAAAGAGCGATTTAGAGAAAGCGACGAACCAAATTCAGGATATGCTTGATGCACTTCGGTCAGCGAACAATGGCATCAAAGGAATTGTGAACTATATGAATGTGCAGCCAGATGTCCGCTTTTCTCAACTAGGGGATGCATTTGACGCAACGAAGGAGAATTTTCATAATCAGTTAAAAGGACTGTCAAACAGTATTAAATCATTAAGTGACAATGCAGCAAGTTATTCTGACAGAATTAATGATGATCTTAGAGCGGTTAACGACCAACTAAATGTTGTGTTTAATCTGTTGGCGGACCGCATGGTGGATATGGAGAATCTAAGCATAGAGGAACTGTATGAAGATGTTGATGACGATAAGATTGATACGATTACAACAGGGCGAACTGATGCGTGTACCAATAAAGGTATTGTAAAGGGAGATATTAATGTAGGAGGCATTGCAGGCGCCATGTCCATTGATGAGGAAGATCCTGAGGATAGTGCTGCGGGCACAGTGGACTATAAGATTGGCAGACGCTTTATTATGAAATGCCTTGTGACAGGCAGCGTGAATGAAGGCTATATCACTGCCAAAAAAAATGGGGCAGGCGGTATTTGTGGTTATATGAATCATGGTATTATAATGGATTCCGAATGCTATGGCAGTGTGGAGAGCACAGAAGGAGACTATGTGGGAGGCATCTGTGGCGAATCCTTTACTATTATTAAAAATTGTTATGCACTGTGTTCTGTCAATGGCAATAAAAATGTAGGGGGGATTGCAGGATATGCGCAAACGCTAAAAAATTGTTATGCAATGGCGGATGTACAATCTGCAAATGGCAGGGCAGGCGCCATTGCAGGTCAAGTGGCTGACTATGAGGAGATGGATATTGACGCGCAGGAACAGGGAGCCAAAATTGTTGGAAATTACTATGTGGGTGATGAGATTCATGGAATTGATGATATTAGTTATATTGGTGTGGCAGAGCCAATTCGTTATGAGGATTTGTTGACGGTAGAGCAGCTTCCCACACAGTTTTGGCATCTTAAAGTGATTTACAAGATTGAGGATACTTATCTTGGTTCTGAGGAAGTAAAATATGGTGAGAAACTTGACCAATTAAATTTTCCACAGATTCCTACAAAAGAAGGTTTCTATGGGGCTTGGCCGGATGTCTCTAATCAGACAATGCACGGAACAATTGTGGTGGAGGCAGTGTATAAGGATAATGTGACTGTAGTACAGAGCAGTGGCGATCACAATGATGTAGAGGAAGGCATATGGAAGAAACCATATGCTTTGGTGGAAGATATTTTTACAGAAAATACAATATTAAATGTGAAAGTAAGCGATATGGTACCGCCGGAGGAAGCGGTTGGAAAGCAGAGTGTAGTGTATGAAGTCATTCTGGAAAATGGTGGTATTAAGGAGACAGATTCCTTTGCACTGCGCATTTTAAATCCATATGAAGACGCAGTTCTCTATGAATATCTGGATGGAGTATGGATAGAGCAAGAGGGCAAGAGCAGAGGACAATATTTGCAGGTTGACATGACAGGCACACAAGCGTATTTCTGTGTTGTGGAAAATAAGGCTGATATAGCATTGATCGTTGGCTATGTAGCAGGTGCAGTGACAGCAGTATTTCTCTTAATTATTGTTGTTAAGAAAGGAAAAGCACACAGGAAAAAGAAAAGACAAAAGAAGCAAGAAAAAATAGATTAATTGGACGCCAATGCGCATACAAAGCCCCGTACAGCGGAAAATGCTATACGGGGATTTATATGCGCACGGGTGTCTAAATGAAATATGTCAGCAAGCTGACGGACACCCGGCGCGCGAGTAGGGGAAGTAATCTTCCCTACTCGATTATATTTGAAGTTAATGCAATACGCGCTTTAAAGCGCTCATTAAATTATCAATATTGATCGGTTTGGCGATATGTCCATTCATACCACTTTTTAGAGCTTCCTGTTTATCTTCCTCAAAGGCGTTGGCTGTCATGGCAAGAATGGGAATGGATGCAAGCTGTGTGTTCTTTAATTTGCGGATAGCGCGGGTTGCCTCATAGCCATTCATCACAGGCATTTGTACGTCCATCAGGATAAGTTGATAATAGCCCGGGGTTGATTTTTCTAGCATTTCGACAGCAATTTTCCCGTTTCCAGCAATCTCAACTGAAAATCCAGCTTCCTGCAAAATCTCAGCAGCGATTTCTTGGTTGAGTTCATTGTCTTCCACAAGTAAAAGGTGTTCTGCATGGAACATAGATGCTTTTTTGTCTGTGTCTGAATCATTTCCCTCTTCCGTGACTGCAATGGAGTGCAGACATTCCCGAAGCTCTGACAAGAATAGCGGCTTGCTGCAAAATGCTGTGACGCCAGCTTCTTTTGCTTCGTCTTCAATATCTTCCCAGTTGTATGCAGTCAAAACAATGATTGGTACATTTCCGCCGGTTTCCTTTTGGATTCTGCGTGCGACCTCAATTCCGTTCATGTCTGGCAGCAGCCAGTCAATAATATAGACAGAATAGAAGTCCTTGCGCATCACTGCCTGATGCGTGCGCAGCACAGCTTCCTTTCCAGAAAGAGTCCATTCCGCGCGCATTCCAATCTGTTGTAGCATATAGGAAACACTGTCACAAGTGTTAAAGTCGTCATCTACCACAAGTGCCCTGCATCCTTGTAATTCTGGGATTAACGGGGACTCTTTTACTTCTGAGCTGATGCGGAAGGTGAAAGAAACCGTAAATTCTGATCCGACATCTTGCTTACTTGTTACGCTGATGGAACCATTCATCATGTTGACAATGTTTTTGGTGATGGCCATGCCAAGTCCTGTTCCCTGAATACCGCTAATCGTAGAGTTGCGCTCTCGCTCAAACGGTTCAAAGATATGCTTGACAAAATCTTCGCTCATGCCAATACCAGTATCTTTTACTTGAAATTCATAGTTGGCATATCCTTCCTTGGCACTTGGTTTTTCTGTAACCTTGATGCTAACAATACCTCCGGCAGTTGTGTATTTAATCGCATTGTTCAAAAGATTTAACAGTACTTGGTTTAATCGCAGTCGGTCACAATAGATTCTTTCATTCTGTACATCAATGGCATCCATGTACAGATCAAGCTGTTTGGAGTGGATGTCTGCTTGTATAATGTTGCGCAGTCCATGCAGGATTTCAGGAAGAGAGCAAAGCTGTTCAGACAACTGCATTTTGCCGCTTTCAATATGACTCATATCAAGTACATTGTTAATTAAATTCAACAAGTGGTTTCCAGAAGTCATAATCTTTTTGAGGTATCCCTCAACTTGGTCTGTATGTTCAATGCGGCTGAGTGCCAATGTAGTAAAGCCAATAATAGCGTTCATTGGTGTGCGGATGTCGTGCGACATATTGGAGAGAAAGATACTTTTTGCCTTGTTGGCATGATTTGCTTGTTGCAGTGCATCTTCCAGAATCGTTGTCTTTTCCATTTCCTTACGAATCGCTTCGTCAATACTATGAAAACCAAGGACAATACCACAATTCTGGCTCCAGTCTCCAGCGCATACAGCTTTCATTTGGAAATAGCGCATTTCTCCATAACAGACAGTGCGGTAATTCACAGAATACACTTGTTTTTCAGCAAGTTTTTTCATTAGATTCTCTCGTGAAACTGCTTGATGGAGCAATTCTTGATCTTCCTCGTAGACACATTGGTCTATATAGAGGTTAAGATTTTTCTCCATAAGAAGTTCACCATCAAAAAGTTTATCCAAAATCTTATAAGGACAATCACTAATCCGAAGTGCCCTGCCTAGACCTGTATCCAGATCAAAAAAGCATACAAGATTGTAATCGATACTTAATGCATGAACAAGTTCCATCTGGCGCTGTTCTTCCTGTTTGTGTTTTTCTTCTTCATGCAATCTTTGCATAGTGCAATCCAACAAAAAACGCTGATATAACAGTTCTCCATTTTCTTGTATCAGTTTGATATTTCCCATAATATGCAACAGATCACCATTATTATGTCTTATGCGGTATGCCACATTAATACTGTCACCAATTTCCTTCAAGGACAGAATTCCTTCTTGTAGAAGTGGCCGATCCTCGTCTAGTACAGAAGGAGCAATCATATCAAAACCTGCTGCGATCATTTCTTCCTGTGATTCATATCCTAGAATTTTTAGGGCAGCGCCATTAATGCTGGTAATTCTGGATCCATCAACAGTATGACATAGAATGCCACAGTCCATTGTAGTGAAAATGGTTTCTAAGGCTTTGGTCTTGGCAATCAGCTGCTGTTTGTATTCGTTTTCCTGTGTGATATCAATACCAATACCGACGGTACCCATAACACTTCCATCCAGATCATATAAGGGGGATTTGTATGTTGTAAGTAGTCTTTCCCCATCGCTGGTCTGAACAATCTCTTCCGAGATACAAGTTTCCTTTCGTGTCATAACTTCCTGTTCCGATTCAATGCACGCGGGATCATCTTGTGCGACATCCCATATGTAAGCATGCTTGCGGCCTTCCACTTGCTCTTTGGTTTTGTTGACTGTTCGACAGAAACTATCATTGACCTTCTTGTGGATACCATCTTTGGTTTTGTACCAGACCAGATTTGGTACGCTGTTAATCGCGGATTCTAAGTATTGATTAGACTGCCAATAGTCTTTTTGTGTTTTGTAGTCTTGTTGCCATTTAACAAAATGAAAGGTAAGTTCTTCGTTAGACAACGGTAGTGTCCAAATATCATAGATTTCTGCAAGACATCCGTTCATCTCTGCCAGACAGGCAATCTGTTGCTTGTCTGCGAGAACAATCAGATTGGTAGTTTGTCTTTTTTCTGATAACAACATCTGCATTGTCGTGGCAGCATCCATATCGTGGAGATTCACAATAATAACATCCGCCTTTGAAATCATTGATTCGTAGGGCGTTTTACTCTCAAAATATTCATGTGTAAAATGTTCGAGAGGGGATAGCTCCTCAATTAACTTAAATAGTTTGCGTTGTTTTCCCAAAAAAAAGAAATTGATATGGCAATGATACATGTCATTTCCTCCCAAAGGCTCAATATTTTGAATTGGTATACATTACTAAAATAGAAAGCTTATATAAGCCATAATTTGCAGCGCAGTGCAAAGTCCTGTCTAAACTGTAACTTATTTAGTTTCTATTTTAACAATCGTGTAGACGCATGTCAATACAAGTTGTCGAACACGACCGTTTCTCGATTTAAGTCTGCTACAATCTCTTGATTATCGTCCATTTGCTTGGTAATATCCTCCATATCTTTGGCTAAGTTTTTGGTGTTATCTGCGACGCCCGCAATGCCGCCTGCACTGTCGCCGACTGCTTTTGTAATGGTATTAATGGAGTCTGCAATACCAGACATAGAATGTTTTAGACAGTTCGTTCTTTGGTAAAAGTTATTCATTGCGCGGCGAATGTAGGCGGCATCTTCTTTATATTGGCTTCCAGATGCCACAAACGCCTGAAATTCAGTTAGGACAGACTGACTCATATAATCTACAAGGTTCTGTGCATTCTCTGAGAGATTATGTACTGTGGCGGTGACAACTGTGTTCATTTCCTGAATACGACTTGCAGTTTCTTGACTAGAATTAGCAAGGGCGCGCACCTCGTCTGCAACAATGGCAAATCCCCTGCCGGCGGTTCCTGCGTGTGCAGCTTCCACAGAGGCATTTAATGCAATGAGTTGTGTCTGTTGGGCAATTGCAAGAATCTCTCCTGTCAAAGTTTTAATTTGGTCTACGCTGTGGCTTTTTTCTATAGCATCATTTAGTGCGCCTAGAAGTTCTTTGGTTTTGCTATCTGTGTTTTTTGCGCTGGACTGTGCAGAGAGCTGCATTGCGTCGGCCCGCGTGTTCATTTGAACTGTATAGTCGCTAATGGTATTGCATTCCTCTGCAATATTGTGAACATCAAGCCGGATATCCTCCGCATTGTGATTGATAGTGGATACATTGCCTGCCACATTCTGAAAAGCAGAGGACAACGCTTCAGCAAGTGTGGAGAGGTCGGCGGCGCTTTTTTTTGAGGCACGTGTTCTTTTTAAGACCTCTCCAGTCATTGTGTTAATGCGATTAGAGCTTTCCTGTATTGTCTGTAAGATGCTCTTGACTGGGCGAACAACATATTTGGTAATTAGTTTTAGATCGGCAAAGACCAATAAAATACAGGCTGACGCCGCTGCAATTCCCACGGTCAGCGATATGAGATATACGGAGGCAAGCTGTTTTCGAGCGGTGGTGGTCTGTTCTTGAATAGAGGCGTTCAGCGCGTCAATATCAGTCTCTATAGCATGGGAAAACGTCGCCACATCACCATTTGCAAGGAGATAGGCGTCTTGTGTCTTGCGGCTGGCACTTGCACAAGCCAAATGAACAAGTGCATGTTTGAAGGAATCATAATCGGAGAGAAGCGATTGATAAGTCTTTTGATCCGTTGGAATGACATATTCTTGGTATTGCGTAAGCAGGTTGTCTAGGTGTGCTTCCTCTAATTTAATTTGCTGAACAAGAGTGGTCATAGTGGTGTAGTCTGTGGCAACGATGTGACTCAAAGCCATTTTGTGAATATTCATGGAGGATTGGTAAATTTCAGCCAGACGGCTTTTGCCATCCATATAATTGTCGGCAATTTTGGAGGCACTCGCATTTACATTGCGTATATTTGCAATCGAAATTATGTTTGATAAAAGCGCAACAATACCCAGAAGGGCAATGGGCAAGATTAACCGATGCTTTAAACTAATTGTTTTCATGGAAACAAATCCTCCTTTGAGCATAAATCGTATTTTAATCGTTCTATTCTGTCGTTAGGGGGCAGTAATTCCTGCAACCATTTGGTCGAGTTGTTCTTGCAAGTCTTTTCCCGATGGATTTCCAGCTAGAATTTCGCCAGTAAATATAGTGACTGGGTCCCAGAATTTCCCTCCAATGCGTTGCAGACAGGAAAATTCAGACTGTTCTAGCAGGGCCGCAATTGCAAGGGAGTCTTGTACTTCCTTTGAGGCAGCCGCATTGCGGTTAGAAGGACCTTGACCACGCATCCGAAAACGCAGTTTTTGATTTTCTTCGTCAGCAATCCATGCAGCCAATTTAGCAGCCCATTTTCTCTGTTTAGAGTAGGCGTTTACGCCAATGAGTTTATAGCCAGAGAACGAAGCCATTTGTATTTGCTGTCCAGCACAAGTATAAGAAGGAAGCTTTGCAGCGCCAAAGCTACTGCCCCAAGCCTCTTCTACTGCAACGGCATTCCACACGCCATTGACGCCCGCAATAATTGTGCCATTTTGTACGCCTTCCAGAAAACCGGCATCGTCTGTGCTAAGAAAGCCAGGATGTGCAGCAATCTCAAGCATGGACTGTGCA
The DNA here is from genome assembly GCA_014239155.1 of Lachnospiraceae bacterium. GTDB lineage: Bacteria > Bacillota > Clostridia > Lachnospirales > Lachnospiraceae > COE1. The sequence goes on along the minus strand of JAAZZQ010000056.1, from coordinate 116,464 downwards.
ACATCGATTCCCTTAATATTGTTATCCACCGCATTCCAAGTACAATAATTGGTGATGCCATCATCATTTAATCCGACAGTGAGTCCCGTGTTGCCAAACAGGGAATAGATATACCAGCCAGAGGACCAATCCATAGAAAATTGGCTGCTGTGTTCCGCCGCAATCGCAAGGATTCGATCTAGCGATTGAATATCCTCATCTGAAAAATAATCCTTATTATAATATAGAAAGTATCCGTTGTCTGCTGTCAGTGGCAACGCGTACATTGTATCGTTTATAGAAGCCGCGACAACGGCTTCTGGCAGATTGGCCTCTCTGACAGAAGCGGCATCTTCAATAGGTTCTAATGCGCCTGCTGCGACAAGTGCATTTAGTTGGTCATCCGCAAAAGCAAACACATCTGCACCATTTTCTAAGTCTGCCATCAAAGCATCCATGCAGTGGCTTTCGCTTTGTGGTTGATAGGTAATGTTAAAATTTGCTTGTCCGCGATAAGTTTCTTCAAATGTATTGATTATCTGACGAAGCAGTTCTTCGTCTTCTGCTGCACCCCAGACAGTTAAGTCAACTGTGTTAGAAACTGGTGTTGAGGCAATTAGTTCTGTCTCAGAGACAGAGACTTCTTGTTGGCATCCAGTCAATAACAGGATTAATACAAGGAACAATAGATAGAATTTGCATTTTGTTTTCATAATGTTCTCCATAAGAAATCGAAACTTTTTTAAATAAAAAAGAATGATTGTAAAAATTTAACTTGACAAAAATAGAATAGCATTTTTTAAGAATTTTGGCAATCTGCAATTCATTGGTTAATTACCATATTACTACGTTTAGATTTGTAAAATTTCTATGAAATTTATGGAAAAACAGAAAAAAATATTATAGAATAGACGAGGAAAAGTTTGGCAATTGGGATTTAGGGAAAATAGGCTTTTGGAGTTGGATTTGTAAGAAGATTTCAAGAGTCTGAAAAGTAATGAGGAGGAATAAAATGCAGTACAAGGGATTGAAACGAATCAAGAGAGTAGCCGCTGTAATATTGTCGGTAGCTTTGATTACGACGGAACTTCCACAGACAGGAATAGCTTATGCATCGGAGACAGATGAATATGAGACACAAATGACTGCAGGGCAGGAAGAATCCCCAACACATCAGGAGGGGAATACGACTACGTACGAAAGCGAAGAAGTAGAAGAAATAGAAGAAAGTGCAGAAGAATCGGAAATAGAACAGGATACTGGGACGGAGAGTGCCGAGTTTACAGAGGTAGAGAGCAGTACAGAGGCAATAAGTACAAAAACCACAGAGTTAGAGACAGAAAGCAGCACAGAAACAATAAGTGCGAAGCCTACAGAGACAGAGGGTAGCACAGAGACAGCAAGCACAGGGACAACAGAAATAGAGACAGAGAGTAGCACAGAGACGATAAGCACAGGGACAATAGAAACAGAGACAGAAAGTAGCACAGAGACGGCAGAGACGGAGAGCAATACAGAGACGGAAAGTGGTACAGAGGAAACAGAAACGGATACAATAGAGACAGAAGAAAACACGGAGACAGAGGGAACAGAAGACAGCACAGAATTAGAAACCACAGAACTTGAAACAATGGAACTTGAAACAGTTACAATTGAAACGACTGAAATGCAAACATCAGTTCCTGTGCCTGAAGTAGATGCGTCAGTATATATTTCTAAGTCAAAGAGAAATACAACATCGTTTGATGTTGTATCGGTTAGGGCTTATGCATCTGTGCAGGATCCTGTAGAAATTTCATCAAATGAGTACAGAATAGAAAACAAAGATCAGTTTTTGGGTTTTCTTACTGGCAAGAATGATTATGATGGAAGTACAGTAACATTAGCTTGCAATATTGATATGAAATCAGAGCCTGCATATTATAGTGGTGGGTTTGCTGGCATTTTTGATGGTAATGGATATTCTATTCAGAATCTAAAAGTAGATCAAGGTTTGTTTCCAGTGATTCAATCGGGGGCAGTAGTTAAGAATTTACATATTAGCAATGCATCACTGACAGGAGAGCGTTCTGCGGGTGTTATTGCTGGACGCAATGATGGTATGATTACCAATTGTGTGGTTACCGGAAATCTGGAGTCTACAAGTGATATGGATTTTACCGCCGGGATTGTAGGAGTAAATGAAGGAAATATCGAAAATTGTGTCTTTGCAGGAAGAATTACAGCATCTGCAAGTACTGCGGATGCAAAAAAAGATATTGGTGGTATTGTCGGCAGAAACAATGGGGTAATCCAGAACTGTTATACAGTGGGCAGCATTAATACAAAGGCAGCAGTTGTTGCTGGAATTGCTGGAACCAATACATCAAGGGAATCTGATAGTATTAAAAACTGTGCCAATTACATGAGTATTGAAGGTGCTTATATTGTAGCAGGTATCGTGGGCATAAATGAAGGAGAAGTCGCAGATTGTACGAACTATGGAGTAGTACGGCAGAAAAACAATTCGCAGGAAATTGGTGAAGCGGGCGGTATTGTAGCACAGAATAAGTTAGGAACCATTCACGATTGTTATAACTATGCAGCGGTTAACGGAGAAGATAAAAATATTGGCGGTATTGCTGGATCAACATCCGGAGCAATTACAAGATGTGGAAATATTGGATCTGTAACTGGTTTGGCAAATGTCGGTGGTGTTGTAGGGTTATATAATGGGAATCGGGAGTACAGTATTGGTGAATGCTTTAATCAAGGAAGTATTAACGGCAGTGGCGGAACTACAAAATCAGTGGGGATTGGTGGTATCTTAGGAAGTTCAGGGGAGAGTTATAGAGTACCAATTGAAAATTGTTATAACACAGGAAGTGTTCGTGCTGCCAAAACGTCACAGTATCTTGGCGGTATAGCAGGAATCATCAAAAAAGGTTTTATATCCAACTGTTATCATGCTGGAAATATAACTGGTGAGGAAGGTTCTTATGCAGCAATGCTTGTGGGATTTTTTGGCAAGGAGGAAGATACTTCCTATACAAGCTGTCTTTATGTTGGTGATGAACATAGTATTGCATTTTACAGAGAAAAAGGTGGTGTTTCAGATGCGGAAATGGCAAAGACTTCCAGTGCTCTAAAATCACAAGATGCAATTACAATTCTTGGAGGAAGTTTTTCTTCGGACAATAGTGGTATTAATGACGGATATCCTATACTAAGTGGTCAAGAGGAACCTGAATATTGGTATCCTGTAGTTTATGAGTTAAATGGTGGTTATTCAGGAAGTTCTTATTTTGAATTGATAAATAAAGGCAATTCTGTAAACAAACCTGAAGATCCGACAAAGAATTATGCAGAATTTCAGGGTTGGTATAGTGATGCGGGATTAAATGTTTCCTATAATTTTAATAATCAGGTGAATGCGCCAGTAACTTTATATGCAAAGTGGAAAAGTGCTACAATTGTGGAGGATATGGAACTGTTCCAAACCAGCATTGAGCTGATAAAAGGAGAAGAATATGCTATAAAAGTACGCTTTACACCAGAGAAAGCAGAAAATACAGAAATGGTGTGGGATTCTGATGATACATCAGTTGCTACAGTTGACGAAAAAGGAGTAATTAGAGCGGAGGCACCAGGCAGCGCAACAATTACAGGAACATTAAAGGACAACTCTCTATCAAAATCGCTAGAATTAAAAGTAACCGTTTCCAAAAAGGATAGCATTATCCATATTAGAAGAGTTGAAGATGGTGCAGAACTTGAGGATTTAGATATTGCAGTTAAGGAAACCATTGTACTTGAGGCAGTGACAAAGGGGTTTTCGGACAATGCAGAAATTCAGTGGGGGCCCGGAAACAACGAATATGTTAAGATTTCGCCAAAAGCAAATACCCTAGGAACACCAAAAGCAGAAGTGACAGGGCTTAAGCCAACACCATCAGGAAGCCCTGTTAAAGTTAAGTTTACGGTTACTGATGGAGATACTATTTCTTCAAAAAGTGTTAACATTACAGTTTTACCTCTGGCGACAGGTGTAAAAGTTAAACTAGGAGAGGAAGATATTACAGAGAAAACGGCGATTTATGATTTGGTGACAAAGAAATTTATTGCTGTTGGGACAAAGAAATTAAAACAGCCAGCAGAGATGCTTAGTGCTGTTGTGTCCCCAAGCAATGCAAGTCAAAAGGTAACATGGGAGTCCAATAATTCTTCTGTAATTCAGTTTAAGGACAAAGAAAAAGGTATTGTAACCGGAAACATTAGTGGAACAGCAGAAATAACAGCACTGACAAAAGATGGAAGCAACAAAGTTGGGAAAACAACGATTAGAACAAAACGAATTGTGCAATCGTTTGTGTTAGAGCCAAAGGAAGTAGATAAGAACACACCGGTTGTGTTGGATTCTCAGGGCAGGGTATTGTTGACTAGCGGATGTAGTGTAAGGCTAGTTCCTAAATTTACACCTGCAGATGCTACTGATGAGGGATTAAAATGGGAAATGAATCCCAAGAATTGTCTTACAATTGATGCGGAGAAGAAGATTATTACTGCGAAGGATGTGGGAAGCGAAACCAAAGTGACATTGAAGGCAACTTCTATGGATGGCGGCGAGGCTTCTTATGAGATGGAGTTTATCGTTATTCCTAGGATAGAATCTATTGAAATCTATAAAGCAACAGACATGAAGCACCCTGTTAATGGGAAGTCAATTGGTTTGAATCCTGAGACAGACAGTAAAACATTAACTCTTCGAGCAAAAAATAAACCAGACGATGCATCGCAAGTTGTTTTATGGAAATCGGCAAATACAAAAGTGGCGACAGTGGAAGATCATAAAGATGGAAGCTGCACCGTGACAGTAAATGGATATGGAAAAACAGAAATTATTGCTACAGCAGCAGATGGCAGTGGTGTTACAGCATCCGTTACAATAAATGTTTCGTCGCTCGTATCTTCTATAACTATTACAGGAAGTAGCAAGGTTGCAAAAGGCGGAAAAATAAAACTAAAGGCAGAGGTTTTTCCAAAATCAGCAGAAAATAAAGCAGTTTGTTGGGAGTCAGATGATACATCTATTGCAACTGTAGATAAAAATACAGGAGAAGTAACAGGAATCAGTAAAGGTGTGGCAGATATTACTGCTACAGCAGCGGATGGAGGCGGTGCTTCTGAAACGTTTCCGGTAAAAGTTACAGAGGCAGTGAAAACCTTTGATATTATGATACCAGATGGAAACACAAATCTGGAAGATGATGTGATTGTTACAAACAAAATAGTAGGAATTGACCTTGACGCAGGAATGGAAACCCGCACGTTAGCAGCAAGAATTTTGCCTGAGGAGGCAAGCCAGATTGTCGATTGGAAATCTAGCAATGAGAAGGTTGCTACGATTGATGAAAAAGGTACGATTACAGCGAAATCACTTGGCAGAGCAATTATTACAGCAACCACAATTGACGGCAGCAACAAAACTGCAAAAGTAACAGTAAATGTGGCAACACTTGTAAGAAGTATTTCGATTACTGGAAGCCACTATGTAGGGGCGGGGCAATCGATTCAATTACATGCAGAAGTGACCGACAAAGATGCAGCAAACAAAAATATAATATGGACAAGCAGTGACAAGAACGCTGTTGTAGTAGACGACAGTGGCTATGTGACTGCAATTAGTGGGACAGGGGAAGCAACAGCAAAGATTAGAGCGGAGGCAGCGGACGGCAGCGGCAAGTACGCAGAACATATCGTTTATGTAATGGGGAAGAACGATAAAATAGAGATTACTGAATTTAACGGAAGCTATATAAGCGCTGATAAAAGTTCAGAAATAGATATGCAAGATATAAATAGCAACCGCAGAGTATCTTTTGTTGCGGAACTTAGTGGTGGCTCAAATCAGCAAAACGATTATCGCAAAGAAGTAGAGTGGTTCACATCGAATAAAGCCATTGCGGAAGTTTATTTAATTGAAAATAACTATGGTTACAGTGAGGCGACTATCCAGATTAAAAAAGAAGGAAAGGTGACAATTACCGCAAGGACCACAGATGGTTCTAAGAAAGAAGATTCCTATACATTGAATGTGACAGATATAGATCCAACTGTAAAAATCATTGGTCCCAAACAGGTGGCAAAAGGGAAAAAGATACAACTTTCTACAGAGGGAGGGGTAGCTGTAACTTGGTCTTCTTTGGATCCATCGCTTGCCACAGTCGATTCTAAAGGGAAAGTAACCGCAAAGAGGAATGTAGAAGGAACTGCTATTATTAGAGCAACTTCAAAAAAGGGAAGTGAAAAGACAGATGATTATTATGTTGAAGTATGTTCTGCGGTTTCTAGTGTAGATATTTTGGCAAATGGGGTCTCTGTAAAAGATAAAAAGCTTGGTGTAGATTTGATTAAAGGATTTACACTAGATGAAGGTAAGACATGGAATAATGATATCAAGTTTAATGCATCGGTGGATGGTGCTTCCTATGATGATAGAGTGACATGGAAATCTAATAAAACAGCTGTTGCTACAGTGGATGAAAAAGGTAATGTCGAGATTAAGAAAAATGGTACAGCAGTGATTACTGCAACCGCTACTGATGGCAGCAATAAAAAGGCGAGTGTTACATTAGTAGTCACAAAGCAGATAACAAAAATTGAACCGGCAGATGGTGTTTACGATGTCTATGTGGGTTATAAAAAATCTGTCCAGTTAAAGCTGGCGTTTAAACCATTAGCAGCGACAACGAAAAAAGTGACATGGGAAAGCGAAGTAAAAAGTTTGGTATCTGTAAATAAAAGTGGTAAGATTACGGTAAAGAAACTATTTGGCAGCGGAGATTATGATACAAGCAGCGATAGTAATGTGATTGTCAGAGCAATTGCGGCAGATGGTGGCACAGCAATCTGTGAGTTCCGAGTTCATTGTGTGGCGCCTGCAACAAAAGTACAGATTGTGGAACAAAAGGATAATGTCAATCTCGAATATGCGTCCATTGTCGGAATAGATATTGATACGAATCATGCAAACATTACGCTGAAAGCCGATATTACCGGTGCAAAAAATTATGTCGATCAATATGGCGTTAGCAAACAGGTAACATGGAAATCTAGCAATCCGAATATTGCGGAGGTGACACCAAACTATGATGGAAGCTGTATTGTGACTGGGCACAGCAATGGAAAGGTCACGATTACTGCGACAGCAACAGACGGAAGTAAGAAATCAGGTAAGATTACTTTATATGTAGGCAAGATGGTTAAGAGTATTGATGTAGCAAAAGATATCTGGAAAGAAAAAGACAATGAAGGTCGAGAGATCATTACGCTGTTTGTAAAAAGTGTTAAGAACAAAAAGACATTACAGCTTTCCGATAAGTTAATTGTCAATCCAATTACTGCTACAAATAAGAAACTGACTTATAAGAGCAGTAATTCTAAATTGGTTTCCGTAAGCTCCTCTGGTAAACTAACCGCCAAAAAGAGAGGACAGGAGGATGTGGTTATTACAATAACCACAAATGATGGTTCTAGGATAAAAAAAGAAATTGTTGTGCGCGTATTACAATAAGGAATTAAAATAAAGTCCAAGACAGGTTACAGTTTAGTCTAAAACTTTGCATTTACTGCAAATTATAGAATTATAAGCCATGTAAAATTGTGTAGTGGCAGAGATGCATCAAGCTACAAGGCATGGCTTTGACGCCATCAAGTGGTTTTGCATGGCTTGATACCTGTAACAGAAAGCCGAAGGCCGAACTGTTACCAAAACAGTGTATTCTACAGAGAATACACTGTTTTTTTCTACATACACTAGGCATTAGTATAAAAATGTGTTACTATTTCGGTAGGAGAACAATCTCCTACTGAGATAAACCTCCGGCAAGATTGCAGGCGTGCGAATCTGTAATTTGTCAGCGGAGCTGACCCGCACACCGCAGTAAGAATGCCAATGGCATTTTTGAACGCTACATGGAAATTTTTGTAACAATTTAGACAGGTCTTCACAAGACTTGTGAAGACCATATGAACATGTAAAACTTGAGAGCAAAAATCCATCGCCAAAGGCGATTTTCAATGGATTTTTGCAGTAACAGGTCAGCTTGTCTGAACTGTTATAAATTTTTAGCAATAACAATAAATGAGGTCAGAACAGATATGTGTGGAATAGCAGGTTTTTGCAACAGCCCTAAAAATTGGAAAGAAAATATAGAAAAGATGAATCAAAGAATGTATCACAGGGGACCGGATGCAGGTGGGATCTGGGCAGATGATACAGCCAATGTTGTGTTGGGACATCGCAGGCTTTCCATTGTAGATTTGTCAGAGACAGGTATGCAGCCAATGCACTCTGCTTCTGGAAGGTATGTATGTGTGTTTAACGGTGAGATTTATAACTATCGCAGGCTGCGGGATAAGCTATTAAAAGAGAAAAAAATAACTGCTTTTCGAGGAACTTCTGATACAGAAGTGTTGCTTGAGGCGATTGAGGCATATGGTGTGACAGAGACTATCAAACATTGTAAAGGAATGTTTGCCATTGCATTGTTTGATAAAAAGACAAGGCGGTTGACATTGATTCGAGACCGGATTGGTGAGAAGCCACTATACTATGGATTTGTTCATGGACATTTTGTCTTTGCCTCAGATATTGGCAGTATTCGTGTGCTAGACGGCTTTGATAATGCAATTGACACCAAGGTACTGCAATTGTATTTTATTCATGGATATATTCCAGCGCCGTATTCTATTTATCAAAATATCTATAAGCTGGATGCAGGCTGTATGTTGGAGTTAGACCCACCTTATAAGGAACCAAAAATAACAACATACTGGTCTGTGCGAGAAGTAGCAAAATATGGACAGGCACATTTGTTTCAAGGGAACAGACAGGAAGCAGCAGATGAACTTGAACGATTGTTAAAGGCTTCTATCAAAGAACAGATGGTGGCAGATGTTCCAGTCGGTGCATTTTTGTCCGCGGGGATTGACAGCAGTACCATTGTGGCACTCATGCAGGCGCAGTCTTCACGCAAGGTGCAGAGTTTTACAATTGGTATGGAAGATCCTGCATATAACGAAGCTACTTACGCAAAGGAAATTGCACAGCATCTTGGCACAGAGCACACAGAGCTTTATATTACAGCCAAAGATGCAAAAGCAGTGATTCCAAAACTTTCTTGGATTTTTGGAGAACCATTTGCAGATTCTTCCCAGATTCCAACGTATCTTGTAAGCAAAATGACAAAACAGCATGTAACGGTGTCACTAAGTGGCGATGGAGGAGATGAGCTTTTTTGTGGGTATGGTTCCTACGCGTCAATCAATCGCATTTGGGGAAAAATGAAACGCTATCCCTATGGAATCCGAAAACTTGCCAGTAAGTTTCTAGTGGGAAATCCGCTGATTCGGGATAATCAATTGCTACAGACAAAAGCGTATCTTTTGGGGGCAAAAAGCCCTGAACATTTGTATGAGTTATCCAATGCGCAAGAAGCTTCAAATCTTCATATTGCATTGGAACAGGAAACATATAGATATAAACACAACAGCGTTCCTTATGGGGCGCTGAGCGATCCCCAAAGTAGCATTATGTTAATGGATATGGAAGTCTATCACCCAGATGATATTTTGGTCAAAGTTGACCGTACTGCAATGGCGGTTTCGCTCGAAACACGGGTGCCTATGCTGGATAAAGACGTGGTTGAGTTTGCTTGGACAATTCCTATGGCGTATAAAAAACAAGGGAATGAGGGCAAACTAATATTAAAAGATGTATTGTACCGTTATGTTCCAAAAGAGATGATGGACCGACCCAAAAAAGGATTTTCTATCCCAATTACACAGTGGCTTTTAGAACCAGAGCTTCGACAGTGGGCAGAGTCTTTGCTTGACTATGAACAAATCCAACGGCAGGGGATTTTGAATGCAGAAGCAGTGCAGCGGATTTGGAGAGATTTTACAGAGAGAGGGAACTGGCGTATTCAGATTTGGTATCTGTTAATGTTTCAGAGCTGGATGTTGGATTGCGAAAAAATGTATATTGGATAAAGCGGAGGAAAAAATGCTTTCTGTATTTTTTAACTGGATCTATATTGCAATCACTGCATTTTTGATGGGAATGCGGCTGCGCGAAATTGTATGGAGGCACTTTCAATACCGTGTAAAAAGTATCAGTAGTATTTTGGCGGCAGGATTGATAACAATTACTGTGTATGCGCAGGTGTTTAGTTTGTTTTATAAAGTTGGCGCAGTGGCGAATCTTGTTCTTGTAGGAATGTGCATTCCGGTTGTGGCGATACAGCACCAGCAGATTACACAACTATTATGTAGTGTATGGAGAAACAACAGCAGGGCAAGAAAGCTTGTGTTGGCGGTAAGTGTTATCTTGTGGTGCTTTTGTACTTCGCGCGGGTATATGCACTATGATTCTGATTTGTATCATGCACAGAGTATTCGATGGATTGAGGAATATGGTATTGTAAAGGGACTGGGCAATATTCATGTGCGTTTTGCCTACAACAGTTCCTTTTTTGCGTTGTCTGCACTCTACAGTATGAAATTTCTCTGTGGCAGGTCTCTGCATACGGTCAATGGATTTATAGCGCTTTTGCTTTGGATACAGGTGCTTACTCTGTTTCAGAAAAAGAAGAATAGAAAGACATTCGTAACAGATTTTGCAAGAGTGGGTGCTTTTTATTATCTGACAGTCATTTACAGTGATATTGTTGCGCCAGCCTCTGACTACGCTGTTATGTGCGTTGTGTTTTTTATTGTAATAAAATGGCTGGAACTTATAGAGAATGACGAAAAGCAGGCAGCGCCCTACGCCCTTTTGTGCGTGGCGGGGGGCTATGCCATGACATTAAAGCTAACAGCGGGTTTTATTTTAATATTGGTAATAAAACCGCTGTGTATCTTGCTACGAGAAAAAAAGCTGCGCGATATTGGTGTTTATCTATTATTGGGGTGTGAAGTGATTGTTCCGTGGCTTGCAAGGACAGTTTTAATATCGGGATATTTGCTATATCCATTTCCAGCATTAGATTTATTTCGTGTAGACTGGAAAATTCCTGCTGCATCGGCAGCGCTGGATGCGGCGGAAATTCGGACATGGGGAAGAGGAATTTATAATGCAGCGCTGGCTGATTTGCCAGTGGGAGAATGGTTTCCGGCATGGTTTTATAACACATTGCCTGTCATTGGAAAGTTGCTTGTACTGGCAGATATGATTTGCGTTGTTATTTTTATTCTTTTAATCATTCGGAAAGTTCTTTTTAGACGAAATTGTGAACAGATGTACGCTAATCAACTTCTGGTACTTGGCACGATTCTTTCTTCTTATATTTTTTGGCAATTTTCTGCGCCGTTATTGCGGTATGGATATGCTTATATTCTGCTTACAGTCGTGATAACGGGTGGTATTTTATTTGATATTTTAAGAAAATACTTTGACAAATTCCAAAAAAAGGATATGATAGTAAAGATAGCGTTGTTGGGAACAGCAACACTATTCCTATTTTCGGCTGTAAAACTGCTCTCTTTTGTGCGTTATGTTTATGCGGAGTCAGCAAAACAGGCATATGTATTTCAGCAGGATTACGGGCAATATGAACTGGAAAGCTATGATGTGAATGGAGTTATATTTTATTATCCGCGCAGTGGAGATAGAGTTGGATATGATTCTTTTCCGGCAATTCCAAGAAAGACGCCAATCTTTTTTCGAGGAGAAACGATAAGGGAGGGCTTTTGCCCAGACACAACATTGAAATAAAATGACAAATAATATTCCTAAATGGAGACAGATTATGATAATCATACATGTTATGGGAGGACTTGGCAATCAACTTTATCAATATGCGCTATATGAAAAGTTTAAATTTCTTGGAAAAGAAGTGAAACTTGACTTATACGCATATAAAGAAGCAAAAGGCGAGGAAAGAGAGTGGCGTGCGCTGGAATTGGAATGGCTTGATGCACTAAAATACGAGGTTTGTACAGAGAAGGAACGCCGCCTTTTTTTGGATAACAGCATGAGGGTTACAGACCGAATTAGAAGAAAGCTTACGGGTCGACGAGAAAGGACTATTAGAGAGACAGCAGTTTATATGCCAGAAATCTTTTCTATGGATAATGTGTATCTCTATGGTTTTTGGAGCTGTGAGCGATATTATATAGACATTATATCCTTATTACAACAAAAGATTAAGTTTCCTAAAAGTGCTGACCCACGCAACTTGCAGACAATGCAAGCAATGAGACAAGAGAATGCGGTAAGCATTCATATTCGGCGCGATGATTATTTGACCGTGGCAGATGGAAAACGGTATATGGGAATTTGCACAGAGGCTTATTATAACAGTGCGATTAATTATATTGCAGAGCGAGTGAAAAATCCAATATTTTATATTTTTTCAGATGACATCACATATGTGAGAAGCATCTACAACAAAGAGAATATGCGTATTGTAGATTGGAATACAGGAAGGAACAGTTTATACGATATGCAGTTAATGAGCTGTTGCAAACACAATATCTGTGCAAATAGCACTTTTAGCATGTGGGGAGCAAGGCTGAATCAAAATCCAGACAAATTGATGCTGCGCCCGCTGCACCACGATAATTATGAGACAATAGATACAAAGACAGTGCACCAAAATTGGCCTAGGTGGATATTAATTGATGCTTTGGGGACTGTATGTTGATTAAAAAATTTTAATTTGTAATAAATTAATTTGTCACAAATCCCAAATTGCTATAAAAGGGTATTTGAACTGTTATATGAAAGGATTCTCATGCAGAAAGATTTAATTTCAATTATAATTCCAGTATATAATGTAGAAGAATATCTGGACCGCTGCATTCAATCGGTGTTGCATCAGACCTATCAAACTCTTGAAATTATATTAGTAGATGATGGTTCAACGGACCATTCTGGGCAGATGTGTGATGTCTATGCAAAAAGCGATAAGCGAATAAAGGTAGTACACAAACCAAATGGCGGGTTGTCAGATGCCAGAAATGCTGGGCTTAAGGTTGCCACAGGAATTTATATTGGCTATGTGGACAGTGATGACTGGATAGAACTAGATATGTATGAACGTATGTACACTGCATGTGTTGACAATCAGGCAGAGCTTGCAATCTGTCGTTATGTTACAGAGTACAGCACAAAGGATTTTAACCCGACCACTTCTAATGTAGAGAGCAATCAAGTGGTACCTCTTTCTAGGGAGGCACTATTGAAGATTTATATTTGCGGGCATGATCAATATGTAATTTATAATTCTGTGTGGAGTAAATTATTTCATAAAGATTTGGTGAAAGATATGTTCTTTCCAAAAGGGAGAAACTCAGAGGATATTATGTACACTACCAAAGCATTTTGTAAACTGAAAAAAGCCGTCTACATGGATACTGGTTTTTATCATTATGTACAAGATAGACAGGGAAGCATTATGAATGTGACCAAAAGCGAACGAATGTTTAGAGATGAAATCCCTTTTTGGCGCGCGCATATTTCTTATATCCGAACAAATGTATCGGAAACAATGGGAGATTTGGCTGCATATTATTTTTGGAGGCGTCTTTTATCCTATTATTTAGATTTGTCTGCTTGTCAGAAGACAAGAACAGATGCAAAGCGTCTGGCAAAGATGATGCGGAGTGAAAAAGTGGCGATTCGACAAGTCTATGCAAAGGTTCATAGAAGCAAAGGAGACTTGTTTCGCATGAGTATGTTTCTGCGTAGTCCGCTAGGATATTGCATTGCAAATAGGGTTTATGCACGTATAATAGTGCCAATAAAAAGAAAAGCTAAAGGGCAGAAAGAAGTGTTCTTAAGCGAATGAAACAAATACTGAAGGAGATTACATGCTTTTTAATTCTTATATCTTTATTTTCCTGTTTTTGCCAGTTGTGCTTGCAGGATATTATGGATTTCATTCTATAAAAAAATACAAGCTTTCCCTTTGCTGGCTTATTGTGATGTCTATGTTGTTTTACGGCTATGATTATAATGCGGTCAGCGTTCGATATATGGTAATTTTAATGGTGAGCATTTTGCTTAACTTTGGGCTTGTGAGCATTTTATCCAAAGTAAGTGTCGTTTTATGGCGGCGAATACTATTGCTTATCGGTCTGTTTATTAATTTAGGCATTTTATTTTATTTTAAGTATTATGATTTTTTTATTGAAAATATCAATCGTGCTTTTGGAGCGGATATTGGACTTTTGCGTGTAATATTACCGCTTGGTATCAGTTTCTATACATTTCAGCAGCTTTCTTATGTGATAGACAATTATAAAAGGGAGTGTGAACCATATAGTTTGTTGGAGTATGCGGCATATGTTTCTTTTTTTCCACAATTGGTTGCAGGACCAATTGTATATCATGATGAACTGATACCACAGCTTCGAGATGAGAAAAATCATGTGTTGAACTATACAAATTTGAGCAAGGGAATCTATGCATTTGCGCTGGGACTTGCCAAAAAAGTTCTGATAGCAGACACCTTTTCTAAGATTGTGATAATCGGCTATGAAAATATAAGCGATCTTAATGCAGTGAGTGTGCTGGTTTTGATGGTATGCTATACCATGCAGATTTATTTTGATTTTAGTGGATATTGTGACATTGCATTAGGGATTGGCTATCTGTTTAATGTAGAACTTCCAATAAACTTTAACTCTCCATATAAAGCGGCATCTATTGTGGAGTTTTGGGCAAGATGGCATATGACTCTGACAAGATTTTTTACCAAATATGTGTATATTCCGCTTGGCGGAAGCAGAAGAGGACCTGTCAGAAGGTACGTCAATATACTCATTGTGTTTTTGGTGAGTGGAATATGGCATGGTGCAAATTGGACTTTTATTTTATGGGGCGTAATCAATGGGATTGGCAATGTAATTGAAAAGCTATTTGGGCGATTTTTTCGGTGGGTTCCAAGGGCAGTTGGCGTGTTGGTGACATTTGTATTTTGCCTTTTTTCAATGAGTCTTTTTCGGGCGGAATCCATTGCGCAGGCAGGACAGCTCTGGCGACATCTAAAAGTCACTGGTGATGGCGTGCTATACAAGCCTATGACAGA
The DNA here is from genome assembly GCA_014239155.1 of Lachnospiraceae bacterium. Taxonomy (GTDB): domain Bacteria; phylum Bacillota; class Clostridia; order Lachnospirales; family Lachnospiraceae; genus COE1. The sequence continues at coordinate 101,411 of JAAZZQ010000056.1, read as the reverse complement.
TGCATTTAATGATTTGGTGGAGGTAAAGTTCCTTTGTAAAATTGGACTTGACGGGATTGTGGGACAGTATCCGGGAATCCTGTTAGTTGGATTTAGCCTGATTGTTGTGGCTGCTTGTTTTTTTATGAAGAATACACAGGAAAAAATTGCCAAGATGCGTTATTCTGTCAAACAGATTATTGTGATTGTTGTTTTAATGTTGTGGAGCATTTTAACGCTTTCAGATGTCAGTGAGTTTTTGTATTTTAATTTTTAAAAACTGAAAGGGAAGGATAATGGACCAGAGACAAAAAGATGCCAAAAAATGGTTTGTGCGATGTTTTGTGTCACTATTACTGTCAATTTTTCTTGTTTTTTTGATTGTTTGGATATTTGATCCATATTTTCATTTTCACAAGCCGTTTTCATTTGTCTCCTATCGACTGTATGACGAGCGGTATACAAATGATGGGATCTCAAGACATTTTGATTACAATGCTATTATTACGGGAACATCAATGGCGCAGAACTTTAAGCCAAGTGAAATGGATGCTTTGTTTGGAACCCAATCTGTAAAAGAAACATTCTCTGGGGCAGGATTTCAAGAGCTTTCACAAAACTTAGAGCGAGCATTACAGCGCAACAAAAATTTGAAAACCGTTCTGTGGACATTAGATTATAGTGGCCTTATTCGAGAGAAAGGCTGGACACAGTATGAGGGATACCCGGAGTATCTTTATGATGATAATCCGTGGAATGATGTACAGTATGTATTTAATAAGTCTATCTTTTATCATGGCGTCTTACCCAATATTTTAAAGACGGTGACAGGACAGCCACGGACAACGATGGATGCATATTCTTCATGGGAGAAAGAAACAGGATTACAGTATATTTTGCAGACATATGACAGAAATCATGTGGAGGAGGATATGCCAACATTTTTGGGACCAGAAGAACGAAAAATGACCATAGAAAATATAACAGAAAATGTGATTTCATTGGTAAACAAATATCCAGATACGACATTTTATGTTTTTTATACACCATACAGCATCTGTTATTGGGATTCCTTGATACAGGAGGGATCTATTATAAGACAATTTGAAGCAGAACAATTAGTGACAGAATTGTTGTTGCAATGCCCCAATGTGAAACTATATAATTTTTTTGATCAGTATGAAGTGATTACAAATCTTGATAATTACAGGGATAAGGAGCATTATTCTGCAAGGATAAACAGTCAGATTTTGCAGTGGATTGCTTCCGACGCGGGGCTTGTCACACAAGATAATTATCTAAAGCGTTTGGAGGCAGAGAAACAGTATTATCTAAATTATGATTATGAAAAAATCTATACTAGTGGTCAAAAAACTGACCACTAGTATAAAGTGATGCACACAGCCGCATGAGGAAGTATGCCGCTTTGCGGCTGCGGCTGGCGCAATACGCACGGCTCTACTTACCGTGCGTATATTACAAGTGAAAGGTATGATTAGAGAATGGATATAATTAAAAAAATGCGCTACATTCTGGACAGAAAACAGAAAATTCAAATTTGTTTTTTGGGCGTACTTATCTTTGTCGGTGGTCTGCTAGAGACAGTTAGCGTATCGGGAGTGTTACCCATTGCATGGGCGATTATAGACCCTGTTAAGATGCAAGAAAATAAATATATGCGGTGGGCAATGCAGGTACTTGGTATTCAAGATATTGAGGGATTTATTATTCCACTTTTGCTTGCATTGATTTTTTTATATGCGCTCAAAAATGGATTTTTGCTCTTGCTTGTATATGTGCAGAATCGTTTTATCGCATTAAATCGAAACAAGTTGATTAGTCAAGTGCTTCGAGAGTTTTTAAACAGACCATACGAGTTTTATTTGGATGCGGATATTCCAACCGTATTTCGACTGACAGACAGTGATATTCCAAATGTATTTAATATTTTAATGGCAATGATTTCCTTGGCATCAGAGTTGGTGGTGTTTGTTTTACTCTGTATTGTAATGATTGTTACGGATTGGAAACTGCTGTTATTTCTGCTTGTGGTGTTTGGCATACTCTCTTTTTTGATTATCAAGGTACTTAAGCCACGTCTTTCTAATCTAGGAGAAAAGAATCAGGCGATTCAGTCAAAAATTGCAAAGTGGAGGATTCAGGCAATTTATGGAATTAAAGATGTCAAGGTTTTACACAGAGAAGCATTTTTTGCAGACAATTATGAGCAGAGTGGAAAGATTGGCGCTGGATATTCTCAGAAGCACGCTGTTTTAAATAGCTTGCCTAGGCTTTTGATTGAGACAGTTTTTATGGCAAGTGTACTTGGATATATTGTTGTATATATTTCCTTTGGAAATGATGCTTCTTCGCTTGTACCAATGCTTGCCGCCTTTGCAGTGGCGGCAAGCCGCATGATGCCAAGTGTGAATCGCATTAATACTTATCTGACGGATATTTCTTTTTTCCGCCCTTGTCTTGACTACGTGTATGAAAATATGAATATTAATGAAATTAGCCGCAGGACAAATCAGACACTGAGACCAGTTGATAAGTCAAAGAAGATGCAGCTTCAACATTGTATTGAGCTGAAAGATATTGTATATGCTTATCCCAATACGGACAAACTGATATTTGACAAGGCAAATATGATTGTTCCTTATGGAAAGTCCGTTGGAATTATGGGACCATCAGGGGCTGGGAAATCGACGGTTGTAGATATTCTTCTAGGACTTTTAAAAATTAGAGAAGGCAGTATCACCTGTGATGGAGAGAATGTCTTTGACAATTATCCGGCATGGCTGGCACAGATTGGCTATATTCCGCAGTCTATTTATCTGGTGGATGAATCCATTAGAAATAATATTGCTTTTGGAATTGCGGAGGCGGAGATTGACGACAATCGCATCTGGCAGGCACTTGAAGAGGCGCAGTTAAAGGAATTTATTAAAGGACTTCCAGAAGGGCTAGACACTGCGATTGGGGACAGAGGAATCCGCATTTCAGGTGGACAGAGGCAGCGACTTGGTATTGCAAGAGCGCTTTATCACAATCCAGAAATTTTGGTATTTGACGAGGCAACTTCTGCGCTGGACAATGAGACTGAGGCAGCAGTGATGGAGGCAATCAACAGTTTTCACGGCAGAAAGACAATGGTGATTATTGCACACCGTTTAAATACAATTGAGAAGTGTGATATTATCTATAAAGTTGATGAGGGAAAGATTGTGGAGACAACGCTTTGATATTACGGACCACTTATAGAAGTGGGAGTCTTCTCCGGCTGAGGTAAAATGTGAGGAAATATGGAAAACAAACCAATTATTGCAACGGAATTGCTAAAAGGGCAAGGGCTTGGCAACCAATTATTTTGTTATGTGACAACAAGGGCGCTTGCATATGCCAAAGGCTATGATTTTAGTATACTAAATAGAGAATTATTAGACTGCATGTACTTTATGGAGCTAGATTGCGGGTTAAATAAAACAAAAGAGCAGTTTACAGAGACATATTATGAAAAAGAGGATAGAATTTATCTTGGAAATTCAAAGCATGATATAGAACATGGATGCTATATTACTGGCGCTGACAAGCGACTTTTGGCACTTGACCGAACCACACTTCTGTATGGAAATATGCAGGATGAGTCCTATTTTGGCAATTATAAAAAAGAAATTAAAACGTGGCTGAAAGTAAAACCTGCATATGATTGTAGGGATTATTGTAAAGAAAATCTCTGTATTATTAATATTCGGGGCGGCGAGTATACGAGCAACCCAGAACTTTTTCTAAGACGCAAATATTGGCTTGATGCGATAAAGATTATGCGACAAATTCGCTCGGATATGGAATTTATGACAGTGACAGATGATTTGGCAGCGGCAAAAAGGATTCTTCCTGAAGTGAAGGCATATCATTTTGATTTGGCAGGAGATTATACAACGATTAAAAACGCACGTTATTTAATATTGTCCAACTCAACATTTGCTTTTTTTCCAGCGTTTACAAGTGATACAGTACAGCATATTATCGCGCCAAAATACTGGGCGAGACATAATGTGTCAGATGGGTACTGGGCGTCAGAACAGAACATATATTCGAATTTTATGTATCTTGACAGATTGGGAAAGCAATACACGGCCGAAGAATGTAGAGAAGCGCTTGACAAATATAGGAAAAAGTCGGCATACTATAAAAGGATTGGGCAGAGACTAGATGGAGGGGCTTTGGTGACGGCAAAGATAAGAAGTCGTTGGCTTATTTATCAGGATTTGTCTGTAAGAGCGATACGGTCTCTAAAACGCAGATTAAAACGTAGATGAAATGTTATTATTTAGAGTTAAACTGCGCAAATACTGTTGCTATTCATAGCTTCTAACTGTGAATAGTAATAATGAGATACCGTCGAAGGGGGCATGTTTGGGATATGGGTAACAGCACAAAAAAGTTAAATCTGCCGCAGGTGACACTTGTAGCGATGAGCAGCGTAAATATTAAAGCGACCATCAAAGCAATGCTGTATAGTATGCGTGGGATTGTATTTGGAGATGTAGTATTTATTACCCATAAAAAGCCATTTGGACTGCCGAAAGAGATTCGTTACAGCCACACAGATAAATTAAAAAATATTGATGATTTTAATTATAAGATGGTCTATGAACTAGGAAGCCACATTCACACGGAATTTGCGTTGATTGTTCATGCAGATGGATTTGTCGTACACCCAGAACTGTGGCAAGATGCATTTCTGGATTATGATTATATTGGTGCACCGTGGCCGCTGCCACCAAAGGGAGACAAAACTACCTATCGAGATAAAGACGGAAAGATTTGTCGTGTTGGCAACAGCGCAGGAATACGAAGCAAACGATTGATGGATTTTCCTAAAAAAGCAGGGATTCCGTGGGAGGGCGAATACGCGTATGGGCGCATGTGGTATTACGAAGATGGTTTTATTTGTTGTAAGATTCGGCATCTATTGGAAGCAGAAGGAATGCGTATTGCTCCACTGGAAGTAGCCAAATACTACAGCCATGAAAAAATGATACCAGAAGTGCAGGGAATCACGCCATTTGCGTTTCATAAATGGGAAGGAACAAACGCGCAGTATCCAAATTTTATCAAAGAACCATTTTTGAGACGGTGTAAGAGATTCTGTAAACAATGCCTAAAATTCTGTTATACTGGCGGTGAAAAAGACTGACCGCTCGATGTGCACAGCAGATTTCTTCTGTCGCGCGTATAAAAATTGGCGTGAATAGGAATAAGATTATTGCGAAAAGGATAAAAGGATATGAAAGAATGGATTGCGCAGAACAAAGGTTTTACAATCATACTTGCAGTAGAAACGTTATTTCTATTGATTATGCTGCTTGTTGCATTTCGGAAACCGGCTGCGTACACTTTGGATAATACAAATATGAGCATTGTAGAGGACAAGGTACTTTTGGAGAGTGATGGCAGTTACCGTATGGCAGGCACATATAAGGAAGAACAGTCATTACAGAAAGTGCTTCAGTCAGCGCCATTTGCATTGCCGCATGGAATGTATGAGGTCGTGGTTTCGTATGAGTCCATCTCAAATACAGAGCGTACTTGCGAGGATTATTCGGGTATAATACAGATGACTTCGCAGAGACATCGCGCAGGATTTCAATGCAGTGAAATTTTATTACAGGATACAAAAACAAGTATGACAGACCGACTTTGGGTGCGGTCTTTTAACGGTGTGCAGGATCTGGAAGTGCATGTGTTGTTTGGTGGTGTTGGGGAACTTCGTTTTTCCAAAATAGAAATTAGGGAATTGTCTTTGTGGCGCTTTTTGTGTCTGCTTGGTTGGCTTTTACTGTTTGCTGTGGCAGATGTTGGGTATCGATACTTTTTTACGCGCAATAATTATGCCAATAAACAGATTGTTCTTGTTCTTGGACTTACCATATTCTTTTCTAGTCTGCCATTGTTTACCGACTTTCTGTATTGGGGGCATGACATGGACTTTCACAATGCCCGCATCTGGTCTTTGGCAGAAGGAATCAAGAACGGACATTGGATTGTGCCCATTCAAACGGAAATGGTAAATGGATATGGGTATGCGACGCCACTGTTTTACAGTCAATTATTTTTGTATATTCCTGCATTTATTTACTGTCTAGGCGCACCCTTGCAGGTGTCTTATCAAATATATGCAATTTTAATCAATGCAGCCTCTTGTCTTATTTGTTTCTATTGTATAAAGGGATTGTTTCGCAATAAGCGATTTGCCTTATTTGGTGCGATTTTATATACTTTGTCAGCTTATCGACTTGCGGATGTCTACACAAGGGCTTCTGTTGGGGAGTACACAGCAATGGTATTTTTGCCGCTTGTATTGTATGGATTTGCGCGGGTTTATATGACTGAGGAGAAAAAAATTACATGGCGTGACGATATGCCGATTGTCATTGGACTTACAGGAATTATTCGATGTCATATTCTTACCTGTGAGCTAACAGTATTGTGTATTGTATTGTTTTGCCTGATTACCATGAAAAAAACATTGGAGCCAAAAAGGTTTCTGGCGTTGATGCGAGCAGCATTGATTACATTTGCTGTAAATGCGGCGTTCCTTATACCATTTTTGTCCTCTATGACAATGAATCTGACAGTGAAAGCAAATCAAGTTAATCAGATTCAGGAGCAAGGGACTTATCTTGTGCAGGCGCTAGGATTGTTTATGACTGCGACAGGTGGAAGTGTCAAGGGAACACTTGATGAGATGCCAATGTCGGTTGGTTTTTCTCTGATAATAGGGATTGGCGTTGCCTTGTATTGCTGTGCAAAGAAGTATGACTGGGAGATTGAACGGGATAAAATATTGCGGTTTGGCGCATACTGTGCTGGATTTGCAGTGCTGAGCATTGTGTTTTCTCTGCGTTTTATGCCGTGGGACAGTGTGCGAAACATCAGTGGTATCATTGCGAAAGTGCTCTGTATGATTCAGTATCCTTGGCGCTATTATGCTTTTGCAACTGTATTTGGCGTTTTTGCAGCAGTGGCAGGAGTAAAAGTGATTTCGGAACACAAGGGCAGTGTTACAGTAAAATTGTGTTGTGGTGCTATGCTTTTGTTTACTGTGTTAAATGCAGGGTTGTTTTTCCGAGATTTTACAGATGAAGCCAAGACCATTACTGTCTACGGCGCAATGCCCACAGAGATTGGATATGGGGAATATTTGCCCACAGGGACTATAATGGAAGCGTTAGAAGTACGAAAAATTGTTACAGATGAGACGTCTGTGACAGTAAGCGAATATCAGTATCAAGATGGTGTAACAACATTTTTCTGCAAAAATCAGTCTGAAGAAGAAAAAACAGTGGAAATCCCGCTCTTAAATTATGATCACTATCATGCGTATGATAAAAATAGCGGACAAGAGCTTGCAATCCGCAATGGTTATAACAATTGTGTCAGTATTGTAATTAGTCCACAGTATGAAGGGGAGATTGAAGTGCGTTATGTGATACCATTATTGTGGAAAGTTGGATACCTTTTGTCAGCGTTATCCATTGTGGGATTTATAATAGTGGCTGGAATTGATAGATGGAAAAGAAAGAAGGATTAGGAGCAGTGGTTTATGATTGTTTTCAGTTCTTTAATGAATTGGATATTCTAAAGATTCGGTTAAATGTCCTTGCGCCCGTAGTGGACAGATTTGTGATTAGTGAGGCAACAGAGACGTTCTCTGGTTTGAAGAAGCCTTTATATTACGAAGAAAATAAACATTTGTTTGCAAAATTTGCAGATAAAATTATTCATGTAGTGGTAGACGACACACCACAAGGCGGTACACATGAGCGTGATACTTTTCAAAAAAATGCAGTGACTAGAGGGCTTTCTAACTGTAAAGATGAGGATATTATTCTGTTTAGCGATCTTGATGAAATTCCAAATCCCGATAAGATTTGTGAGATTTTGCAGAATTTTCAGGAGGATAAGATTTATCATTTTGCACAGCGACTATTTTATTGCTATTTGAATATGGAAGAAATTTCCGGAAATTTACTGTCCTACGCAGGAGAGTTTGAGGGCGTAGCGCACAAAAAATGGATTGGAACAAAAATGTTAAGCTATCGACTGTTAAGAGAGCAACATTTGTTGCTCGGTGAGCTCCGATTTCCAGAACGCAAGGAAATTGGGATTCGTGTGGAGAATGGGGGCTGGCATTTTGGCTACATGGGAGGACATGGCGAGAAGGATATTAGAAAGCGAGTACAGGAAAAGGTGGTTTCAGCAGCACATCAGGAATATAATTCCAGACATGTGTTGTCCAATGTAACAGATCAGATTAAAGACGGCAAAGATATTTTTGGTCGCAACGCACAGTTTGTTCGATGTGAAATTGATGAGACATTCCCACGCTATATCCGAGAGCATCAAAAGGAATTTGATTTTTTGATTATGCATGAAGAAAAGGGAGTGCAAAAGACATTTCGCAGAGTAAAAATGACAATAAAAAACGTATGTTATAATATATTGGTGGCAATAAAACGGACAGGCAAGAAGATTCTTAGAAAATGAGGTATGTTATTATGGGCAAGAAGGTTTCAATATGCATTCCTTGTTATAATAATGCAGCGGAAGTAAAACGCCTGTTAGATTCCATCTATTGTCAGGATTATACAGACTTTGAAGTGAATCTCTCAGACGATTCCACGGATAATACGACAGAAAGACTTGTAAAAGAACACTATTCAGGTGTAAACTATTTCCATAACGCAAAGCCATATGGTCATATCTTCAATTGGAATGCTGCAATTCGCATGGCGCAAGGGGATTATATTAAGATTATGTTTAGTGATGACTGGTTTACCTTTTCTGATAGCCTTGGTAAGCTTGTCGGACTGCTTGACAAAAATCCAAATGCATCACTTGCTTTTTCTGGGAGTCGGCAAGTAATGTTGGACAAGCAAACAGTAAATGCGTTGCACCATAAAGCAACACAGACAACAAACAGCTATGACCGCTTTGCAGACAATGATTTTATAGATAGGTTGCGCAAGGATTATAGAAATCTTTTTCTGGGAAATCAGATTGGAGCGCCAAGTGCCACACTTTATCGTCGAGGCAGTGAATTGACATTTTTTGACGAGCGCAGCAATTGGGCATCTGATATGTTTCTCTATTTTGATTTGCTTCAAAAGAGCCCAGAGTTTGTATATACAAGGGAGCCTTTAATTTCGATTGGTGTTCATGAAAAACAATATACGGAAAGTTTTTCGGAGAAGGATATGCGGATATATAATGATTACCGTTATATGTATCTGAAATATCACTTGCAGAAAAGTGCAGTATGTAGAGCATATTTTACAGAAAATTTTATTTTAAAATATCACACAGGATTCTGTGAGGCAAGGAAACTTGGAATTGATAAACAAATGTTTATTAAAAAATGGTTCGCAGAACAGAAAGCGACAGTACAATGTTTTTTGAAAAACAGATTGCGGTCGTATAGCGCAGGAAGGAAGCAATAAGAATGGAAAAGACACAAAATTTCTTTTTAATTCATAATTACAATACAATCCCAACAGAATTAATTGAATTGTGCAACGATTATATTCTATATGACTGTTCTGACAATCAGGAAGTTAAGAGAAAACTTCATCAAATGAACCGAAATATAAAAGATGTGGAGAATACGGGGCACAATATTACCAGTTATTTTTCTTATTTTGCTGAATATTATGATTCCTTGCCAGAGGTCCTTTGCCTATTAAAAGGAAATATTATTGGGCGGCACTGCTCTATGGAATTTTTTCAACAGGTATATCAGAACAAAGGTTTTACTTTTTTGTATGAAGAAAAGCAGTATTGGGATAAATATTCCAAATACAATGAAAATAAAGAACAAAATACATTGGGAAACACATTCCTTGCTATGGAAAATATGTATGTTGAAAAAAATGATTCTTGGTATGTACAGTCACCTAACCATCCAAAGAAATATTTTAATGATGTGGATGACTTGATGCGTTTTATCTATCAAAAACCAATGATTCCACAGTATTTTGCTTTTGCGCCGGGCGCTTGTTATATTGTGAGACGAGAACAGATTCAAATGCACAGCAAAGCATTTTATTTAAACTTAAATAAATTAATGAATTATGGATTGGACCCGGGATTTCCTTCTGAGGCACACCAGATAGAACGACTGCTGCCAATTCTCTTTACTTCCCACAGCGAAGTGAATGATTGGATGAATGATGAGGCAGCATTTGAGAAAAAACTGCCAGAGTGCAGTGCTTATATACAGTATAAGTATGAGAACAGACCAAGACGGTTTAAGAAAATCCGAAAGGCACTGGGGTTGATTCAATAGGAGGAACAGAATGAGATATGACCAGGCAAAGAAGATTGGAGAAGCGTGTTTCTGGCTTGGATTGATAATAGAGTTATTGATTGTGATTGTGGATAAAAGTGCATATATGAACCCGCTAGAGAGTCAATTGTTTCGCTTAACATTTCTATTGTTTTGTATCAAAATCACTTTGACAAAATACACAACAAAAGAATGGATTTGTATCCTATTGACTGGTAGTATTTTGTTTGTATCTTACTTGATTCATGAAAAAGATGAGGCAGTAAGAGTTGTTGCATTTATTGCTGCCTGCAAAGGAATAGAGATTAAAAAGATAATGAAAGTTGTGTTTTGGGTTACTTTTATAGGTTGCGTGCTGCTGATGCTGTTGTCCGTAACTGGACTCTATGGAAGTATCTCTATGACCGCTGATTTTGGAAGAGGCAGTCAGGGGGAACAACTATTTGAAACGAGATATACCTTGGGCATGGGGCACCCCAATGCTTTGCATGGTATGCTTTGGCTTGTCGGTATGCTGGCATTTTACTGTTATATTGACAGCGCAAAATGGTATTGGTTTGTTTTGTTCCCGATAATGGATATTATTTTATTTAGATTGACGGACTCAAAAACTGGATTCTTGGTGTGGTTAATGTCTGCTGCATTGATTCCTATTATGAAATATAGCAAAAAATTTAGAGAAGGAAAAGGAATTTATCTGTTAGGGGCTGCTATTGTGACAGGGTGCATTGCTTTTTCTATGATTGGCTCCCATGTGGAGAATACTTATTTTACAACAGACTCATTAATGCATAAACTGGACAAGATGTTAAATGGCAGATACCAAAGCTGTTATGCAGTTGAGGCAGCGCGGCTTGAAAATTGGAAATGGTTTGCTGCTGCCGAAAATACAGAATACTTTGATGCGGGATTTGTCAGGCTGTTTTACTGGTATGGAATTATACCTGGAATCCTTTATATTGCAATGAATTTTTATCTGTTATATCAAAGTTATAAAGAAAAAGACAGTGTTTTGTTTTGTATGGTGGTTGTCTTTTCCATTTATAATTTAATGGAGGCGCACTTTATTTCTGTGTATCTTTTAAGAAATTATCTCTTTGTATTAATGGGTTTTTATTGGTATCAACCATTTGCAGAAAAACAAGAGTTTGAAGGATATTTTTGGCAGGTTAAGGGACTGTTTCGGTAACGGTTCAGCTTGTCTGAACTGTTACCTGCTTAGAAAGGCGTAGACTATGAAGCTGGTAAGTGTGATTGTCTTGTCGTATCGTTCTGCGGAAACGATTGTTGAGACACTAGATAGTATTAAAAACCAAACGTATCCCAATATTGAACTGATTGTTACAGACGACGCCTCTCCTGATAATACAGTACAAGTCGTGCAAAAATGGATTGCACAGAACAGGCAAGCACTCGCATCCATAAAACTTGTCACATCAGATAAAAACACAGGGCTTCCCGCGAATATTAACAGAGGGCTTAAAGTGGCAAAAGGGGCATATTATAAAGGTATTGCCGGAGATGATTACCTGACAAAAGATGCGATTGAAAGCTATGTTCAGTTTTGTGAACACAATCCAGGTGTATTTCCAATTGCGAAAGTGCAATTATTTAATGATAAAAACCCAAATGCGGTGTATGCAGATGTACAGGCATATTGTGACCGATGTTATGAATTTGCTAGAAAAGACCGACACGAACAATATCGCATGTTGCTGATTCAAAATCGAATTGTGGCGCCGTCAGCTACATTTTATACAATGGATTTTATTAGAAAAATTGGCGGTTATGATGAAAGTTATAGATGGTTTGAGGACTATCCAATGAATTTGGAAGTTTTACATGCAGGTTATCAATTTGGGCTGTTAGACAAACAGATTGTATATTACCGCATGTCTGATAAATCCGTCACAGCCTCAAATTTGCGACAACTCAAAAAGGCAGAGAGGCAACTTTTTTTTAAGAAAAGATTTTGGTATATGTGGCAGAACGGTATGGGATGGGAGGCAGTCAAACAGTGCAAAAGTTGGGTGAAGTTGCAGGGGATTTAAAAGGATATGGTGAAAAGGAAATAGTGTTTTGTGTTCCTAAGCATAAAGAAAAAACAAGAGGACAAAAATAAATGATAATAGCGATAAATTATGCAGATAAAAACTTTCAACGCGCACAAAAACTCAATAGCAAGACAGCGAGACAATGGGGGGCAGATAAAGTTATTGAGTATGGACCAGAGGATATTGATAAGGCATTTTTTAGACGTAATCGGGAGATTTTAGCATCACCTAGAGGTGGGGGATATTATCTCTGGAAACCATATTTCTACAGGAAAGCATATGATGAATTGGGCGCGGGGGATTATCTGGTCTATATTGATTCGGGTGCCGTTTATGTCAATAAAATACAATATTTAATTGACTGTATGGAACACGAAAAGGTGCCTATTATGATTTTTTCGCTAGAACAAGAGAGAATAGAAAAGAAGAGCACAAAAAGGGATGCATTTGTACTAACTGGCTGTGATGAAGCGAAATACACAGATACCCCACAGTCAATTGGCGGATATTTTGTCTGCAAAAAGGCGCCTCAAGTGCAGGCTTATCTTGATGAGGTGTTGCAGTATGCGCAGGATAGTCGCATTATTTCGGACAGACCAAATGTTATGGGACTTCCAAACTACAAGGAGTTTACAGACCACAGACATGACCAATCTGTAATTTCATTGATGTCAAAAAAATATGGTTTTAAAAGATTTCGAGACCCATCACAATTTGGGCAAATAAACCATTATGAGCCAGAAGTAGAACACAGAAGCACATATCCGCAGATTGTCGATTCCCATCGTCTGAATGCGGGGAGTCTGTTAGAGGTCCGAGTTCGTAGATTGAAGGTAGTTCGCAAGACTACTGGATTGATAAAAAAAGTCAGACGCAGGCTGGGAGGAATAAGATGACAAGGAAAGAAAAGTGGATTCGATACGAAAAACGGTGGAAATGGCGTGATTTTTATTTTAATAAGTGTCTGAGGCGTCATGGCATTGTGAAATATTTCCATAGAGAACCTGTTATGCCGCATTATGCAAAAAAGTGGGTGATGTCGTCAACAAAAACAAATGACTATCTTTATCAGAAAATTATGGAAGGGAAACCTTTTATGGCTTGTCGTTTTGGCAATACAGAGCTTCAGACAGTTGTGGGATACCTTAAGATAAAATACAAGGGTCACAGTTTGGAAGATGATGCCTACCTGAATAAATGGTTTACAAAATTAGGGCAATTGTCAGGATTTTTCCCTGTGGATTATCAATATCTGGAGCAATTTTCTAAGTTAATTCTTCGTTCAGGTGCCAATGCTGATTTGCTTGCAATGTGGCATTTAAATATGGAGGATTTTGTGATTGAAGAATTTGCTCCAAATGTAAATTTGACATTTTTGTTTCGACTAGAGCCGTGGCTTGCATCGGGAAGACCGTGGTCAGCAGCACTAGCAGGAAAAAAAGTTTTGGTAATTCATCCGTTTGAAAGTACAATTCAGGAGCAATACAAAAGACGTGAATTGATTTTTCCCAATTCAGAGATTCTTCCGCGGTTTGAATTAAAAACATTAAAGGCTGTACAAACATTGTGTGGGGAAAAAGATGAACGTTTTGATACATGGTTTGAAGCGCTTGACTATATGTATGAACAGGCGCTAAACATTGATTTTGATGTAGCCATTATAGGGTGTGGAGCATATGGTATGCCGTTGGCATCAAAGTTGAAAGATGCAGGAAAACAGGCGATTCACTTAGGCGGAGCGACACAGCTCCTATTTGGTATTAAAGGTTATCGCTGGGAGAATCATTATCCTACCAAAATCGCAACTTTTTTTAATGATGCATGGGTTAGACCGCTCGCGGAGGAGAAGCCTAGCAATGCACGCACAGTGGAAAAGGGATGTTATTGGTGATATAGAAGGAGCATATTCAATGTCGGAACTGTTAGTGACAATTTTAACCCCCTGCTTTAACAGCGCAAAAACAATAGAAAAGACTCTGGAATGCATTGAAAAACAGACCTATGCAAATATTGAGTATATAATAATAGACGGTGGTTCCACAGATGATACTTTAAAAATTATTAATCGGCATAAAGAAAAATTGCCAAAACGCTTTTTACTTATATCGGAAAAGGATAATGGTATTTATGACGCGATGAACAAGGGTATAAAGCGCGCTAATGGGAAACTAATCGGTATTGTAAATAGCGATGATTGGTATGAGCCTGATACAGTTGAGCAGGTCATAAAACATTATAAAAATGAAAAGTATCAAGTGATATATGGTATGCAGCGGACCTATGAGGATTGCAAGGAAAAAGCAACATTCATCTATCGCCATGAGTTTCTGCCTGAGCAAATGATAACCCACCCCACCTGTTTTGTGACAAAGATCACATACGAGGATTTTGGTGCATTTGATTTAAAATATCGTTCATCTGCAGATTTGGAGTTAATGTTGCGCTTTTTTGACACAAAAAAGGTTATATTTACGCCCGTTATGCGAGTACTGTCAAATTTCCAACTTGGTGGAATGTCAAGTAGTCAGACGGGGGTGCGAGAGAGCGCAAAAATTCGTTGTGAACGAGGATATATGTCAAAAAAAAGGTATTACTTTATATGTTTAAAGAGTTATATTTATGAGTGGCTTCAAAGGCTTCACTAAAAGTACAATACTACTTAAACCGTCGATGCATTAAGGATGGAGAATAATTTGAAAATAGGTATTATATCACTTAACATAGAAGAAAAAAGTTTAAGCCATTACTATAACTCACAAGCGGAGGGGCTTGCCAAGGCACTAGCACGGAAAGGGCATGATGTATTGGTTTATCATTTGATACCCGATTTGGAACGAAATTCGGAAAAGCTTACAAGAAGTGGAATTAATATAGAATATTGCAAGTGTAGACATATTGGTAAGCATGCGTTGCCTAATTACAGTCAACTTGACAGGTTAAGGGACTGTTATATTACAGCTTCGGATAATTATATTGCGTTTCACAGTTTTTATAAGTGGTGCAGAAGAAATAGTATTTTGTGTCTTCCCTATATTGGGGTAGTACAGAGCAATAATTCATCTATACTGAAAAAACGAATTGTTGATATTCTGTGCAATAATGTACAATATTATAAGAAAATACCAACTGTAGTAAAAACACCTGTGCTGGCACAATATTTAAAGTGCAAAGGCGCAAGAGATAATATTTATACAATACCTGTAGGGCTTGACACAGAACTCTTAAAAGAAGACTATGCACGCTACGAAATATCAGATTTAAAGAAGGCATGGGAATATCAGGATACCGATAAAATTATATTGTTTGTGGGTCGCATGACTGCAGAAAAGCAGCCGCTTAAAATGATAGAAATTTTTGAAAGAATATATCAATATGATAAGCAATATCGTTTGCTTATGGTGGGGCAGGGCGAATTATCTGAAGCGACAGAAAGGGCAGTCAATAACAGTGGATTGAATCGTGTGGTAACAATATATAAAAAAGTTCCTAATGAGAAAATGTGGGAGCTCTACTGCTTGTCAGAGTGTTATGTAAATTTGAATACGCATGAGATTTTTGGTATGGCAATTCTTGAAGCTATGTACTACGAAGGTATAGTAATTGCACTTGATGCACCAGGACCATCCTTTATTATCGAAAATGAAAAGTCAGGCTATATCTGTGATACGGAAGATATGCTTATAAAAAGAATATTGGAAGCAGGCTGCAAAAAGATTGGTACAGATGCCAAAAAGCGTATTTTAGAGCAATTTGTGTGGGAAAAATCAGCTAAGGAAATGCTGGAAATAGTTGACTTATATTTATAAAAGATATAATATTTTAGCGGGATAGATATAAAAATTTGTATGGTGAACTCTGTGGTTTTATGGAGGAGCGATAATGATAAAAAGGGTACTTGAAATAATTGACGAGCAGGGAATGGGCGGATTAATTAAGACGATATATAAGAGAACCCTGCCTTTTCGCAATAAAGTTAGGTGGAGATTATGTTCTAACAAAAAAAGGTGGCTTGGAATTACATCTAATAAAAGAAAAGTAAAAATCATTGTTTCATTAACTTCATTTCCCGCAAGGATTGATATTGTTGATATAACAGTAAAGTCTTTGTTAATGCAGTCTTTAAAACCCGATAAAATCATATTATGGCTTGCGAAAGAGCAGTTCCCAAGCAAAGAAGGGGGATTGCCTGACAAATTATTGGCGTTAAAGAAGTACGGGTTGACAATTAATTGGTGTAGTGATATTAAGTCATATAAAAAGTTAATACCGACTTTACGCAAGTATCCTGAGGATATTATTGTGACTGCGGATGATGATGTCTATTATGAAAGGCATTGGCTAAGAAGGTTGTATTTAGCATATTTGAAGGCTCCAAGTTATGTACATTGCCATCGGATAACCAAATTTTATATGAAGGACAATCAATTTAAAATGAAAAAAGGCGAGTTTGAGATATATCCGTTTCCGTCATATCTTCATAAGCTTACAGGGGTAGGCGGGGTATTATATCCGCCGCATATTCTGAATCCGGAGGTGCTTGACGAGGAAAAGTGCAGAAAGCTTGCTCCAACAAACGACGATATATGGTTTTGGCTTATGGCAGTTTTAAATGGTGTGAAAATAAATGTTGTGAAAAATAATATACCAAGAATAGAAGCTGTTAAGGGCACACAGGAAGGTGAATGTCTAAATAAGATTAATGACAGCGGAGATGAGCTTTTATGGAAAGACTTTCACAGAATGCTGGTCGCATATCCGCAATTAGATGATATATTGCGCAATGAATATAAAAGTATTCAAAATAAATTGTAGTTATACCAATGGAAGAGTAAAAATTGGAAAAGAAAAAGTTTGAAAAAAGAACATCTCAAACTACCAATTGGTATGTGTGCAAGCCACGCAAGGGGGTATAAAATGTCACTGGTGAGAAAAGTTATATACAGTTGTAAATTTGGCGGAGTGAAATACCTTATATATAAAGTTCTCGACAGAATGAACGGCAGTGCAAATGCAGGTGAACTCAGATATAAGATTATAAGTGGGGCTGATGAGCGCCAATACCCGCAACTATTAGAAAAACTATATGCGGCATCTACAGGAGAAAAGTTACATTTAGAGGCTCCTGTCACATATAATGAGAAGATACAGTGGATTAAACTATACGACAAAAATCCGTTAAGCACAATGCTTTCCGATAAATATAAGGTGTGTGACTGGGTGGCAGATAAAATTGGCGAAGAATATCTAATACCATTATTTGGTGTTTGGGATCGTTTTGATGATATTGATTTTTCAAAACTTCCCAGACAGTTTGTACTGAAATTAAACACTGGATCGGGCGCAAATGTTATTGTGAAGGATAAAGCAGAATTTGACCTAAGCAGCGCAAGAGAAAAAATTACAAATGCAATGAATAAGAATTTTGCGTATTATTGGATGGAACTGCACTATAAAGATATAGTGCCTAAAATTATTGCAGAAAAATATTTGTGTCAAAACAATAATGAATTATATGACTATAAATTTATGTGTTTTAATGGTGAAGTAAAATATTTCTGGGTAGACACAGGAAGATTTACACATCATAGACGATATATTTTTGATGCACAAGGAAACTTCACTCAATATAGATGGGGATACAGCAATGCGGGTAATGTTCCTAAGCTGCCTTCTAACTATAAAGAAATGATTCGACTTGCCGCTAAATTGAGCGAAGGTTTTCGCCATGTAAGGGTGGATTTATATAATGTGGAAGGGAAAATCTATTTTGGTGAAATGACATTTACGACGGAGGGCGGACTGAACTTTATTGCACCAAAAGAATTTAATGTAGAATTGGGCAGCTATATCAATCTCCCGACAGATAAGACTGTATAGAAAAACAGAACAAATATTTGAAAAAAAATAGAGAAAAAAGCGGCTGAAGCAGCGAAATAAGAGGGAATATAAAGTATGCAAATAAAATGCAATGTACTAGACAGGCAGTTTCGGATGTATCAGGAGGAATACGAGCAGGCAGCACTGCGCGTACTGCGTTCTGGATGGTATGTATTGGGAAACGAAGTCAAGCAATTTGAGGAAGAATTTGCAAAATTTACAGGTAGAAAATATTGTGTAGGATTAAACTCAGGTCTTGATGCACTGATTCTGTCAGTGCGGGCGCTTGGCATTGGCAGCGGCGACGAAGTGATTGTGCAGGCAAATACGTACATTGCAACAGTGCTTGGCATTACGGAAAATAATGCAGTTCCTGTGTTTGTTGAACCCGATGAATATTTTAATATGGATGCAGACAAGATAGAGCAGGCAATTACAGATAAGACAAAGGCAATTATGGTCACGCATTTGTATGGTCAGGCATCTGAAATGACAAAGATAGTAGATATTGCAAAGAAACATCACCTCGAGATTATCGAGGACTGCGCGCAGTCTCATGGCGCATGTTTTGCTGGAAAAATGACAGGAACTTTTGGTATTTCAGGATGTTTTAGCTTTTATCCAACCAAGAACCTTGGTGCCTTTGGAGATGCAGGTGCTATTGTTACAGATGATGCGGCATTTGCAGATAAGATATACATGATGCGCAACTATGGTAGCAAGGTGAAATATTATAATGAAATAGAAGGGGTCAATTCGAGGCTTGATGAAATGCAAGCCGCTCTTTTGCGGGTAAAATTATCCCATCTGCAAGAGTTGAATAATGAAAGAACAATGTTGGCACAGCGATACGACAAAGGAATTACAAATCCAGCAGTTTATTTGCCTAGAATAAGAGATGAAGCAGAGCACATTTATCATCAGTATGTAATAAAATGTAATGCTCGGGATTCCTTGCAAAAATCATTAGAACAAAGCGGCATACAGACGCAAATACATTATCCAATTCCTCCACATTTGGCAAAATGTTACCATTTTCTTGGACATAAAAAGGGTGATTATCCAATTACAGAAACTTACGCAAATGAGGTTTTAAGCCTGCCTATCTATACAGGAATGACACTGGAGGAACAGGATTATGTGATAGAGCAGATTAACACATGTAGAATAGAATGAGCGATAGGAAAATACGGATATATCTTGGTAAAATAAATCTTTTTAAGAAAGAATGAATAGTTGGCAATATTTGAAAGGCAAATGAAATGATACGAAGATTAAAACAAAAAGATGCTATGTTTATGCTAGAGTGGATGCGCGATAAGGATACAACACAGAACTTTCGTTTTCCTTTTGAGCAGGCAACTTTAGAAAGTGTTACAAAATTTATAGACAATAGTTTTTCCAGTTTAAACAAGCATTTTGCTGTTGTGAATGAATCCGATGCGTATCTTGGCACAGTGAGTCTTAAAGACATATCAGAAAAAAATCGATCTGCGGAATATGCGATTGTCGTCAGAAGCATTGCAAGGGGAACAGGCGCAGCAGCACTTGCCACAAAGGAAATTTTGCACTATGCTTTTGACACGTTGAAACTGCATAAGGTGTACTTAAATGTATTAGAAAAAAATGAGCGCGCAAAACATTTTTATACAAAATGTGGTTTTGTGTATGAAGGTACTTCCAAAGATGCAATTTTATTGAATGGCAGCTATGAAAGCCTTGCATGGTATGGAATAATCAATGATAGGGAGTGAGAAGAAAACAGATGATAGAACAGTGCAGATTGATAGAATTTCCACAAAAAGGAGATGATAGAGGACATCTGGTTATTGTGGAAGGGAATCAGGATATTCCGTTTGAAATTAAGAGAGTTTTTTATATTTATGGTTCGGATAAAGAGGTTATCCGAGGAAAACATGCAAACTATAATACAGAGTTTGTGCTGATTAATGTTGCCGGAACATCAAAGGTAAAGGTAGATGATGGAATAAATCAGAAAATATTTCGCTTGGACAGACCGCATATTGGCATTTATCTTCCCAAGATGGTATGGAAAGATATGTACGATTTTTCACACGATTCTGTGCTCTTGGTGCTTGCAAGCGAACATTATGATGAAAATGAATATATACGAAGTTATTCTAAATATCTTGAGATTGTAAGAAAGAAATTTGAGGAGGAAACTTTATGTTAAGGAGATTAGAGGAGAAGGATGCGGCTTTCATGTTAGAGTGGATGCATGATGAAACAGTGAACTGTTGGTTCCGCTATCCATTTGCTGATGTAACACTAGAGAAGGCAAAACTTTTTATTCAATATAGTTTTGATGAGGAAAATCAACATTTTGCCATAGTTGATAACAATGATGAATATTTGGGTACAATCAGCCTCAAACATATTTCAGAGAAGGATCACAATGCAGAGCTTGTGATAGCAGCAAGAAAAAAAGTATGGAATACTGGTTTGGCAGAGCGCGCAGCAACAGAGATAATACGCTATGCATTTCAGGATCTTGGATTGCACAGGATATACTTAAAGGTATTAGCAGATCATGTTGGGGCCAGAAAATTTTATGAAAACTGTGGGTTTGACTTAGAGGGCGAATTTAAGGATGCAGTAAGGATGCAAAATAAATATCGAAATATGGCTTGGTATGCGATGTTGAATTGGAAAGAGAAATAATACTGCGAAAAATACAAATAAAGAATGTAAAATTAATTATTATATTAATGAGATGGTATCGAGAAAGAAAATTAAAAATTTTATAAAAATAAAGGGTATAAAAGAAAATGATTTCAGTAATAGTATTTTCAAAAGATCGTCCGTTGCAATTACATGCATATTTGGAAAGTTTACTTCGATTTTCTGACATAAAGGAGAGCCATATTACAGTGCTTTATTGTGAGACAAAAGGCGTTCGCTACCAGAAAATAAAGGAAAATTTTCCACAAGTGACTTGGGTAAAAGAAGAAACGTTTGAGAATGACTTAAAACAACTTATAACACATGCAGATGACTATATTATGTTTGGCTGTGATGATGTTGTGTTTACAAGGCAGTTTTGTCTTATAGGGGCGGCGTCTTATCTTGCGGACAATCCCAAAGTGTTTGGTTATAGTGTTCGGCTTGGAGATAATATCATTCCAAGACCGCAGAATCTTTCAACAGATAATAACGTGTTTGAGTGGAAATGGAATTGCGAATACCAACATTATAATTATCCGTGGGAACTGGACTGCACATTATATCGCAAGGAAGACGTTCTTAAACTGACAATGGAGGAAGAAAATGTTATAAAGAATCCCAATTATTATGAGGCAATGCTGACTCCAGAGAACAGAGAGAAGCGCATTATGCGACCACATATGGCATGTCATGCAGGCTCAAGTTGTGCGATTGTAATTACCGTAAACAGGGTGCAGGATACACATCAGAATGGATTTGATGACAGTATGCTCACAGATATTTATTCCTTGGATAGATTGTATAATGACGAGGATAACACACTAGATATTGAGAAGATTGCAGCAATAAAAAATCATGTGATACATGTGGGGGCGGAATATTTTATCTTGCGAAAAAAAGCAAAAGGATACTCTGTGGCACGACTCTATAAAAAGAAAGCAAAGGAAATTGCTGGAAAACTAACAAAAGTTCCTATAAGAGTTGATCGCCATTTGGAACGCCTGCGATATGAGAAAGGTGCATATGTAGATAAGATTTCCATTTTGACTACAGGAGAAACAATGCGTTTGCTTGAAAAAGAAAAAGTAAGTTTTCTGCGGTACGGAGATGGCGAGATTGCAATTATGCAAGGAAAGTCCATACCATTTCAGGAATTTAATCCCAAATTAGCACGCAGGCTTAGAAAGATACTAAGAACAGAGACAGAGGGGCTGAAAATTGGGATTCCATACTATTACACGCATCCAATAAAGAATTTAAATCCATTTGTAGCCTCGTTTGCGAAATCTTTGACCGCACAGCGCAGATTTTTCTGTAGGAACTGCAATAGAGATATGACTTATATAGACACTTGTATTACACAGGTATATCAGACGTATGAAAAGTACAATTTTCAACAATATTACAAACATATGCAAAATTTATTAAAAGAACGGGAGATTACGCTGATATGTGGAGAGGGTGTGCTAGACAGGCTGGAATACAAAGCATACTCCATATGCGCCTCCGTTGATTTTATTACAGCGCCAAGTATGAATGCATTTGATAAATATGATATATTATTGCGAGCGGCTTTAAGAACCGATCCCAAAAAGCTTGTGTGCATTGTACTTGGACCAACAGCCAAGGTGCTTGCCTCTGATTTGCACAAAAGAGGCTATCAGGCATGGGATATGGGGCACTATTTTAAGGATTATGATGCTTATATGAGGAAAAGACCACAGACAGAGACTGAGATTGTCCAGTTTTATAAGCCGGACTAAAAAGGATAAAAGAATGCTAAAAAAGATTAATTACGTTTTGGACAGAAAACAGAAAATTAATTTAGGAATATTGCTTGTAATTATATTTATCGGGGCATTTGTAGAACTTTTGGGCGTTTCTGCAGTTATGCCACTTATCAATGTTGCTATGCAACCACAAACAATTGATGAGAAATGGTATTTTATATTAATTCGAAAATATACTGGCATCGCAGACGCAAATCAAATGATTTTGTTTTTGGCGGTCTTGTTGATAATCATTTATATTCTGAAAAATATTTATGTGATGGCAATGTACAGTCTTCAGTATCGGTTTGTTTTTAATAACCAGCAACGTCTGTCTGTCAGAATGATGAAAAGCTATATGCAACAAGATTATCTGTTTCATATTTCTAAAAATGTAGCAGAGTTTCAGCGGAATATTACAAGTGATGTCAATGGTTTTTTTACAGTGGCGTTAAATGTCTTGCAGTTCCTTGCAGAATTTAGCGTTAGCACAGTACTTGTTATATTTTTGCTTGTTCAAGACTGGGTGTCCACAATTGCAGTTGCCGCGCTATTATTTTTATTTATGGGAATTTTTACCATATTTTTTAGAAAAGTGCTTGTGAGAATAGGAGAGGAGAGCAGACAGGCAAATGTTTTGGTAACAAAATGGCTATTTCAGGCATTTTCAGGCATTAAAGAAATTAAAGTGGCAAACAAAGAATCCTTTTTTATAACAAATTATGATAAGAACTATAAAGACTGTGCAAAAGTGCAAAGACAGCAATCAATACTTACTTATCTGCCCAAACCTGTTATGGAGACAGTGTGTATATGCAGTTTGATGCTTGCAATGATTATAAAAATTGCAGTGGTAAAAAGTGATATTGTGTCTTTTGTCACAACGCTGTCTGTCTTTGCAGTTGCGGCATTTCGTATGCTTCCTTCCTTTAACAAAATAACAGGCTACATTAGTGGTATGATGTTTAATAAGCCTGCGATTGACTCTGTATACAAAGACCTAAAAGAGATAGAACAGCTTATAGGAAAACGAGCAGTGCAGCAAGACGATACAGTAAAAGTTACTTTTGATGAATCGATTCGGTTAAATCAGGTTTCTTTTCGCTATCCAAGCTCTGATAAGTGGATATTAAAAGATGCAACTCTTGAGATTCAGAAAAACACCTCCGTGGCATTAATTGGAGCATCGGGCGCTGGTAAGACGACGGCAGCAGACCTAATTCTTGGAATACTTGAACCACAAGAAGGCACAATTACAATTGATGGCATAGACATTAAAAAATGCATGAAGTCGTGGCATGAAGGTATTGGATATATCCCACAGGTAATTTATCTTATGGATGATAATATACGTGCTAATGTTGCGTTCGGCATACCAGAGTCAGAAATTGATGATACTGCGATAGAAAAAGCATTGCAGGAAGCACAGCTTGATCAATTTGTACAAGCTTTGCCAGACGGATTGGATACGATGATTGGAGACAGAGGCGTGAAACTTTCTGGCGGGCAGCGGCAACGAATTGGTATTGCCAGAGCACTCTATCGCAATCCCAATGTATTAGTACTTGATGAGGCAACCTCTGCGTTAGACAGTGATACTGAAAGAGAGGTTATGGAGGCAATAGATGGTCTGCATGGCACTAGGACGTTAATTGTGATTGCGCATAGGTTAAGTACAATTAGAAAATGTGATAAAATCTATGAAGTTGGCAATAGTGGATTCATAGAGCGTGATAAGATGGAAGTGCTTGGAGGAGAAAAGTAATGGTATATGCAATGGCATGTGCTGATGAAAATTATATGCCATCAGCAAAGTTTCAGCTTAATACAGCTTTAAAGAAGGGAAAAGTTGATAGGACGCTATGTTATAATATTACCCATATAGATGCCGAGTTTAAGAAGAAAAACGAAAAAATTCTGCAAGCTGGTGGAGAACGCAGGAAAGGGTGTTATCTGTGGAAACCGTATTTTGTAAATAAAGCATTGGCAGAAATTAATGATGGTGATTTTCTGATTTATATGGATGGCGCAGGAGGATATTACCGTGGAAATGTACGAACTATAATACAATATATGAAAAGTAATAATATTGATATGGTGGGCAGCAGGCGTTATAAGTATTTAGAGAAACACTGGACTAAACGAGATGCTTTTGTATATATGGATTGTGATAAAAAAGAGTATACAGACCAATATCAATGTTGGGCAGGAGTTTTTATCCTCAGGAAGACAGAAAATACATGCAAAATTATGAATGAATGGCTTCAATATGCTCAGGACTATAGGATTATTACGGATGCTCCCAATACATGTAGTCTTGATAATTATGAAGGATTTGTGGAAAATAGACATGATCAAAGTATTTTATCAATTTTGATGAAAAAGTATAATGTTACCATTATAGAAAATCTTCCAATTGCTGACTTTTATGTTTATCATCATACGAGAGAAACTTCAATTAGACGGGTAAAAGCAGAGTTGTCAAAAAGAAGAAAACTTCAGATTAAAGCGTATCTTGCACAAGGAAATCTTAAGGGAGTATATTATATTGAGCGTGAGCGCATTAAAAATATAATGTGGGTACAAAAAATGTTGCGAAGAAGGGTGAACTAATATGGTTTTTTCAAGTTTACTGTTTACATTTTTCTTTCTGCCAGTAGTGATGCTTATCTATTTTTTGGCTAAAGATAAGTATAGAAATTATATATTATTGGCAGCAAGTTTAATCTTTTATGGATATGGGGAACCACGATTTGTTTTTGTAATGAGTGCTTCTATTGCTATTAATTTTGGTTTTGCATTGGCAATCGATAAGATAAGGTCTTTCCATAGCAAAGCAAGGTTATTGCTTGTGCTTGATGTGGCAGTAAATCTTGGAATTTTATTTGTTTTTAAATACCTTGATTTTGCGATATCTGCTACAAATCAGTTAGTAGGTACAAACTTTCAAATAAGGAATATCGCACTGCCGATTGGTATTTCATTTTTTACTTTTCAGGCGCTGTCTTATGTGATTGATGTTTATAGAGGACAGGTTGAAGTGCAGAAAAATCCATTGCTTTTAGCATTATATATATCCTTCTTTCCACAACTTATTGCTGGCCCTATTGTTAGATATAAGGCGATTGAGCAACAGATTATATTGAGAAAATGTACATTGGATAAGTTTGCGGAAGGAGGAAGAAGATTTTTATTAGGCTTTTGTAAAAAAGTGATTCTTTCCAATAATTTGTCAGTCGTTGCAGTGAAAGTGTGGGCAATGGCAGAGACGATTACAGATGTGAATCCTATTATTTTATGGATTGGATCTATTTGTTATTCTTTACAAATATTTTATGATTTTTCTGGATACTCTGATATGGCTATTGGCTTGGGAAAGATGTTTGGATTTGAATTTGAAGAAAACTTTAGTTATCCTTATATTGCAAAAAGTGTGACTGAATTTTGGCGAAGATGGCATATTTCATTAGGACAGTGGTTTCGGGATTATGTTTATATTCCGCTTGGTGGTTCTCATGTTCCTGTATTAAGACATATATTGAATTTATTTGTTGTATGGGTTTTGACAGGTTTATGGCATGGGGCAAGTTGGAGTTTTGTTGCATGGGGATTCGGTTATTTTATATTACTATTTATTGAAAAATTTATTGTAAAACCAAGTAAGCGAAGTTGTGTATTGAGAATTTTCTGGCAATTCTTTACACTAATAAGTGTGAATTTTGGGTGGGTTATATTTAATTCCGTAGGAATTAGTATGGGACTCAGGTATTGTTTAGGTATGATGGGATATTATAATACAAATTGGGTAATAGATTCAAATGTTATCTATTTTTTGCGGGAATATGGAGTATATATACTGATGGGGATTGTTTTTGCAATGCCTGTTGCTGGAATGTTAAATATGCAAATTGAGAAGTTTGAGACTTTGAATAGAATAAAATTAATAGTGCTACCAATTGGATATGGAATAGTATTTCTATGGGCAGTCTCATTCTTAATTTTAGGAATGCATAATCCCTTTATTTATTTTAATTTCTAGTGGGAGGTATTGTATGAAAAAAGTATCAGCGATTACATACACAATTGTGTTTATTGTAGTAGTTGGTGTGTTAGGAATGGCATCTTTTACAAAACTGATTCACTATTATGATACTGGGATTATTGAAAATAATGAGTGGACAGTGGAACTTGGCAGTAAACTTGAGACAGATATTGCAACAAATTTTTATGAGAAGTTCTCATTCGTTAATTTAAATGGGGCAATGCATAATCTTTTGGGGCACAAGGAGATGAATGGAGTTGTAAAACTTAACAATGGGTATTTGTTGACTCCTTATGATTTTGTAGAGGAGGAAAAATTACAGCATAATGCAGATAATATAATAAGTATGAAACAATATTTTGATGAAAGAGAGATTGTGTTTCTATATGTGATTCCTCCTTATACGTCATGTAAATATGATTTGCAGCTTCCAAGTGGGGTCAGTGACTATGGAAATGATAATTTGGATAGATTTGTTAAAATGCTGGAGGAAGGTGGAGTGGAGCCTCTTGATCTTAGAGAGACAATACATGAAGATGGTATTGATCATTATGATATGATGTACAAAACAGATCATCACTGGACTACTAAGGCAGGATTTTATGCATATATGAAGATAAATGAGATTTTAATGCAAAAACTAGACTGTGAAGTGGAACAAGAAGTTATGGATTTTACAAATTATAATATAACAACTTATCCAGAATGGCACCTTGGATCAAGAGGACAACGCACAGGTGCATTTTTTGCGGGAATTGACGATTTTGATTTGATTTTACCTGCGTTTGAAACCAGAATTTCGGATAATTTTGAGGAAGGAATATTTGAAGATATTGTAATTAATAAGAAGGCTTTAGATAAAAAGGAGCAGACATCACGCTATACTTATGATAATGTGTTGGGAAGATCTTGTGAGCATTTTATTAATTATCAAGCGTTAAATAATAAGCGAATCTTAGTAGTAACAGATTCGTATGGGAAAGCAGTAAATCCGTTTTTGATTTTATCATATAGAGAAGTGATGACAGGTGAGGCAGATTATGAAACTATTGATGAATATAATCCAGATGCAGTAGTTATTTTGCACTATATTAACAATATCATGAAAGATGAAGGATACGATAATTGTGTGAGAATGGAATAATATTGGAGGAGATGTATAATGATGCATAAATTATCTAGGAAAGGTCTGATTTACGTTTTCCTAACAGTATTCTTGTCAGCTATAATTTCAATTTCAGCATATCATCTATGGGGTACAGATTTGCGTGTCCCAATATCAGGGTATCGCAGTGACTCTTTAGGTGTGCTGTTGGAATTAAAAAATTATGTAAGAGGTGGATCAGTTCATCATTTTGTTATTTATGGAGAACCCTATGCAGATGTATATGCTGATAGTTTTGGTGATTCTAGTGTTCCAATGCCTTTACTCAAATTAATTTGGAGGATAACAGGCAGTGTGGAGGAGGCTATCAATATTCATGCAATTTTAAATTCTATGTTACTTTCGCTTAGCATGTTTTGGGTATGCACATGTCTACGGATAAAAAAATTTTGTTCTATGTTAGTGGGCGTTTGCTATGGAAATATTTCGTATTTTATTTTGGGTTGTAATACAGTATTATTAATTTATGGGACCTGTTTTTATATTCCGTTGTTTTGTTATATCTTAATAGAATTAATGCGCACTGATAGCTATCTTGATAACTTTGAAAGTGGCACTATGTTTTTTTCTTTAGTAGTGATGCTTTATATGGGAATGAATTCTGCATATTATGCCTTTTTAGGAATGATTTTGCTTGCATTTGTTATGATATATGTATTATTTACAAAGAAGAATATAAACAGTATTATATTAGCGTTTCTAAGTTTCTTCGCTATTGGGTTAGGAATTGCTTCATACACACTTCCTAAAATTTTAAAAAGTGTTGGATTAAGCTCGATTGTGCTTCAGATGGGATATTGGTTACAGCTTTTTGTAGTTATTATTTCAATTATAATCTTGTGGGGACTGGTGCTGTTATTAAAACGAATTCAGAAATACATTACAATGAGTAAGGTTTATATAAGTTTTGCTGTTCTGGCAGTAATTGCAGGGGGAGTATATGTAATTCTGTGGAAATATACAGATTATGTGGGGGCATATGCAGGAAGAAGTCTTGTTGATGTGCAACTGGGCTCTCTTAAGGCAGGAAGCATGATTCTTCCCTCAGTCAATAGTGCATTTGAGATGGGAAAGTCAATTTTAGGTGCGATAACAGACATCAATAATCCACAAGCAGCAGAATGTGCTGTGATTGGTGTACTGGCAGGGATAGGATTTATCTATTCTATTATAATGATATTTCAGTATAAAGAAAGAAATTATAAAGAAAAAGATAAAATTTTGAAAATATGTGGATTGATGCATTGTTTCATTCTTGTAGTGGCAGTTAAAGGTGGATTATCTCTACTAATTGGCGCATTTATTACTACTGGTATTCGTGGTTATAGCAGGATGTGTGTGTATATTGCCACTTTTGGATTGATTTCATCTGCAATATTAATGGATAAAATTATTGACAGAATTGGAACTATCGTCAAACCTATTTGTAGAAAGGGATTGTATATTGTAGCGTCTGGGATACTAGTTTTTGTGTTACTGTTATCTATTCCAACAGATTTTATCTATAAAGGCATGTTTGGTTTTGTTGGATATGGGCAGCGGAAACAAGAGTTTGATGAATGGTATCGTTTTATTGGTGCTGTAGAGAAACAGGTTCCAGAAAATAGTATGATTTTAGAGCTACCACTTTCTATAGAAGACGTTCATAAGGGTGAGTTGATGACTGTGGGACGAGCCTATGAATTGAGTATACCGGCTGTTGTAGCGCAAACAACTTATTGGAATGATGGCGGAAAGCAAAAAAGTAGTTTTGATAAATTATTAAATGAATATCACAATATTAATAATTTCCTGACGGCAGTAGGAGTATATGGTTATGAAGGAATTTATCTTGATAAAATGATGTATCATGATGATTCCTATCTAGAAATAATAAATGAATTTGAACAATATCTAGGAGAACCAATTGTTTGTTGTGATGAAAGGAGATATTTCTATTCTCTAGAGAAATATAACCAAGAACTTTATAAAAAATATTCGGATAAAGAATTAACTGAGATACGTGAACGAATTATAGAATAATTGTAGGAGGCTGAGATGAGTATAATAAATAAAACAAAACAATATATTATTGTTTTTGCGGTTACAGTTGTAGCAGTTTTAATATACCTGTTTAGTCATCATGCTCACTTAGTACAACCAATAGCGATTGATATAGATAAGGCAGTTGATAATTTTATTCGATTGATAGCAATAACAGAGGAAAAGAACATACAAGAAAATATATTAAGTATCTGCGAGTATAATATACAAAATATTATAATGTTGCTATTAGTAAAAATTTGTGGTAATGTTTGGACAGGAATTAATATATACTATATTTGTACCTTTTTTATGATTTCTTTTTCAATATATTATTTCTTGGGAAAATTAGAAGTGCCTGTCTTCCTATCAGTAGGTTTAGCAGTTTTAGCCGCTTTTATGCCGTTTCATATTGATAGGGGGGAGGGACAGATGATGACCTCCAATTTTTTTCTAGTCCCACTTTTTATGAGTATGTTTTATGATTGGATATATTGTAGAAAATTAGTTGTAAATAAAGGATATAAGATTTTAATATGCTTAGCACCTTTCATTGATATTAGAATTAGTGTGATGACATGTGTTATATTTTGTTTTTTGCTGATACAACGTAGAGATCGGGAGATTACGAGATTTGCGTTAAGATTTTTTGTGCCTTTTTTATTACTTTGCGGTTTTGTTTGTATATTGGCTTCCACGCTAAAGTTAGATGATATTCAGACAGCAAAGCAGGAAGGAATGCGCATTCTTGATTTGGTTATGCCAATGCGGTACCATGCAATGGGACGCTTGAGCGATATCAGATTTAGTTACGATATAACATTATCTGCACATGGAGAATCAGGTCTTAATAGCCTTGGAATTTTATTTTCATTTGGATTTGTTTACATGATGCTCGGGATGTTCTTTGAGTGGAAAAAGGATGGGCGTATAGCATGGATGGGAATGGTATGTATTTTTGTTTTTTTAATAGCAGGGATTTGTGGTCTGGGATCTGTACTTGATTATTTTGGGGTGCATGTGATTTACTGGAGTAGAATGGCAGTGTTCTTTGTAGTTTGTAGTATTGCTGCAATTGGAATTTTTATGGGAAATATTTACAATAATATAGGACAAAAGTATGGAAAAAGAATACAACAAGTTAATTGTGTGTTTGTATATATGATATTTATACTAGAATTTTTTGAATTGATTATAAGACGAAATATGTAAGTTTCTATATAGTACAATATATAAGTGTATAAAATAGAGCTTTTAATTCACCGATTTTGTGTTGATTATAATAGTTCTGTTATTTAGAAAAAAATGTATAAAAGGTGAATGAAGGAGTTTAAGTTGGAGGATAAAGTATGGAGATTATGAAAACAATATTTTGTAAAGCGTATAAAGTATTTTTTACAGTATTGATTTTATCACTTATTGTTGTAGATAAACGAATAGAATATTTTAGCCCGTTAAAGTGTTCTTATTCAAATTTTACTTTGGCATTGATGGGGATAGTAATACTATTAGGTTTATGCATGTTCAAAAAGAAAATAAAAACTTTTGTAGATAAATTTACGACAAAAGAATGCTGGCTTATATTAGTGATAGCAAGCATGGTATTGTATGCAATTCAGATGTATATTATATATAATACATATTATAAATCGGGTTGGGACTGTGGAGCAATCGCAGAGATGTCTGAAAAAGTTGCTAGGGGGGAATTAGTTATAAGAGATAGCGCTTATTATAGTGAATATTTGTCGCAGAATCCTCATCAGGCATTTATGGTATTTATTTTAACAATTATTAAAAAGATAAGTAATCATTTTGGGATACAGGATATGTACTATTTTAGTGTTATGGTAGGAACTTTATGTGTTAATATGACTTGCATATTAATAACATTAA
The DNA here is from genome assembly GCA_014239155.1 of Lachnospiraceae bacterium. Taxonomy (GTDB): domain Bacteria; phylum Bacillota; class Clostridia; order Lachnospirales; family Lachnospiraceae; genus COE1. The sequence goes on along the minus strand of JAAZZQ010000056.1, from coordinate 69,571 downwards.
CTGTGAAAAATACTAAAGGTAGATATTATGCTTTTTGCACTTTTGTGTCAGCAGCTATATTTCTGGCATTGTCTCCGCAAAGTTCAGTACCTTATACAGATGTTTATGCGATGGCAATTAATGCGGTTGTAATTTATTTATATACATGGAAGGGAAAAGCAGCTTGGTTTAAGTGGCTAGCAATTGGTATTACGGCCTTAATAGGATATCATGTAAAGGCAACTGTAATAATCTGCTTTATTGCTATTGGAATATGCGAATTTTTTAAGTGTATCAAAATGGATGGGCATATAGGGAAGATAAGAATTGTAAAAGGCGTACTTATTATTTTGATTTCTTATATATTTTCTAGTGTGTTAGCAGATTTTGGGACTCGCTATATTGGTTTTGAACAGAATATTAATTTGAAGTTTACACCACTGCATTATGCTATGATGGGGTTAAATGAAAAAACCACTGGAGTTTGGAACAATAATGATGTGCAATATAGTTATTCCTTTGATAATTTGTCTGACAGACAAAAGGGTAATTTTAAGATTATTAAGGAACGAATACAAGAAAAAGGATTATTAGGATTATTAATGTTTGAATATAAAAAATTAATTATGCATTATAATGATGGGACATTTTTTTTTGGAAAGGAAGGAGGTGCTGTGAACTGGAAAAGTGATCCACCAAACCATACGGCAAGCAGAATATTAAGATATTATTATTTCAGAAAAGGTAACAAGATTATGAACAATGTATTGCAGATACAATGGCTTATGATTTTAATGATGGCATTTGTTGCTGCGTGTTCATTTGTGAAAAAAATTTCAGATACAGAGTTTGTTCTTTCTATAACAGTTGTGGGAATTACTCTTTTTACGTTAATGTTTGAAGGACGTTCACGATACTTATTGCTTTATGCACCTTATTATTTGGTTCTAGGAATTACTGGAGTTGGAATATTTGAGAAGAGGGTGCATAATTTATATATTTTCTTTAAATCTCGGTTTAGGAAGACTGGAATATTAGGATAAATAATGTTGAGAAAATATGATATTAAAGAGTTGTATTTATTGCTTTGTGATACTTGCACTAGATTCAGTTGCCATAGTTTGCTACGACTTCTTTCATTGACACAAAAGCTTCTATAAATTTTGATGCATATCTAAGGAAAAGCATTTTCCAACATGCTTTAGTATATAATATGAATAAAATTTGTGAAAGGAATTAACCATTTGTGAAAAAGCTTAAGAAAAGTAATAAAATAACAGTATTATCACTCTCATGGAGAGATATTACATCGCCAAATGCAGGGGGAGCAGAGGTTCATACACATGAGATGCTTAGCCGTGTAGATAAAAGCAAGTTTAGAATTTATCATTTGTCAACACGAATGGAAGGACAATGTGAGAGTGAGGTAATTGATGGTGTAACTTATTTGAGACATGGAAATGTTAGTACAGTAATTTTTGCAGCAATAAGATTTTATTCATTAAATAGACAAAATATAGATTTTGTAATTGATCAGTGCAATACACACCGCTTTTTTACACCGCTTTGGGTTGAACCGGAAAAAAGGATATTTTATATTCATCAGTTGACTAAGGAAATATGGAACTATAGTGCTAGGTTTCCATTAAATAAAGTTGGGAAATTACTAGAAGAAAGTTTTCTTCAATTAAATCGTAATGATCCAGTTATTACAGTATCAGAATCTACAAAAGAAGAGTTGGTTAAACGTGGTTATCAGGCGGGTAAAATAAAAATTATTCACAATGGTGTTTCTTTTAAACCGTGGAAACAGGAATATTGGTGTGCCAAAGAACGCATGCCTACGTTTATATATGCAGGACGATATTCTCCTTATAAGGGAATTGACATAGCTGTTGAGGCGCTTGCTCGTGTGAAAAAGGACTATCCATATGCGAGATTGTGGATTATTGGAAAAAAAGATCAGAAGTATGTGGAAAGGAATTTAATGTCTATTTGTGAAAGGAATCATTTAGTATGGGAGGATGCAACGGATAGCAATCCGACAGGGGATGTCGTGAGCTGGGGATTTGTTTCAGAGGATAAAAAACTAGAACTTTTGAGTCGCTCATGGGCGCTTCTTTTTCCTTCTGTGAGAGAAGGATGGGGTATTCCTATTACAGAGGCAGGATGTGTTGGAACTCCAAGTATTGCATTTGATTCACCCGGAATTAGAGAGGCAGTTAATTACGGAAAGGCTGGATATCTGTGTTTCGAGAAGACTATAAATGGATTGGCAGCGCAAATGCAATTGGTTGTTTTTGATAAAGTGATATATGACAGAAAAAGGGAAAGTGCATATTGGTATTCGTCACAATTCCAATGGGACGGAATTGGAAAGGAATTGGAGGAGTTTATAAATAATTGCTACAATAGAAGATAAAAACTTTTGCATATATATTTTAAAGAACTCTTTTATTTCTGAATATTATATATGGATATTTTTGGTGAAATAGTATATAGTAGAGAAGGAACTACGTTGATCCAAATTAATAAGTTCACAGATATTTTTCACAACAGGAGGTAGGAAATGGAAAAATTTCCACTTATTTCTGTAATTATACCCGTATATAACGGCGAAAAAAGATTACCAAAATGTCTAAAAAGTATCAGGAAACAGTCATATCCACAAGAAAAAATTGAAATAGTGATAGTGGATGATGATTCTCAGGATCATACTGTTAATATAGCAAAAGAACAGTTTGGAGGGAAAATTGTCAGAAATGGAACTCATGATCCAGAACGTGGAAAATCTATAGGAATTGAACATGCGATGGGTGAGTATTTGTTTTTTATTGACGATGATAATATTTTAACGCATAGAGCATGGCTTGAAAATCTAGTGAGGGCTGTAGTTGATGAAAACTGTGTAGGTGGGCAAGTATCAAAGTTTGCGTACTGTCAAAAGGCAAGTCTTTCAGACAAATATATGGCGCTTTATGGTTGCTGTGATCCGGCAGTCTATTATCTACATCGCAGGGATCATATGATGAAGACCGAGAAAAGATGGAATCTTGGAGGAGTAGTTTTAAATGATAATGACAAATATTTTAAAATTCAGTTTGATAGTAAAACCTTGCCCACAATAGGTTCACAAGGATTTCTGATTAAAAAAGAATATGTGTATCTTATAAAGTGGCAACCTTTTTTTTATCATATTGATTCAAATCTTGAGTTGATTAAGCAAGGATATAACAATTATATTATAATGAAGGACACAGTTGTGCATAATCATTCGTCGAACTATAAAGATTTGATAGGAAAGATTAAGAGAAATTCTACACAGCTTGGCAGAGGCGATCAGTACAGGACATACTCTTATAATTTGACAATGCCGAAGATGATAAAATTAGGATTGACAATGACAACTTTTATCATTCCAATTATAGATAGCATCAGAGGATTTGTTAAATTCCCATCGTTAGCATGGTTTCTTCATCCGGTTATCTGCTTTCATGTTGCATTGATATATGCAGTTAATGTGCTGAAAAATAGCCGGATTGTGGGAAAGATTAAATAATCAACAAAGGACTATTATAATATGAATAACAAATTATCTATTATTATATATTCCTGTTGGAAAAACAGGGATATGTGGGAAATATTCTCTAAATTATTTCAAAAATATTGGAGTGACTGTCCATATCCGGTGATCTTAGTGACAGATGCATATCATAGTACAGATAAGCAGTATGTGTTTACCAAGATTATTCAAATAGATGACACATGGGGAAAAATGATAAAAACAGCTATATATGAAGCCCAAACGCCATATGTCAGTTTGTGGATGGACGATTATCTTTTGTGTGATTATGTACACAATGAGGATATTCAGAAGCAACTTAGGCGGGCGATAAAATATAATGCTGCAAATATGAGGATGATAGAGTCTCCTGCTTGTCATGGACATTGGGAAAGACATAAAAACATAGGATATTATAAAAGAGGAAGGGCATACTCGTTTGCAACACAGATCGGTATCTGGGACAGCAGTTTCTTAAACAAGACAATAGATGACGATTGGAGTGCGTGGGATTTCGAGCGGATTGCATCTTTACAAATAAATGATGATAGGATAGAAGACCAGCAGCCAATCCTTGTTGCGTTGGATTATGAATTTCCATATGAGGAAGGTGTACGAAAGGGTAAATGGATGCAGCAAGGAGCAAAGCTTTGTAGACGAAACGGCATTAAGATTGACATAAAAGTTCGCCCGATTATGACCAATTTAGAGATGGCAAAGATTTATTTTCAAGGGGCTGTTTTGGACTGGAATGGAACATTTGTGGTGAAAATACAAAACTTATTGAGTAGACGAAAAGGAAAGTGAAAACATGAATTCCCAGAAGCTGAGCATTATTGTTCCGGTATATAACAGTGCAGGACCGTTGGAAAAATGTATAGATTCTATACTATGCCAAACATATACAGAGTTTAAATTATATCTAGTAGATGACAATTCCACAGATAATAAAACTACGAAAGTATGTGATGCATATGCTTTGCGCGATAAAAGGGTGCATGTGATACATCATGACAGAAATCGGGGATTGTCTATTTCCAGGGAAGATGGATTTTATGCAGATAACAGTGAATGGGTAAGTTTTATAGACAATGATGACCTTATTGCGCCGTACATGTATGAAGAAATGATGAAGTTTGCACAGAATGAACAAGTTGACATGATATGTATCCGGGGGGAGGACAAGATAGAGGAAGAGATGGAAACACCTGTGTGGAATCGAGATACAGCGAATACATTTATATTGGCCGGAAAAGACGCATGCAATAAAATATATGCGAATCAGCTTGATTTTCCATTGGCGCAGCCTATATGGGGGAAAATGATGAGGCGGGGTCTGGTTGAGAAGGCTAGGCTCGATGTACTTCCATATAGGGAGAGTCTTTATTGGGTTTTTTTTGAGGATGTGTTGTTTACTCCAATGCTTTTTTACCGTGCTAATACAGTGTTGTTTGACAATCGGTTAATGTATTTGCACAGACGTGTATATACGAACTTATCATCATCTGTTCATCCAAAGGAGTTTCACTATGAATCGGTTCAGGCAGGAATAGAGGTGCTTCGTTTTTTGGAACGAAATCATTTAACAGAAGCTTTTGAGAAACATATTGTTGGTTGTTTCTTAAATATGCAAAGTATATGGTATAAGGTTTGGAAAGGTGAAACGGACAACAAAAGGAAAATGCAATATAATCAGCTTGTGGATCAATACTATGATGAATATGGTAGGAAACTTCGGAATATTAGAATGCCTAATATATATGATAAAGTAATACGGATGACGATTTTAATGTTTGAGAAACATAGGATACTGTGGGGAAAGACAATAGGAAATATTTATTTTAAGTTTTTATGTCGTAGAACATATATGTAAAACAAAAAGGGAAAAATACTGTTTTTTATGTTACTTGGGATTGGAACTTTTAAGAGGAAAATATATGATCTATATTGTAATGTGTACCTTCAACGGTGAGAAATATATAAGGGAACAGTTGCAGTCTATAGTGGATAATACCATAGAGAATTGGAATATTATTATATTGGATGACCAGTCAGATGATAATACTGTGGAAATAATAAAGGCATATCAAAAAAAGTATCCTGATAAAATATTTTTTAAAGTAAACCAAGTTAAAAAAGGTGCTATTATTAACTTTTTGAATGGAATATATGAAGTTGGATTGCATATAACAAAAGATGATTATATTATGCTTTGTGATCAAGACGATGTATGGAATTCGGATAAGATTGAAAAAACCATGAATGGAATGAACGAGTTGGTAAGCGCTTATGGGAATCATATCCCCCTTCTTGTCTGCACTGATGTAAGTGTAGTGGATGATGCGCTGAATATAGTGAATGGCTCATTTCGGCGGATGAATCATTATTGGGTTTCTAAACTTGATTTTCCGCATTTGATGATGGAAAATAAAGTGCAGGGTTGTACGACAATGCTCAACAAAAGTATGGCTGAAATGCTGGACAAGTTTCCCCAGAGAGCAACAATGCACGATGGTTGGCTGGCACTTATAGCATCTGCTTTTGGCGAGATAAAATATATTGATGAACCAACAATGAAGTACAGGCAGCATAGCAATAATGTACAGGGTAGCATAGGATACAAAAATGATGTGAAAAACAAGCTTTTAAACCTTGGCGGTCAAAGGAAGATTGTAATGGATACTACCCCGCAAATAAAGGAATTTTTAGAGATTTATAAGGATAGACTTCCAGAGCATATTAAAAGAATGGCAACGGCGTTTTCGTCACTACCACAACAGAATTTTTTTGTAAGACGATATAATATCATTCGATATCATATGTGGAAGTCAGGTATAATTAGAAATATAGGATTGATGGTGTTGGTATAACAAGTGAAAGACGTGAAGGATATGAAGGAAGTATGGAGTATACGAAAAACTTATTTGATAGTATAGAGCACAGAAATGCTGAATTTAACAGTCTTTTTTATGGTGCGGATTACCTAAAGGGACAGCAAATAAATAATTTTATACATGTGGTTAGTAAATTTGATTTGAAATTTTTTATGGATGCTATCAGATTAAAAGCAATAGATAGGAAACTTCGCAAGTATCAAAATAATAAAAAAGGAGAGCTGTATTTTGATGAACTAGACACATATGAGAGTTATATGTTACTAAGGGAGAAAAAAATAGTAATATATACTTGTATTTTGGGTGGATATGATAATCTAAAAGAACCATTGCTTGGGTTTGAAAATGTGGAGTATATCTGTTTTACAGACGATATTCAAAAGATTACAGAGACGAAAGATACAAAGTGGATTATGCATTCGATACCAGAAAGTATTTCCGCAAATTACGATAAAATACTTTTAAATCGGTATATAAAGATGCATCCTAAGGAATTGTTTCCGGATGCTGATTATGCGATTTATGTGGATGGAAATATAGGAATACAATCGTTTCTAGGAAGTTATCTAATAAAGACAAAAGTGAGGACAGGGATTGCCATTTTTTCGCACAGCCAGCGGCAGTGTGCTTATGTGGAATCGAAAGTTTGCATTAACAGGAAAAAAGGCAAAAAAGAAGCTATAGAGTACCAGATGAAAGTGTATAATAAGTCTGGTTTTCCAAGGGATTATGGATTATATGAGTGTACGATAATTGCAGTGGATCTGAAAAATGCTCTGTCTACAGAGATAATGAATAAGTGGTGGCGAGAGTTTCTACATTATAAAAGTTATCGGGATCAACTTTCACTGCCATATGTTATGTGGAGATTTGGTTTAAAATATACTGATATTGGACTACTTGGAGAAAATATTTTTAAGGATCCGCGCATAACTGTGTATAGTCATTAGTGCTTTATGGGTGATGTTTTATTCATGCTTTGGATACATCATTTGCTTTATGATAAGGAACCTTCTTGCTACATGTGAAAAATATTAGAGGAATAGATAAAATGTGGATAACAGATATGGTAATAAGATGTATACCAGATACAATATATTTAAAATGTATGTATAGAATTGTAACTGGGAAAAAGCTGGACTTGAGACATCCAAAAACGTTTAACGAAAAGCTTCAGTGGCTTAAACTACATGATAGAAATCCCAAGTACACCAAAATGGTGGATAAGTATGAAGTCAGACAGTATATTAAGGAAACAATTGGTGAGGAGTATTTAATACCGCTTGTCGGAGGACCGTGGGAACGATTTGATGATATTGATTTTTCAAAATTACCAAAACAATTTGTGTTGAAATGTACACATGATTCAGGCAGTGTGGTAATTTGTAGGGATAAGGATAACTTTGATATTGAGGGTGTTAGAAAAAAATTTAATAGAGCATTGAAGGGGAATTTTTTTTATGGAGGAAGAGAATGGCCCTATAAGAATGTAAAGCCTAGGATAATTGCAGAAAAGTATATGGTTGATGAGTCAGGAAAAAATTTAAATGACTATAAGATATTTAATTTTAACGGAATCCCTAAATTAATACAGGTTGATTTTAACAGATTTGAAAATCATAGGCATAATTATTATAGTACTACATGGGATTTCATGAATGTATATATAAATTATTCAAATGATCCAGATGTCAAGATAGATTGTCCGAAAAATTTAGATGAACTATTAAAGTTGGCGAAGAAATTGTCGCATGGAAGTATACACTTAAGGACTGATTTTTACTTAATGGGAAGTAGAATATTCTTTGGGGAACTTACATTCTATCATGAGAGTGGATTTGGTAAATTCACACCAATAGAATTTGAGGAACAGATGGGAAAGTGGATTCGGCTTCCTTATGAGAAGTAAAGTATTATATTTTAATAATAAAATGAGTTGGTTTATAGAAAAGAGGTTATTATGAGCTTTATGATGGCATTTGGTATATCCAGTATAATGTTATGTATTGGAATGTTTATGCGTGCAAAAATTTCAATCTTGCGTAAAATGCTTGTTCCGTCTAGTGTTATAGGAGGTGTGATTGGAATTTTATTTATGAATGGTATGTCAGTTTCAGGAATTGATATAGGTACAAGTCCAGATATGTATACAGTAATCGTAAACAATCTTTTTACAATTTCATTTATATCAATAAGCCTGACAAGTACACCCAAAGAGAATAGTAGTGCGAGAGAAGTTATGAAAGGAGCAATCGGTTTAGGTTTGGTTTGGTGTTTACTCTATGCGTTAACGCCAATTGTAGCAACCCTACTAATTGGTATAATTGGACGCAATGTAAAAATGGATGCAATTTATGGGATGCTAGTACAGTTTGCTTTTTGCCAAGGACCAGGGCAGTCAGCAGCATATGGGGCGATATTTGAACAATATGGATGGCATAATGCGTCAATGGTAGCCATAGCATTTTCGGCAATAGGATTTATTGTCGCTTTTTTGGTAGGTATACCTGCAGCAAAGCTTGGGATAAAAAGAGGGATTGCGAAAAATTGTGGAAAAATAGATGAGTCCATATTAAAAGGATATCTTATGAAAGATGAACAGAAGGAGTATATGGTTAAGGATACCACATGCAATAGTAATATTGAAACATTAGCCTTTCATTTTGCATTGATTGGAATTTGCTATGTACTTGCAGTTGGGATTGCTAAGGTTTTATCATTTATTCCTGGTTTTTTGGGAACGTCAATGAGTGGTATGATGTTTATGAATGGTATGTATGCTGCTTATATTGTCAAATGGCTTATGAAAAAACTGCGTTTGGATTTTCTTCAGGAAAATACACTACAAGGTAAAATTACAGGCTGGACTGCAGATTATTTAGTTGTTTGCGCGTTTATGGCGGTGTCTCTTGACGTGATAAAAGACTGGCTTCCAATAATTTTGGTTGTTTCGCTCGCAATCACAATTGTTACGTTTCTGGTATGTTTTTATTTTGGACAGCGTTTTGGTGGAACTAACGATTTTGAGCGTACATTGGGGTTATATGGAACATGTACAGGGACTGTGCCAAGCGGTATTGCACTAATCAGAATTGTTGATCCAAATTTTCATACAACTACAAGTATTGAACTAGGAGCATGCAATTTAGTGATGCTTGCAAGTACGCCAGTATACATAATAATTCTTGCATTGGCATCAGGTAGCGTGGAAATGTTGCCTGCGATATTGTTGCTTACTTGTTGTGCGTTTGTGTATTTAATTATTTTAAAACTAACAAAAACATGGGGAAAAAAGACGTTTAGCTGGAAATAGAATATATTTGTAGAAGGAGATTAGTTGTGGAACAGATATTTTATAATGGTAAAATAATTACAATGAAGGAAGTCAGCGCTAAGGAAGCATTGTCCAAAGCACCTGATGCTGTTTTGGTGAGGGATGGAATCATTGCCCAGATTGGGAAGTTTGATAAAATAATGGAAGCGGCATCAGAACAAGTTGTCATCAGAAATTTGCAGGGAAAGTGTCTTATGCCTTCTTTTATAGATACACACAGTCATTTTGTAATGAATGGACAAATGTCTGCGTGGGCAAACTTATCAGAGTGTGAGTCTTTTGAAGATATTGTGGTAACTCTGACGGATTACATTGTGAAAAATAACATTACGGAAGATGGGGTGGTTTTGGGTTTTGGATATGACCATAACTTTTTGCGGGAAGGGAAACAACCTGATAAGACGATATTGGATAGAGTTAGCAGTAAAATTCCGATTTTTATTTTACATATCTCTGCACATCTTGGATGTGCGAACTCGGCAGCTTTGCAATTGGCAGGAATTGACGAGATGACAAATGATCCACAAGGTGGAAAGATAGGAAGGATGAGCGAAAGCAATATACCAAGTGGATATCTTGAAGAATCAGGAATTAATATTCTTCAACGAGCGATTTTTCCAAGAATTGTAATGGATTATGGTCAGACTATCAAAAAAATGCAGAATCTCTATATAGAAAATGGTATTACTACTGTTCAAGATGGAGCTTCAACGGAAAATGATATAAATATTTTGATAAAAATGAGTGAATCAGGGGCATTAAAGTTGGATGTTGTGTCTTATCCGTTAATGTCTGCAGATGGGATAAGACTTATGGAAATGTATGGTTTACAATACAAATCATATGTGAATCGGTTTAGAATTGGTGGGTACAAGCTTGTTTTGGATGGTTCTCCGCAAGGAAAATCAGCTTGGATGTCGAAACCATATACAGGTGATGGGGAAAATTATTGTGGGTATCCGTGGCTACATGATAAGGATGTCGAAAACTATTTGCGACATGCAGTTGGTGAAAAGCAACAAGTACTAGCACATTGCAACGGAGATGCGGCAAGTGAACAATTTATTGTTTTATATGATAAGGTGATTAAAGAAGAGGGCTGCGATGATAACTTGCGACCAGTAATGATACACTGCCAGACAGTCAGGAATGATCAGTTGGATCGAATGGCAAGATTGGGAATGATAGCATCTATTTTTGTTGGACATATTTGGTATTGGGGAGATATTCATATAAAGAATTTTGGATTGGAGCGTGGTAATCATATAAGTCCAGTCAGGGATGCTATTAATAGAGGTGTGAAGGTTACATTTCATCAGGATACGCCTGTAACAAAACCAAATATGCTTCATTCAATTTGGTGTGCAGTGAACAGAGTAAGTAGAAGTGGAAATATAATTGGTAAAGACCAGCAAATTGACGTATATGACGCATTAAAAGCGGTAACGATAAATGCAGCATACCAATATTTTGAAGAAGATAATAAGGGAGTTATAGAAGAAGGAAAAAAGGCTGATCTGGTTATTTTAGATCAGTCACCATTAGAAGTGGATAAAATATGCATAAAAGATATAAAAGTACTGGAGACAATAAAAGATGGAAAAACGATTTATATGAGCAATTTTGTAGAGTCAGCGACTAAAATATAGGAGATACAATAAATTGAAAAGGATATTGTTTTGCATTACAAGGTTAAATGGAGGGGGCGCGGAGCGTGCCTTGTCTAACATCACACTTGCCATGCCAGATGATGTACAGATTGACATCTTGGTAAACTGTGAAAATCCCGAAAAAGATTATATACACAGAGGAAGGGTAATTCCAATTACTCAAATTAGCAAAAAAATAATTCGAATACCATTTTCTTTAAAAGTCTTTATTGGGCGGTATTATAATTTGCTAAAATTAAAGAAAACAGGAAAGTATGATGCTTGTATTAGTTTTATGGATGAGTCCAATATAGCAAATATTTTAACAGGAAACAAGCACTGTAAAGTTATTTTATCAGAAAGAACAACATTATCGCAAGTAAAAGGAAGAAAGTATGATTATAAAATTAAACCATTGGCGAAAAGGATTTATAAAAAAGCAGATAAAATTGTAACTGTTTCGAAAGGCGTTGCAGATGACTTAAAATCTCATTTCAATGTTCCTGTTGATAAGTTAGAGGTAATTTATAATGGTTTTAATATAAACTCAATTTTAACAAAATCACTTCAACAGATAGATATGATATTTGAAGAAAGTTCATTTTATTTTTTAAATAGCGGGAGACTTGATGAGGCGAAGGGACAATGGCATTTAATAAGAGCTTTTGCAGCTGTGGAAAAAAAACACCCAGAAGTACGTTTGATTATTTGTGGAGAAGGACTATATTTGGGGATTTTGAAGAAAATGGTAGAGAGGTATGCTTTACAAAAAAAAATATTATTTCCCGGGTTTGTAAAAAATCCTTATGCCATTTCTAGAAAGTCCGATGTGTTTGTTTTTCCATCGATGTATGAGGGTATGCCAAATGCCCTTATAGAAAATATGATATGTGGGTTACCAATAATTGCTACTGATTTTCGTTCTGGTGCGCGCGAAATATTGGCACCGCACACTAATTACGGGTATCAGGTTAAAGACAAGATTGACATGGCCGAATATGGAATCATTGTGCCTGTATGTTCGGGGAAAAAGAATTTGGAAAATGAGCCATTGGAGAATGAAGAACAATTGTTGGCGCAGGCGATGTTGAAACTGGTGGAAGATAATGATTTGAGATTGCATTATAAGAAGCAGTCGGAAGAGAGAGCACAAGATTTTTCAATTGACAGGAAGATTGTGCGGTGGTTGGAACTGATTAACTGAATTATGAAATTAGTGGTGAGGTGAAGATAGATGTTAAAATATTTGAAAATATTGAAATCTATGGTGACCGATGAAAGTCAATGGTGGAGGTATGTTCGTGCAACGCCAGCTTTAAGGCTTATTCCCGATAAGTATTACTTAAAAAGATGGTATAGATTCAAAACAGGAAAAGAACTGAATCTTGCGAATCCTCAGTCATTTAATGAAAAGTTACAGTGGTTAAAATTGTATGATAGAAATCCCGAATATTCTAAAATGGTTGATAAGTATGAGGTTAGGCAGTACATTAAGGAAAAAATAGGTGAGGAACATTTAATACCACTTGTTGGAGGACCTTGGGAGCATTTTGAGGATATTGATTTTTCTAAACTTCCAAACCAATTTGTCTTAAAGTGTACACATGATTCAGGGAGTGTAGAAATTTGTAAAAATTTAAAAAATTTTGACATTGAACAAGTAAGAAAGAAATTTAATTATACATTAAAAAGAAACTATTTTTATTATGGAAGGGAGTGGCCTTACAAAAATGTAAAACCAAGGATAATTGCTGAAAAATATATGCTTGAGGACTCAGGAATCGAACCGAGAGATTATAAGGTGTTTAATTTTAATGGTGAACCTCGAATCATACAGGTGGATCTTGATCGGTTTGTAAATCATCGACATAATTATTATACTCCTAAATGGGAGTTTTTAGATGTGTATATTGATGATCCAAATGATCCCAAAGTCGTAATAGAATGTCCCTCAGAGTTAGATGAGTTATTAAAATTGGCAAGAAAATTGTCAGAAGGGATTCCACATCTTAGAACAGACTTTTATATAATGAAAGGAAGGATATTTTTTGGAGAGCTTACATTTTTTCATGCAGGGGGTATGGGAAAATTTACACCAAGCAAGTTTGAAAGACAAATGGGCGATTGGTTGACTTTGCCTAATAAAAGATAGTAAACAGGCTATTTTGGTTAGAATTAATAATATTTACGAATTGATATAGATGAAGGTGAAAGGAGTCTAGATTGTATATAAAAAATAAGACATGGTTAAAATTTATGAACAATACAAGCTGGATATTGTTTAAAGAAATATATGCTATGTTGATTTCGTTGGTTGTAGGATCTCTATCAGCAAGATATTTGGGACCATCTAATTATGGATTAATTAGTTATGGTGGTTCTCTTATTTCTTTTTTTTTAATTGTTTCACAGTTGGGAATGAGTAATGTAATTATTCTGGAAATTGTAAGAAAACCGCAAAGTGTATCATCATATTTGGGAACAGCAGTATATATGCGGTTAGTGGTTTCTGTAATTTCAGTATGCTTAATACAAGGAATTATAATGTGTTTAGAACCAGACAATGGTCTGTTACATCGAGTTACATTTTTACAATCAGTATCATTGATATTTCAGACATCAGATGTTTTGTTTTGTTGGTTTCATGCAAAAATGGAAATGAAATATGTGACATTGGCAGGAATGATTGCTCTTACATTCGTATCCATATGGAGAATAGCTCTTCTAGTAGTGAATGCGTCAATTGAATGGTTTGCATTGTCATTGTCTATATCGGCGCTAATTAGTTGTATTATGATTTGCATATTTTTTTCAATGAGGGCAAAGGTAAAACTGAAATTCAATTTTAGTGATGGAGTAATTATTTTAGGAAACAGCTATCATTTTATTATAAATAGTGTCGCATTAACTTTTTATACTCAAATTGACAAGATAATGATTGGAAAAGCGATCGATGAGACTATTTTAGGGTATTATACGGCTGCAAGTGCGATATCGGTTATGTGGGAAGTGATTCCCAATGCCGTTTTAAATTCAGCTAGACCATTATTTGTACAAAAATATGATATGGATAGAAAAGAGTTTTTGAAAAGATATCAACTGGTCATATTAGGAATTAGTATTCTTGGTATAGGTGTTGGTATTGGATTTATGTTTTTTGCAAAACTTCTTGTTTGGATTTTGTATGGTCCAGATTATTATGCTGCAATTCCTGCTCTAAAGATTCTTGCATGGGCAACTGTATGTTCTTCAATCGGAAGTGTAAGAACAACTTGGATGGTATTGAATAATAAAAGTAAATATATGGAGTATTTTACGCTGATTGGTGCAGTGATTAATATTTCACTCAATTTGGTTTTTATTCATTTTTGGGGGTACATTGGTGCAGCGTTAGCAACATTTATTACAAGTTTTATTACAGGAATTATTTTGCCGTTTTTATTTCGAGGTACAAGGGAGTATGCATTGATTTTTATAGGAAGCTTTCGCCAGATTTTGAATTTTGTAGAATATATTTGGAATAAAATCACAATAAAGGATAGAGAGAGATAGGGATATGGATATGCCATCGTTAGGAATAGAAAATAAATTTTATGGTTGTTTTCTTTTTATTATGTATGGGTATTGGTTGTGAATTTGACAAGGGTAATAAATGCAATTTTTGTAAAGAACAACTATTATAAAATTAGGAAGAAAAAATAATGAGTAAGATATTTGGTATGAAAAAAACAATGGGTATATTTTTATTTTGTACTATTTGTTTTGCACATTCTTTAACTGCAAATTTTTTTGTTAATGATATTATGCAACAAGATCAATGGATTATATATAGATTGATGGCTTGTTTCAATAGTGCTCTAAATGGAAAAGAAGTGATTTTTTCTATTTTGGCGATAAGTTTTTTATGCCTATATTATAAAGGATGGAGTTATTGTTCTTTCTATGGAAAAAGTTTGTGATATTATCAGGAATATTGTCTGTATTTACAATTTTGTATTATCCTTATACTTTTGGCAATTCAATATCATTGTTATATAGCACTAAATTTCAAATTATCCAAACAATTCTATTTTTAATTGGCTTTTTTGAGTTATTTCATATGTCGATTAATATTTTGTATGAGTATATAAATAGGGCTAAAGAATTTAGAGATAGTAAGGAAGTCTGTTTATGGAAGATTGTTTTAAAATTGGGATTATTATGGCCCCCACATATTATTGTTAAGTTTCCGGGAGCATTTTGTCCAGATTCAAGGTGGCAATTACAGCAAGGTTTAGGATTAACATCATTTAATGCCCATCATCCTCCTTTTCATTCATGGATGCTTGGTGTATGTGCTTCATTTGGAAATAAGTTTTTTAATTCTTATAATATAGGAGTTTTTATTTTTATCTTAATTCAGTATTCCACAATGGTAGTAGTATTTGGACATGCTCTATATTATTTAGAAAAAAAGGGGGTATCCAAAAATATAAAATATGTAATTTGGATAATTTATTGTACATGTCCTTTTATAATAGGCTATATTGGTGTTGTATTGAAAGATATATTATATGCAACTTTCTGTTTTGCATTTCTTCAGTTTCTTATTATATTTATAGACAATAAAAGGAACTTAACTATTGCTAATTCCATAGGACTAATCTTAAGTTCAACATTAGCTGTTCTTACTAGAAACAATGGCAAGGAAGTTATTTACCCAACATTGTTGTTAATTTTAGCAGGTGTAATTTATAAGAATAAGAAGAATACCATTCAATTAATTAGAGCATGTATGGTGTTTGTTTTGCCAATAATATTATCTTTTTCTTGCTCAAAGGTTTTGGAGATTCACTACAATATACAGAGGGGGGGTATACAAGAGGCGCTGTCTTTTCCTTTTCAACAGACGGCAAGAACAGTATGGGACCACTCTGATGAGCTGCCACAAGAGGAAAAGGAGATTATTGATAGAATTTTGAATTATGATACATTGGCGGAGAGATATAGACCAGATATAAGCGATCCAGTTAAAGCTGGTTATACTGGTTGGGAAAAATCAAATATGATACAATATGCAAAGGTGTGGTTTAAGCAATTTTTGCGTTATCCAATGACTTATATTGAAGCAACCTTAAACCAAAATTATCCAATATTTTGTTTGTTTATAAATAAGCAGGGATATTATCATAACTCTAATGCAGAATATATGAATCAAGTGATTACTTTTGAATACCCTTTGTGGAATAAAATAGATGAATTATTTGAAATGTTTTACAAGACCATAAATAAGCTGCCAGCTTTGAACTTTTTATCGAATGCCAGTTTTTGGTGTATAATGTTACTTGTATTTTCTTCGTTTATTTGGAGAAGCAAGGAGTATGATTTTGTGATTGTGCTATGTTCGCTGTGGTTAACTATGGTTTGCGTTATATTAGGCCCAGTATTTGCGCCCAGATATACATATCCTTTTACATATAGTTTGCCATTTTTGATGGGATATTTTAGTATTCAAAAGAAAAATGTATAGTGTATTAGTAAGATCAGCAATGATTTGCGGAGGAAAGATTGATGAAGAATTTTTGTAAAAAGGTATTTAAGAGATATAAACAGAATTTTGAATATGGTCTTCTCTGTCATTGTGTAGTAATGTTGATATTGGTGTTTGCTGTATATTGGAAATATTTAATTGGTCAAAAAGTGTATATTTTTACCGATATTGCTACTGATTCGGCAGGACAGATTTATCCCAATTTAATATATTTGGCAAGAGAGATCAGTTCTGGAAATATACTGAACAGATGGAATTTTTTTAGCTCAATTGGAAATTCTGCTGAAATGATTTTGCCAAAGCTTTCAAATTTAGAAGCCTATTTTGGTGTGGAGAATGTGGCATATCTTATGGGATTAAGTATGGTAATCAAAGTGTTTCTTTCAGGGGTATTTTTCTACCTTTATTTAAAAAAGGTAGGAATATCAAACATTACAAGTTCTATCTTTGCTATATTCTATGCATTTTGTGCTCAGATGATTATTAGAGGTTCATGGAGATCCTACCCAAATGAGGTATTGTTATTTTCTATATGGCTTTATGCCTATGAGTCATGGATTGATAAGAAAAAATCCTGGTGGAAATTACTTCTTGCCAGCACTTTTTTGTATTTTAATAGTTCAGGGTACTATATTATACTATATACAGGAATATTTATTGCATACGCAGTATTTCGTTTAGTGGAAAGTTGGGATAAAGAAAAAATTAAGTTTCAATTGAAAAGTATGATGATTTTTGCGGGAGTGATGATATGCTCTTTGCTATTTTCTGCCATGAGTTGGATAGGAAACCTATCAACACAGTTAAGGAGCGAGAGGTTTGCAAATGGTGTTGGAAAAATGTCCACATTTGAAATATCTAATTTGTTTACAGGACAGGATGCATTAAGGACAGCGTTTTATAGGACCATAGGTACAGATATCTTAGGTATTAGTGAATATTATGGTACAGGCAATTTTTTGGAGGCACCTGCATTTTATTGTGGAATTTTGACAATTATATTTTTACCAGTGATCTATATTCAAGCCAATAGGAAAAAAAAAGTAGCATATAGTATAGGATTAATTGGAATTTTTTTATATATTTTTGTAAAACCAGTTCGCTATGTTGCAAATGGAATGTCAGGATATTCTTTTAAGTTGGCTTCTTTATGGGTTATGGTATTGATGCTGTATATTGTTGCCAATAATTTTGATGCATTGTTTGAAGAAGTAGAAAAAGTTAGGATAGGATTAGTTTTTGCTATAGGTATAGCGATTATTGTTTTGGCTGTTTTTTGGGTAGTGGAAGGAATAAGCTGGATAAAATTATCTGTAACAATAGGATTTATCTTATTATATATTATAATTTTCTCGTTGTTTAATTATGATAAAATTAATAAGCTGCAAACTAAAATAGTTATTTTTTGCATTGTTTTATCGGAGGTCCTTTTTACGTCCTTTGGATGTATTAATGATCGTGAAACAATGGATAAAAATAGATATGAAGATGGAACAATAGAGGCAGTGAATTTTATAAAAGATAAAAGTGAAAATAGAAATGATTTTTATCGGATAGATAAAAATTATCAGGCATTATCATATTGTGATGCCTTGTATCAAGAATACATGGGAACAGTAGGATACATCGGCGGAAGTGGTGATAGAAAAAGTACAGGCGAATTTTATAATGCTGTTTCAATGGCAGTGTTGGGGGGAAATAATCATGGAATGACAGGATTTTGGTCGTCAACGGCAGTGAACTCAATAATGAATGTTAGATATATATTATCTAAAGTTGGAATGCATACTAATTTTGGTTATAAGAAAATTGGAGAGATAGAAGGAATAACAATATATGAAAATCAGTATTCCCTTCCGTTCGGGTATGTTTATGATAAATATATTACGATAGATCAATACTTGGAATTACCTATTGAAATTAGAAGAAATATTTTGCTAAATGCTTGTGTATTGGATAAAGAAAATGATACTTTAGATTTTTCGAAGGCAATACCTGAGATAAGTATGTTGGATATTGAGCCTTTTGAAATAAGTTCTGAGATAGAAATAACAGAAAATTGGGTGAAAATAGAGCTTCCTAAGAGCATAGAAGGTGAAGTAAATCTAGTGGTTATGGAGGTAGCAAGTAATGGAGCAAAAAATTCTATGATAGAATATTATAATAACCAAGGAAATGCAGTAACCACATATTTGGCATTCGCTGATGGTAAAGACAAATATTTTTTGGAGTTTAATGATCCGCAGATAGAACGAATACAAATATTTAATACAAAACAGTATGATATTAAAAGCATAAAGTTGTATCAAGTACCACAGAAAGTATATTATAAAAAATATATTGACGATTATAATAATCTTACTAAAAATGGTCTTAATATTGAGGGATTGGATTGTAATAATATATGGGGAACCATAAATTGTGATAAAGATGGAATAATAACTTTTTCGATTCCTTATGATATAAATTGGCATGTCTATATAGATGGTGTTGAGCATAAACTCGAAACTGTAAATATTGCGATGATGGGAACAGAAATTACCAAAGGGATACATGAGGTACAGCTTGTGTATTATAAAGAAAGTACGTGGTTAAATTATGTGTTTTTAGGAACAACTCTACTTATAAGTTGTTTGGTGGTTAATAGGATTATTTTCTATACAATAAGGCAGACGAAGCAAAGGAATGAAAAAGATAATAGTATGACAATTATAGGAAATTAATACAATTTCGTATTAAGAAAGAGGACTAAGGAATGGGAATTACATCATATATATTTGTTTTGGCTTTTTTACCATTTACACTATTTGGGTGGACAATATTAAATAGAATAGATAAGTATAGTTTGGCAGATGCATTTTTGATATTGGTTTCATTAATATTCATTGGAAGTTATGATTATCGGTTTGTACTGATTATATTAGGAACAATATATATCAATTATATAGGTGCAAAATATATGGACAGAACAAGACAGATAAAATGGCGTAAGGTATTAATGGTTATTTTGATCCTTGCTAATGTCGGGGTATTACTTTTGTTGAAATATGGCAATTGGTTTCATATGTTGATTGACAGAAAGGCAGTACTGTGGAAACTGATTGTTCCGATTGGAATAAGTTTTTATACATTGGAACAAGTGTGCTTTATTGTTGATACGTACAGAAATGGAGAAATGAAATATACTTTTAGAGAGTATGTTCTATTTAGCGTCTTTTTTCCTGTGATTGTTTCTGGGCCTATTCTACATCATAGTGATTTTATAGAGCAACTTAGGGATAGAGGATGCCGCCATGTTTCACAGGAGTATGTAAGAGAAGGGGTGATATCATTTTGCCTTGGGATGGGGAAAAAGGTTATTATTGCATCCTGGCTTGGGAAAATAGCTGATCTTGGATTTAATAATATAGAAAGTGCGAAATGTTTGACAATGTCTTTAAGTGTGTTTGCTTATACGTTACAGTTATATTTTGATTTTTCGGGATATTGTGATATTGTGGAAGGAATTTCGTCCATGATGGGATTTCAACTTCCAACGAATTTTAATTCCCCTTATAAAGCGTCATCAATTGGAGCGTTTTGGAAAAGGTGGCATATGACACTCACTAATTTCCTGACAAAATATGTATATATACCACTTGGCGGAAACCGCAAGGGCAGGATGCGGCAGTATATAAATATTTTTATTGTATTCTTAGTAAGTGGTCTTTGGCATGGAGCTTCATTTACATATGTTTTATGGGGAATGATGCATGGTATTTGTTTAATTGTTGATAAAATTGTCGGTAAGGTATGGTTAAAGATTCCAACGTTTATGGGACGGTGCGTAACATTTAGTGCAGTTGCATTAATGTGGGTTCCTTTCCGAGCCGAAAGTACAAAAGATGTATATGCTATATATCGGACAATGCTTGTGGGTGACAAGGAAATTGTGAATGATTTTGGGCAATATACTTTTCCTATAATAACGTATTTGTGTGAGAATTATGCGGGTATTGCGCATGAGATAATTATTAACATACAGAATATTATGACAGTTTTAATTATAGTTATATTGACTGGGAGTGTATTTTGGGGAAAAAATGTTAGAGAACTTCGAAAAGGTAAAAGTCGAAATTGGATGGCAGTTATTTGTGGAATAATTTTGTTTGTAGCTGTATTACAGTTTCAGGAAGTACGTACATTTATTTATGAGGGATTTTAGAAGATGAACAAATTTATATATATTTTTATAAGTACATTTGGTATTTTATCAATAATGTGTGCGGTTTTTATTGCAATTATAGATCCATTTTATGTATTTCATATGCCACTAGGAGGAATGGAAGCGATTCAGACAAATCGGGCGCATTATGTCGCGAGAGGATTAATTCGTAATGCAGATTATGATCTGTTAATTTGCGGTTCAAGTATGTGTGAAAATTTTCATATTGAGGATGCAAATAAGATATTTTATGGAGGAGAAAATAAATGTGTAAAGGTAGTTCAGCATGGTTCCTATAGTAATGATTTGAGAGCATCTTTAGAGGCTGCTGCTGAAGCAGGAAAGGCAAAAACCATTATTATGGCATTGGATACAGCAGTGTTTCAAAAGCCAGATGAGGGATATAGAAGTGATATGCCATCTTATACAACTGAAAAAATTTCAATTATAAATATTTGGCCATATTTGTTGAATAAAGATGTTTTTAGATATGCACTAGATTTAATATTACAGAATATTAGGGGGAAAGTACCAAGCCAGGATAGTTGGTGGATTATGACTGGTGATTTTTATTCAGAACAAAATGTTCTTAATTCGTATAAAAATGAAATTTTAAATTTAGGATTTAGAGATTTTGACTCTCAAAAGGCGTGGAATAATTTGGAAAACATAAGAAAAGGGGTAGAAGCGTGTCAAAAGACTGGAATAGAGATACAATTTTTTATCCCACCGTATAGTGTGGCTAGCTGGGATTGTAAAGATTATAGAACAGAACTTATGACTTACAAAGAACTTTGGAGAGAGCTTCTTGTTTATTCAAATGTTTCTATATATGCCACTCAGTTTGAGGAGGAAATTGTAACTGATTTTAATAATTATAGAAACCAAGGACATTATAGTGAGGCGGTGTGTAAAAGAATTTTGAGGGATATTAGTGAGGGCAGGACACAGTTAACTGCCGATAATATTGATAAGAAGGTTGATGGATTTATCAAATTGCTTGACCAATATGATTGGGAAACCTTAAGAAAAAAAGCAAAGGGAGAATTGTAAGTTGATTAATGTAGATACATTGTGATAAAATACAATATAATATTAGTTAAACAAATATATTGATAAGAATATAGGTAGTAAAAATGTATAGAATAAGGAGAACGTATAATGACCAACGTGTCTGTTGTTGTGCCCATATATAATGAAGAAGGTAATGTCGCAGAACTTCATAGGGAAATAAAAGATATCTGTGATAAAAATCAGTATGTGTATGAGATTATTTTTGTAAATGATGGTTCTTCTGATAGAACTGAGGAGATTTGTAAGTCTTTACGTCCATTAAAATATGTTGGTTTACGTAGAAATTTTGGGCAGACTGCTGCAATGGATGCAGGAATTAAGGAAGCGCAATATGACTATATTGTAACGATGGATGGGGACAGGCAGAATGATCCTGCAGATATTCCAATGATGATAAAGTACTTGGAGGAGAATGATTTGGATGTAGTGTCCGGTTGGCGTAAACATCGAAAGGACACCATAATGAAAAAATTTACATCAAGAGGAGCAAATCTTCTTCGCCATATTCTAGTGCATGATGGGATTCATGATAGTGGCTGTTCCTTGAAAGTGTACAAGAGAGAATGTTTTGATCATGTCAATTTGTATGGTGAACAACATAGATTTATTCCAGCAATTTTAAAAATAAAAGGATTTAAAGTTGGAGAAGTTGTTGTGAATCATAGACCGAGAACTGCTGGGAAAACAAAATATAATTGGAAACGGACGATAAAAGGTTTTGTGGATATGATATCGGTCTGGTTTTGGAACAAATATTCTACTAGACCATTACATTTATTAGGGGGTTTGGGATTTATATTTTTGCTTCTAGGAGGAGGATGCGGAATCTGGTCTATTGTGTTGTTTTGTGAAGGTAGAAAGATGGCAAATAATATATTTCCACCATTGCTGACAGTGTTTTTTATCATTATAGGTCTGCTTCTATTTATATTTGGACTTATGAGCGAGATTTTAGTAAAGACTTATTATGGTGTTCATGTGGATTCGTCTTATAGTGTTAAGGAAATCAGTGAATATAAAGATTAATAACCAATAAAATTTTAATATGAAGGAATTAGTTTGGTTTAAATATGGTTAAAATATCTATTGTATAATAAAATAGTATAAGGTGTTATGGAAATCGTAGTTGCTATGGCAGCACCATACATTGGGATTAGTAGCTAAAAGTAATATTAGTAATAATAGATAGATGATGTAACAAATATATAAGTTAGTAAAGAATTTACGATATTTTTATAAAGTGTAATGTTATTAGATATAGATGATCAACAATTTATGGATTTAATTATGAGATTGCAAGAATAAGAATAGGAAATGAAAGTATATGAAAATATTAATGATATCGCACGAATATCCTCCTATTGGGGGTGGTGGAGCAAATGCCTGCATGTATCTTTCAAGGGAGTATGCCAAAGCGCACCATGATGTGACAATCGTATCAGCATGGTATAAAGGACAACTTGAGACAGAGGACAATTATGGGGTTCATATTATTCGTGTGAAATCAAAGCGAAAGTACAAAGAGCATTGTAGCTTTTTGGAGATGGCAGATTATCTTTGTAAGGCGTGGCCTACAATAAAGTCGCTGGGAAAAACGCAGCATTTTGATGTTTGTCAGGTTTTTTTTGGAATACCGAGTGGTCCAATCGGATATGGGCTTAGAAAAAAATATGGAATTCCCTATATAATCCGGTTTGGTGGCGGGGATATTCCAGGATTTCAGGATCGATTTGCATTTCTGTATAAAATACTTGGACCATTCCTGAAAGTCATATGGAATAATGCAGATGCATTGATTGCAAATAGTGATGGATTAAAAAGAATGGCATTTGATTTTTATAATAAAAAACCAATTGATGTTATCTATAATGGCGTCGATACAGAAGAATTTTATCCTTCTGTGAAAAGTGAAAGCAGTCATGACTCTAATGGTGAAAGCATAAATCTTTTATTTGTTTCACGTCTGATTGAGCGCAAGGGTTTGCAGTTTGTTATCCCAAAATTAAAAGAGATCGAGGAAAAATCACATAAAAAAATACATTTGATTATTGTCGGAGATGGTCCATATCGGGAAGAATTAGAAAAAATTGCCAAGAAGAATGAATGTACTGGCATGATTCATTTTGTGGGACAGAAAGACAAAACAGAATTGCTTCCATATTATCAACAGGCAGATATTTTTATTTTTCCATCTAAAAAAGAAGGAATGCCCAATGTGGTATTAGAAGCTATGGCGTGTGGGCTACCCATTATAATGACTCCCTGTGAAGGCAGTAGAGAATTAGTTACGAATAATGGCATGATTTGTTCTATTGATACATTCGCTGATAAAATTACGGAGTTGTGCTCAAATGCAAAACTGAGACGTGACATGGGACAAAATAGTCTAATTAATGTAGAGAAAATCTTTCAATGGAAAAGTGTAGGAAGAAAATACTTGAATGTATTTAATAAAATAAAAGGGTAAAACAAATGAAAGATACACTTTTTTCTAATATTTTATGGTCCTTTGCGGCTAAGATATTTGCAATGTTGTTTTATTTTATTGCAGATGTATTTTATGCGAGATTTTTAGGAGTAGATAAGTATGCTGAGTGGGTATTTTTTTTCTCAATAGCGAATATGGCATTCTGTATCGGTTGGTTTGGCATTAATATATCATCTAAAGTGCACATTACAAAGAGTGAAGAGAGGGAGAAAAGCTTTGGTGCTGCTATAGCTGTGCGAATGGTAATTAGCAGTATATTATTTGGGATAATGATTATTGTAGCGCCATTTATTGCACATAAAATTGGCTACCCTTATACCTATCCGAACTTAAAAAATTTAATGTATATTATGGGAGTAATGGTTTTTCTAAACTCTTTAACTGAGTTTTTTAAACATTTTTATATGGGTATTCAAGAATTCAGAAAGTTATGCGCTATTACGTTCGTAGAATATTTTTCATACTGTTTTTTTTCAATTGTCCTTTTACATGTAAATAGTAATCCGATAAGCATCGCAATCGGGTATTGTGTAGCTGGGATAATGACGCTGCTATGTAATCTTTTAATGATATCTAAAATATATAATTTGAGGCTTGTGCGGGAAGGCATAGTAAATATAAAGCTGCAACAAAAAATTATTAAATATGCGCTGCCGCTTGTTTTGACGTCATTGGGTGGTTTAGTTCTTATGGAAATGGATACTTTTATGTTGGGATTGTTTTGTCAGAAAGAACAGGTGTCAATCTATTCTATAGCAAAACAGATTGTGTCAAAGGCGACACATGTGAATATGGCCATATGGACTGGGACGGTTGCTTCGCTAGCAATGATAACGAAAGAAAATTTTATGGACAAAAAACATAAGTTTAAAAAGGTAAATTGGTTGAATAATATAGTTTCAACAGGTATTTGCTTTTGCTTCGCATTGTTTGGAAAAGTGGCGATTAAATATATATATGGAATTGAATATTCTGCTGCAAGTAGAGTTTTGATACTGTTGATTCCGTACTATTTTTTGTATGGAATTTCATCTTTATATGCCAATTTTTTAGATTTTATGGGACATGCAAGAATAAGAGCACTGTGGTTTATTTCTGTTATTGCAATTAATTTTTCCTTAAATTATCTGCTCATACCGCAGTATGGAGCAACGGGGGCAGCAGTTGCGACAATTACCTCAATAATACCATATACTGTTTACTGTATGTATGATGTACATAAGATATTTAAGAATAAGGCAATCTACTTTAATAATATATAATATTATTACAATTTTTTTAAGTATAAAGGAGATTATTAGAATTAATTTTATAATTTGATACAAGAGTATGAGTGCATAAATTAATGTAAGAGCGAAAATATTGATATATATTAGGGAAGAAAAAGAACACTGTTATAATATTAATTAGAATATCTCTGCTTAAAGTAGTGTTTAGAAGATGAGAGGAGGAACTTGTATTGGGAAGAGATAATAATAATTATGATATTAGAAAAGCAGCAAAGTTATATAGATTAATAAAAATAAGAATGAAACTTGTTGCGTGTTCAATATTTTCAAAATTAAGTTTTGATAATATATTGTGGTTAAACAGGAAAAGAGAATCAATTGATATTGACAATCCAAAAACATTTGATGATAAAATGTGGTACATGAAAAAACATTTTTACAGTTCTCTTGTGGAAAGGTGTGCGGATAAAGTTACAGTCAGAGATTATGTGAAGGAATGCGGGTTAGAGAATATTTTGGTGCCAATATGTGGCATTTATGATAGTTTGGATAAAGTGGATTTTCAATCGCTGCCTGATGAATGTTATATTAAATGTAATCATTCATCGGGGTATAATTACTTATATCGCAAGAATATGACGGATGAAAAGTGGTTAAAAAAGTTGTTTCACCTATATCAACAATATAGTTATTATGCAGTGAAACGGGAATGGTCATATAAGAATATCATACCTCGAATTGTTGTGGAAAAGAAACTCTCGAATAAAACAGGGGAGCCATTATTGGACTATAGATTGTTTTGCTTTCATGGTATTTTAAAGCTTGTGATGGTCAATAAAGGGACTGCCACAAGTGAGGGTGAGCATGCCAGTGGAGTGCAACGTTCTTTCTATACACCTGATTTTCAGCAAATTCCTGAAATAACTATTTTGGGAGATAATCCATCATCGCTAGCTTTGAATAAGCCAAATGGATGGAGCAAAATGGTTGATATTGCACAGATTCTTTCAAAACCATTTGCTTTTTGCAGAGTGGATTTGTATAACATAGATGGGAAAGTTTATCTCAGTGAGATGACGTTTTTTCCAAATTCTGGTGTAAATCAATTTCAACCAGAAGAATGGGCATTAAGGCTTGGAGATTGGATTGATTTGGACAGATGTAGAAAGAACTTGGCATATGTCTATATAAAATAGAAAGATAAAAATTCGTATTTGTAAAAGTGATACAAGTTTTCGTATGATATTTTAAACTGTCAAAAGTAGCATAACATATTATTGCAAAATTAAAAAAATTGTTGTAGACTAAATTATGGATATAAAATGTATGTGCAATTACCTAGTATAATGTATAATAATTAATTGATACATTGATTTATTTGATTATTCTTCTACTGTGTTGTTATCAATCATATAACCACCATTAAGTATTATCTTTTCGCCTTGTATAAGAGTATTCATATTTTGTCAAAGTATTAGAAATATTTTATTTGCTGTAAAAATATGGAAATTATTTTCGAATGTGTACAAAAGGTTTTGCAAACTTATTCGAGTAGAGAAATTTAGAAATAAATGTGTTAATTATACTATAGATATTATAAAACTCCTTATATAATGTTATTTGAGATTCAATCAATGGCGATTTCCTACTTTGACATATCTCAAAATAAAATGTATTATATAGGGAGTATTTTTTGATAGGGAGATTAAAATTGAGCGAATGTTTTATCTAAAGTTTAGGTTCTAAACACATAATTAAGAAAAGTTAAAAAATGTGTTTACAATTAATGTTTGGATAAAATAAAGAATAGGATATGTTGAAGATAAAGTATTTTATACAAATTGGGAGAAGAACTATTCAAATAATTAAGAAGGAAAACTCATGAAAACAATAGAATTAATCGTACCATGTTATAATGAAGAGAAGTGTATTGAATTATTTTACAATGCTGTCAGGGAGGTTTTTAGGAAGCTTCCTGATTTTGATTTTATTATTACCTATGTTGATGATGGAAGCAGAGATCATACATTAAACGAAATTAAAAGGGTAGTGGAAATTGCAGGTCAAGGTTCAGTTCAATATATTGCCCTTTCAAGAAATTTTGGGAAAGAATCGGCAATTTATGCAGGGCTGAGCAAAAGTACAGGTGACTATGTGGCGCTTATCGATGCAGATTTACAGCATCCCCCAGAATTGTTAATTCCAATGATTGATGCAATTGAAAAAGAAGGGTACGACAGGGCTACTGCAAGACGGGTATCCAGAAAAGGGGAACCTTTGGTACGAAGTGCTTTTTCAAAGGCGTTTTATTCGATTATCAATCATATTACTGTTCTAGATTTAATATCAGGAAGTACAGACTATTGCCTAATGAAAAGAACTGTGGTGGATTCTATTGTGTCTATGAGTGAACGAGAGCGTTTTACAAAGGGAATTTATTCATGGGTGGGATTTAAGAACAAATGGATAGAGTATGAAAATGTTGAGCGTGTTGCTGGGCGTACAAAGTGGAGCTTTTTAGGGTTATTGCGCTACGCGTACAATGGATTTATTGCATTTGCGACAACACCACTGCGTGGAGTTGTATATCTAGGAATATTGATAACGATTGCTTCTTTTTGGTATGCTATTAAAATAGGGATAATGGCATTAAAAAACCCGTTGGCTCCTAGAACTGGATATAACAGCATTATGATTGTTCTATTATTTCTAGGTGGTGTAATTATCACAACGTTAGGAGTAATAGGAGAATATCTTGCGCGGATATATATGGAGGTTAAGAATCGCCCTATCTATATTGAGCGGGAGACAAATATTAAGGGTGATAAAGAAAAGGAACAGCAGGCGTTGATAGCAGGCAATAATACAGACTCTGAGAAAGGATTGTAACTTTATGATGGAGGACCGATTGAAAAACGCTGTCCAGAATGATTTTAATAAAAAACGAATTTTGGTACTTGGAGATTTAATGGTAGATGAATACATTCTGGGCAAAGTAGGAAGAATATCACCGGAGGCCCCAGTCCCTGTTTTAAACTATAGAGGAACACAGCGAAATGCAGGAGGAGCCTCTAATGTAGCGCTCAATATGCATGCTATGGGGGGAAAACTTGCTGTGGCAGGTGTAGCAGGGTTGGATGACAGCGGAATATGGCTTAGGGATTTTTTGAGAAATGCGTCTATTAATACGGAGGGAATTTTTGCAGATGAAAACCGCATGACAACGGTAAAGACACGGTTTGCAACAAAGGTGCAGCAGCTTTTGCGAGTGGATAGGGAAGATAGCAGTCCAATACAAGAGGCTGTCCGCACAAAAATTTTAGATTATATTGTATCTTATATTTCAGAGTGGGATGCAATCGTGCTTTCAGACTATTGCAAAGGTGTGTTAGAAGACGCAGAGTTTGTGAGAAAGATTATTCAGATCTGCAATGAAAACCAAGTGATTGTTACAATTGACTCAAAAAGTCGGCATATTGAAGCTTTTGAGAATGCAGATTTTGTAAAACCAAACAATTTGGAATTAGAAAATGCAGTGAATATAAAGATCGTGGATTTGGACTCCCTTGACAGGGCAGGAAAAGCGTATTTGGAGCGCTCTAAGGCAAAGTGTATTATTGTGACAAGAGGGGCTGAAGGAATCTCAATTTTTGAACACGGTAGAGACAGAAGAGATTATGCTTCTAAGGCAGTTCAAGTATTTGATGTGACAGGTGCAGGGGATACGGTTATCAGCGCGGTTACATTGGGACTTGCAAGTGGTTTTACAATGGATAATGCAGTCATTTTAGCGAATATTGCGGCGGGGATTGTTATAGGAAAAAGGGGCACAGCCGTTGTCACAAGAGATGAGTTAATGGAGAGGCTAAATGAAAAGAAAGATTATAAATTTGGATGAACTTGAAAAAGTGGTATTGGATGCAAAACAGCGTGGACAGGTTATCGTGTCTACAAGTGGATGCTTTGATATTCTTCATGCGGGGCATGTGACTTATTTGACCGAGGCAAAAGCAAAAGGAGATATTTTGGTGGTACTACTTAACTCGGACAGTTCCGTCAGGGCCTTAAAAGGCAGTACAAGGCCAATTGTACCGGAGAATGAGCGGGCAGTTGTTATCGCTGGACTTGAGAGTGTGGATTATGTGTGTATCTTTTCGGATAGGACCCCCTGTGGTATAATTGACAGAATACAGCCAGATATTGTGGTGAAAGGCGGTGATTATGCAGGGATACAGATTCCAGAGATGGAACATACTGCTGCCTATGGAGGCAAGGTTGTTTACGTCAGTATGATGGATGGATGCTCGACCACAAATATTGTGGAGAAAATAAAAAAAACAATGGAGGAGTCGTCATGAGTATTATTGTAACTGGAGGGGCTGGTTTTATTGGAAGTTGTATTGTACGAGCATTAAATGACCGCGGTTTGGAGGATATTATTATTGTCGATCATATTGCAGAGACAGATAAGTGGATGAATTTAAGAAATAAAAAATATGTTAAATATATTAACCGCGATGCGTTTTTGGAACAACTTCCAAAATATTCGGGTAGAGTATCGCATGTGATTCATATGGGAGCATGTTCCGCTACCACAGAAAAAAATTTTGATTTTCTATATAAAAATAATTTAGAATATACACAGACATTATGGAATTTTTGTGTGGAGAACCAGATTTGTTTTCTCTACGCAAGCAGTGCTGCCACCTATGGCGATGGAGCGCAGGGATTTGATGACAGAACAGATATTAGTCAATTGCGCCCGCTAAATGGGTATGGGTACTCTAAACAATTGTTTGATTTGTGGGTGGAAAAACAAGTATTAAAACCCAAACAGCATGTAGGGTTTAAATTTTTTAATGTCTATGGTCCGAATGAATACTTTAAAGGCTCAATGGCAAGTGTAATCTTTCATTCTTTTAATAAAATTACAGAAACAGGTGAGATGGGATTATTTAAATCTTATCATAATAAATATGCAGATGGCGGTCAATTGCGGGATTTTGTGTATGTGAAGGATATTTGTAAGGTTATTTTGTTTATGATGGATCATCCTGAAATAAATGGGCTGTTTAATCTTGGAACAGGTAAGGCAAGAAGCTTTTATGACTTGGCTACAGCGACTTTTCGGGCGATGAAATTGGAGCCAAAGATAAAGTATATTGATATGCCAGAGACGTTGCGGCCCAAATACCAGTATTTTACGGAGGCGGTAATGGATAAGCTGCGCAGTGTGGGGTATCAAGAAGCATTTACTTCTCTTGAGGAAGGGGCAAGTGATTATGTGTGTAACTATCTGGCAAAAGGCTATGAAGTTTACTAAATTGGGGGCAGAGATAGATGCGAAACTATATTAAAGAAAATATCCAAGAAAGTATTATGACAAAAGAAAAACTTTTGCGTGATGAGATGCTGATTGGAACGATAGAGCAAGTAGCGCAAGTCTGTATCAGTGCATATCAGAGCGGAAATAAGATTCTGATATGTGGGAATGGTGGAAGTGCGTCAGATGCACTGCATATGGTAGGAGAACTTGTAGGCAGATACCAGATGGAGCGCAGAGGCATTGCCGCAGTTGCGCTCAATGCAAATCCGACAGTGATGACAGCGATTTCAAATGATTATACGTTTGAAAATATTTTTTCAAAGCAAGTTACAGCTTTGGGAAAAGAGGGCGATGTATTGTTTGGTATCTCAACGAGTGGCAATTCTGCAAATGTTATCAATGCCTTAGAGGAGGCAAAAAAACGGAATATATATACCATTGGAATGACAGGTTCTACAGGTGGAAAGATAAAAAGTATAGCAGATTATTTGCTTAATGTTCCTTCAGAGAATACGCCAAGGATTCAGGAAATGCATATTCTGTTGATTCATACACTTTGCGGATTGATAGAAAGAGGACTGCAAGAACAAGGATTTTGGGCGGAGGCTTTCGAGTGATATGGCATGGCGGAGTATATGGGATAAAGCCTACAGATGGATAAATATTTGGTTTACGCAGTTTCGAGTAGTAGGGCTTAGAAACCAAAGACCGAAACGTGATGCACAGGGAATTATTATTATAAAAATAGATGCAATTGGGGACTTTTTAATTTGGCTTGACAGTGCACAACAGTATAAAAAGTTGTATTCCGGGCAAAAGATTACTTTGGTATGCAATACTTTTTGTGTTGAAATAGCAAAAAACACAGGTTTTTTTGACGAAGTAATACCAATAGAGACCAAAAAATTTGAATTCAATGTCAAATATAAAAAAGAAATTTGGAGTCGTTTTTGTGACAGAGCGTTTCATACATTGTTACAAACTGCATATTCACGCACAGTTGATATGGACCTTCTTGCAAGAAACATTCCAGCAAAAGAAAAAATTGCTTTTGTGGCAGATGAATCCAGAGTGAATCTAAGCAGATATATCACATTCCGGCATATTCGCAAAAAATTGGATGATAGTTACGACAGACTAATTCCGTCAGGAGGAAAGAATCTAATGGAGCTTGAGAGGAATGCCGTTTTTATTAGAGGGCTTGGATTTGATTTTCAGGCGGGGTATCCCTCCCTTCCACAAATATCTGTTCACCAGAACGTAATACCACAAAAGCCATATACCATTATTTTCCCTGGAGCAAGTTCTGGCAAAAAAATGTGGCCCATCAATCGCTATGCACAAGTAGGTGAATATATTATTAGGAAAAAAGAAATGGATTTGTATTTGTGCGGAGGTCAGAACGAGGAATACCTATTTCACCAGTTTGTGGAGGCAATGCAACATAGGGAGCTTAAAGATAGAGTCCATAATTTATTTGGAAAGACAACATTGTCTGAGCTTGCGGAAATTATTCGAAATGCAGAATTACTCATTGGAAATGATACAAGCGGTATTCATTTTGCAGCGGCTGTAAATACAAAAGGAATTTGTATTTTTGGAGAATTTGCATATGGCAGGTTTTTACCATATCGCTGTGAGCGTGACTGCAAGGAGCATAAGCCAATTGTTGTGTGCAGCGCAAAGAAAGATTGTGCAGGTTGTGCATATGGAAAAATTACGGCTGCTTGTAAAGAGAATCTACTAAAGACAGGAAGGTATCAGTGTGTAGATGAAGTGCAGGTAGATCAAGTAATTCGCGCGCTGTCATAGAGAAAGTAAAGTGAGAACATAGGAATATGAATAAAGCGGTTTTTTTAGATAGAGATGGTACGCTAAATGTAGAGGTTGACTATTTGCATGAAACAGATAAACTTGTGTTTATTGATGGTACATTTGAGGCATTAAGTTTGTTAAAATCGCATCATTATAAGTTAATTGTAATATCAAACCAATCAGGGATTGGCAGAGGATACTATAAGGAACAAGAGGTCGAACAGCTTCACCGTTATATGAATATGATTTTGAAAGAGCATCATGCAGCAATTGATGCCTTTTATTATTGTCCTCATGTGGAACAAGATCGATGCTTGTGTAGAAAACCACTTACTGGGCTGATTGACCGTGCAGTGAACGAGTGGAATATCGATTTGGGACAATCTTATATGGTTGGGGATAAGGAATCGGATTTAATGACAGCACATAATGCTGGATGTGAGGGCGCATTGGTTTTGAGTGGTCATTATGTCTCCGAAATACTGCAAGAAAAGTATAAGAAATATTTATATAAAAATCTATGGGATTTTGCACAACAGATCTGTATGCATAAAGAATAAGAAAATTTATTTGGAGGAAAGATGCGCGAAAGAAAAGAAGACAACAACGTGTTAGTTGGATTGGCTGCATTGATTGGCTGCATAGCATTTATTTTAATTTATGGGGTAACTGTACTAAATCCTGTCTATGATGATTGGCTTCTGGGACAAGGAGATTTAACACAGCATTACCTAGGCTGGTGTTTTTATCGGCGCTCAGATTGGACAGTTCCTATTGGGCTTGCGAACAATCTTGCATATCCTTCTTATACTTCTGTGATCTTTACGGATTCTATTCCACTGTTAGCTGTATTGTTTAAAGTATTATCGCCTTTTTTACCGGAGACGTTTCAGTATTTTGGCTGGTGGGGAATCTTGAGTTTTGCATTACAAGGTTATTTTTCCGCTAAAATTTTGCAAGAATTTTTGTCAGGAAAGTTACAAATATTGATAGGCAGTATTTTTTTTATTGTATCACCGATTGTAATTGAGCGGATGTTTCGACATACAGCACTAGGGGGGCACTGGTTAATTCTTATAGCAATCTATTTGTTTATAAGACATAAGAAAGATTACCAAAACTGGATAAAAACCACGTTGTGTTGGGGCGGACTTGGAGCTCTTATTGCTGCAATACATTTATATTTTCTTCCAATGTGCGGTGCATTTTTGTGTGGGTATTTACTATGCAGTATTTTAAGAGACAAAAAGATTCATTTGAATCGCTTTTTGCCGGGGGTTTCGTTTGTCGGAGCGATTGGTCTGGTTACGTATTTATTGGGAGGATTTTCGACGCGTGCTACATCTAGTGCAGATGGGCTTGGAGAGTGCAGCTTTAACTTAAATGGGTTTTTTAATGAGAAGGGATACTCGCGTTTTTTTAATGCACTTCCAATGTATCATGAAAGCCAATATGAAGGTTTTGCTTATCTAGGATTTGGAATTTTTATTCTCGCTGCAATTGCGGTACTCTTTATGCTTGTGGAGACAGTGCGCAAACGGGGCAGATGGCTACAAGATTATTTTGTAGAATTGTTGTCTGGTTCACTTATTTCAATAGGGCTTATTTTGTTTGCGGCATCGCCAATGGTGACTTGGAATAATAAATTGCTCTTTATTCTGACAGACAGTAGTACGCTGACAAATTACTGGAGTATTTTTCGTGCGACGGGAAGAGTTGTTTGGCCAGTGTGCTATCTAATCTACTTTGTTGTAATTGTTTGTAATGGGAAATTATGGAGTATTTTTTTCAAGAAGAGCACTGTGGCATCAGTGGTTACTACGTTGGTGCTTGCAGGGTGTTGTTTTTTACAAATATTTGATATTAGTGAGCGACTGGCGGGACAACGAGAGTGGCTTGAAGAGAAAAGTGTCTACAAGTCCTCACTCCAAGATGAGGTTTGGGATTTGCTTGCAAAACAAGAAAATCTTGAACATTTTGTCTGGGTATCCAACAATTTTGAAAATAGGCAGATATTGGAGATGGCAAAGTGGGCATATGATAATAGGCTGACAATGAATATCTTTTATTTTGCAAGAGGAATTAGTGTGATAGAAGACACACAATATTGTCTTTCCAATCCAAATGATACCTATGTTTTTGTGTTTACACAGGAAGAGATTACAGAATATCTGGATTGTGGACTAAATTTTTATAAGGCAGATGAATATATTGTTGGGACTACCTTTATGCTGGATCATGAGAGGTATGAGTAAGTGAGATGAATGAGATGAGATTTGATATATTGGCACAATTCGGGAAAAAAATTCCAAAACATATCCAGATTTGTTTTGTTTCAGGTATGCTTGTAGGGTGGCTGACGCACTTTTATATGGTTTCACATAAATTGGTGAACTGGGATGATGCGAACAATCTAAGCACACCAGGAAGCGGCGATTATCTTGGGCGGTGGTTTTTAAAGTATATTCATAAGCTTGGAAGTATTCACAGCATTCCAGCCGTTCACGGAGTTCTTCTTATTGCGTTTCTTGCACTATCAGCTTGTTTGGTATTGGAAATCCTTCAATTAAAAAGTGTTACTGCAGCAATTTTGGTTCCTGCACTTATGATAACCTTTCCAAGTGTTGTGAGTACAATGACATTTATGTTTATGGCGCACACTTCAGGAATTGGCATTTTTATGGTGTGTTTGGCAGTGTATTTGCTGCGTCAATATCGATATGGCTGGCTGCCTTGTACTGCAATATTAGTTTGTGTTCTTGGTATCTATCAAAGTTATATTAGCTTTGCAATTACATTAATGTTAATGGGGATGATTGTAGATTTAATTCAGCACAAAAAATTTCCTGAAATGTTAAAAAAAGGCATTGTATGTGTCGTTGTTCTTGGGGGGGGGGTGTTAGTTTATATGAAACTTTCCCATATAATTTATCCCAATCTGGACAATGAAACATATGGTGGTGTTGGGAATATGGGGCAGATTGCCGTCAGTGAGATGCCACGGTTAATTGCAAGATGTTATAAACGTTTTCTGGAATATTTTTTGTGGAAGCCATTTGCTTTTGTAACTGCGACAGCACAGCGGATAAATCAAATTACATGTGGATTAGCAGTTGGATTATTTGTCATTGTAACAATACAGAGAAAATTATATCGGGATATTTTATCATTTTTGCTTTTGGTATTGTACTGTTTTTTTGTACCTTTGGCAGCAGCGTTTATTTATTTTATGGCACCAGAGGTCGATTATTCAATGCTTATGTTGTACGCGTATGTGTTGGTTTTTGTGTTGGTTTTGGCATTGCTTGAATATTGTATTCAAGATTGGGAGAAAGCCTTCAGCCATACAATATGGCGGCAAGCAATACAGTGGGGGATTGTAATTATAACTGTTTTGACAGTGGCTTTGAGTTGTTATTGTAATTATCTGCTAACCAATAAGGCATATTTGCGAACAGATATTGCGACGGAGCGCGTAAAGGCGTATTTCAATCGTGTAATTGTTATGGCAGAATCGCAAGAAGGTTTTCAGGCAGATGATAAAATTACAATTTTGGGGGAATTTTATTATAAAGATAATCCAAGTAGCGTAGAGATTGATATTTTTGATTCGGAAGATTTGCGAGAGCTGTCTGGATTGGCACTAGAGAATGGTTTAATCACATCTGGCGTGCGGGACAACTTTATTCGTACTTTTCTTGGGTATGAAACGGCTGCACTTGATATGGAAGAAAAGTTGATGCTTATGGAGACAGATGTGTATCAGAAGATGAGCGTCTATCCGCAAAATGGGTGTGTGCAAAAAATTAATGATGTATGGGTTGTAAAAATGTGTGAATAATAAACAATAAGAGATGGAATAATGCATCAGAAATGGAAAAACTGATGCATTATTTTTTTACTCTATTTTTGCAAAAATGGAAAAAGATAATTATAAATAAAATATAAATTACTTAAAAGTTTTGTTAAAAAGAAGCTAAGTATGTTGTGATACGACTGTTTGGGATTTATACTTTAGAGCGAGTTTGAGTGAATAAATAATAAGGGTGTAGTATAAATGGAAATCCGTTTTAGAAATTATAGAAGAGCAAGTATCATTTTACTATTATTTTTGATAACAGTCGGAATTGGAATGTTGGATTTGATGGAAGATAAGTCTGTAAAAGCACAATATACAGAAACTTCCAAGGAAGAATTTGAGCTTTCTGTATGGCTTAAGAAAAATCTTTGTATGAAATGGTGGGAGGACACGCAAAACAGCACATACTTTCTCTTTTTGCCGGGAGCATTTGAGGGAAAAAAGTTAGAGCTAACATTTGGCGGTGCAGAGCATATTTTTATTGACGGAAAAAAAATAAAGAATGGTGGAAAGTATCGTTTTACACAAGGGCAACATACAGTTCATAGGAATGATTCGCAGGACAGTCCTGCTTATAAATTGGAAGTGTTATACACTTCTAAGATTCCTGCGCTTTTTCTGGAAACAGAGTCGGGAACCCTCGACCAACTACATGCGGCAAAAGACTATTCGGAGTCAGGAACCCTGTTGTTTTTAGATGGGAGAGGACATAAATATTATGAGGGTAATCTTGAGGAAATTCACTGTCGCGGCAATTCTTCTTTTGAGGATACCGATAAGAAATCGTATACTATAAAATTAGAAAACAAGATAGATTTGTTTCATATGGGTTCTGCAAAAAAGTGGATTCTAATTGCAAATGCTTTTGATAATACACTTCTTAGAAACACAACAGCCTTTTCAATGGCAAGGCTTTTAAATCTGGCATATACGCCAGATGCACAGTATGTAGATGTTTATATAAATGGCAATTTTGTTGGAAACTATTTGCTTACAGAAAAAATTGAAGTGGGAAAAGATAGGGTTTCTGTTCGGGATTTAAAAAAGGAAGTGAAAAAGCTAAACAATGATATGCCTCTTGAATCTACGGAGTTTTTTATGGAACCTCAGGGAAGGTTGTTTAGCACCAAAGGATATAGGATACCAAAAGAGCCAGAGGATATTTCTGGTGGGTATTTGCTAGAGCTTGATTCCAGCGACCGCTATGGACTCGAGGCGAGTGGATTTCTCACGTCTCGAATGCAGCCAGTGGTATTTACAAGCCCGAAATATGCGTCTTATGAACAAGTGTCCTACATTGCCAATCGTTATCAGGATTTTGAGGATGCAATCTTTTCTGAAGATGGACATAGCCCATATACTGGGGCAGCGTATAGTGATTATATTGATTTAGATTCTTTTGCGCGGAAATATCTTCTTGAGGAATTTGTAAAAAATTTGGATGCTTCTTTTACCAGTCAATATTTCTATAAATATGATGACAGTATTAGCGATAAATTTTTTGCGGGACCTTGCTGGGATTATGACAAGTCCATTGCTGCATCTGGTATTACGGAATCTGGAATTAACTTGCATGATCCAGATGGATTATATGCCGCGTCGCAGGAGAAAGATTCCGATATTTGGTATGCTCTATATCAACATGAGGATTTTAGAAAAGAAGTGGCAAAGATATTTTTCCAAGAATTTGAACCGCAGCTTAGGCGTTGGGCAGAGGATATTCTTTATCAAAATAAGGAACTTATTGCAAAGTCAAATGACTGTAATATGATTCGCTGGGGTACTTTTTCGGAGGAGGAGAATCTTACACAGAGGCAGGAACTGTATGAGGCAAAAGTACAAGAACTTTTGTCATTTATTGAGCAGCGTCTTGATTACTTAAAAGACGAGTGGGGGCAAATACAGTATGAGTGAATACCGACATGAATATAAATATATTTGTAGTGAACAGCAGCTAACATTGATTGCAAATAAGATACAAGGATTGCTGGAATTTGATCCATATGTTGGTGAAGATAAGCGATATAGAATAAGAAGTTTGTATTTTGATGATTATCAAGACAGATGTCTTTATGACAATATCAATGGAAATGATCCGCGTGAGAAATTTCGGCTGAGGATTTATAATTATAACAAAACTTACATTCGATTAGAACTAAAGAAAAAAGAGCATGGAAAAACAAAAAAACTTTCGTGCAGAATTGATGAAGCACTGTGCAGGAAAATGATGCAGGGATTGATAGTGGATATGGATGCAGTAGATGCAGATGTGTATCGCAAGTTTTGCTTATGGCAGAATACACGGCTTCTAAGACCCAAAGTGATTGTGGAATATGATAGGATTCCTTTTATATATAGAGACGGCAATGTCAGAGTAACTTTTGATACAAATATCTGTTCTGCAAGTTGTGTAGAAGGATTTTTGGATGAAAATATTGTCACAAGACCAGTGATGCCTTTAGGGGAACATATTTTGGAAGTTAAGTTTGACGAACTGATTCCAGATTTTATCTATGCGGCGGTCCAGACAGAACGGCTGTGTCAGACAACGTATTCTAAATACTATATGTGTAGAAAATACAGCATTGCAGGAGGAAATACACTATGAAGTTTAATGATGTTTTAAAAAAGTCCTTTGTTAACACATTTACGATGGCTGATTTATCCCTGTCGGAGATAATACTAATCTTTGTCATTACTTTGGTTTTCGCATTGTATATTTATTTTATCTATAAGATTTTTGCACGAAAAACTTTTTATAATAAAAGTTTTAATATCTCGCTTGCAGCGACAGCAATCATTACAGCGGCTGTTATTATTACCATTCAGTCAAGTATTGTGGTTTCCCTTGGTATGGTAGGTGCATTGTCCATTGTTAGATTTCGGACTGCGGTAAAAGATCCCTTGGACTTGGTTTTTATGTTCTGGGCATTAGCAATAGGAATTATATGTGGTGTAGGATTGTTTTATGTGGCTGGAATCTTGTCAATCGTTGTGACAGCAATGATTTTTGTGATGGATAAGTTTCCCACGGTTCAGGCACCTATGATATTGATGGTGCAGACCATGTATTGCGATATGGAGGAGGACATTAGCAAGATTGTGTTAGAATACACAAAGTATTTTAAAGTAAAATCAAGAAATATTACGCCAGAGCGAACAAGTATTGTTATGGAGTTGCGAGTGAAGGACAGCGGCGGTCTTGTACAAAAATTAAGCAGCCTTGAGGGTGTATCTTATGTGTCTATGATTGACCATGATGGAGAGGTAACTTATTAGTATAGCATTGCAGGCGTGCGAATCTGTAATTTGTCAGCAGAGCTGACTTGCACGCCGCAGCAAGAATGCCGATAGCATTCTTGAAAAAGAGTAGTGAAAAACCAAGCAGAGGGTATCTTTTTGCTTGGTTTTTTGCGTCTTGTGAAATGAGAGCAATTGGAGTATGATAGAGTAGGTAATAGTTTAGACAGGTCTTCGCAAGACCTGCGAAGACCGTAAGAAAACGTGAAGCTTGAGAGCAAAAATCCCATCGCCAAAGGCGATTTTCAATGGATTTTTGTGGTAACAGGTCAGCTTGCCTGAACTGTTACCAGAGTAGGTGAAAATAAAAGGGTTGTTTTTGAAAGAGGAGAAAAGATGCGTTTTAGAATACAAAAGATAATATTTTGTTTTGTAATTTTATTGACAGTTGTGTGGAGTGCAGGGTGTCATGACACAAAAGTTGCAGTTTGGAATAAAGAAGACGCGGGGAAAGTTACAGAAATAACAAACTTGACAGTAAACTATCAACAAAATCCAATTGGTATTGAAAATACACCGCAATTTGGCTGGCGCATGGAATCTGATGTAGAAGGGCAGTTGCAGACAGCATACAGAATCGTTGTAGCAAAGACAGCAAAGCAGTTGGAAGCGCAGGAGTATGTGTGGGATAGTGGCAAAAGAACTTCTGGCATATCTGTTGCTATTCCTTATGAGGGAGCAGATTTAATGCCGGAGACAAGCTATCGGTGGAAGGTGTATGTGTGGGACAAGGGTGGAGAGCAGTTAGAAAGCCATGAAGAAGCGTTTTTTGAAATGGGAGTGACCGATAAGGATTGGGAAGGGGCTTCTTGGATTGGGATTAGAAAAGAGCCAAATATAAAAGCAGTAACCCATGTAGCGTATCAGATTACATATAATGTGAAATTGGGAAAAACATATTCGGGGTTTGTATGGGGAATGGATACAAATCAATATGGAGATTATTTTCGATGTGATTTTAATACGTTAGGAGAAGACATTGTTTTTTCTGTTGTAGAATTTTTGGAAGGGGAAGAATATGCGCAGTCAGTGAAATTAAATCAGGATTTCTCAGAAGTGTTTGGCAGTCTGGAGACCTTTATCGAAAAGGAACATTGCGTAGTGCTGGAGGTGAATGGTACAACACTACATGCTTATGTCGATGGAATACAGGTTATGGAAACAAGCATAAGAAAAGAGAAAGATGTTGAAAATATTGGTTTTTGGACTGACAGAGGACCATACTATGCTTATTATGACAATATTAGCATTATAAATAAGAAGGACAATAGTATTGTTTATGAAGAAGGATTTAATAACAGTCAAAATAACATTTTTTCACCCTATTATATAAAAGTTTTAGATGGGTGGTGCGAAGTGTCTTCGGGATTTCTGCTCACGTCAGGAGTAGAAGAGCCAGCCCCAATGCTGCGACGTAATTTTATCTGTGAGAGTGCATCTAGTATTGTCACAGCAAGACTATATGCCACAGCGCTTGGAGATTATCGGATTTATCTGAATGGAAAAGATATTTGTGAGGAGTATTTGTCACCGGGGCGTTCGATTTACAGCAAAGAGACTTATTATAGAACTTATGATGTGATTTCGCTTTTAAAGGAACTAGGAGAAGAAAATGTAATTGGTGCAGTGCTTGGGCATGGAAGATATAATAAATCGAACACGCATGAGGGAGAAAATATTGCATTTCAGGCAAAGCTGGTGATACAGTATGCAGATGGCAGCCGCCAAACCATAGTGACAGATCACACATGGCAAGCTTATGCAGATGGACCAATTAGAAATGATGATATGTTTCTAGGGGAGGTTTATGATGCCACAAAGGAACAGGCTGGTTGGAGCGAATCTGGATATAATGCCAGTCAATGGCAGCAAGTAGATGTATTTACAGAATATAATGGATTGGATAAAAAAGCCTGTGAGGCGCCCGCAGTAAAATGTCTTCAAAGAATTGCGCCAATTCAGATTACAGAGCCAATAAAGGGCACCTATGTATATGATTTTGGACAAAATTTTAATGGAAATTGTGAGATTACTTTTAGGGATACAACTGGAAAAGCGGGACAGGTGGTGACAATGCGCTATGCGGAAGCACTTAACGATGAGAAACTGTCCTGCAAGGATGATACCGTTGGAACAATTTGGACACAGAATCTATTTACGGCAGACAATACCGATTACTATATTATGAGTGGTGCCGGTGAGGAGACTTACACCCCAAGTCTTGTGTGCAGAGGGTTTCGCTATGTGCAGGTTTCTGGAATAGAAGAACCAATTGCGTCAGAAAATATCAGTGGTTTGGTTCTTAGCACAGACAATAAAAATACAGGTTCCTTTTTCTGCTCGGATGAGAAGGTAAACCGGTTGTATGAAAGTATTTATTGGACACAGCGCAGCAATTTCTTAGATGTTCCAACGGACTGCCCACAGCGGGATGAACGTTTTGGTTGGACAGGAGATGCACAGGTGTTTGCAAATACAGCGTCATACAATGCAGACATCTATAATTATCTTCGGAAATATACAATGATGTTAATTGCAGGACAGGATGAAAACGGCGCATTTCCCGAAATTGCGCCAAGTGTTGGCATGAGCAGTGCAGCGAACGGTTGGAGTGACGCAGGTGTTATTTTGGTGTGGGAACTGTATCAACAATATGGAGATGCAGAATTAATTCGAGAGAATTTGGATGCGATGTGTAGATATGTTGACCATCTAGTGGATACAAGTGAGGATTATGTGCGCACAGAGCATCACTACAGCGACCACAATGCAATATCAGGGCTTGATGATGATATTGCAAATACAGCGCAGTGTGCTTATGTGGCGAGGCTTTTGGCAAAAATGAGTGCTGATATTGGCGAGAACGAGATTGCCAACAAATATACAATGATTTACAATCAATATAAAAGAGCATGGCAAGAACATTATATCAATGAAGATGGATCGATTGATTGCTGGCTACAATCGGCTTATACTCTTGGGCTTGCCTATGGTCTGTATCCAGATGAATTGGAGGAAAAAGGAGCAGCCTGCCTAAATAGTGCTGTGATAGCAAATGATAATCACCTAAATACAGGGTATATTGCCACGCAGTTTTTGTTGCCTGTGCTCTGCAAATATGGTTATATTGACACTGCATATCGCATTCTTCGTCAGGATACCTATCCATCATGGAATGATATGCTTGCATTAGACCAGACTACGATTACAGAAGCGTGGAACGGTCGATATGACACAGAAGATGGGACATACGCAATTCACGGATCGCTCAATCATTTTGGACTTGGGACTGTAGGGCAGTGGTTCTATAGTGATGTGCTTGGTATTAAAAGAGATGAGACAAGTCCGGGATTTAAACATTTTTATTTGTGTCCATTGCCAGGTGGTGGGCTAACCTATGCAAAGGGAAGCTATGAATGTGTATATGGAACGATTGAGAGTAGTTGGGAAGTGAATGAAGATGAATTCGTATTTCGCTTTGTAATTCCAGCAAATACGACTGCGACAGTGACCTTACCAGATGCACAATATCAAAATATGGAGTTGGGATCCGGGACATATGAATATCATATTGCGTTGGGTGTTAAGACAGATATAAAATAGATTAAATTATGAATGAAAGAGGGCAGAAATCAATGCATCAGAGTAATATGATTTTTATTTTTATAATTGCATTTGCTTTGGCATCTGCGTTTGTTTGGAAAATTTTTCAACGCGACCAATCAAGGATAATTCGAGTGAGTTTTTTCTTTTTTCTAAGTATTTATTTTTTGCTTTCCGCAGTGAAATATTATCTAGGAAATACAGAAAGCACTTTAATGGAAAGTTTTTGGGATATGGAATTTAGAACATATATTCACTATGGGATACCAATTGTGCTTTTTTGTATTATTGTGCTTGTGTTGTTATTAAAAGTAAAGTGGTGCTCTGATAAGCAATTAATGGATTTGTTCTGTGCAGTGATGTTTTTTGGATTAATATTGATATTTCTTATTAATAATAGAATTAGCAATAGGGCATATCTTTTTCTTTTTATCGTCAGTGCAGGTTTGACAGTTGGATTGAAGGTTCTGATAAAAAAAGATTTGGTTTATTACCAGAGACAAGAATTTGGACAAGCAATTAAGGAAGCAGTTCCATTGATTGGGGCATGGGTTGTAATGCATTGTATTTTTCTTCCCAATGAATTATACCTTGGAAATCCAAGTGAATTTACTGGAAAGTATTTTCCACTTCTGGCAATTACGATTATGAGTGCTTTGCTTGTAACAGTGTTTTTCATTTTTGGAGAATTATTTCTCCTTCCTAAAAACGCTGTACATGGAATGAATCTTTTTGTTATGAGTATTACATTAATGGGATATATACAAAATATTTTTTTGAATGGAAAGCTTGAGATATTAGATGGCGATGTACAAGTGTGGTCTGCGTGGAAGTTAGTGGTAAATGGTT
Organism: Lachnospiraceae bacterium; assembly: GCA_014239155.1. Lineage (GTDB taxonomy): Bacteria > Bacillota > Clostridia > Lachnospirales > Lachnospiraceae > COE1. Next base: position 24,876 of record JAAZZQ010000056.1, on the reverse strand, counting down.
TTTTATGGATTGCAGCGATTATAGTATTGCTTGTGATATGCTTTAAAAAGAAGGCTGCTATAAAAGTAGGGAAAACAATTTGTATTTATATAATACTAATTCAGACAGTGACGTTAGGGTATCTAATAATTTCTACAGACAAGGCAGATTCTGGTCAATCAGAGGCATTGACCGTTCACAATTCTCTTGCAGTTGCAAAGGATCAAAATGTTTTGGTATTTGTTTTGGACCGTTTTGATAGCGATTGGATGGACACCCTTTATAAAGAAGATATGGAGTTTTGCAGTCCACTTTCGGATTTTACATTTTATAGAAATGCTACGTCACCGTTTGCAAATACAGCGGCAGGAATCCCATATTTGTTGACGGCAACAGAGTGGAAAGAGGAGTATGGGACAAATTATGCGCCAAATGCCTACCGTGACAGCACGCTTTTACAGGAAATTAAGCAACAAGGATTTGATGTGGGAATTTATACAAATGCCAGTTATGTCTCCAATCAGTTGTATGATAAAATTTCCAATTATAATGCGTCTGTAGAAAAAAAGTATGATATTGGTACAACAATGACTACAATGTGGAAGTGTGCATTGTATCAGACAATGCCATTTATGTTAAAACACAATTATTCATATTGCACAGAGGATATTGAAAGCATGGTGAAGGCACCACAAGTTTGGAATACAGAAAATGATTATCCATTTGCAGAAAATCTGTTAAAGAATGGGTTGACAATAGCAGATAACAATACAAAAGCCTTTCGCTTTTATCATATGCATGGCGCACATGAGCCATATACATTTTCTGAGGATATGAAATACGATAAAACAGGAAGAGAATCGGGATTGTACTCACAAATTCGCGGAAGCCTAAAGATTGTGTATGCATATATCGACCAATTGAAGTTGTTAGGGAAATATGAGGAGGCAATGATTATTATTACTGCTGACCACGGACAACAGACAGATTTTATAGAAGAAACAGGCAAACCAGAAAGAGTATCTTCTCCAGTAATCCTAGTAAAACAGCCATATATTGATCAAGAACAATTACAGATAGAAGATGTTCCTGTCTCACAGGCGGAGATGATGGCATCTATGGTAAAAACAATGGGGATGGAGAGTAAAAAATACGGTTTAACGCTAGAACAAGTTTCTAAAGAACCAGACAAAAAACGTACATTTTTAAAGCTGTATCCAGAGTATGTTAAGTATACAATAGACGGAGATGTGCATGATATAAATAGTTGGAGTGGTGAAATGCTTAATGAATCCTAAACTGGCGTTTAAAAGAACTGTTGAAGTAATAGTACAATTTTATAAAAAAATAATAACTTCTCGGGTTAACGTTGTTATTTACTGGAAATAATGGTATAATCTCTAGGATTTCATTAACATTAAAACATAGTAAGAAAGGGTATAGAAAATGAAAAAGAGATGGAAAGTATTGAAATTTTTGTATTTTTTTGGTTGTTTTTTTATGTTGCTTGGCAATACGTCTTTTGCGTATATTGATCCTTCCGCAGTTACTTATGTGATACAGGCAGTTGCAGGAGTCGCAATTGCGGTAGGGGCAGCCTGCACTGTGTACAGGCATAAAATTATGAAGTTTATCCGAAATCAGAAAAAGAAACGTGCCAGAAAAAAGAATCAATCCAGTGAAGAGTAGAAAACAAAACGGAGAACAATATCAATGATGAATTATATAATTGGCCTGATTGGTGATATTCTTGGATGGCTGATGTATTTTTGCTATCGTGTTTTACCAGATTACTTTATATCAATTATTGTCTTTACTTTTGGAACCAAGATCGTTCTCCTGCCAGTTTCCTTATGGGTGCAAAAAAATTCAATTAAGATGGTAAAAATGCAACCGGAAATGAATTTTATCAAGGCAAAATATTATGGAAACAGCGAAAAGATTTCAGAGGAGCAGTATGAGTTATATAAGAGAGAGCATTATCAGCCGCTTGCAGATTTGATTCCGCTCGCGTTACAACTTATTCTTTTGATGGGGGTTATCGAGGTAATTAATCATCCAGAAGAATACATTTTTCGCGGAAAACCAGGAGTGCTTGACACAATGTTAGGCAGTTTAGATTTGTCGTCTGTACCAGTGGAAGTTGGGGGAATTGCATATTTCATTCCTTTGGTGGCGGCACTATCTGCATGGTTTATGTGCTTTATACAAAATAAAATTAATGTGTTACAGGCAGAGCAGGGAAAAATGAATCAGATGGGAACAATGATATTGTCGATTGGACTATCATTGTATCTTGGTTTTTTTGTCAAGACAGGAGTTGGAATTTACTGGACATTTAGTAATCTTTTTTCTGTTGTGCAACTCTATTTTCTCAATTTCATTATGAATCCAAAAAAATATATTGACTATGATGCACTTGAGAGAAGCCGAGAGGAATTAAGAAGTGCCAGTGCTTTTGAGAAGAAAAATAAAAAGAAGTTGTTTGAGAAAGACCCATATAAAAAGAAGGAAAAGGCAGATTACAAACGATTTTTTAAAGACTATGAGATGCAGCTTGTATTTTATTCAGAAAAAAATGGATTTTATAAATATTTTCAGAATATTATAGAAGTGTTGTTAGAAAAGTCAAATGTGGTAATTCATTATATCACAAGTGATCCAAATGACAAAGTATTTGAGATGGAGAGCGACCGTTTTAAACCCTACTATATTGGCGAGAATAAGTTGATTGTTTTAATGATGAAACTTGAGGCAGATGTCGTTGTGATGACAACACCTGATTTGGAGAATTTTCATATTAAGCGTTCTCTTGTTCGCAAGGACAATGAATATATCTATGTGCCACATGATGTGAACAGCCCTAATCTGACCTTTAGAAAAGAGGCACTTGATCACTTTGATACGATTTTTTCTTCTGGGTATCTTTGCACAAAAGAAATTAGAAAACGGGAAGAACTATATAAACTGCCAGAGAAAAAGATTATTGAGTGGGGCTCAAGCGTAATCGATAATATGATTGAAGCATATGCGTTGATGGATGAAAAAGAGAAGACTGTAAAAGAGATTTTGATTGCGCCTTCTTGGCAGAAGGGAAATATTTTGGTGTCTTGTATTGAGGAAATACTAGAACGGCTTCAAGGGCGGGGATACCGCATTATTGTCAGACCGCATCCTCAGTTTGTGCGCCATGAAGAGGAAAGATTGATTTGTCTGCAAGAAAAGTTTGATATGAACAATCGTGATGATATGGAATTACAAATGGATTTCTCGTCAAATAAGACAGTATATCAGGCAGATCTTGTAATTACGGATTGGTCTAGCATTGCATTTGAATACGCTTTTGCCACGCTAAAACCGGCATTGTTTATCAATACACCAATGAAGATTATGAATGAGGATTATAAAGAGTTAGAGATTACTCCAATTGATATTGAACTTCGGGATAAAGTGGGAAAAAGTGTCGATATGGACAAGCTTTCAACACTTCCGCAAGTGGTGGATGAGCTTTTGAGAAGTGATGCATTTTCAAAAGAGGCTCTGGAAAAGATTAGAGACAGCTATATTTATCATGTTGGCAGTAGTGGAGAGATTGGGGCACAATATATTATGGATAGGCTGGCGTGGTACAAAAAGAAACATGAGGAGGAAGAGGATTATTAAATGCAGGAAATGATAGAAAAGAAGAGTGAAAAAATTAAGAGAAATATTTTGTTAAATCCGGGACCAGCAACCACGACAGACTCTGTTAAAATGGCGCAGATTGTGCCTGACATCTGCCCGAGAGAGAAAGAATTTGCATCGATGATGAAAAAGATGCGTGATGATTTGGTGCGAATTGTACATGGAGATCCAAATAAGTATACGGCTGTATTGTTCTGTGGTTCAGGGACAATCAATATAGATATTTGTCTCAATTCTCTGCTGCCAGCAGAAAAGAAGATTTTGATTATAAATAATGGTGCTTACAGCACAAGGGCAGCAGAAATCTGTGCGTATTATAATCTGCCTTATATTGATTTAAAGTTTCCAGTGGATGAACTGCCAGATTTGGATAAGATAGAAGCGATTTTAAAAGACAATCCTGATATTGCTCTTGTTCACACAACACATAATGAGACAGGAACCGGAATATTAAATCCAATTCGAGAGATTGGCGCGCTAGCACATCGTTATGGAGCAGTGTTTACAGTGGATACAACATCTACTTATGCGATGAGACCGATTGATATAGAGAAGGAAAATATAGATTTTTGTATGGCATCTGCACAGAAGGGACTTATGGCGATGACTGGCTTATCTTTTATTGTGGGAAATACAGAGATAATCCAAAAGTCCGCAGCATATCCCAAACGGTCTTATTATTGCAATTTATATTTGCAGTATCATTTTTTTGAGAAGACTGGCGAGATGCATTTTACACCGCCTGTTCAGACGATCTATGCGACAAGACAAGCGCTGGATGAGTATTTTGCTGAGGGAGAACAGGCAAAGTGGGAACGCCATCTAAGTGTCTTTGAGGCAATTCATGCTGGATTGGATAAACTTGGATTTCGAGATATTATAAAAAGAGAGTTGCAGGCAGGGCTAGTAGTGTCTGTAAAATATCCAGAGGATGCAAACTGGGATTTTGAGAAGATTCATGATTACTGTTATGAGCGGGGATTTACAATCTATCCGGGAAAAATATCCACACAGGATACATTTCGACTCTGTGCATTAGGGGCAATCACAGCACAAGATATTGCTGATTTTTTTGTCGTATTTGAGCAGGCACTTAGGGAATATCATGTACAGATTCCTGTTTACTATAAAGAGGCTGACAGTCAAAGAAAGGCAGGATTATGATGAAGAAAGTATATACATGTTTCTGTACAGATGTGATACACGAAGGACATTTAAATCTTCTTCGTGAGGCAAAGAAATATGGAGAGGTAACGGTTGGAATTTTAAGTGATGCTGCAATGATTAAGTTTAATCGATTTCCAACCATCACTTTGGAGGAAAGAAAGCAGATTGTACGAAATACAGGGCTTGTCAGCGCTATTGTTATCCAAAATGAAATTATGTATGACAAAGTGATTGCAGAGAAAAAACCAGATTTTGTGATTCATGGCGATAATTGGTGTGAAGGACCAGAGCGCGCAATTCGGAATAATGTTATAGAAAACTTAAAGAAGTATGGTGGAGAACTAATTGAGATTGCTTATACTTATAATCAAAATGTTAAAAAGATAGATGATACGATTCGAGAAAGACTCGCTATGCCAGAGTATCGGAGGAAACGTCTTCGCCAATTGTTAAAATTGTGTCCAGTGGTAAAAACGATAGAGGTGCACAGTGGTCTGACTGGATTGATTGCAGAAAAGACAGTTGTTGAACATAATGGAGAACTGGATCAGTTTGATGCAATGTGGCTGTCAAGCTTGTGCGACTCCACCGCAAAAGGGAAACCAGATATTGAACTTGTCGATATGTCATCGAGGATGCGTACAATTGATGATGTGATGGAAGTGACAACAAAGCCAATTATATTGGATGGAGATACAGGTGGGCTAGTGGAACATTTTGTGTACAATGTTCGGACATTGGAGCGTATGGGAGTATCAGCCGTTATTATTGAGGATAAAACAGGGCTTAAAAAAAATTCTCTGTTTGGAATAGAAGTGGATCAGGTACAGGATTCTATAGAAAATTTTTGCAATAAGATACGTGCTGGTAAAAGAGCACAGCGAACAGAAGAATTTATGATTATTGCGCGAATTGAAAGTTTAATTTTGGAAAAGGGACAGGAAGATGCTCTAAAGCGCGCTTTTGCGTATGTGGATGCCGGAGCAGATGCGATTATGATTCATTCCAGAAAAAAATCTCCTGATGAAATTTTTACATTCTGTGATACATTCCGCAAGACAAACCAGGATACGCCTATTGTGGTTGTTCCAACTTCATTTAATAGCGTAACAGAATCGGAACTTGCACAACATGGGGTTAATATTGTTATTTATGCAAATCAGTTGACAAGAAGTGCTTTTCCAGCAATGCAAAGTACAGCAATTGAGATTCTAAAAAATCACAGAGCACTCGAAGTTGACACAAAATTAATGCCGTTTCAGGAGATTATCAGATTGATAGATGATCTATAAAAATAAAGATACGGAGATTTATATGGAAAAAGAGATTGGAATCATTATGGCAGCAGGGCTTGGCACTAGAATGCTTCCACTGACTTTAAAGAGACCAAAACCGCTCATAAAAGTGTTTGGAAAACCAATGATTGAGACGGTTATTGAAGGGTTGCAAAGCAGGGGAGTAACAGAAATCTATATTATTGTTGGACATTTAAAAGAACAGTTTTCTTATTTGTGCAGGAAGTATCAGGGAATACGCTTGTTGGAAAACCCGGATTATTTGGAAAAAAATAATATCTCTTCTATCTATGCTGTAAAGGATATACTAGGAAAGGCAGACTGCTTTATATGCGAAGCAGATCTGCTGGTTTCAGATTTAACGATATTTCATAAAACGCTGGATCGTTCGGGGTATTATGGAAAAATGGTAAAAGGATATTCAGATGATTGGATATTTGAATTAAAAAATGGGTATATTTCCAAGGTAGGAAAAGGCGGAACGGATACTTACAACATGGTTGGCATCTCATTTTTTAAGAAAGAGGATGCTGTGATTCTTGCAGATAAGATTGAGCAGGCGTATCTTCTGCAGGAAAATGCCAATGTATATTGGGATGAGGTCGTGGATTGGAATTTAGATTGTTTTCGGCTAAAAATATATCCAGTGGAAGAGGGACAGATTGTAGAAATAGACACAGTGGAAGAGCTAGTCGCACTGGATAAACAGGCATTGATAACAAATGCAGATACAGAGGAGGAGAATTAATGAAGGCAAGTATCTTTTTGCAAGAGTTAAAAAAGATAGGAATCAATACTGTTGCAGGCGTTCCAGACTCCACATTAAAACAATTTTGTGATGCCATTATGTTAGACGCTGGCAAACAATTTAGACATTATGTGACTGCAAATGAAGGTGCAGCGGTTGGTCTTGCAACAGGAATTTATTTGGCGACAAAACAGCCTTGTTTGGTGTACCTTCAAAATTCAGGTCTTGGAAATATTATCAATCCGTTGGCATCAATTGCCAACTGCGAAGTGTATGGCATTCCAATGTTGTTTGTAGTTGGATGGCGTGGAGAACCAGGCAAAAAAGATGAGCCACAGCATGTATATCAGGGAAAAGTTACCGATACACTTTTGGAAGTGATGAATGTGTCCTATGCGGTGATTGACGAGACAACAACAAAAGAACAACTAAGTGCGATTTTTGAAGAAGCCCACCATGTTATGTGTGATAACAGACAATATGCAATTATTGTTAAGAAAGGGACTTTTGAAAAAGAACAAGAGTTTTTATGGAAAAATGGTTATAATCTTGTGCGTGAAGACGCACTAAGAGTAATTCTTCAAAATGTTTATCAAAATTCTTATATTATATCGACAACAGGAAAAATATCGAGGGAGTTATATGAACAGTGTGAAGCACTGTATGGAAATCATGATAGACTTTTTATGACAGTGGGAGGTATGGGACATGCCTCTATGATTGCATATGGAGTTGCGCAGGCGGATAAGGCAAGACGCATTGTGTGTGTTGATGGTGACGGCGCAGTAATGATGCATATGGGAGCATTGGCGTTTATTGCAAAACAGTCGCCAAGTAATTTTCTGCATATTGTAATTAACAATGCTGCGCATGAGTCCGTTGGAGCGATACCCACAGGTTTTAGCGGGCAAACATATGCGCAGATTGCAAAATCCTGTGGATATAAGCATGTAGATACAGTTCGTACAGATTCTGATCTGGAAAAGGCATTGCAGACAACAAGCAATAGACAGGAACTTTCGATGATTGAAGTGATGACTGCGCTTGATTCAAGAGCGGATCTTGGCAGACCCAAAGAGAGCGCACAAGAAAATGGGATTCATTTTATGGAGTCGTTGCAGAAAGAATAATACAAGTAAAATGGGAGGTCCTAAAATTGAAGAAGATACGAGAGAATTGGGTAGATGCAGCACGAGGATTGGCAATATATTCTGTAGTGCTGGGTCATAGTATTCAATATGGGACACCACAGAATTATGAATTTCGTGCAAATGAAGTATTTCAGTTAATCTATGGATGTCATATGCCGCTTTTTATGATACTTAGTGGATATTTGTTTTGGTATTCGCTAAATCGATATGATTTGATTCATGGTATACTATCAAAGATAAAGGGAATTATGATACCATGTGCGGCGTGGGGATTTTTGACATGGATGTGTGATGTATTGTTAGGTGGATATTCCGATATAAGTTTGGGTGGATATTTACGCTATACAGCTTTTTCCAATTGGTTTTTGTGGGCAGTATTTTATTGTTCTTTATATGGTTTTATCACAAAATATCTATTTCGCAGTCATATTTTGGGATATATTGTTCTATTGTGCGTAAATTATATTATGCCTAATATTGGAAATTATTCAGGAACAAAGAGAATGCTGCCTTTTTTTATTATGGGAATATTGTTAAATCAATATAATCTTTTGGACAAAATAAAGGCAATTCCTAAAATATTATTGTTATTGTCACTTGGAGGACTTTATATTTTAACTTTAAGACTAGGATGCATAGAATTGATTACAGGGACAATTGGGAGCGCATTGGTTATTGTAGGTTTTTATCGTCTAAGTGAGCGTTATCATTTTAGCGTTTTGCGCAGATTAGGCGAGGTGTCCATTAGTATTTATTTATCCACGGGAATTGTATTTTTCTTTTGGATTAAGGAATACTTTAGAATTTCAGATTCTTATCGGTATTTGATCAAGGCAACATATATCTTTTTAATGTCGATTGTATTGACAGGGTTGTCCTTTGTATTGAGTAAACTTTTGCAGAGAAATTCAGTTACAAACAAGCTATTTATGGGGAGATAGGAGGATTGATATGTTTTATAACTATGGAATCATTCTAATGATAGCAATATTCAGCTTGTTGTCTGCTGTAGAAATAGATTTTATAAAGACAAAAAAATATTTTTTTTGGAAATGGTCATTTTATTTTTGTATAAATTTATGGATACTATCTTTCGCAAAGTATTATTTGGGATATAGAAAGGAAAATCTAATAGAAAGTTTTTGGAATGCAAAATTTATTACTTTATTACACTATAGTGTTCCCTTGATTATAATAGCTGTTGCATTGCCAATTTTGCTGAAATTATTATTGCGGGAGAACGATATAAAATTGATTTGTTATTTTGATTCTTCTTTCTTTCTCGCGTTTAGTTTTACATTTTTCTTTGTTCGTAAATTAAATAATAAAACATTTTGCATTGCGTTTGTGCTGGCAGTAATGATTGTTATGTCGGCGGTCTTTTTAAAAAAGATAAAATCAGACTGCTTGATTGATTTAAGTAAGGATTCGATCAAACAGAAAGCAAGACAAATTCTGCCGATTTTGTTATACTATCTAATAACAGTGGTGATTTTCACACCAAATGAACTTTATCTAAATAATGCGAAGGATTTTCCTTTACCGTACTGGTATTTCTTTGGAAAATTGCTGCTGTCAGGAGTGATTGTAGTCTTGATGCTCATGGCAGGAATGATACTATATTTAAATAAGGAGCATCTCAATATATATTTAATTTTTATGTTTGCTTTTTTGACTGCAGGATATATTCAGGGTTTGTTTTTCAATGGAAGTATGGGGGTTTTGGATGGAACAGGAAACAATGTATATAGTAATACAAGCATAATCATTAATTTTATTGTATGGTTTGTTTTGATTGGTATATTTGTATTTCTTGCATGGAAAAAACATGCATTTTTTGAGAAATTAATGAGAACTGTAAGCATTTGGATTATATTGATTCAGATAGTAACGCTTGGAACACTCTTTATTACTGCTGAGGAAATTTCATCAAAAGATGAGATGATATTGATGACAGATGGGATGCTTGATGTTGGAGAAAAGGATAATATTGTTATTTTTGTCTTAGATAAATTTGATGGAATTTATGTTGATGAAATACTGGAGGAGGATAAAAACTTTTTTCAGCCTTTAAATGATTTTGTGTTTTATAAAAATGCAGCAAGTACATTTAATCCAACATATGATAGTATTCCGTTCCTACTTACTGGATCTGCGTTTGATGAAGACAGTCACATAGATTATGTACAATACGCATATGATAACACAAATTTATTGACGGATATTCGCGATGCAGGATATGATATTGGTGTATACACAGATAAACGATATGTCGCAGAGCAAATGAAAGATATAATATCCAATTATGAAGAAGGCATACAAAGGACATGTAGTATGATAGATTTGTTTTCACTGATGAAACAGTGTTCTATGTATAAGATGGCTCCTCTTGCAGTGAAATATTATTATATTTATGATACAAGTGATATTGCGTTGTTGACTGTAAATGATAAAATAGTAAATATAGAAGATGATTTACCTTTTTATCATAGGCTGGTAAGAGAAGGGGTGAGTGTCTCTAAGGAAGACAAAAAGAGTACATTTCGGTTTATTCATATGCATGGTGGACATCCACCCTATACAATGACGGAGGATTTTCAACACATTGAATATGATGCTAGGAGGGATGAACATTGGGGAAGTGGCGTTTCACAGCGAAAAGGTGCTATGAAAATTGTATATGAATATATAGCGCAACTAAAAAAGCTGGGAAAATATGAGGATGCATTGATTGTCATTACTTCGGATCATGGCATAACAGAAAAACTATATAACTCTGATGGAAATATGATAGATACTTCTTATCCTATTTTGTTTGTTAAAGAGCCATATGATTCGCATGAGAATATGGTTACAAGCAGCGCTCCAGTATGTCATCAAGATTTAATTGCAACTATTAGAAAAAACATTGGAGTTATTGCTACAGACAAAGGACTAGCTGAGATTGGAGCCAATGAAAAAAGAGTACGTTATATGTACGTTTCAACTCCAGATGTACTTGAAAAGTATGAAATTGATGGAGAGATTGATAAAATAAATCATTGGAGTCTCCTGTACAAAAAACAAAAAGAATTGGAAACTACACATTAGCGGACAACGCTGTGTATCGTGTATGGAAGGATGTAACGAGAATGGATTGCAGTAGACAAAAAGGTATACTCTATATTGTAATTCCTTGTTTTAATGAAGAGGAAGCACTGGTATCATCTTCATTAAAACTTTTGGATAAACTGCATCAACTGGTAAGAAGTGGAATGATTTCCAATCAAAGCAAAATTGTGTTTGTGGATGATGGTTCCGCGGATAAAACATGGGAAATTATTCAGGAATTATATAATAACAATGAAGAGATTATTGGACTTCGTTTTGCACATAACAGAGGGCATCAGAATGCAATTCTGGCTGGAATGATGTATTCTGTAAAATACTGTGATTTTACAATAACCATAGATGCAGATTTACAGCAGGATATTAATGCTATGGAGGATTTTATTCAGGCATATATGGAGGGCAACGAAGTTGTGTACGGTGTGCGTAATTCCAGAGATACAGATGGATTTTTTAAAAAACTGTCGGCTACATTATTTTATAAAACCATGAGAATAATGGATTGTAATATCTATGAAAACTCGGCGGATTATAGGCTTATGAGCAAAAAAGCTTTGAAAGCACTGTCAGAGTATAATGAAGTGAATCTGTTTCTGCGAGGAATTATACCAGATATTGGATTAAAGTCCTCGGTTGTACATTTTGAAGTATTTCCACGAATGCAAGGAGAATCGAAATATTCTTTGTCAAAAATGTTTACATTGGCAGTGGATGGAATCACTTCTTTTAGTATTAAGCCAATTCGCATGGTCTTTATGATGGGAATATTGGCATTGCTAGTAGGATTTTTTATGATTATACACATTGTATATGAGCATTATTTTGGGTATACAGTCAGTGGTTGGTCCTCTATACTAATGTCAATATGGGTACTTGGTGGGGCTGTATTATTATCGCTTGGCATTATAGGAGAGTATGTGGGCAGGAATTATCTGGAAACAAAGCATCGCCCCAGATATTATTTCTGGGAGATTCTTTCGAGAGATGAGAGGGGAGAGGACAGTGAGTGAAAGCATATCATATGATAAAATAATCATTGGTGCTGGCTTGTATGGTCTTTATTCTGCCTATTTTTGTGCAAAGCGCGGGGAACATGTTTTGGTTTTGGAGTGTGATGACGGTCCCTTTCGGCGCGCGACTTACATTAATCAAGCAAGAGTGCATCAAGGGTATCACTATCCCCGTTCTCTTTCCACTGCTATGAAGTCTGCGGGTTATTTTGCGCGGTTTAATGAGGATTATAGTTTTTGCATTAACCGAGCGTTTCAGAAGGTGTATGCTACGTCGAGCGAATACTCATGGTCTGACGGGGCACAGTTTCAGAAGTTTTGCGAGGCGGCACAGATTCCATGTGAAGCGTTGCGCCCGGAAAAATTTTTTCGGGAGGGTATGTGTGATGGGGCATTTTTGACAAGAGAGTACACATATGATGCCATGATTTTAAGAGATTTTTTTATGGAGCAGTTGGCAACAGTAGGTAGTCTGGCGCAAATCCATTTTGGTGTTAAAATTGAACGGATTGAAAAGACACAAGATGCATATGAACTGTATGTCAAAGAAGAACAGAGAACAATAAAATATAAGACGGGATTTGTACTCAATGCCACCTATGCCTCCACAAACCAGATTCTTAATATGCTTGGATTTGATAAGTTTGGTATTAAGTATGAATTGTGTGAGATTATACTTTGTGAGGTCAACGACAAATTAAAAGAGTATGGGTTTACAGTGATGGATGGACCTTTTTTCTCAATTATGCCATTTGGGAAAACTGGTATGCATTCGCTTACTTCCGTGACATTTACGCCGCATGCGACAAGCTATGATGCAGTTCCGCAGTTTCCTTGTCAGGCGGATAGTGGCGGATATTGCAGTGGTGCGTATCTTGGCAATTGCAATGACTGTAAAGCAAGACCACAGACGGCATTTCCCTATATGGCAAATCTGGCGCGAAAATATTTGCGGGAAGAGTATGCATTTGCGTACAAAGAATCCCTGTTTTCTATGAAGCCGATTCTTATGAGCTCAGAGATTGATGATTCGAGACCGACTGTTGTGCGCATTTTTTCTGAAAATCCCACGTTTGTGGGTGTGTTGTCGGGAAAGATTAACACAGTGTATGATTTGGATGAAATCTTAACTGCCTAAATAAGTTTGTCACTGTGAAGGTTGAGACACAATAAAAATAAAGTAAGGAAATGAGAGTACATGACAAGTAAAGAAAAAAATTTTATGTCTGCTGTAATCTACGTGCATAATGATGTAGAACGAATTGGAGATTTTTTACAGACTGTGTTACAGGTTTTGGAAGATAATTTTGAACATTCAGAAGTCATTTGTGTCAACGATTACTCACAGGACAATAGCACAGATGTAATGAAAACAATTGGTAGGAAGACCAAAAGCGCTACGATTACCGTTCTGAATATGAGTTATTTTCACGGGAAAGAAATTGCGATGAATGCGGGAATGGATCTGGCGATTGGTGATTTCGTGTTGGAGTTTGATACTTGTCTGTTGGATTTTGAGCCGGCTGAAATTATGAAAGTCTACCGAAAATCTTTGGAGGGATTTGATATTGTGAGCGCCTCGCCCAATCAAAGACAGCGGTTCACTTCAGGGCTTTTTTATAAAATATTTAACCGGTTTACCAATTTTTCTTATCAATTGGGCACAGAGCGGTTCCGGGTGCTGAGCCGACGGGTAATCAATCGAATTAGCAGTATGAACAAATCGGTGCCATATAGGAAGGCGGTGTATGCAAACTGTGGATTAAAAACTGCAAATATAAGATATGGTGTTACGCAAAGGCAGGTGATAAAACCAGATCCAACTGAGCGCAAATATCGCACAGAGCTTGCAGTGAACAGTATGATTCTATTTACAGGGCTGGGGTATCGGTTTTCTGTTACAATGACCGTAATTATGATGTTTGTCGCGGTGTTTGTCGCTGTATACTCAGCGGTTATATACTTGTTTAGCACACCAGTTGCCGGCTGGACAACAACAATATTTTTTATGTCGTTTGCCTTTTTTGGACTGTTTGGGATTTTGACAGTGATTATAAAGTATCTTCAAATATTAGTCGATTTAATATTTAAACGAAGAAAATACAGTTTTGAGAGTATAGAAAAGTTATAGGAGGAACGGATATGGTAGCATTGGTAGGTTACACTGGGTTTGTAGGAAGCAATCTTTATTCGAGGGCGAGGAATCGTATTAAGGGCGTGTACAATTCACAGAATATAGAGAAAGCGTATGGCCTTGAGCCAGAGGTGCTTATTTATGCAGGTGTGCGTGCAGAAAAATATCTTGCAAACAATGCTCCAGATCAGGATTTGGAACAGATTCTGGAGGCGGAGAAGAATATAAAAGCAATTAATCCACAGCGTCTTGTGCTGATTTCTACCATAGATGTTTACAGTAATCCTGTGGGTGTGGATGAGAAGGATTCTCCGCTGTCTAATGGAAAGGGCGGAAGGGAAGATCATTTTCAGCCATATGGACTAAATCGCTATTATTTGGAAAAGTGGGTGCGAAAAAATTATCCAAATGCGTTAATTGTCAGACTGCCAGCGCTCTATGGATATAATATTAAGAAAAATTTTATTTATGATTATATGAATGTAATTCCATCTATGTTGAAGAAGGAAAAGTACCTTGAATTAAAAGTTTTGGAGAAGGCGGAGGATGCGATTCGTTTAGAAGACTGCTATGAGGTGGCCCAAAATGGATTCTATCGCTGTGTAAAGCTTGACCGTGAGCGAAGGGAGCTTTTAAAGAAAAAGTTTAAGAAGCTAGGATTTACAGCACTTCATTTTACGGATAGTCGCAGCACATTTCAATTCTATTCGCTGGGGCGTTTGTGGGAGGATATTCAGACTGCATTGAATGAAAATATGCTGTATTTTAATGTTGCGACAGAGCCTGTTTCCGCTGCGGAAGTGTATAAAGCATTGACTGGACAGGTATTTAAGAATGAGCTAAAAGGTACGCCTGCAAAATATGATTTCAGAACTACATATGCAGCAAAGTTTGGCGGCAGAGATGGATACCTCTGTAACAAAGAGGCAGTTCTGACAGATATTAAAATGTTTGTGAATCATATGATTCAAGAGGGTGAACAGAGATGAAGCTTTCCATTTCCAATATTGCGTGGACAACAGAAGAGGATGAAAAAGTATATGCGCTAATGCGCAGATATGGGTATTGTGGATTGGAGATTGCGCCAACGCGTTTTTTTGCGTCAGAACCATATCATAATATGGAAGCGGTTCAAAGATGGCGACAGGAGTGCTTTGCCAAAGAAGGTTTTGTAATTTCTTCCATGCAATCTATTTGGTATGGCAGAACAGAGGTGCTCTTTGCTGATACTGCCCAGCGCGAAACGCTTTTGGCATATACACAGAAAGCGGTTGATTTTGCAGAGGCAGTGCAGTGTGCAAACCTTGTGTTTGGGAGTCCCAGAAACAGAGTGCTTCCTGACCCTTCTGACAGACAGCTTTGGCGGCAAGGGGTACAATTTTTTCAGAGAGTTGGTGATTATGCGCACAAGAAACAGACTGCGATTGCAATGGAAGCCAACCCACCAATTTATAATACCAACTATATCAATACAACAAAAGAAGCCATCGCATTGATAGAGGAAGTTGGATCAAAAGGGTTTCTTCTTAATTTGGATCTTGGCACAATGATTGAGATGAGAGAGCCTGTGGAGGTGCTCGAGGGACATGAGCAACAGATTCATCATGTCCATATCAGCGAACCTTTTTTGAAGCCAATTGTTATGGACAGTAGTAGAAGGCAATTTCACAGGGAGATAGCTGCCTTTTTGCAAGAACATGAGTATCAAGGTTATGTGTCTGTGGAGATGGGAAAGACAGAGGAAGGTATCGACCGAATTGCTTTGCTTGAAGAGGTTCTAGCATATGGAAGGGAGATCTTTGGATGATGGATGATAAAAGAACAGGAGTTCCGCTTTTTGTATGTGAGGAGTATGTTCCAAAAACAAAGGACTATGTGGTGTTGATCCCTGTTATCAATGAGGGAGAACGCATCTTAAAAGAGCTTTATCGCGCATATAAGCATCATATTGCAGACTATGCAGACCTTGTAATCTGCGATGGGGGATCAACAGATGGCAGCATGGAAAAACGAAAGTTAAAAAAGCTTCAGGTAAATACATTGCTCGTCAAAAACGATATTGGAAAGCAGGGAGCACAGCTACGCATGGGAATTTACTGGGCGCTTGAGAGAGGTTATAAAGGTGTAATTACAATTGATGGGAATAATAAAGACAGCATTGAGGATATTCCACGATTTATTCAAAAGCTTGAGGAGGGATATGACTTTGTGCAAGGGTCTCGGTTTATTAGCGGAGGAAGAGCCATCAATACCCCTCTAATTAGAAATATTGCAGTGCGTTTAATTCATGCGCCAATTATTTCTCTGACTGCCGGGCAGCATTTTACAGACACAACAAATGCTTATCGAGCATACTCTGCGCGGTATTTGCAAGATGAGCGTGTGGCGCCGTTGCGGGAAGTATTTATGAGTTACGAACTTCTCGCATATTTGTCTGTCAGAGCGACACAGCTTGGTTACAGAGCATGTGAGATTCCTGTGACACGCGCTTATCCCAAAAAGGGAAAAACACCTACAAAGATTCATTTCTGGAAAGGAAATACGGAGCTTTTAAAGATTTTGTTTCAAAACTTACGAGGAGAATATAATCCAAAATCCTGACAAAAATAGGAGTACAGCTTTACAGCATATTATGGAACATGGTATAATAAATGGATTGCAGATTGTTTTGAGATAGAGGGAGCAAAATGGAGAACATTAGAAGAAAAAACAAAATGATAGAGACATACAGTATCCTTTTGATAGATATTCTAAGTGTTGTCATTTCTTATGCACTGTCTCTATTTATTCGTTTTCGCCTGATTCACTATGAAAATTATCCTAGGCAGTTCCATTTGATGGTGGGGACATATATTGTGGTTTTGTGCCTGCTCTACAATATGTTTCTCGATGCGAACAGAAATTTTTTTACTAGAGGCTATTATCAGGAGTTTTACTACACTGTGCGATATACACTGATTCTGGTGGTGGGACTGGTGGTAGTGCTTTATTTTACACAGCAGTCCTATGCGTTTTCTCGGTCTGTATATGGGATTTTTGCCATTTTAAATACGCTGTTCACATATGCTGCGCACATGGTTTTTAAAAAAATTTTGTGGAAGTATTATAGAAAGAGCACCAGCGCAGAAAAGATGCTTGTTATCACAAGGGATTTGATGGCGGAGGAAGTAATCGGCAATCTAATAAAAGGAAAAGAATGGTATTATGATATTACGGCGGCGGTCGTATATGATGTGAATCGAATGGGGAAGTCAATCAAAGCAGTTCCTATTGTTGCGGCAAAGGAGAATCTGTACGAAACAGTTGTACAGATGGCGGTAGATGAAGTGTTTATCTGTCTTCCAGAAGTGCCAGTGACTGAAATTCGCGATATGGTGCAGCGGTTTGAGGAGATGGGGTTGACTTGCCATTACAATGTAGATTTGTTTTGCCGCGCCAATCCTAACACTTATGTGCAGCAGATGGCAGGTTACAGTGTCATATCATTTGCATTAAAGACAATGGATTCCAGAAGGATGTTAATTAAGCGTCTAATTGATATTTTGGGAGCGCTTGTGGGACTTTTTCTCACAGCGTTTATAACGCCGTTTGTGGCGCTTGCAGTAAAGATGGACTCTCCAGGTCCTGTATTTTTTTCGCAGACGCGCATTGGGAAAAATGGACGGCGTTTTAAAATATGGAAATTTCGGTCGATGTATATTGATGCGGAAGAACGAAAGAAAGAATTGCAGGCGCAAAACGAGATGAATGGTCTAATGTTTAAAATGGAAGATGATCCACGTGTCACAAAGGTGGGGCGGTTTTTGCGCAGGACAAGCATAGACGAGACGCCGCAATTTCTCAATATTTTGGTGGGGAATATGAGTTTGGTTGGCACGCGGCCACCAACAGAAGATGAATTTGAACAATACAGTGGTTATTATAGGAGGCGTATGAGCATTACGCCCGGGTTGACGGGACTGTGGCAGGTTAGTGGGAGAAGTGATATTCAGGATTTTGAAGAGATTGTAAAGATGGATCTTGAATATATTGACAACTGGTCACTGGGGCTGGATATTAAGATTTTGTTTATGACAGTGTTTACTGTTCTGGGAAGAAAGGGTTCAAAGTAGAGAAGAAAATGACAAAGTTGCGGTATTGTGAGATATTAGGGACAAGAATTAATGTGACAAATATGCAGGACACACTTTCTTATATTGACAAGCATTTGAATGCATTGCGGGGGAAGTATATCTGTGTTTCCAATGTGCATACGACGGTGATGTCATACGAAAATAAAAAATATCGTACAATACAGAACAGTGCAGCGATGGCGTTGCCTGACGGAGCGCCGCTTTCCAGTTATAGCAGACGAATGGGATTTCGAGATGCAAAACGCGTTACGGGACCAGATTTAATGGTAGAATTGTTTCGGATTTCTCGCAAGAAGGGGTACAGACATTTTTTTTATGGCGCGACGCAGCAGACACTTGACGCAATGAAAAGTGTGCTTGAGAGAGACTATCCGGGAATTGCGATTGCCGGAATGTACGCGCCGCCTTTTCGACCGCTTACAGAGAAGGAAGATGCTGAAATTATACAAAGAATCAATGATGCGTCGCCTGATTTTGTGTGGGTTGGATTGGGCGCTCCCAAGCAGGAAGAGTGGATGTATGCGCATAGAGGAAAGCTTTGCGCAGTATCGCTTGGCGTGGGGGCAGGCTTTGATTATCTGGCAGGAAATATTAAGCGTGCCCCGCGCATAATGCAGAAGCTTTGCTTAGAATGGCTCTACAGACTATTGCAAGACCCAAAACGGCTGTGGAAGCGGTATGTGACCACCAATGCACGATTTATCTGGTATTTATTTCAGATGCAACGGCATTCTTGAATCAGAGAAAGGGCAGCAAAAAAAGATGACAGATAAGATTTGGTTTCATGCAGATGATTATGGAGTGACAATCGAACAATCCAAGCGCATTTTGGACTGCTGGCAGAATGGCGCATTAAACAGTGTCAGTGTGTTGCCCAATACCCCTGTTTTAAAAGAATCGCTTAAACTCTTGGATCGGGCTGACCCGAAAGGAACAAAGATTCGGCGTGTTCTCCATTTGAATTTTGTGGAGGGAAAACCGCTTGCAGGGACGGAAAATGTGCCAGATTTGGTGGATAAGACTGGTTATTTTGACAAAAGTTTTCTACAATTTTTTCGGTGGAATTATTTGAAAAAAGGCGCAAAGAGAGAGGCGCTTACCAGGCAGATTCAATTGGAGATTGCAGCGCAGGTGCGCGCTGTGACAAAAAAGAATGATTTTAGGATAACAGCGATTGACTCTCACCAACATTATCATATGATACCGATTGTGTTTGACAGTCTGATAAAAGTGTTGTCAAGGAAAGAGTTTGAACAGCTTAAAATTGATTATATCCGAATCCCTGTCGATCCAGTCATGCCAATATTGCACAGTATGCGTATGTGCAGTGGTGTGCCGCCAATTAACTGGGTGAAATGGTGTATTCTAAAGATATACGCGAGACGAACTAGAAAAATACTGTGTGGCAAAAGGATAAAAGTGCCGGTTTTTTTTGGTATTTTCTATACTTGTGAGATGAAAAAGGAGGTTGTGGAGGCATTGCTTCCGGCATACAAGGCTTATGCGGACAAAAAGGAACAGGAGTTGGAATTGATGTTTCACCCTGGAAACCTTACAGATTACGGTGAGCTATTGGATAAGAGGAGCAGAGAACTTGCAGCGTTTTATCTGTCTGACAACAGACAGCATGAGGCGAAATGTTTAAAGAGGATGAAGGAGATTATGAAAAAATGACAAAGAAAAATAGAAATACGCGACGAATGGCAATTTTGATGGCTGTAGTGACTTCCATGTCACTTGTGGGCTGTAAGGGGGCGTCAGATAATACAATTGTGATTCAGGAAGAAGAAACATCGCCAGGATGTGTTCCAGGCTGTATCTGTTATGAAACCACTCTTGCAGAGACAGGGACATTGCCAGCATCAACTGTCGCGGAGACAGGACAGGAACAGACTGAAACGGAACAAGAAACCTCTATTGTGCAGACTTCGGAACCAGAATCTGAAACAACAGAATCTTCCGCAACGGAGCTGTCGTCGGAGGAAGGTCCAAAAGAAGTCAGTCAACTTTCAGAGGGAGAGATTGCAGCAAGAAAAGAGCAGCAGGCAAATTTTGTGGAGGCGAGAGAGGCTTTATATAGTCTTCCAAATTCTAGGGAAAAGACAGAGAAAATTAATCAGATGGACAGGCAGATTTTAGCCAACAATGCCTATGATTTTAGTGGTCGCAATGTGGTATTTATCGGCGATAGTATTACAGAGGGAATTGAGGGCGCAGTGGATGATGAGGGGAATTTTATCAGTTACGTCAATTATGCAGATTCCTATTTGCATTTTCAGAGGGCACTCAATCACGGTGGTGGCGGTAGAATGTTTACCCCTTATGCGGATGATGCACTGTCTTTGGCAATGAATTTTGGCAATATCACAAATAATGAATCGGATATTATTGTTGTGTTTGCGGGAGTGAACGACTATTTAAGCACGCCTGAAAACAAGCGTTACGGCGATATTAATGATACAGTCAGCACTGCGGGGTACTGTGGTTCTGTGCGGTATTTTATGAAACAGCTCAAAGAGTACTATGGAGATAAAGACGTATTTTTTGTGACAATGTACAATATTTCAAAGACAGTCACTTGTACTTACTCTGACGCGGCGGAGCCATTGACGCTAAATGATTATCTTGATGTACAGCGAAAGCTTGCAAGTGAGTTTGGATTTCATATAATTGAATTGTATAACATTGGATTTATGGACTGTTCCGACCCGGGAACATCTGATTATTATTTAGCCGATGGTCTTCACCCAAAGGATAATGGGAATATTGTTTTGGGAGAGCATATCGCAGCGGAGCTTTCTCTTTATTTTGGGCAAAAATAGCGAGATAGACAGCGGATGCATACGAAAGTATAAAAACGGGAACGATACAACTGTAGAAATATTAAGGAACTACAAAGAATCAGGAGAATACATTTGGTGGAAATTGTTCGATGGGGAATATTGCTGGCTCTTGTTCTGCCAGTGCCGTTTTTTCTGGGATTAATACCTGTAATGCATATGAATCGCTTGCAAAAGACACCCGCAATGACTTATGTCTGCGGGTGGTTTGTGAGCTTTTTTCTGTTTGAGCTGACTGCGGTTCCATTTATCTTGTTAGAGCAGAGTTTTACTGTGCTGGTAATTGTATATACTGGAATTGTTGCGGTTGTGATGGTGTTTTCTTTATGGAAAGGACATAGACTTTGGAAAGTCTATTTTGAGCAGATTCGTCAAATTCGAGAAATGCCTAAATATGTAAAATTAGGGTGGATTGTTTTTTTTCTGATTGTGCTGTTTCAGATAGGATATGCGGTGCTGTACGAGTATTATGATGGAGATGATGCATATTATATTGCGACAGCGGTGCTTACAGATGCATTTGACACAATGTATCTGCGGGACACCTATACTGGTTATATCTATCCGCTAGACACAAGACATGCTTTTTCGCCAACGCCTATTTATCAGGCGTGGTTGTCGAGACTGAGCGGCATTGCACCTGCGGCGGTTGCGCACAGTGTCTTGGCACCTGTATGGCTTGTTTTTTTGTACTGTATTTATGGACAGATTGGCAGCAGACTTTTGTGGAACAAAAAAAATTATAAACCACTTTTTATGATATTGCTTGCAGTATGGCTTTTGTACGGAAATATTTCGCTGTATACCACCGAAACGTTTGCGATGACTAGAACATGGCAAGGAAAAGGATTGATGGCGGGTATGGTTATTCCCGCACTGTTTTTATGTTTGCTTTATTTAGCGCAGGAAACAACCAGTCAGGGAATGTGGATGTTTTTTATCTGTGTGTGTGTGTCAGGAGTTTTTGCCACAAGCACCTCTTTTATGATTGTGCCAACAATCACTGGATTGGCGGCAGTTTTAATTGGTATCCGAAAGAAGTGTTTTAAATTTGCAGTGGAACTTTTTTTGTGTTGCGCGCCCTGTCTGCTGTTGGCAGTATGTTACTTTATTATAAAATAGGGGTTGCTGTTTACAAAATCGTAACAAGCAGGGATTGTCAAACGGGAGATAGAAGATGTTGGAAAAGTTGATTGAAGTGATGAAAGCACTTTTTGAAGATGTGCTTTTGTATAATAATGATAGTTTTCTAATACCGCTCTTTCTAATTGCCCTATTGTTCCTGTGGGTGACAGAGAAGGACAAAAAAGTGCGCGTTGTCTTGCTGTACCTCGTGGCAGCGCTCGGCGTGGTCTTTCTGTGCCCACTCTATGCATGGATTGGAATGAAGATTGATGCGGATATTTATTATCGTGTTTTGTGGTCGTTGCCAATGGGGATTTTGGTTTGCTACAGTGTAATAAAACTGATGACGCGCTTTCGCACGGTTTTTGCAAAGGCATTGATTTTTATAATGGCGGTGTTGGTGATTATGCTCAATGGGGATTTGGTGTACACAAAGTCAATGCATGTTAAGGCGGGAAATGCGTACCATATTCCGCAGATTGTAATTGATGTGGCAGATGCACTTAAGCTGGAAAATTATCGCCCAATTGCGGTGCTTCCGGCAGAGTTACTGCCCTTTTTGCGACAGTATACAGCGGATATTTTTACGCCTTATGGCAGAAATATTTTAGAGCCGGCATGGACTTTTCAAAATGAATTGTATGACGCAATGGAAGGGGACCGCAATGCATATGATGTGGCAGAAGTAGCCAGATGTGCGCGCAATCATCAGTGCGCGTTTGTCGTGCTGTCATCTGGAAAACAAATGCATGGCAGTATGGAGGAAGAGGGATATTTTCTGTTTCGATTTGTACAGGGATATTTTATTTATATGGATTATAATTATTATTGGGTATTTAAGGAGCAGGGACTTTTGGATGCAGATGTAATTGAAGCAGGGGGATAAACAGAATGCAGTCATTAAAAAATATCATACTATTGCAGGCGGTGATTGTAATTTATACAATTTCGAGTGTGATGTCCAAAGAGGCTTCTAGGAGCGAGGGAAATCCAACGCGGTTTTTGTTTTTCTTTGGAATGGAGTTTGTTATTTTGGCAGTCTATGCGGTGCTTTGGCAGCAGATGATCAAGCGGTTTGAGCTGTCTGTTGCCTATGCAAATCGTTCTATGGCAGTTGTGTGGTCAATGGTGTGGGCAGTTATTTTTTTTCACAATACAATAACATTGCAAAATATTGCAGGTGTGTTGTTGGTAGTGATTGGAACCATTCTTGTAAATTCTGAAAATGCAAAGGAGAAGATAGATGATTAGTAGATTTGCGGTTGCTATGTTTTTATCAGTGGCAATTGCTTCTGTCTCGCAGGTTCTATTAAAAATAAGCGCTGAAAAGCATTATAAAACATGGGTGAGAGAGTATTTGAATCCATATGTGGTTGGTGGCTATGGTTTGCTTTTGGTTTCTATGCTCCTGACAGTGTATGCATATCGTGGCATGGATTATAAAAATGGACCAATCATTGAATCGCTTGGCAATGTGTTTGTGTTGGTGCTGGGATATTTTGTGTTTGGCGAGAAGATTAGCATTAGAAAATTTACAGGAATTGCGTGTATTATGGCAGGGATTATTACGTTTAATCTATAGGATATTTGTTGTAATGTAATGTTATTGTTCATGGGGATGCAAGAGTAGTGAAAAGTGTGCGCCAAATGGATGCCCTTTATCTATTTGTGTGCAAAAAGGTTGTTGTTTACGCCAGCAATGCTTAAAATTCTGCGAAAAACTGATATAAGGAGAAACATCTTAAAAATGTTTTTTTATGGACCTTTCAAGCCTTTTCACAGGAAGTTTTAGCTAAAATTTTGGTTATACCCCTTCGATTTTGAGGGAGTGTAACCAAAAAATGCATAAAAAATATAAAAGGTGCTAATAAACTCAGTGTTTATCAGGGCTGCTTAACGAACTCGCATTGGGCGTGAACAATAACATTAATAATAACGCTGTAATAAATTTACATTTCAATTTCCATAAAAAGATATTGAGCAAAGTTCTATGTTTTGTTATAATTATTACGCAAATGTTACAGAATAATGGAAGGCTGATGATTTAAGGAGTTGTTATGAAAAAAAAGAAAAAAATGAGATTACAGAATATGGACAGAAGAAGACCAACAAAGTACGCTGACATTGATACAGAAGATTTTTACAGGGAAGATATAGAATCAGAACAAGAGCATTTTGATACAGATGAGGATGACGACGAATACATTGTTGCGTATTCCAGTGAAGATAGGACTATTGGTACATACAGACAGGAGGAGATGCAGGAGTATGCTGATGAGTATGCATCAGAGCTGGAAAATGAGGAGTATGAGGAATTTGAGACTTATGAGCCCGAAGAATATGACTCCAAGGAGTATGAGGAATTTGAAGAATATGAAGAATCCGAAGAATATGACTCCGAGGGGTATGAGGAACTTGAGACTTATGAGTCCGAAGAATATGACTCCGAAGAGTACGAGGCCCCCAAGACTTATGAATCTGAAGAATATGATTCTGAGGAGT
>JAAZZQ010000046.1 GCA_014239155.1 Lachnospiraceae bacterium | reverse complement strand
CCACCACTTCGCTTAGATGTTTGGAAGGATTCTGGAAAGTACGGCTTTCTGCCTTAATATCGGACTGATAAGAAAAGCTCTTTGCAGTAATACCAATCTCCATATATTGGTTGAGGCTGTACAAAGATAATTCTGTACAGATACCAGCATAGATACAGCCACCTTCTGGGGTATACACTGTGATAGGTGTATTTGTATAACGCAGTACTTCTTTTTCTGAGAGCTGTTCTTTAGAGATTAGTCGTAAACGTAGGCTGCTGTGATTGTTTGCTATCTCCAAAATATGTAGTTCCTTAACTGCCACATAAGATAGTGGAAAATCAATTAGAATCCTATTTAATTCTAAATACTCTTGGTCTGGCATAAAGCCTCCTCCTTTCCTGTATCTGAAAATGCAATTGGTTCAAATGATATATCTGTCAAACCTTAAATAAAAACATATTAATTTCATGTTTAAGCGGAATATTGAAAAAATATAAATTGATGTTCACTAAGAAGTAGAAATGAAAAGTATATTTATGTATTGTGATTACATTGCTAATTAATATAACAATGCCTTACTATATTTGGTTATAACGTTTTATGAAAAAATTTTTTTCTTAGAACGTCATAATCTTTTTTGCGTAAAGATGCTATGATTATAAACGTAAATTTCGACAAAAAATTCTATTATTTGACATTGGGAATTATAGGAGAATAAGTGACATATCTTGACTTGTCTATTTTTCCGACTGCATATTGATAAGGCAGATTGCCTTATTAATTGCCAAAAAGCTTTGTTGTAGTTCGCTACGCCTACGTTTTTTGGTCTGTATCCTCAAAAAATATCCTGTATAATCTGTACGAGCGAGTACCATGCGTGTCCTATGTGCTGTGAGCGCTCCTCAAAAAATATCCTGTATAATCTGTACTATTTATTCTTCTATAGTTCCTTACAATATATAAGGAGGACCTAAAAGTGTGAGAAAAAAATTTTCTCTAGTGCATTTTTTTATTGTGGTCTGTATATTCCTGTTAGTTGTCAAGAATCCCTGTTTTGTATATGCGGAAGGCACAAAAGAAAAAGCAGTGGTATTTCTACTTGATGTAAGTGGCAGTATGAAAAGCAATGATCCCAATCGCTATGCGATTGATAGCATTGCACAATTTATATATACGCTTCCCTCTAATTTTGAAATTGGATTTGTAGCATATAATGCAGAAGTATGTGCGGAACAAATACTTTTAAAGAATGCGCATAGAAATGAAATTATGAAAGTGGCAGAGACTGTGCAATACACAGGCTACAGCAATGCGGGAGCTGGAATGATGCAAGCTGTGGAAATGCTGTTGGATACTTCTGCGACAGAGAAGGCAATTGTGTTATTGTCTGACGGAGAATGTTTGATGCAGGATGAGGACGCAACAAAAATTTCCTATACAGCATATCAATCGGCAACTGTACAAGCCAAACAAAATGGAATTCGGATACATGTGGTTGGACTAGGAGAGGAAATGGAGGATATAGAAAACTCTATTTTTCAGGCAGCAACAAAAACGGGTGGTGGAGTGTATCACTCTCCGCATGCGTTAGATATTCAGCATTCAATTGATGCTATTTTGCAGGAGCAGTTTCGTATCAAACAAATGACAGCAGCCGTGATTGACGCAGGAGAAGATGCTGTGAAAATGGAAATTGATATTCCGTTTGCACATGCAAGTACAGTTCGAGTGTTGTTGACAAGCAGCTCTCCAATACGAGATTTGACAACCAACTTAAACGCGGAGGGTGTCAGACAAGTGAATGGGGAACGTTATTCCTTAATTGAGATTGACAATCCTAAAAAAGATAAAATGGAGTTTAGTTTTAGTGGGGTATCTGGAAATCAAATACGAATGATATTAATTCCAGAATATTGGGTGACACCAAAGGCATCTGTCTCATATCAAGATTGTGTGCCAGACGTACCAGATGCTTTGACATATGAGAGAGAAGCAACTATAACATATACGTTTCATGATATGGAGAATAACAATATTCAGTTGTGGACAGAGGATTATTTTGCACACAGCAAATTGTCTGTAGAAAAGGCAGGAAATTTTGAAGAGGGAACTTTGGCAGATGGGCAATTGCAGACGCATGAGACTGTAACAGAGCACAGTGAAAGTGAAGTATCTTTTGGCTTTGCAGAATTCCCTGCTAATATATTGGGAAGCGATACCGTGAAAATAGTATTGGAGGAACCGCCTGCCCTTCCAATTGAGGAACCAGATCAATTTCCATATACAATATATGTGGTTCTGTTTTTGACAATTGTGTTGGTAATTGCAGCAATTATAGTGTTTCGGTTGATGAAAAACAAACAACCTACAGTCATACCAGATGATGATGGGCGTCCAGAGCCAGGAAAATCCAGTTATGTAGGACGACTAAACATTTATATTACAAGGACAGCGTCAGGGTATGATATCAGTCCCCTATCGTATGATTTATTTCGACTGCCATCTACCAGAGTGATTTCTATGGCTGAAATACTTGAAAGTTGCGGATTAAAAGAAACATTTGCAGGTGCTGGACGTATTTTTATCAGCTCAGGGCAGGGGAGAAGTGTTATTTTAACCAATCAATCAGATTGCTGCATTATGAAGAGTGGGGAAATCCTTATGAAGAAGAAAAGTTATCAGCTTTTTGCTGGAGCAAAAGTTGATATTATGTTTGAAGATGAAATCAGTGAGTTGACTTTTCAGTATAGAGAACTAAAGCCATCAGAAATGTACTAATTCAGTATGTAAAAAATAAATAAACATAAGGAGCGAGAAAAAATGGAGATAATCAATCAAACAAATCGTACACTGCTTCTGGATATGATTAATCCAGATAAGATGGATCTGTTGACACTCGTTGGAGATGTCAAAGGTTTGGACAGTTTGAGTGACGATCAGATGCGGGAAATCAATCAGTATTTGGAGTGTCACAGTTATGAAGAAATGGAACGAAAGTTTGAGCCTACAGTGTGGTCCTTTTTTGATGCAAATTCACAGTCTGTACGATATACTTTGGAACGACCAGAGAATATTCCAGCATCTATGTTGACAGCCATCAACTTAAATGATTATGACAGCTTTTTTAAGACAATTTTGACCGTTATGGACTCTAGGAAGGCACAAGGATTGTTGAATGTCGAGTTTCACTTTGAACAGTTATTGGAAATGATATCCCCCAAAAAGGTGATGGAGGATATTAAACTAGTCCGCAAGGAAATTCAATTTAATTATAAAAAGTACGCTGCGTTGGAAGATGGTGATCCTGCAAAGCTTGACCTAGGAGACAAGTTAAATCTGCTTTTTGAAGATGCAAGTAAAAATTATAATAATATTATGGCAATGCTCCCACTTGCGATTGAAGATATTAAAACACGGCTTCTGCTTGGAAATGGCGGACCGGAAAACAACGGTAAGGGAGTAGTAGCAGGTGTTTTGACAATGGGAGACAATGGAGAATTAAAAATCCTAGAAGCACCAAAAGAAGAATCTACTAGTTTGGCAGTCGTTGATGATGAGGTTACAGCAGGTCTTGTTGAAGTTTTAGCAGATGACTATCAGTCGGTAAATGAATCTCCCAATGATTATGTGCAGAATCTTGTGGTGCGGACATTCTGCCCGCTGACTGCAACAACGCCAACAGAAATTGATGTCCAGACAGAAGTGGCAAATTATAATTCTTATTTGGAATTTTATCGCACTTCTAAAGATAACTTTATTAAGGTTGTAAAACCTTTAGTAGAAAAACTGTTAGGCATTCGGATGTTCTTTGATCAATATAAGAGTAAGACAAAGGGAATGATGCCAACTCTTGTAATTGCAAATATTTCACCGGAAATCTTAGCAAAAAGTCCGAATATACCAAGATTAATTACCTATTTAAACACAACAAACAGCAAAAATAATTTCAATGATACCATATGGTATGCGATTTATCCCAATCTGTCTTGGAGTCAGAATGTGACAAACAAAATTCATAGGGAGCGTTTTCAGGGAAATGTTAAGAAGGCTGGAACAGACGTCTATAGTATGGAGGCATTAAGCACGCTTTTGAATGTCTTTAAAGACTATCGAGTAGAGACATTTTTCTCTTTTGAAAACAGGGAAGAGACAACATTTAATGCTGTGGCAGCAGAAGGTATTGAGAAGATGATTGAGCGTTGTGCTCCACTCATTGGAAAGCCATACAGTGAATTTGCAATTCCAGTGCTGCCGAACTTTACAGTTCTTCCAAAAAATAAGTCTGGAGTGGTATTAGACAGTAGGATGCATATCACAGATGATAATGGAGTGGAGCTTTCAGAGGCAAAAGAGGATATTATAAGGCTTTGGATAGAAGGTGTCTATATCGGCGGTGCTTATGTTGCGGCTGGATTCAGAGCAGCATGCCAGTGTCCAGAGTATTTAAAAAATCATTTTAATATGACAAAGGTAAGAACTGATTTAGAATTGCCAGGTGTCAGGTTTGACATCGAGGCAGGAAATCATTCACTGATGGCATATACCACAATGCCCAAGGAGATAACAGGATTTACCAATACAATTAAGACACAGATTAACCAGAAAAATTTTGGATGGGTATTTGCTTCAGAGAATGCATCCCAAGATGGGATGGCGATCACAAATATAACGGTTTATAAGGCGAGAAATCTTTTGTACGATACAGAGCACTCTACTTATGAGCCGGTATATAAAACGCAGGTTACTACTTATATTGAGCGAATTTTAAGGTATGTGACAGGAGATTTCAAGGAGGATAATATTCGTGATTTCTTCTCAAACAATCCCAAGAGCCAGAAGAGCAAGTGGCTTGCAAAACAGGACTGTATCAACGCAATCATTACGGAGGGAGACAGCTTGGAGTACAGTATTAACGATATGAATGGCATCTGTGAGCTGACTCTTTCCTTCAATGGCAGTCCAAGAAATTTGGAAGTACAGATTAATCGTATTTCCGGTATATAAAATAAGGAGGTAGATTTATGGGTTTCAGGGTAACAATTGATGGTGCAGGTCCAGTCAAGCTGTCAGAACAGTGCGTGACAAGCGTAGAATTTTTTTCAGAAATTCCCAAGGATTCCAACGCCAGAGCAACAGATAACGGTACCGCGTTGAAAATACGTGGAAAGATGCTGTTTTCATTGGGGGCAGAGGCAGAAGACGCCACAATCAACATGGCAAAGTGGAGCGTAGTACCCAGTGAGAGCGCAGACGCATACAGAAATGTAAAAGTGGATGTAGTCGCTGCGAACCAAGTGGTACGTGAGTATACATTGCCGAATGCGTTTGTCATGGAGTATGAGGAATCACTTGACGATGAGACAGGTGTGGGAGAATTTTATCTGCACGTAAAGCAGAAGAAAGATTTGACCAAGCTGACCAGTATCGAAGGTGGATTTAGTGAATAAGGAGGTGACTACGTATGTCATTACGTGTAACAGTGAATGGAGCAAATAGTTTTGAGGTTGCTAAGGATTGTGTACAGAAAATCAAATTCCGCACAGATATTCCTTTAGATTCCAATGCAAGGACAAAGGACGTAGGAAGTACTCTGGAGATTACAGGAAAAATTTTGGTAGCTACAGATGGTGATCCATTTGACAGCACTAGACAGTTGGCACTGTGGTCTGTGGTTCCAGCAGAGGATGCTGCGGCTTACAGGCAGGTGGAAGTTGAGATTATCAACGCTGGCGTTGTAGAGAGAAAGTACAGTTTCCCGCGTGCATTTGTGGTTGATTATAAAGAAGATTTTTCTAACAGTGACGGCATTGGCCAGTTCACAATAATCATTAAGCAAAAAAAAGACAAACTGGATACGATTGCAATCGAAGGAGGCTATATTGGCGCTTAATTGCCAATCGGTCACAAGGAAAGGCACATCGCAAGGAAGATGTGCCTTTCCTTAAAGATTTAGAGAGATAATTTATGATTGTCCAAAGGATTTCCTCTGGGAAGTATTTTGGATAGGCATAAATGGAAGGACGGTGGAAAAATGACGGATTGGTACAAGGTCTTACAAATTTCCAGACAGGCATCAGAGAAGGAAATTAAGGCGGCATATCGAAAATTGGCAAAAAAATATCATCCAGATGCACACCCAGGGGATCAGAAGTGTGAGGCACGTTTTAAAGAAATCACAGAGGCATATACCATATTGTCTGATGCAAAGAAACGTAAAAAGTTTGATGAAGAGCTTGATAGCCTGAAAAACACAACAGACTACAAAACAAAAGCAAAACATCAGAACAAGACGCGGACAGAAGATACAGGAACCGTTGATTTTCAAGATATATCACGTAGTTTTGAACGATTTTTCGGATTTGATCCAAGAACAAAAGAAGTTGTGAATGAAGAGAAATTAAACCCTAATTTAAAGGCGGGAAATCCATTAGATACAACAAAGATTTTTGAAGCGTTTATGGGAAATATGAAGAGGTAAAGGATTGTCATGGAAAAAAAGATAAGCTATGCGGCAGGTCTAATTTGTATCATTATTGCAGGAATTGTTCTTTGGCGTATGGGGTTGCGTACAGGATGGTTTTGGGCAGGTTGTGCAGTATTAGCTGGAATACTACATATTGTATTTTCATTATCATTAAGACCGAAAAAAGATAAAAAGTATTTTATACCAACAAAAACGCCCACAGAGTTAGTGTTGCTCAGTGAGGAAGATGGACGTATCGCATCTTGGTATCTTTATGGTAAAAATGGGATTGTGATTGGGCGTGATGTTGGAGAAAATCAGGTTACAGTCAATCTTGACCACACAGAATATGCCAGTATGATTGATGTAGAACATGCTGTGTTAAATTTTGCGAAAGATGCATGGTATGTAGAAGACATTTCTTCAAAAAATGGAGTTCGTGTACAGAAAAGTGATGGAAGGAAATACAAGATTGTTTATGGAAAGCCATGTAGGCTTGAACAGGGAGATATTTTATTTGTTGGATTAGCAAGACTTCAGATTCAGTGATATGTTGCGACATCAGGTACAAGGAGACTTTAGAGTCTGTAAAATATACTAGGAGGAAAACATGGGAGAGTCAAATTTAATTCGATGTCAAAATGGACATATGTTCAGTAAAAAAAGATATGGGACAGTATGTCCTTATTGTAATATAGAAACAGAAACGGCTGAAAAGAAAGAGACAGAAAAGTCAGAGGTTGATGTTGAGGAGGCACTTTTTAAAGAGGATATTAAGCCAATCTGTGGGTGGATTGTATGTGTGTCTGGTCCAAGACAAGGGAAGGATTATAAAATTGTATCTGGTAAAAACTTTGTCGGCAGAGCGGATGATATGGATATTCAGATTCTTGGTGATAATGAGATTTCACGCCGCAATCATGCTGTAATAGTATTTGATCCGAAGAAGAAGGAGACAGTGCTGCTGCCGGGAGATTCCAATGGTCTAGTCTACTTAAATGAGAATGCAGTATATGTACCAATGACTTTAAATCCTTATGACAAGATTGAGTTAGGAAAATCCGTATTTGTGTTCATACCATTTTGTGGGAATAACTTTATGTGGGAGATATAAAATGGATAGCTGGTTGATGGCGGCGTGGCTGTTAGTGGCATGTGTTTTAATATTAGATACAATAATATTATATGTGCGATATGCTCCTAAGAAAAAAAAGACACTTAAAATAGGCAGGAGTATGACAATTGGAGGACGTGAAGTTCAGGAGGATCAGACCGGTGTAATGGAGACCAAAGCCGGTCTAATGGCTGTGCTGGCAGATGGCGCAGGGAAGGCTTACGGAGGCCGTATTGCCAGTCGTATTGCTGTGGATACTTGCACACAAATTTTTGAGGATTATAATGCATTTAACAATCCACAGTATTTTTTTAGAAAAGCATTTCATTGTGCCAATAAGGAAATTCTAAAGGCATTAGGAGATGATAGCAGGGGAGCTGCCAGTCTAGGATGTGTGATGATTTGTTCAGGGTTCCTTTATTATGCTGTTGTAGGAAATGTAAAAATATGTGTGTATCGAGAGGGGAGTCTTGTGCCAGTATCGACAGGGCATACGGTTGCGGTGTTAGCGGAACAGCGATTTCATGAAGGAAAAATTTCACGGGAAGATGCATTACAGCTTTTAGAAAATAATAGACTATATAATTATTTAGGACAGGATGGCTTTAAGGATATAGAACTGTTTGATGCGCCGGTTAGAATGAAACAAAATGATATTGTGGTGTTGATGAGTGATGGAGTATATGATTTGATAGGAACAAGGGAAATAGAAGCGGTTCTTGCTGAGACAGTGGATTGTCAACAAAAGGCATATGAGATTATAGAGCTTGTAAATAAAAATCCTAAGGAAGATAAAGACAATGCCAGCATTGTTTTGCTGGAAATGGGGAACGAGGTTAAAGCATATGAGAAAGCAGAATTCGGAATTTAAGACAGCTTTTACTTCGGAAGCAGATTGTGATTTAAAAAATACAGATTATTTTGGTTTTGTGGAGTTAGATGATTACGCTTGTTATGTTGTTGCGGATGGGATTGATGATCAACTTGATGCATTGAGCGCAAAACTTGCAGTAGCAGCCGTTATAAACGCCTTTTCAGAAGCACCTTCTATGAAGAAGCATACGATGAAGGTTTGTCTGAAGGCTGCAAATACTGCTCTGATAAAAGAGACAAGAAGCAAAAAGAAACTAAAAGCTTCTATTATGATTGTAATAACAAACTATGTAAAATTTCGGTATGGACAGGCAGGAAATGTTCGTTTGCGCTTGTATCGTAATGGATTTCTGAAGTATCAGTCAACAGATCAGTCTCTTACTTTGGATATGGTAAAAGAAGAACAGGTGGAACCTGATAAGATAGCCATTCATGAAGAGAGAAATAATCTGTATAGCTATCTAGGGCAAGAGAAAGAATTTCATCCATATATTTCAAAAAAAATAAAATTGGCAGCCACGGATGCAATCGCTATGTACACTCGTGGAATCTGGGAAAATATAGATGGCGGCGAATTGGATGATGTCTACGCCGATGCAACCAATGAACCACAGGAATTGGTTGACAATGTGGAAGAGCTACTTTTGTCCAGACAGCCGCAAGATTTGGGAAAATATACATTTGCTACATTGTTTATAAACAAAGTGTTTACAGATCCTAACAAAAAACGCAGGATTCGCAAAATAATAATGATTGTGGCAATTGTATTCGTTATAGTGATAATCGCGATTATTGTGGCGATGATTGTACATAACAATCGCGCTAGAAAAAGAGAACAGATGGAATTAGGCTATTTGAATACAATTGAATATATTCAGATAGATAATTATACAAGAGCGCAAGAATGCTGTGAGGATGCAATTCAACTTGCAGAGTCTCTAAGAGATCGCACGATGCAAAAAAACTTAGGCAATTACAGAAAACTAATAGAATCTGTACTGGCGGCACAGGAACATATGGATGGGCAACGGTTTTCTGAAGCGCAGAGAACATACAGAGAAGCTGCAGCTCGTTCTGTCTATGTGGACAGTATAGGGCTTGATTATATTAATGAAATGCTAACGTTAACAGCAGATTATATGTCGGTGTATGATTTAATTAATTTGGGCGATATATTGGCGCAAAATCTCCAATATGATAAAGCCGAGGAAAAGTATCTGGAGGCAAAATCTGTTGCTGGAAAGATTTATTTTGATGCGGGAAGGAAATCTGCCCTTGAGGCACTTGAGAAGCTCTATGCGGACCAGAAGGCTGAAAAAGAAGCGGAAGAAGCAGATAGAAAGGAGCAGATGGCACAACAGGAATCAGGAGCAAACTATATGACGCAGGGTGATGTGGCGTTTGCGCAGGGCGATTATGACAGTGCAAAAGTATATTATTTATCTGCACAACAGCTTTTTAAAGAGATGGAGGACCAGACACAACAAGAGGCTGTAGAGAAAAAATTACAGATAACGGAAGATAAGTTAGAGGAGAGAGAACTGCTTAAAGAAGAGGCACAGAGTTATATACAAGAGGCAGAAGCTGCGGAAGAAACAGGAGAATACATATCGGCTAAAAAATATTATCTTTTGGCAAAGGATGCGTATGCTTCTATGAAAATGGATGATAAGGTAGATGAGATTGCTCGAAAAATGGAGCGAATGGATATTAAAGCTGCGGAACAGGAGAACGAATCTTCACAGGAAAACGCAACAGAAGGGGATGCGCCTATGCAAGACGCTTCAGCAGAAGATACGCCACAGGGCAATCAAACAGAGATGGCAGAGGAACAGGCGCCGGGAATGATTTTTGAGTAAGATGGAGGAAACAAATGGTGTACGGACAGGATTTTGATATGAAGGAATATATCAGGAAGCGGATGCTGGAAATCACCAGTTTGCAGGATCGAGAGTTATTTAAGGAGACAGCAGGAAATATTCTGTCTGCTATATATGATTATAATCAGCAGGCATATACAAGACTTGAACAAAATATTTTGGCTGAATGCAGTCCAGAACAAAATTGTTATGCGGTATATATCTCTATGACAGATCGACAGCATTATGATGAGACAGATCATTTTTTGTATCCTATGTGTCCTGAAGATGCGAAAAAATCATTGATAACTTGTGAAGATGTCAACGAGGCACTATCAGACGAAAGAGAACTAAAATTATATACAGTCTATGTCAAGGGAACTGCGACACAGGTTTATCGATTATTTCACCAAGAAGGAAGAATTTTTAATGGAATCATTAAAACAACAAAAAGAGAATATAGAGCATCTTTTGTATTGAAACCAAACATGGATTATGTACAGATGATACAGCAACTATATGAAATATTTGGAGTAAATTTTCAGCCGTGGTTCACAGTAAATATTGCTTATTTGTCGAAACTTGCAAATATCTATCTATCTTCATCAGAAAAGATAAAAGATAGTGAACAAATTGAGAAAATACAGATTGATTTTGAAGAATATTCTAATCAAATTCAATATGATATGATTCCACTCTGGAATTTGTGGCCCTTGACAGAAAAGACAAGCACTTATCCAAATCCCTGTGTTGACAAGATTAATTATGAACATCAGTTTTTTGCGCAGCGTTTAAAATCAGATTGTGGATATTTAGTGCGTGATACAGATGCAGAGATTACAAATATTCGTCGTATGAATGGAGATTTGTATATTACCTGCCCAATTGAAAGACCGTGTGAGTGGCATTTATATGAAGTACATCGGGCAACAGGCAGAGAAGCATATCTATATCCGGTACTTTCTAATCAATATAAGGAAAGCTTCTCAGGAAGCATCACAGAAATGTTTCGCAAAAGTATTAAGACCAAGGCGGAAATGGGAAGGCTGATAGAAGCCTTTGACTATGAAAAATATCTAACCTTTTGTGATTTTAAGCTTTGTTCTGAGATTCCTACAATATGTAGAGATGCCAATTATAATATGGATTCTTTTTTGACTGATGAGTTGCGGACAGGGGACGCAGGGCGCATATTGGTAGTTCAATTTACTGCAAAAGATCCGGCAGAATATCTAAATGAAGATATTATGAGCTTCTTAGTAACGCAAGTACAACGAATTTTTCCTGATTATCACTGTGTAGGTGAAATTGTATAAAAACAATCGGTATAGAGGTTTAAATTTACATGTGGATAGTTCATAAGGAAGGGGAATTGAGATGAATTTTATGTGGGATATTGCGCTGCGGGCATTTGAACAGGGGTGGGATGAGCAGGACTTAATATTTATGCAGGCGAAAGAGTACAGTCCATTTTTTGAGCAATCATTCTCCTGTATCAATGAAAAAAAGGTTCATTCCAATGAAGTCGAATTGAACCTTTTATATCGTTTTGCAGATATTTTTCAAGAGATTCTTGCACCAGAAAGTTTAGGACTTGAGGAACAAGAATACGCTCAATTTTCAAAGTATTTTATTGATGCTGTATTACATGCAATTCTCTATACAGATTTAAGATGTGGAATGACTAAGAGAGAAATATATATTCATAAGATATTGGAAGAACTTCAAAATGGCACATTTTGGAAGGGCATAGCCTATAATTTTAACAGGATTGACCGTAAAAAGCAAGGGCGATTTGCAGCGTTGGTTTTAAGTCAAATGGAAATAGGCTCCTCTCTACAAAACTTCCGAAAAGGGATTTTGATTCTATACCCAGAGGCGATGCTTTATCAGATTAAAAAAGAACCCAAAAAGTTGTTGCTTTACATTCGATGTCCCAAAAGCGATATTGAAGAACATCGCCTTCAATTTGTTCAAGATATGTTCTTGCCAATCGGATTTGAACTTAGGGTGTTCTGGCAGTACCACTTTGGCATTATAGGGGCAGAAAGTACGATGAAATTAGATGAAATGGCACTATATTAAACAGGAGACTTACAATGGACAAATATTCCTATACATTAAAGCCAAGCAGTATAAAGAAAGAGATAAAATCCTATAGTAGAGCAGAGTTGGAATTGATGACAACGTTTCAGTTGCGTGATATTTGCTGGCGTGAACGAATTATCAATGGAATTCAGGCTCCGCTTGATAAAGATGAACTCATTCGGCAGATTATGCGTTTTCGTGGAAGGAAAGACAATCTATTTATCACAGAATACAATAAAGAAGGGATAGAGCGGTTAGAAGAATTACTTAGAACAACGAGAATTAATATTATGACACATTCTGTGCGTGGATGTGCAAAGATTGTTGTCTATCAGGGAATTGCAGTAACTTGTTCGGATGGACTTACAATTGGATACCATCCAGAAATTACAAATACAAATGCACTTCTTGTAAGTGGAAGCCAGATTTGTGCTGTGTTTAACCTGAGTACCTACAAGGGAGAAATCGATCAAATCTATCTCACAAAATCAGAAAAAATGATGTGTAAAGATTCCACTGTAAAAAATTATCGTCTCTATTGTATGAACCATATACAATCAGATTGGCTGTATCATTTTTATGAGGAAGATAAGGAAATGCGACCTGAACATATGGATTTTTATGAGGTTCCAGTTATGGATTTTCAGGTGCGGGAGCTTTTGGAAATGGATATGCCTCTTGCAATTGACTTTGGTACTTCCAACACAACTGCAGGTATTTATTTGGATTCCAGTTATCTTGAACAACTTGAGGGTGACCCCGCAAGAGGATGTCTTAAAGAAAACGAGGCGAACTATGTGACATACGACAATGGTGAGGGAGGGGCGACCCCGCTTTTGCCGTCTGTAGTTGGAGTGTTGGATATTAAAAATGATGGTGTTGTTTATGTGTTTGGGCAAGAAGCGGACCGTCTATTTCGGGCAAGCTATATTGATGAGGGATTTTGCGCATTTTATGATATAAAACGGTGGATTAGTGATCCAGATAGAGAAGAAGAACTGGTAGACAAGGATGGGCATCGTTGTTTTGTGAAGAGAAAAGAGATTATTAGAGCATTTTTAGAGCATGTTATTTCCTGTGCAACACAGAAGTTTAAGTGTCGTTTTAGAAGTTTGCATCTTACAGCACCTGTAAAACAAAAACAGTTATTTCTACGTCTCTTTCGAGAATTATTGCCAAACTATGAGATTATGGAAAAGGGAATGCTTGATGAAGGGGTAGCAGTTTTATACAACTCTATTTCAGAACGTATCGCCCAGAAAAAATTTAAAAATAACGAGGAACTGAAAGCGCTAATTATCGACTGTGGTGGTGGTACAACCGATTTGTCTTCGAGTCGTTTTTCTATCAATGATCAGAGGGTTGCATATAAGATTCGTATTGCAACAGCATATGAGAACGGTGATACCGATTTTGGCGGCAATAATTTGACGTACCGTATTATGGAGCTTTTAAAAATTGCGCTTACGCATGTGCTGGGAAGTTTGGAAAGTTTTAGAAGCGTAGAAGATATTATAGAGGAAATGGGAATGAATATCTTTCGGCGGATAGACAATGAGGGAGCTGAAAATGTCTATGGTTTACTGGATACAGAGTACAGAAAAGCAGAACTGTTTATTCCAACTCGTTTTAAAGAGCATGAACACAGAAGTAATGTAGAGTATTTTGCTGTCAAAAATAATTTCTATTATCTTTTTGATTTAGCAGAAGAGGTCAAAAAGGTGTTTTATGGAAAGCGGGAGGCGCTCCGTGTAGTGGTTAGCAGTATGCCCCTCACAGAAGCGGGAACCATATATGTACAGGCAGACCGTTTTAAGCTTTCTGTTCGCAGAGAAGGTATATTGCAAGTTGTCAAGGATATTCCTCCTGTTTATCTAAATATTAGTCAGATTAGCCGTCTGTTAGAGGGAGATATTTATCGTCTAGTCAAGCGTTTTATTGAGCCGCTTTATGAGGATGGAAGACTGGATGAATATGCGATTATGCGTCTTACAGGTCAATCCTGTAAGATTGGACTATTTAGGGAGGCACTTAAGGAATTTATACCTGGAAAGGTGATTGAGTCGTCAAAGCGCAGTACATTTGAGGAGGAAGATTATAGTCTAAAGTTGATGTGTCTGGATGGGGCAATTAAATATATTAGGGATAAGCGGTTTGGATATGCAGATATTACAATAATGAGCGAGCAGGCAGCATTTCCATATATTGTGACAGCTATTACGCATACTGGTGAAGAACGGACATTAATTCACAGTCTTGACAGAGAACAGACACAAGGATATATTGCAAGGACAATAGCGGATTTGACATTGCAGCTTTATCTAAAAGATACAGATGGTCAAGAGCGTTATAAATATAACTGTACTTTTAATCCAAAGGAATTTCAGCCCGTGGAGGCAGAAGAAATTGTGGCAAAATATGAAGGGCGCATTCCACAAGATGATGTTGATACCATCGTGAACGGGGAACTGCGTTCTTTTATTCTAGCAGAAGAACAGCGCTGGGGGTTTCTGGTGGTGCCTGTGCTGCGTGATGGAGAAAAGCTTATGCTAGGACCAGATAAGTTCTTTCTGTTTGAGACAGAAGAGTGGATGACAAATTTCTTTGATGGAACAAAATAGGAGATATTGTAATATTTGTTTTGAAAGAAAAGGGCTTTCAAGTGATTGATTGGTATGTGTGCCGGAATACGTGAGGAATGTAAAGATGAGTTATGCGGATGAGAAGATTATAAAGGCAATGAATACATATAAAGAAGGGGTCCAAGGTAATATCGAAAAAGGTATTTTAATAAAGGAAGAACAATATACATTTGAGGAAATAGGATTGTTTGATAACAAAAGGTATATTATGCTTCCGAAATCGTTTAAAGACATGCCAGTGGAGCAAGCAAAGTTAAAATACCCAATGGAGCAGCGGCCACAAATAATAAAGACAAATGAGGGAACAGACATCAATTTTACTTTTTCTCTTTTGGAACAGCCAATAGCGAATAGGCAAGTGAAATTAGTGCGAGACTCATTAAAGCGCGTACTCCGCAGTGCAAGACCAGATATGAAATTTTTAGAGAATGGGCTTGAAGAGATAGAAGATCATACAATTGGATGGTTTGAGTTTATCAGTAATGGTATTGACGGGAAATTATATAATATGATGTATTTTACTCCAATAGATGGAAAATTGATAAAGAAAAAAATAATAAGTTTTCGGTAAATTTAAATAAGCAGGAAGAGAATATAACAAATAAAAATTTTGGAGATATTGAGGAAAGAAAAAATATACAAAAAGAGGATGAACATAAAAAAGTAAATCTTGTAAATGAAGGTATTAATATTGAGGATGGTAATAATCAATCTAACTATATAGAAGATTTGGGTAATACATCGATAAAAAAAGATATAAAGACTATAAAAGAATTAATGAGTGAAAGTGATGCTGCAAGTAAATGGGGGTATTAGATAATGGAACAAATCAAGGAGTAAAACATTTTTATGATTATTGGCAAAAATATCCAGAAAGAATTCCATCGTTGGAAAAAAGATTAGGGGTTAAAGAGGGTTCGTTTAATAATTCTTTGGAGGGATTTGTTAACTTTACAACACAAGCAGAACGTGTTATTACTGAAGCAACATCAGTTGGAAATATTAGAAATGTAAATGGCAAAACAATTTATTATATAGATGGTGCGGATAAGCCGAAAAAAGGAGTTGTAGTAATAGTACGTGATGGAAAAATTCAATCTATTATGCCAAGTGATTCAAAAACATTTAATAAGATGCAATAGGGATAACAAAATGAAAAGATATATAATCAATGAGATTCATTCGGATGGCTATGAGAGATTTGCAACAATTGAAGAGATTGAGCAGAGTATAAAAATAAATGTTCATTTTTTTGAGTATGATGAATATTTAGAGAATGATGAACAATCAAGAAAGAAGAAAAAAGGAGATATATTAGAAG
The DNA here is from genome assembly GCA_014239155.1 of Lachnospiraceae bacterium. GTDB lineage: Bacteria > Bacillota > Clostridia > Lachnospirales > Lachnospiraceae > COE1. The sequence continues at coordinate 12,286 of JAAZZQ010000046.1, read as the reverse complement.
GAAATTTATCAATTGAGTTAGTAAGTTTTAGTCAAAGAGTAGAGAAAGAACTTTACTATAATCAAAATATTCAGTTATCTCCACATATTAACGCAATTATAGAAGTGACTGAAATTATTGATGAGTATTCAATATATGCATTTTCATCAATATTAAATGATAATATATTGATTGAATTTGAGAGTGCAGTAGATTATAAAGCAGGAGAGCATGTTTTTGTTACTGGTTCGCTGGAGCTAAGAGAAATGGAAGATTAACAATCTTTAAGAAAACGGAACAACATTATTGTTTGTACAATAATCAGTATTTATATTGGACTCTAGGTTTCTAATTAAAGCTGAATTTTTATCATCTAATGGGTGGAGATGTTTTTAAGATTTAAAATTTATGAAATTAAAAAGCACTGCGAATACGGGAAACGGAACAACAAAAGATAATAGCATAAAAAATCCTGTAGAAAGGGATAATATAGCAAGAGAAACGACACAAGGTAATAGTGCAATAAATAATAAAAGTGCAAAAACAACAGATGGAGATACACCACATATAGAAATAAAAGATAAGAATAGTAAACAGAATACAGCTAATACAGATACACAAGGAGAGCTTCAAATACAAAGTCTTTCTTATGATTTTAGTGAAGATTATGATATGGATAATGCTCCTATAAAAAAAGAAAGATAAGAAAAGTAAGGAAGGTGTTTATATTGAGGACCAAAATACAAGTAAGAGAAAAAGAGATATTAAGGAATTAGGGGATATAGATATTAAAGAATTAGAAAAAGTACCTGATGATATAATTCAACGATTGGGGGGAGAAGATTATACACAAAAGCAAAAAAAGATGGAGGAAAAAGCCACGCTGACTTATTTTGGGATAGAAAGGGAAATATATATACATTACCTAAAAAGGGGAGCATACCACAGTATGTTATGACCATTCCAAGGGATTCTTGAATTTAACACAAGAACAGGAAAATCAAAAGATAAATTTTGAACTCAAAATGTTTGTGGATTAAATAAATTTGATAGACAAATAATTGTAGAAAGGATTATATATGATAGGAAATAGGTTTCCAATAGAGATTGGTAATGCAGAAAATTTTAATAAGAAAGCATTGTCAGAATCTAAGATAACAATGATTCGCTTGGAGGACATGTTTAATTTTTTGTCAGAAGAATTGACGTCAATAACAGTTAAGGAAAAGGAAAATAGTATAACAAGAGAATATATATGTATTTTGAGAATACGTTTTTGGCAACAGGCGATATGGGAACACATAAAGAGAAGTTGTTCTTGGAGTATTTATTCAAGTAATAGGGAAAAATTGGATAGTATTATTTTGCATAGAGTAATATGGGATACGAAAAAAGATGAGGAACTTGTAAAAAAGAATGTGGTGTGGGATCTGAAAAAAGGTGAGGAAATTTTAAAGAAGAATATGGAAGAACATCAGAAAATGGATATGGCAATGTTGCCTTCTATAGATATACGGGATCAATATATCGTATATCCTCAATCTGCTCCTATTATACAGTTAGTGCATAACCTTGATACAGAAATAGGAAATGGTTTTATGCTATATCCGAATGATGCAGAGAGAGGGGAATGGAATGACTTAGAGTTATTGCGTTTATATGACTGGGGACAAGTACATATGACATGGTGCCCAGAAAAAAAGAATAAATGTGTGGAACAAAGTATTAAAAAATTAATATCAGGATTAAATACTTATATTGAACAAGAAAATCCAAATATATATTCTATGTCCTTAAACTATAATGAAACTCCGGAGAGATATAGAAATTGGATAAATGAAAATGCGAAATAAATAATTCAGAAGATGGTTTTGTTATGAGAAGTTTTAAGGATTTCTATAATAATATAATATCAGGAGAGGATTATTGGAGAAATGGGTTAGAGATTGATGACTCAAATTATGAAGAGTATTATGCTTGTGCAATGAAAAATAATTGTAGATAAAACTAAAATTTTGAAATAAGATAGCCTGATAAAAATTAATTACCATAATTATCCCCAACAGATACGGGATTTGCAAGGTAATAGAGAGTGTAAATAGTTTTGTGTCTTTGAGATTTCATTTTTATTTGATCACATGATGATACTTTTAAAAATTATCCAGTATCTATAAGGTCTCGTGGGATCTGCCCACACCCCGTTTCCGGAATAAGATGGAAGATCATAGACACAAAATTCAGAACACTACCGTTCCCCGAATCTGTCTGCTGATGGCAAAACGGAATTCCTGTACACTTTCCACACGGTATTCTGAAAAAGTCTCATCATGATATGGTAGCAGCTTCATTGCGCAGTATGTGATGTTAATTAGATTCACCAGCATTTCAATCCCTTTGCGGCTTCGTACCATATAGCTACACAATGACCAAAATGTTTTCTGCTAGATTATTTTCGTTGTATAATAAATCTCACGTACAGGATCACTCTCTTTCGTATGGTTTAGTTCGCAAACTTATTATACATCAGAAAGTGTCCTGTGCGTTATTTTATTTTTCAAAAAGTTGTAAAGTCGTGATACTTATTAAGAGGAAAATATTATGATGTGAGATATATTGAATAAAGAAAGTTATCTTATGTATATAAATAGAGATATCGATTTAAAAATTAAGATTTATGAGATTAATAAAAAAGATGAAATATATATGAATTATAAGGGGTTTAATTTAACAATACCAATGCTGGTGTGGGAGTTCGGTGAAGATTTAGATTTAGCATCAATAGAAGATGTTCGCATTGAGGGAGCGGATCGATTTGATAAATATTTTATTATTAATACAAAAGATAGAGATCGATTTTTGGATGAGATATATTTCTTTTTAGTTGATAATAATATGGATTTCGTATTGCAGGAAAGATATTGTGTAAATTGGGAGTAATTATTATAACTATCGTTAGATCTTATCAGAGAAGAACTGATGGATAATATGGATACCATTGTTTTGTAAAGAAAAAAGATATTATTAAAGTATTTTTAGAACATGTTATTTCTTGTGTAACACAGAAGTTTAAGTGTCGGTTTAGAAGTCTGCATATTACAACACCTGTAAAACAAGAACAACTATTTTTGCGTTTTTTTGGAAGTTTGCCAAATTATGAGATTGTGAAAAAAGAATGCTTGATGAAGGGGGTAGTAGTTTTATACAATTCTGTTTCAGAGTGTATATGACAGGAACAGTAATCTATCCTGAGCTATGCTGTCAGGGAGGATATATGTGGATGGGTATACCTGACTGTGACGGAGATATTATCGACCCTAAAACTAAGGAGTATACGCATGGTATTAGTAGTATATTTTGAAGATGAATGCAATAGCAGTTAATTATCTAGTCAAGCGTTTTATTGAGCCGCTTTATGAGGACGGAAGACTAGATGAATATGCGATTATGCGTCTTACAGGTCAATCCTGTAAGATTGGACTATTTAAGGAGGCACTTAAGGAATTTATACCTGGAAATGTGATTGAGTCGTCAAAGCGCAATACATTTGAGGAGAAAGATTATAGTCTAAAGTTGATGTGTCTGGATGGGGCAATTAAATATATTAGGGATAAGCGGTTTGGATATGCAGATATTACGCATACTGGTGAAGACAGACATTAATTCACAGTCTTGACAGAGAACAGACACAAGGATATATTGCAAGGACAATAGTGGATTTGACATTGCAGCTTTATCTAAAAGATACAGATGGTCAAGAGCGCTATAAATATAACTGTACTTTTAATCCAAAGGAATTTCAGCCCGTGGAAGCAGAGGAAATTGTGGCAAAATATGAAGGGCGCATTCCACAAGATGATGTTGATACCATTGTGAATAGGGAATTGCGTTCTTTTATTCTAGCAGAAGAACAGCGCTGGGGGTTTCTGGTGGTGCCTGTGCTGCGTGATGGAGAAAAGCTTATGCTAGGACCAGATAAGTTCTTTCTGTTTGAGACAGAGGGGTGGATGACAAATTTCTTTGATGGAACAAAATAGGAGAAGGAGAAAGATATGGCAGAGGAAGGGAAAAAATATGTGTTGCATGGTATGTATGCAGAGTGTTCTATGGGAACCATGAAAAATTATCTGAATACAGATGTAGGGCATGGGGTAATTTACCAGGGACAGCCACTTTTAAATGCAAATGACCACGCCCCGCAGGTTAATTTGACACATTTTGGGGACTGTAATTCTAAAAAGATTTTTGAAGAAGCAAAAAAACAGGCTGATGAGAAATACAAGGCAGAGTCTGATGACAATTTTTTTGAGCGCGCTGGCAAAGCAATTGCTAAGACTGTAACGAAAGCCGTAGTGACGCTTCAGGAGTGTTTTGCTTCTAATAAGTGCCAGCTTGATACACCATTGCCTTGGAGATTTTGTAATGAAGAACATATGATTGATGGGGCGCCAGCGCTTACTGTAGGCAGTGTATGCCCATGTAAGTTTGGCGGGATTATCAGCATTGTAGAAACACCAGAATCTGAAGAGAATATGGAAGCAGAATTAAAGTCAGCACAACAGGTAATTGCGGCAGTATCAAAGGAAACAGTAAGTGTCAGTATGGAACCAGCACTTGCAGAGATTGAAGTACCAGTAGAGACATTAGAGAAATCTTCTAATAAGAAGATAAACAAAAAGGCTCTGAAGAAAGGAGTCCAAGCGGCATTAGAACTTGGTAACAAAATAAAAGAAATGTCTGATACTGTGAAAGTAAATTTAGACAGTGACGTTTTTGATTTTCCGACAGAATACATAGAATTTTTAAAAGCGTATGAAGAGCATAAGATTGTGAATGGCAGATATGTGCTTGATAATAATGGAAAAACAATTGCATTGGGACATGATGTTTTACCAGGTGAAGATTTTAGCCAGGGATTGAGCATAAAAGAAGGTGAACTGTTGGCAATACAGGATTTAAATAAAAAATATGTCAGAATAAAACAAAAAATTGATGAATTAAATTCTGAGAAATTTAATTATAATATTGATAAGAATGGTTTTACCAAACGAGAAATGCTTTTTTTTATTGATTTTGAGTATAATAGAGGGGATGGGCTTGTAAAGCGTGAAATAGACGAGGAGAAGCAGAAAAATAATCCAGAACCATATGGAGATTTGAGAACGTCTATCGCAATTTTAATTGCGGCTGTGGCAGACAAGGATTATGAAAAAGTTGATGAGGTGCTGATGGAGGAAGTAGAGAATAAAGATGGAAAATATTTAGAGGGTTTGAAAAGAAGGCGCATGGATGAGTACGAACTTTTAAGGTTTGGAGATTATGAAAAAGATGATGATATTACAAGGGATTATAAAACGAATCAAAAGTAAAGGAAAATGTGTAGGAATTCACTTCTTTCTACTATCCATGTTGATATTGGTATCAGGATGCAGTGATAGGACAGAACTGCCCACACAGAATGAAGTGTCCAATATATGCTACGGTAAAGCGGCTGGTATTTTATGTAATATTTATAACAATATAGATCTTGCTTCGCTAAAACCAGGCAATGAAAATCTACGCAGAATATTACATGGGATCAATAGAGAATTTGTTTTATGGTGGGAACCGAAGAAAACTCAATTTTATTGTCAGTTTTTTAAAGGCACATGGGAAATAATACGGTATGTTGACTCTGGAATAGATTGGATAGAGGGTGAATGGGGAGAAGAAGAGGAAGCAGAGGAGGAAGCTTATGCTAAAGAAAGTGAAAAGTATATAGGCAGACAATTTATATTAAATGAAGAAAATACATTTGAGGTAACACCAGGAGGATTTATCTATAATTATGATGACCTTCTAGCAACTGTAAGACTGCCTCCAACTTTGGGGATAGAACCTCTGTGTGTGGGAGCAATCGTATCGTTGGAAGGCTGGGAGACGAAAGGAAGTAATGCGCTATTCTTATTTATTGATAGCAATGGAAAAGCATATTTTGTGATGGATGGGGGTTTTTTCTTGGTAGAAAGGATAGAGGAAAGGATACCAAGTAAAGAGTTATATTTATGGGAAGAATGGGCGGATAAGGATCGGCCGTGGGACCCATATTATTGATGGAACTGGGAAATCATAAGAAATCTTTTATGATAAAAATACTATTTGATGGGGGAAATACAAATGCCTGAACTAGATGAAGAATTAATGAAAAAGCGTGAATTATTAGAACAGTTTGAACGGGAACGATTCTCACAAGAAACGATAGAGAAAGAGAAGGAACAATCTATTTTTGAAGGAGCAATCAATGTAAATATGGTTCCTGTAAACTTTGCGGAGAGATTATTTTTAGACGGAAAAGTGGCAATCTGGATGCCTGCGGATTTTGAGGAACTTACACAGGAGGAGTTAGCAGTTTCCTATCCGCTTGGAAATAAGCCGGATAAGGTATATTCAAACAGTTATCTTGACCTTGCTGTAGGCTACCATTACACACAGCATGAAGTTCCAGACGAATATATGGGAGATTTCCTGAAAATTGCGCGGCTTGCATTGGAGAGAACAGGACCGAAAGTAAGAATTTTATCAGAGAATGTGAAAAAGTCAGAAAAGCACACAATCTCAAGTATTGAGATGATTTCACATACAATTACAGAGTCGATTTATAATTTGATGTACTTCACATCACTTGACGGCAGAGTTTTGCTGGGCTTTATAAATTTTAACTGTAAGAATAGAGAACGCTACAAACCAATTGCGCAGGAAATGTTTACATCTTTTCGATTTACAGATGAAGAGCAGATAAAAGAGCATAACAATGAAAATTAAAAATAAGGAGAGGGGGCAAGCGCTGTGGAGACAATATCTTATGCGAATCTAAAAGTAGAAGGTTTTCCATTTAAGAAGATTACGGCTGTGCAGATCATTCACAGACCAAATGAGCATGGGGTGGCAATTGTGGAAGGAGAAGTAGATACCGAACAAGCAAAAGACATAATGCAGCGGGTAGATGAAACGTTGCGTATCAATATTGCCACTACTGCAGACGGACAGCCAGCCAGACTGTTTAGTGGCTGTGTTAAGGATATCGGATTGCGGCAGGAAAATGAGTATAGTATTGTGACATTAAGTCTATATACGACAAGCAGGCTTCTTGATGTGACAAAGAAAAAGAAGACTTATCAGCAAGTGTCTCATACATATGGTCAGATTATTACGGATAGTATTCAAGAAAAAGCAGATTTGCACATGATGGTAACAGACAAGGCAATCGGTCAGTTAATTATGAAATATAATGAGACAGACTGGGAGTTTGCTATGCGAATGGCTTCACAGCTGGGGGCACCCCTTGTTGCTGATATAGCAGCTCCAAGATCACAAGTGTATGTTGGCTTACCTCCATCACGGAAGACTGTTGAGATTGAGAGCAAAGCATTTTCTTATGGAAGCAGCGTGGATAATCTTGCGAAACTTTCAGGTTCAATGGCACAAGATTTTGCAGCAGAACAAGCGCAAACCTATCAGTATGCATTTATTGGAGATATTGTATTAATGAACGGCAAGTCAGCACGAATAAAAGGAATTAACGCAGTGCTCACAGATGGAATCCTCCGTATGAGTTATGAATTGATGCAGTCAAATGGAAGTATGGAAGGCATTGCTGTTCCAAAGACTGTGAGCAAGGCTTCTGGAAAGATGATGAAAGGAACTGTCAAAGCTGTAAATATGGATAAGGTACAAGTTCATATTACAGATATTGACAAAGAGTACGATGGTGGCGGCGATTGGTGGTTTCCATTTTCCACTGCCTACTCGTCGAGTGATGGCAGTGGGTGGTATTGTATGCCAGAAGTGGGAGACGAAGTACGAGTGTTTTTTCCGTCGGGACAGGAGGGAGAGGCATTTGCAGCAAGTTCTGTTTTTTCTTGCCCACCCCAGAATCCAAAGCACAAAAGCTGGAAAGCGCCTGGAGGAAAGGAGATTTTGCTTACAGATGAGGGAATGTATATTATAGCGAAATCGGGAAAGATCTATATTAATTTGACAGATGAAAAAGGCGTTGAGATTTATTCTGACAAGGAGATTAGCATTATGTCTGATACAAAAGTCAGTATTAGTGCGGCTAGCGAAGTAGATATTGTGGCTTCCAACGAAATTATTATAGGTACGGAAGAAGCATATATTGATTTAAACAAGAGTAGTGCAGTTCTGGCAGCCAGTGAAGTGTTGATCAATTAGCAGGAGGTCTATATGGGAGATACATACATACAGATATTTGAAGAGAAGGTATATCCTGAAATATTTGCAACTGCAGCTGAATACACAATAGACCTCTTTGAGCAGCAAAAGGACAAGATCACAGAAATGTGGAAAAAAGTTCTGCAACAGTATATGGAACAGCTTATCCTTATCCAGAAGGATAGAAAAGTGCCACCTGTGACTGAAATTGACTTGTCATTTTTGTACAGTTCTCTTCAAGAGGAGCATCCTAAATATAGAATAGACAGTTATGGGGAAGGAGGACGTGTGTTTGGAGACAGTTTTCTTATAGGATTTTTGCCGGCAGACTGGATGACAGTAGGATTAGAACAGCTTACACGAAATTTATCGGAGCGTGCAGTAGAAGAAAGTTTACGCCGATATATCCGACCTGCCATGATAGAGACACTGCGATTACGTGCCGTAAGAAGCTTGCTGTATTATTTTTCTATGCGTTTCAAATATTTTATAGAGGATATGATTGACTTCAGGCTTATTGCCCAAATTGAAAAAGCACCACATTTTTTTATACAGATTGGGGAGTACATGGATTGGCAGAAAACAATCTATGCAATTCGTCCTGCAGTGGATATTTTTAACTGTGAGCAAACTGCCGATTTGAGATTTCGTAATTTTCCCGCAGTACTTTATAAAGAGAAATATTTTCGAGAATTAGATTTGAGTCATTCCGTTTTCAAAGATAGTACTTTTGAAGATAGCAGTATTGAAGATTGTATAATGAACGATTGTGTGTTTGATGGCTGTACCTTTGAAAATGTAAAAGTGGAGACAACAAGAATGATAGGGTGTATTTTTTCGGATTGCGTATTTCGACAGACAAGTATTATAGAGAGCATATTTTATGAGGAAGAGTCTAATATAAAGAATCTGCAATATTTTGAGCCTGCCGAGTTTCATGAATGCAATTTTGATGGTGTTGCTTTAAAAGGCTGCGTTTTAACAGGATGCCCTGTAATCAATTGTGATGCACCAAAACTGAATATAAATGCTGATACCAAAATAGAATATTCTGGTTTTGCAAAATTGGTTCAGGAGACTGCAGATGAGGGGGCGCAAGATGGAATATTATGAATTATCCCAAAGCAAAAAGGTTGAGAATCCAATAGAACTGATGGGATTGGATCCAAATACATACTGTTATGCAATGGCAAAAAAGGATTTTGAGGCTTTGGATAAGATAAAAGTAGCATATTTCAGTGGTAATGAGGCAGAGGAAGTATGCGATATTTTAATTAATCCAACTTTTATGGTGTCTGATCGGTTGAAAAATTTAATTGCGTTATATGATAAGGAAACAGAATTTAAGGGGATTCAGCTTTTTCCGACATCTGAGGGAAGCAAGCAGTATCCAATATACTGGGTGCCAAGTTTTCCGGAGATAAACTGTATTCATGAGCGCAGTAAGATTTATGATAATGGAATGGTATCATCGCTTGTTCTAAATGAACAAAGAATTGGGAGAAGGAATATCTTTCGATTGTCGGGATTGCTGGAATATAAAATTGTCGTATCACTGCCTATGGTGGAGAGTATTCTGCGCAGGAGATTATATGGCGTGGAGTTGATAAAATTGGAGGTGGTATAAATGATGTCAGAGGAGGAGCAGCTTGATCTTGGTAAGTTGATACTGTATACAGGACTGGATGTACTGTACATAAAGGATGTATATATTCGTGAAAATGTCAATGAGCATGGAAAGATGACAGTTCGCTTTATCACAAAAGCGGGGACGGAATCAAATGATGCAATTCGGCAGCAGGGATCAGAAGTGAAGCTGGTGACAGTGGATGGAGAAAATGTATTCTGTGGTATTTGCACACAGATACGTTTGTTTAATGAAAATAAATATATAGAGGCAGAGCTTACAGCCTCTACTGCGTCGATATGCACAGACAAGGATTCTGTAACGCATACATTCCAGGGAACCGGTAAGACACTGGAGAGTGTTTTTGTACAGGGAATAGGAAAGACGGCGCTAATGGCGTTTGAATCGGGTGCAGGAAGCCTTGTAGTCAGTGAGATGCTGTCACAGGAAAATGAGACAGACTGGATTTTTGACAGGCGCATTGCAAACCAATATGGAAAGCAGTTATTTGTGGATAGCAAAACGGCGGGATGCCATATCCATATTGGGAATATGCCATTTCAAATAAAAAATCCAGGAATTATTCTTCATGAATCTGTTGGGCGTGATGTAGATAAGGTCAGGGCATTACAAGGAAACAATAGTCCAAGCGCTTCTGTATTTGAGTATGAGAATACTGTACTTATGGTGAGTAGTCTTACAATTGGCGTAGGATATGCTATAAAATGGCAGGGGCGGACACAGACTGTGGTAAAGAGTACAATTACTTGCAGGCAGGGGCTTCTGCGCAATGAGGTTATACTTGCAAATGCGGAGGGGCTTTCCCCTTCTGCACAACAGACTTCTGCAACAGAAAATATTTCGAGTATATTGACAGGAACAGTTCTTGCAGTAGAAGGAAATAATGTGAAGGTGGATTTTGGATCTTCGGGAGACGAGCCTAGGTGGATACCTTATGCCCATGCGGTCAGTAATTATTTTTATTCTATGCCAGATCTAGGCGATACCGTCTTTGTGTACTATGAGACAGGGGACAGCAGCAAAATTCTGTGCCTTGGGAGCAAACATGTAAATGAAAGCCCGGATTTTGGCAGATACCAAGACAAGATGCTTACCGCTGATAACCGCATGGTAAAATTTGGAGAAAAAACGCTGGAACTAGTGGGCAATAGGGCAGAATATGATGGTTTTGGCGGCGGACAAGCAAAAATTATATTTAATGATGAATTTGGCATTGAGATACAAAGTACAAGTGAGATAAGTATTCGTGCAACAGATGGCGGAAAGATTACGATTCAGTCCGTGGGACAGGATTTTGAAGGAATGGATGCACTTCGACAGACATTTGAACAGATGTACAATACTGGAAATGACAAATATGTGGCAGACGGCGGAGCAGATATGGGATTCGATGGTCTGGAACTGATACAGTCAAGAAATCTGCAGGCATTAAAGCAGAGTATTGAGGGAAGTCTGATGGCACCGTTTCAACTGATTGGTACATTGGAGGAACTGGCAGGTCGAATTGGCGGTGGGGCTGGCACAGAAGAGGCAGCAGAAGCTGTAGAGCCAGAGGCATATACAGATGGAGAGATAGATATTTTCGGTATGGACTGCCTAGTATTGCGTGTGGGAAATTCCAGCATCACTTTTGCAAATGGCACTATACAGATCAAGTCAGACAGCTTTATGGAATTAGGAACAGACCGTTCCATCACTTATGAACATTTGGAAGATGCAAATTACACATGGAAGGATATGTTTCTCGATGTGGCGCAACTAGCACTTGATATTGTAGGCGCCCTCCCCATACCGGGTGTTTCTACGGCTGCAAACTTAATCAATGCTGGCGTATCGCTTGCAAGAGGCGATTATGTAGGAGCGGCGATGTCGGCAGGGACAGCATTAGTGTCTCTGATACCAGGTGCAAATTCCGCAGTTGCAGCAGGAAAAGCAGCGGTTACTGCCGCTGTAAAAGGATCAAAAGTGTTAAAAACCGTGGCGGCAGTCGCAAAAGTTGTGAGGGCAGTCAAGACAGGTGCACAAACCTTGAATTCGGCTTTGACTACAGGAATGGCACTATGGGACGTAGGAACTGGTATTATGGATGGAAGCTTTGATTTGAATGATCCTCAATGTAGGCAGGATTTGTTCACAATTATAAATTCAGGCGGAAATTCCCTTCAAAAGCATATTAAGAAGAACACAGTCACAGACGAGAACGGTACGCGGTTTCGTACTAAGAAAGAACGAGATGACATTAAACAGCACCGAAGGCAGGCAAGACGGAATGCGATTAACAATGCAAAGGAGAGAGTACGTGCAAAACTAGATGCGTATTCTGCAAACCGTTGTAAGAATGGCGAACCAATTGATATGGTTACAGGGAGCTATTTGATTGAGCAGTGTGATTTTATTATCAATGATATTCATGGAATTTATGCGGTGGAACGTACCTATGAGTCATTGCTT
>JAAZZQ010000064.1 GCA_014239155.1 Lachnospiraceae bacterium | reverse complement strand
GGCTGTTAAGATGCAGCTTTATTAAAGTACGAAAAAAATCAGGTAAAAAATCCACGGAGCAGGATTTCTTACCTAATTTTCATTTTCCTTGGAGTAAAGGTGCCGCTCAATCATCTAAAACGATGATTTTGCGACACCCCCATCATTTCACTAACAAACAAATATATAATTGCTCCTGTTACGCAATATACCCCCTATTTAGATGATAATGATATAAAGTATAGCAATCATTATTTTTGTTGCGAAAATCCTTATAAAATAAGCCTTCTAAATCTTCTAAAGCGTAACAATGCTTTTTCTCTACTTTCTCTACAAACAAGAAGTTGTCTTTTACTGTTGTCTGTATTTTTTCTCAATTCTCAAATAGATAATAATAATAGCAATAACCAAAATTATCACTTCAAAAATTATGAGTATAAATATTGGAGAATTTTGTTCAATAAACAGAAATGGTATTCCTATGATTTCTAAAATTGTTGCAAATAAAAACCATAATTTACCTACTGCGTGATTGTATTTTACAACATCTTTCATTTTAGGCGGCTTGGAGAATGTAAAGAATCCTACTTCTTGTTTTGACTTCCAAGCACTTATTCCAATAAGCATAAAAATGCTTGCTACTATACTCCAAATAATAAATCCCACTACCATAAACAACACCTCCGCAAATTCAACTGGAAGTTTATTGATTATCCTCCACTATAAAACTAACACTTCCCTTTGCCTTTTTTCCTGTTACTTCAACTGTATATGTTCCACTTTCATCAATTTCAACATCAAACTCATTAGATGCAGAAATGCCATTGTCCTCATATATGGGTTCTTCTCCGTCTTTCTGAATTTTTATTGATAAGCTACCTTTTTTTACCACAAGGTTTACATGAATGGTATCACCAGTTTCAACAGTCAATTCTTGCATATCCGTTGTATTTAGCACACTATACTGCATAATAAATTCGTTATCATTACCTATACGACTACCGTCAAAATCCGTACCGCACCCGCTTAAAAATATGGTAATCGCTAACATAGAAACTATCAATAATGCTTTTTTCATGTATAATCTCCTCCAATTCCGATTTATCTATATCTTTCACATTCTGATTATACCACTCCTACCCTCTATGTTCCACCATTAAATATAGGGCATGACAACTGCCACGCCCCACATTTCTTACCGTTCCAACGATTTCTCAATCTTCCATTTCTGCCCTTTCAAATCATTCTGCTTCTCATACAGACTATTTCGCTCCTTACACAGTTCTTTCATTCGCTCCAACTGCGCCCTCACTCCCTCCCGGCAATCCGGCTCTATCTTTTTGTATTCCCCGGTCAGATTGCGGATTGTATTATTGTTTTCCTTTATCTGCTTCGACAAACACACCCAGTCTATCAAATTTTGCACTTCCTTATCCGTTTCGTAAAGGTCTGTTTCTGCCACGATTTTAGCACACAGCCGCACCATGACTTTCTTTTCCATATCCGTCATATCCTGTCAATCCCCTTTCCTATCGGCTCATTTCAAAGGCACGTTTCGGGCGTTTATTTGCCCTTTCTGCCTGTTCTAATGCCTTTGACCGTTCCACTATCGCCTGCATCTGTTCCTTGCCTAAATAACGTTCCAAATGCCCCAAATCTGCCACTTTTTCCTGCAATCGGTCTATGATGTCGCTCTGCTCCATCACCTTATCCGTCAAACGGCTAATCTGCGCCTGCTGTCCGTCTACTTTGGCGGTCAACTTCTTTCCCTGTTCTGTAAGCTGTACGCACTTGATTGTCAGATTTTTTACAACCTCTTTCAATTTCTCCACAAGCGGTAAAGCCTTTTTATCCCGGTAAGCCTTTGCGCTCATCAATGCCCCTGGCTCTGCCAACTGCCATTTCACATCTTCATCATAAGCATGAATATTGCGCTCCATGACTTCCTTTGACTGCGCCATTTTGTTGATTTCCTGCTGTAACTTTTTCTGCTGTTTCTCCAACTTTTCATTTTCGGATAACAGTTTTTCTTTATCCTCTGTCAGCGTTTCCGCCTGCTCTTTCAACAGATGATTTGTAGCGGAAAGTTCTGATACTTCCTGCCGGATTGCTTCGCCCTCTTTTCGTATCTGTTCCGCTTCCCGTTCTACTACAATCTGCTGATGAAGAATATCCGATAATTCTTCCTTACTGCCAGAAATTGTCTGTTCCAATTCCGCAACCTCTTTTGCCCGTTCCTGCTTTTCAAAATCAAGTACCGACAAATGTTTGTTATGCGTTCCTAACTGTTTCCACTGTACATCATGCCGCCCCATGACTTTTGAGAGTTCCTGCTTCTCCGATTCTATCCACTGATTCCATTCCGTCATTCCCTTTGTGCCGCCTTTGAATCCCTGTTCTGATAATGCGCCTTTAAGGGAAACTCTGGTATCAAGTCCACGTTTGCTGTTACGGATAAAAGGAACAAAATCAATGTGAATGTGCGGTGTCTGCTCGTCCATATGCAGATGGCTTGAAAATACACAAAGATTAGGATTTCTTTTCTGAAACTGTTCCATGAACTCACACAAAATATCTTTTGCCAACTGCCCCTCTTTGCTCTGCACATTCATATCGTCTTTATTGCCGATTTGGAAGATTACCTCATAAAATAATTTCTCCTGCTTTCCCCGGCGTATCTTCTCATAGTAATCGTCAATCTTTCGGTCACTCCGTTTCTGCTTTGCGTTGTAGCGTTCCAGTGCTTCATCAAAAAGAGTGTGATAAACTTCTTTTATATCCGAGTGGCAGAACTCCACGTTATCCCGGCTCCGTTCCTTATCCACATTTTTAGCTGTAAAGGCTCTTGTATTATGATTGACAGAACCTTTCCCCACCATGCCGCTAATCGTTCTCTCCAATAGGTATATCCTCCACATTCTATATACTGATTTTACTGCGCCGACAGGCGCAAGGCTTTGTTACTTTCCCGAAAGTAACGCAAAAGCACTTTCGACACGCTCCGCTTTATCAAAAGTGCCTTTGCGCCCTGCCGGGGGCTTTTCCGTCCTACGGACGGGGCGGCTTTTCGCCGCTTTGTTGACGCCACTTTCCGGCTTTCTCCCCAACACCGCAACAATGCAATCTCTATAATCTCTGCAACCTTGCAATCTTCAAGAACGCAATTCCAAGACTGCAAAATTCTAATACCCTGCATTGTTGCGCTGTTGCCTTTCCCTGTCCGTCACTGTCTGATTTTATCCAGTTCCCAATGCCACGCATTGTTTATCCGCTTTGCCCGGATTCCTAATTCTTTCTTTGCATTTTCCAGTGTCCGCTTCGATATGCCCTGTTCGTCCGCAAGATTGAAAATCTCATTGCTCTGCATAGCGTTATTTGTTTCTGCCAGTTCCCGGAGTAGCCGCTTTGCCTGTTCCATTTTATTTGCTTTAGGAGCAATACCGCCTAAGACTTCATCTGCTGTTATCTCATAATCTCCAAGCCAGCGAAAACCGTCCTCTGATAATGCAAATGCTTTCGGGTGTCCGAACGCTGCAAGGTTATTTTTTATCTGCACCACAGCCCTTGTATTTTCTTCTCCCTCAACTCTGCCGACTAAGAGAACGCTTCTTGCGACTGCAAAGAAATCAATCGAACCCATTCCCCGGTATGCCGCTTTATTTCCTGCCGCCTTATTCATATGCCCGACAAGGACAATCGCACACTCATATTTTTCTGCCAGTGCCGCTAAACGCTTTGTCATATCCCTTGCTTCATTCGCTCGGTTCATATCCATGCCACCGCCTAAATAGGCTTGTATCGGGTCTAAAATCAACAACCTTGCGCCTGTCCTTATAACAGCTTCTTCCAGCCGTTCATCTATCATGGAAAGGGATTTTATCTTTTCATCAATGACTGAAATTCTCTCACAGTCTGCCCCTGCCTGTTCTAACCGGGGCTTTACCGTATCAGCAAGACCGTCCTCCGCACTCTGATATATTACATTCAAAGGCTCTGTAAGATTC
>JAAZZQ010000081.1 GCA_014239155.1 Lachnospiraceae bacterium | reverse complement strand
GATTGTCTACAATCGTATCTGTTCCTAGCAGTGTCTTTAACCCTGTCAGGTTTCTGTCCGCATCATAGGTATATTCTGTGTATAGGTTACCATTTTTCAGGCACTTTATGGTGTTGTCAGCATTGTATTCATATTCTACTATCTTTTTACTGTTATCCCACACTTCATGGATATTGTCTGCTAAGTCATAATGATACTCTGTTATTTTACCTGTCACATCTGTCTGATGTGTGAGGTTGCCGTTTGGGTCATACTGGAACGACACCAGCCTTCTGCCGCTTGCTTTCTTTTCTGTAAGCCTTCCAAATTATGAGATATTCAAGAATTCCATCGGCATTCTTGCTACGGCGTGCGAGTTCTGCTGACAAATTACAAATCCGCACGCCTGCAATTCTGTCGGAGACTTGTTCCAGTCGGAGATTGCACTCCCACTGAGACAAAATTGTATTTTTCTCGTCACTTATAGAAGCGGGAGTCTTCTCTGGCTGAGGTAAAATCTCTTACCTATATCGAAAAAATATGTCTCCATCGTTATATATAGCTGGAATGAAAATGCTTATAATATCCCCATTATCATTTATATTCCAATTATCATCTTTCAGAAGTTCACCATCAAATTGTATTTCATCAAATCCATCTTCGCATACAATTGCTTCAAAAAAATCCACATAGTAGTAAAAATTATCATTTGGTATAAATACTCCATGAACCCACCAATTATCCTCATTGGATATATTATCAATATATCCAATCACATTTTTTTTAAAAAGCAATTCCACAATACGCCTCTACCTCCCTTTTTCATTGCTGATTAATTATTACACCACTTTACAAATTTTTTCATAAATAGAGAATGTTGCCCAAATACTTGAAAATACAGCTTTTTCTAATTCCAAGGGTGCAAATTTTGCTATAGGATACAATATTTGACACCCTAAAAAGTTAAAATTTGAGTCCCCAATATTATTTATCACTTTGGGATTAAAGCTCGAAACCCTGAAAAATTAGCAAGCCCTATTAAGATACCTAAATTCAGGAAACCTTTAACAATCAATTCATTAGAAAGTTGTAAACTGGTGTTATTTAAAATATTCTCTAAAATAAGGACTTTCTGAAACATAATGCTCAAATCGAGGATTACGGATTCGAACAATATGATCTACAAGCTTATCTACATTTTCCTTTCGAGATGTTGGCAAAATAATAATTGCTCCTTCTTTTGTCAACTTTTTAAAGAAACGAAAAACTGAAGAATTATATAGGCAATCATAAAACTCCATTGTATTCATCCACGGAAAGCAATAGATCTTCTTGTTATTAGTATATCCAATAGCTATTGATATTCTCCATCTCTCCCACTCACAATTCTGCGAAAGACTATAGTCTAATCTACTTGGAGTCAAATGAAACTCTTTTACAATATCATCAATCTTTTCATAATAATGATGTTCTTTAATTGCCATTTCTAATGCTTGTCTAAAACTTAATTCTCTTTTTATTAACCCTCGCGAATATAATACTCTTCCTAAATACCAACCAAGTTTTTCTATTGTTGAAGCTCCTACTTCAACATCATCTACGAATACCTTTTCCCCCTTCAATGGTGTTGTATTAGATAAAAGCCGTGCAATTGACTCCCCTCCAGCACCATGCTCACAAATAATTCCATATATCTTTCCTTTTTCAAAAATAAATGTATTTTTACATATATAATCTGTACTTTTTTCTCCAAATGGATTGTTCACTTCAATAAATCTATCACTTTCTATTACCAATTTTACTTTATCCATATTTGCCACCACGCTTTTTTAAAACCAACAATCTCTACATCTTTTATTGATATTGGAACTCTCTGCCCATCTGTAGTCTGCACTACAATATTCTTTATCGTTTTATTGGCATTTCCTTTATCAAGTTCAAAAGATGCATTTGTACTAAATCTGATAACCGTTTGTGCATCTTTTCCAATTCCTGCTATACTCGCTTGCCTTTTAGTTGGTTGTTGAGTCCATGCAAATACTCTACACTCCCAATTATTATTTACCTTTCCTAATTTTCCAGAAGTAATTATTTTTTCTGCATTCTCCTGTGTAGTTACATGATAATAAACTTTATAGGAATCAAGTGCTTCCTTGTTATTTTCACTATCTATTGTATTGCGACTTATTTCACTTCTATCAATACTTACATCGTTCTGAATTGCTATACTAGTATCACTTTGTACATTTTGTCCATTCCTCAGCAAGTCAATATCTATCCCCATCTGTCGCGCAACATCGCGCCCCTTATCACTGATGGTTCCATTTCGAGCTTCATCTCGTAGTCTTGCTGATAACTGCCGTCTTTCTTTTCTAGTAAGCGGATTTCCATTAAGCACATTATCCATTAGGGT
>JAAZZQ010000049.1 GCA_014239155.1 Lachnospiraceae bacterium | reverse complement strand
TTAAACAGAAGTTACATCATAGGTGCAGTTTCCAGATATGTCAGGTGTTTAAAAAATATGCGGTGTTACAAGGATAAACTGCAGCAGTTGATTCAGCGCGTCAAAAACATAAGATCCATTATTCGTCCAGACAGACATTTCAAGAGGAAAGTGAGTCATCACGGAATAACAAATGGTTTTTGCATACGCATAAATTTATAATTAGCAGATTTTCAGCTTAAGTTGACGACATTGATATCCTTACAGGAAGTATCTTTGCGTAGAATTGCAAGAGTAAGTTGTAGACCAGGACCAATCTTCATATCAGATGTTGTTGAAGTAAAATTTAAACAAGAAAGAAGGTGGTGGCAGTTTTGGAAAAAATAGTTTTTAAAGATTTTTCTGTAGGAGGGAGGTGCAATTTGTTTCAGTATGGTGTTACTTATGATTGTTTAGATAGTAGGTTGACTTTTTTTGAGATTTATGCAGGAACTTTAAATGGTATTGTAGGGGAATTTGGAGATGGAGGAGCCATATTAAGTTATGTCTTAACCAATATGGGGACTCACAAGGTAGGAAGCACAAGAAAGAAAAATAATATAGGTTTTTACGAGGGCAAAATATATGTTGATGATAAGGAAGAAACGATTGATGATATTGTAAGAAATAGCTGGTATATTGGATATGATATATATGGTTTTCGTAAACCGCTTAGAAGCAAAACAATTAATGAGCAAATAAAATGTGGGCTTCGAATAACTCGTTGTGATTTAAATGTAGATGCAATTAAAAATATGTTTGAAATATCAGGAGTAGGAAGTAGTATACAGAAAGTGGGCGTTGAGCGTTGGAAAGCATCTATAGCGATTGGTTTTGCCTATAGTAAAAAAATTTTTTGTTTTCCGTGGATGAATTCTAAAGATATAGAACTTTTAGAGGAACAGATGACAAAAAGTATTAAAGTTTTAATTGAAAACAATTGTATTGTAGTACTGCCAACAACAAAAGAAGAGAATATTACGAAATTATCTGAAAAAAATAATATTGTAAATGTAAGTTATAATGAACAGTACGGAACAGTTAGTCCACGGTTCTAATTTCTGGTCAGAGGGAGTATTAGAGATTATGTAGAAAAGTTATTTAAAGTCTGCAAATAGAATGTAAAAATTCTGCCCATTAATGTAAGCATTGAAACGACTTTCTGAGGACAGCTGATGATAACAGTTATCTCTGCTGCCATCTTAAAAATAATGTCTGATAAGCTGAAAAAACATTATTGACAACGGAGTCGGTGTTCATGAATCTACATGAACAGTATGCGATTATCTATGATAAGAAGTTTATCACTACTGAACCTGTCAAGAAGATGAATGAGGCGTATAAGGCGTTCAAGGTACAATGTCCAGCGATGATTGAGTATTAGAAGCGTTTAAATAAAGACTAAAAATGGTAAATATTTGAACATTGAATGGGGAATTCCTCAGGAAAACGGTGCAAGTCTGATATTAACAAACATACATTTACATTGTGCGCTAAACAATTAGTTTGATGTGATAATGAAGAGGCAATGTAGCGGAGAAAGTTATTTAATCCGTTATGCAAATAATTATACACTATGGTGGAGTGTCCAGGTAGCGTAGCTGCCTGAAGAAAGGTGTGCTATACATATGGTGGCTGAGGGGCTGTTAAAATCGCCATATAGGTGGAGGATTCAAACTACGTTAAGGTGCTGTGGGTAAAAACTATGGTACTATTCATTAAGAAAAAGGTAGTATAAAACTGTCAAGTACGTATTAAGGAGATGAACGACCAAGCGAACTACTGACGAAACTGTTGAAAGTGTAGAGATTGGTACTCTTTTACTTTATGGGTTCACGGATTTTGGTATTATTGGAACAAAATTTAGAGGAGAGGGGAAAGCAGTATTGGAAAAAATACTTTTTGAAAATTTTTCCGCAAGAGGAACATGTAAAATATTCCATCATGATAGTGTTAAAGAGTGTATACAAGATAAAAGTTTTGAAATTTATGCAGGAATGTTGAATGGTGTTGTAGGGGAATACGGAAATGAAAAAGCTGCTATAAGCTGTAGTTTAACGGGAAATGTACGTTTTAATGGAGACAGAATTAGTGTTGATGATAAAGAAGAGACAATTGATTATATTATAAAAAATAGCTGGTATATTGTATATGACATATATGGTTCTCATAGTCCGCTTTTTAGGAGAAAAACAAAGGGAGAGCCTTTGTATTATGAATACAACATGCTGCGTAGAAGAAAAACAATTAAGGAGCAGATAGAAACTGGAGTTCAGGAAAATCGCTGTGACCTAAATGCAAATACAATTCAAGAAATGTTTGAATTGTTAGAATCAAGACTTGGAAGAAGTATTAATTATGTAAGTGGCGCGCGTTGGAAGTCCTCTATAGCAATTGGTTATGCCTATGGAAAGAAAATATTTTGCTATCCATGGATGAATTCTAAAGATGTAAGAATAATGGAAGAACAGATAAGAAAGAATATTGAAATTTTGACTGATAATAATTGCTTTGTAGTATTTCCAACTACAAAAGAAGAAAATATTAAGAAATTAGCTACAAAATATAACATAATATATTTGGACTAATATTCTATGCTAATGAAACAGCATAAATTCCCTAACAGAGCTGGAGAGACTAACAAATGCCAGGGGCGTTAAGCAGAGTACAAAAATACTACCCTGATCGCGAATATAGATATAAATCTCAAAAACCAGTATGATGCATTTGAAGTAGGCTTAGATGCATTAGAAGAAGTCTCCAATCGACTCCGCTACACAGGGCAGCAGTATGACCAGCTGACAGAGCAGTATTATTTGCGGGTAAGATACTATAGTCTAGTATTTGGTCGTTTCTTGCAGGAGGATGTATATTGAACCTATATGCATACTATCATAATAATCCCACAGTGTATTATGAGCCAAGTGGGTATGCTTGTGGTACAGCTGGAGAAATTGCAGGGGATGGGAATAATAACGACGAAACACCTATTTCCAAAAAGCAAAGGCATTGCAAGAAGGAGACAACAAAACCATAGTAGAGATAAAAAGTTTTGCAGAAGCAGATGCTGTATTAAGAGAAGCATTTCCAGATTATCAAAAAATAAGGGGAAGTGGTGGTAAGCAACAAGAAAAAGAAATTAAACCAATTAGGAAAAAGAACCAATTGGACAGATATAAACAAGACGGAGCATATCATGAAGATTATATCATGAATGAAAATAAAATAGTGTATGGTCATGAGAATGGTTCACATGGAAATTATCCTCATATTAATATTAAATGTAAAGATGGAAAAACGGTATTGATTAATATTGTTTTAAAGAAGAGGTAATGATGAGAAGTAAAATTGAACTTGGTAAACAGTTGGGGTTAGAAATAAGAATTCAAAAAGAACAAAAAAATTATTGGTATTCATATGCAATACAGAAAAAAGAAGATATATATTTTGTTTATGAATCTGAAATTACAGAAGAAAATATGGCAAAAGAAGTTTTTGATTACGAAAATGTATATAAATATTCATCTTTAGAAGATGTTAAAAAACACTTTCCTCACAAATATGAAACTTGTTTTGATGATATTCATGTACTGAAAGGAGTGAAAATATTCAATGTTGATTTTTATACCTGACAGCACTTTGCAACTTTTTTTAAATTTCCACATAAAAATACATACAATTAACTCTTTTTATTTTTCTCTTTAAAACATTTTACCGTCATATTGCACAATAAATATCCGATTTTTACCCTAAATATTGCTTATATGGGTAGATAATTACCTAATTTTTTGTACAATATAACGAGAACCTTTGTGAAATCTTGACAGCTGGCACAAGATACACTTCTCCTACGACCAGAACAACCGCTTGACACTTGTAAAAGATGATTATGGGGCGGAGATGCACTATGAGTATGACTGTCTCGGCAACATGACACTAGAAGATCGTCTGGTAGAGGAAGGGATATGACACAGGATCCGCTATGCCTATAACAAGAACGGCTGGAGGGTCCGTAAGACAGAGCATATCCAGGACAACGGGGAGACCAACAGGGCAGTCACCAGTTATGGATATGACATGGACGGGAACTTGACTAGCGTAAACATGCCAAAGGGTGTCAAAATTCGCATGAAGTATGATGCAGATGGCTGTGTCACGGAGGAGCACGTACTTGACAAAAAAACAGCATCGACATGACGACAGAATAACAAACAATTATATGCCTTATATGTCTATAAAAAGTCATATTTGGGATAAAATACCATGATGCCTGCAGAATTACAACCTCGTTTCCTCTAAAACGGCATTTGTTTCCGATGTGCTACACTGGAATTAACCGGAACGGGAAAACCCGGATATCACAGCCATACAGCTATATGGCTGTGATTTTTTACATTCAAATATAGCCCTGTAATATTTTCAGGCCCTGTATCTATTTATGCCAGTACCGCTTTGAGCCCATCAATGCCATAACCGTACTTAAAAGCAACCTGTTCATCAGACATGCCGGATCTGCTCAATCAGCGACTTAAATACTTTTGTGATTCCTCTTTTGTTAGGAAAAATTTCTCCTGTAACTTTTGTAATATCGTACTGTCAGGAATATTCAAATCCCTAAAAGCTGATATCATACCAAAAATCCCTTCTTCTCTCCCTTCTTCTCTTCCTTTCTCCACATTCTCCTGATCCCTCACTAACAATGTCATATATTCATGCCTCCATTCTCTGTTCTTCTTGGCTTCTTCCACTGCTTCTTCCAGTCTCTCTACAAATGAATCCCTGGATTTCTGTCCTGCTACATAATCCAGAAATGCTTTTAATTCACTGCTCACATCATTCATGGTTCCAGCAGCATTCAGAAATATCTTTACCGCCTCATCTCCCATAAAAATGCTGTTATCCTCTTTGCACATATTTTCAAAGGTATAGATATGCCGCCCTTTCCCATATAAATCAAACGGACAGATAAATATGATATAACTCCGGTTCAGTCTCTTATAATGCTGTCCCTTGTCAATAAGCTGTAAGTCGATCATTCCTTGATAATACCTGCTTCTCTTAGGAAGTTCCTTTGTATTGCTGACCTGCATTTCTATGTCATATACAACTTCTTTATCATCTTTTACATACACATCGAGCCTTATACTGCGGGCATCCATATCCAGATTGATACTTTTCTGCAGTTCAGGATACTCAATACGCTCAATCTCCAGATCCGGGAGGATCCTCTTCAGCAGTTCTTTGCACAATTCCGGATCCTGCATAATCTTTCCAAACAGGAAATCATTAGATATACCTAATTCTTCCCATTTTAGCTGCTTTGCTTCCATGTCTTCCATTTATCTACCTGCTTTCTTCCTAACTGACATAAATACTGCCTGAAAACTTTTGTGACTTTCTATTTCTATTATACACATCCCTTTAGCAAATTACAATAAGCGTGGAAGAAGGGATAGAGTAAACTTACTGTCAGTTGGAGAATCGCAGGAAGCTCCTGCATAATGAACTTCTCAGACCTTTTTCACAGTTTACTCCTGACGATACTTTCTGTCAAATATTTCCGATCCGTTCCCGGATCGCCAGTTTCTTT
>JAAZZQ010000088.1 GCA_014239155.1 Lachnospiraceae bacterium | reverse complement strand
CTTGTTGAGTATAATTCATATTTAAACGTGCCTTTTTTAGTTGTTCAGAAAATCCCATATCGTCACCTCATTTCAAAGCTATCCTAACATGAGGTTGGCGATATGTCAACAAATTTCAAAAATACTATTGACAAGTTGGCGGTATGCGGATACAATCAAGATAAAGGTTGGCGATTCGCTTACAAGGAGGTGAATATATGTACGCAAATTTATTAGGTCAGAAAGCATACAACCATCTGACAGATGAGGATATGGGAAAGATTATCGGCGTTAGTCGAAATTCTTATAGTCAGAAAATACGAAGCGGAAGATTTTGACCGAGTGAGTGTCAAGCATTTTGCAGGTACTTTAATAAACCGTTTGAGTATTTATTTGCAACAGAGGAGGACGCATCTTCCCCTCATACGGCATATCTCGACAAGCTGTAGGAGTATGGCGGTGAAAAAATAGTATAGAGGAGGTGAGAAAGATTAACGAAAATAATGACATCAAAGAAGCAGATACCAATGAGATAGCAAAGTTTTATTACACTATACTAAAAGAGCGTCAAAATTGGTTGATGGGTAAGATGGAGATAATGTTAAAAAGCATGACAGCATTGATAATATTTGATGCTGTCATATCAGTGGTAGTGATTACAATTTTTCTACGTAATCGATTGCCTTTTTGTTCACGCCAATCTCTTTAATCTTGTTGTTGGAGTTCAATAAGGTGATGAAGCCCATTTGTTCTAGGGAATATAATTCGGAGGAGTATGTTTCTCTAGGATATTTCTCAAAAAAGGCGTTGGTATCAATAATATCAACTTGATTTCCAGATAAAGATACTAAATACTTTAATAATGATACATTCATGAATTTGAATCTCCTTTCTTTAGTACTCGGCTATTGCAACATCTTGTAAGTACAGTATAGAAGAAGGAGCCAAAAAATGCAATGGCAGCGGACAGAAATGTAAGATATTAGTTACGTAGGAGGATACGAGGAAGGTATTGGGGTATATGAAAAAAAGTATGATGCCGAAAAAGATATCTGTAAGTGTAGAATTTACTGATGGATATCAGGAAAGATTTACGACTGCAATATTAAAAATATATGAAAGAAGAATGAAACAAGGAAAACAATTTGAGAGTAAAAGCAACAAAAGTGCATAAGTTTTAGTTATACAATTATGATAAGACAGGAAGTAATTGCATAATAGAGTAGCGTGCCCCCTGCGCGACACATATGCTGGTGTGTGTCGCAGCCTCTTTTCTAAAAATTCCATATGCAGCGGACACAGGACGAAATATGCCTGTGTGCCGCGCAGGGGGCATGTGGACAAGTTGTGTGCTTTGTACGTGGTGCATATGCATCACATTCCCAGTAGATTAGTGGACGTGCAGGGATAAAAGCCTGTGCGCCACGTAGAAAGCACAAAGGAAGTGGGACAATGGAAGATGGAAAGATTATAGCAGTACGTGATAATGGCGGTAGTGCTGATATTGTGGTACGGATTGATAATGCCAATCTGGCAGCAGAGATAATGGACAAGCAAATTAAGAATGTATCTCTGCGATTGGTTGATGGGCGTACCTTGTCACCAGAACAGCAAAAGAAAATCTATGCTACGCTTCGTGACATTTCACAATATACAGGATATACGCCAGAAGAGACAAAGGAAGTCATGAAGTATGTGCATATCACAAGAATAGGCTGTGATTACTTTTCTCTTTCTGATTGTTCTATGAGTATTGCTAGGGATTTTATTAATACGCTCACAGACTTCTGCCTCAAACATGGTGTAATCCTATCTGAACGGCTTTCTGACAGAACAGATGATATTGACACCTATTTATACCAATGTATCAAACATAAAAAATGTGCCATATGTGGCAGATTTGGAGAGATACATCACTGGGACACAATTGGCATGGGATATGATAGAAGGCATTATGACGATACTGAGAATAGAAAGATATGTCTGTGCCGAATACATCATACAATCGCCCATCAGAAGGGTGTAAGAGATTTTCAGAGAGATTATCATGTGTATGGAATTGTTCTGAAAGAGCATTGAACAATCAAAGTAGATATAACAAGAAAAGGAAAGAGAGGGAAACCAAATGGTTATAAGAGCAAAAAAGACAAAGGATTCTATAGTAATGAGTAACTATCATCTTAAGGATAAAAACATATCTTTGGAAGCAGCAGGGCTGCTCTCAATTATGTTGAGTCTTCCAGATGATTGGAATTTTTCAATTGAGGGTTTGGCAGGACTCTGTAAAGACGGAGAGGACAGTGTAAAGAGTGCATTAAATGAGCTTGTTGAATTTGGATATGTTGAGAAAATAGAACGCGTCTGTGATGAGGCAGGAAAGTTAAAAAGAATAGATTATATAATACATGAACAGCCTGTTTCCCAAAAATTGAAAAACGAGAGCAAAATGTTTGATGCAGAAGAATCAATATTAGAGAATGCAGCTTGTAAAGATAAGAAAAAGGAGGGGAAACTAAGTGGTTATAAGAACAGAAAAAACAAAAGATTTTACAGTAATGAGTAATTATCATTTCAGAGACAAAAACATATCACTGAAAGCAAGAGGGCTGCTTTCAACGATGCTAAGTCTTCCAGATACTTGGAAGTTTTCAATCGAAGGTTTGGCAGGACTCTGTAAAGAGGGAGTGGACAGTGTAAGGAGCACATTAAATGAGCTTATCAAATTTGGATATGTTGAGAAGACGGAACGCATTCGTGATGAGAAGGGAAGATTAAGAGGAATAGATTATATAATACACGAACAGCCTGTTTCACAAGAATTGGAAGGTGAAAGTGAAGAAAGTGAAATGTCTGATGCAGAACAGCCTGAATTAGAAAATGTAGAAGAACCAGTATCAGAGAATGCAGTTTGCAAAGAGGCTGCATTAAAAAAATCTGTGTCAGAGGAACCAGCATTGAAGGAGCTTGCATTGACAATTCCCACACAGGAAAACCGCGGACAATTAAATACTAATATATCAAATATTAAAGAATTAAATACTAATGTATCAAACCAGGGGGTGGCGAATACCAATCCGAAGAAAAAACCAGACAGCAGGGCATATTATCCAGACAACGAAGACTTGAATAGTGCCTTTAAGGATTTTGTTTATATGCGCAAAAGAATGAACAGACCGCTGATTGACAGAGCAGTGAGGCTTGTAAAAGATTCGCTTGTTGTGTTGGCAGGTGAAGATGGCAAAATGAATATCATGAAAGCCGTAGCAATATTAAACCAGTCAATCATGAATGGCTGGTCTGGACTTTATGCGCTCAAAGCGCCGCCAGACGAAAATTTGGTCAATAGTGCATATAGTGCTGAGGATATGGCGTTTTTCGAAGGGAATCTATTGGCAAATTAGCATTTAAGCGAACGCAAAAAGGCGGATTGTGGATAAGTGGATAAGTGCCTTCGCATAAGTGTTCCACATATGCGAGAGCGATTGAAAGGGGGAGTGAAGCATATTCAATGTGAATATCTACATAGAGACTGATAATGGCAGCAGGAAGAAGCTGTACAGAGGTTACGGCGCAGCAGTTGAGTATATCCGAAAGAATAGGCAGAGGGAATCAAGGATTGTGTCAGGCATATGCTATGGAACATGGAACCTTGCATATATACTGGCACTTACAGAAGCGTTGAATTTGCTCAACAGCCCATGCACTGTAACAATATATTCCGACAATGAACATGTTTGTGAGAGTATCAGTAATGGCAGGGTGAATGATTGGCGGCGCAATGGTTGGCGTACAGCCAAAGGGGAACCGATTGCAAATACCGACGAATGGAGGACACTTTACAGAGCTTCATCAAAACATGAACTGCATTATATGCATTCCACTGGGAAAAGTGCTTATAGTGTAGAGATACAAGATGCAATAAAAGAGATACGAAATAAGGGCGGATACTATCAAGCAAGTCTTCTGTAAAACAGCAGGAGGCAAAGAAACTACTGGGAGGAAACAACTATGAGAACAATAAGCATTATTAATTTAAAGGGTGGTGTTGGCAAGACAGTCACAAGCATCAATATGGCATATGAGCTGATGCACAACCATGATTGTAGAGTATTGTTGATTGACTGTGATAAACAAGGTAATACAAGTAAGTTTATGAAATGCCATGATTATGACAAAAAGAGTTTGTCAGATGTGTTGTTGGGGACTGCGGGCATTATGGAAGTATCTGTAAGGACAAAATTTGCATTAATAGATGTGGTTCCAGCAAATATGTCATTATTGAAGGCAGATCGCCAAGTATTGTTAGATACAACAAAACCACAGCAGTCCCGTGTAAGAGAAGCACTAGAACAGGTGCGAGACCAATATACATATTGTGTGATTGACTGTGCACCAGATATTAATATTTCTGTCATCAATGCACTTGTGGCAAGTGATGATGTAATCATTCCTGTCACAATAGACAAGTTTGCCTTTGATGGAATTAGAGAAATACTAGAACAAATCAGAGATGTAAAAAAGTACTATAATCCTAAGCTGGAATTTATAGGCTGTCTTGTTACCCAATATAAAAAGAGTGAACTATGCGACGAAGGGATAAAGCTGTTAGAGGATTTCTGTGGAAGAGTACTTGAAACAAAAATAAGCTGGACACAGGTAGTAAGCCGAAGCACATTTGCAGGAGAGCCAATTTCTGTACATTCACCAAGGTGTGGTGCAGCAGGAGGATATAAGAATCTTGCCGCTGAGTATGAAAGGAGGATTGGCAGGTAATGGCAAAAGGCTTTTCAATTATGGATATGATGAATGAGATAAGTAAGGAAGATGCAGCGGTGGCAGCAGAAAAAACAGAAAGAGTAAGTGTGTTTGATATAAAGCCAAATGAAGAAAATTTCTATGAGCCCAGCAGTATGGAACAGTTAAAGAACAGTATTTTTGCAATGGGCGGAGTACAACAAAACATATTGCTTGCTAGAGAAGAGGCACGAACTGTTCCTTATAGGATTATCGCAGGTCATAGACGTGTGCGTGCCTGTATGGAGCTAGTACAGGAGGGACACCCAGAGTTTGAACATATTCCAGCAGTGATTATAGAAAATATTGATAAAGATACAGAGAAGATGCTTCTTGTTATGACAAACAGTACCCAGAGGGAACTGACAGACTGGGAAAAAGTGATGCAGCATATGGAGCTAAAAGAGATTATCCCAAAGCTGAAAAAGAGACAAGGGATTGATGGAAGGGTAAGGACACTTGAGGCGGATTATCTTGGTGTATCAGAAGCACAGATTGCTATATATAATACAATTGGTACAAGACTTGATGAATGGTTAATGAGCATCTTTAAAGATGGCAGTATAGGGATATCGCTTGCATATGAGGCAGCAAAGCTTGAGGTAGAGGAACAAAAACAACTTGTACAAATATCAATGGTTAATGGTGGATTCACAGAAGAGGATATAAAGAAGCTAACAGGCAGCAGAACTATTAAAGGACAGAAGAGTTTTCTGGAATCCATAGATAAAAATGTGTCAGAATCTGACACAT
The DNA here is from genome assembly GCA_014239155.1 of Lachnospiraceae bacterium. Taxonomy (GTDB): domain Bacteria; phylum Bacillota; class Clostridia; order Lachnospirales; family Lachnospiraceae; genus COE1. Next base: position 243,361 of record JAAZZQ010000088.1, on the reverse strand, counting down.
CTGAGGAGACACCAGAACCAAAGAAAGAGAATGATGTGTCAGAATCTAGTACATTTGAAAAGCCCTCTGAATCGGAAAAGGAAAATGTGTCAGAATCTGACACATTTGAAGAAACGTTCAAGGAAGCAAATATTGCAGAAACAGATTGCGGACAAGTATTTCCTAAAAAGTGTGTTACTGGTTGGAGTAAATATGGAGCGTGTAACTGTTGCGGTTATGGAGGCGTACAATGCTGTAATCAATGTGAGAAATCATGTAATATTCGTTGTGGCTGGATAGAGGAACCTTATATTCCAAATCACAAAGAAGAATTAGAAGAGAAAACAACTTGCACTCTGACTGAAAGAGATAAAAATGTGTCAGAATCTGACACATTCGAGAAGACATCAGAACCAGAAAAAGAAAATGTGTCAGAATCTGACACATTTGAAACTTACTCAGCAGAGCAGCAGCTTAAAGGCGGGTATAGTTTAAACACAATTAATAATCTGGTCTGGAAATTTGATAGCTACTTGAAAGCGGCTATCTCTGAAAATAGAGAAGACCAAGTAATAAAATATAGTTGCCTACTAGATGCGTTGTCTCTGCTTAAAGAGCGAATGTTACATTAGAGAAAGGATAAAGCCATGACTTATGCAGAGTTAGGATTAAATACAAAGATAAAGTTAAAACAAAAACCGGATAATGAAAGGGGAATTGCCCAGAAGGTAGAATATACTGTAGTGGCAAAATATCCGCATATGTGTATTGTGGAAGACTCCAAAGGTTGGCGAAGAGGTGTAACAATTGGCGATTTGGTAATGAATAAGATTATCACGCAGGAGTTATGCTTTGAGGCAATGAGGAAAGAGAGGGGGAAAGCGGCATATGACGAATGTTGAGTATATGCGCCAGAAAATGGTTGAAAAAGTGATGGGGTTAGATGAAATGGAGTTGTTGCAAGTTGCAGAGGACACAGAAATGAGTTTAAAGGAGACAGAAGGAGTGTTTAATTGTCTTATCTGTGAAAAGGAATATGGAGAATGCGACAATAGCCCCTGTACAAGTAAATATTGCAGTAGGTTCCTAGACTGGTGTGCGAAAGAACATGTTGGTTAAATAAGGATTTACCAATAAACTCGAATAATCGAGCTAAACTGAAATTTAAAGGAGGAAAAACATAGTGACAAGAGAAAAATTATTACGAGCAAATGAGTTGCAAGATACAATTGATAGATTATTTAAAAGGAAAAAAGAGTTGGAAAAAATGCAGGGATTGTGCAGAGAGGATGCGGATATTGCGAAAAGGACTCTTCATTCATATTGCTTGCAAGCAATGCCACTAAACGGAGGATACAATAAAGAAGTTAATGTTTCAACAAGGGGAGCACTTCAAGCGGTGAATAGAGATATAGAGGATATTGAAAGGGAGGTTAGAAAACTAGGTGAGGAATTTGACGAATTATAGTTAATGGCAGTATCCGCATCTGTTCAGAAAGACGACAGCCACAAACATATGTAAGCGGGGAAGAAGTGAAGATGCGGCGACAGATATATTGAACAAATTTTCCATAATTATGTTGAGGCTGTGTAAGTTAAAGGAGGGGGAAAAACATTGACGAAGGAAAAACTGGAACAGCTAATTGACCTGAGAGAAGAAATAAAAGAAATCGAACAAAAGATAAGACATAAAAGTACAGAAAATCCTTCGGGCAATATAGAGCTGCTGGAAGAAAGAAAACAAATGATAACAGAACTGGAACAAGAAATTATGGAATATATAAATTCGGTTGTTGACAGTCGGGTTCGGAGGATAATGCAGTATAAATATATGGATGGCTATACATGGATAAAGATAGCCAAGATAATGCATTATGATAGATCATATCCTGAAAAAGCGGTAACACGATACTTGAATAAGCATCATTGATTTAGATTTTTTATCAAAAATGTAAGTGTCGCTTTTTTCTACATTTAATATGTTAACATGATAATAAGCAGAAGCTATCATGTTAACGAATATAGTACATAACAAAGAGGGCGCTGCTAAACAGCGTTCTTTTTGTGTTAGGGAGTAGCGTTATGGCAAAAGAGTGGGCAAAGGCGTTTTACAATTCAAAGCATTGGCAGCAGTGCAGGGATAGTTATATTAGTCAAAGAATAATGATAGATGGTGGTGTATGTGAAATTTGTGGCAGTAATCAAGGATACATAGTGCATCACAAAACAATGTTAACAAAAAGTAATATCAACAATCTTGATATATCTCTGAAACATAATAATTTGCAGTATGTATGCAAAGACTGTCATGATAAGTTTGAGAAACATGGAATTGGAAATAAAAAAGTGAAACCGTTGTTTGTATTTGATGGAGATGGACAACCAATCTCCTTGCGGAAGGTTGATAACTCCCCCCTTTCGGAAGAGTCCTAAAATCTTTTTGCAAGACCGATGGCACAGATTGATTTAACATACAGCTTGTCATAAAGGGGGTGTGGTATTTATGATTACAGAGGATGAGTATTTAAAAGAGGAAATACGACGGGAAGCAGAATATGACAGTATTTCTGAGTATGTGGAAAAACAAAAGAGGATTAAAAAAGAAATATCCAGACTAAGAAAACTGTTTAAAGAAATTGATGAAAATAAAAAGAAATTAGTTATGGCATTGGTGGATGATGTAGCGTTTCTGACAGTGACAATGCAAGATTTGAGAGAGAGCATTATAAGAGAAGGTACAACAGTGGAGTACAAGAATGGTGAGAACCAGTATGGAACTAAACAAAGTCCTGATGCACAGCTTTATCTTGCAATGTCACAAAAACAGGCGCAGGCTATGAAGATACTGCTTGACTGTATGACCAAGAAAAATAATTTGTCATCTCAGGGTGATGAGTTTGCTGAATTTTTGAGGGAAAAGAGTGGTTAAGATAAAATATCCAAGGGACTATAACCCTATAATACAATACTGGCAGAAAATTGAACACGGAGAGATACCTGTATGCAGAAAAACATATCAGTGGTATAAATATTTGTCAGATAAAATACTGAATCCTGACAGTAATATGACATACAATCCAGCAAGGGCGAACCACATAATTGAATTTGCTGAAACATTCTGCTGTCCGTCTAAGGGAGATGGTTCGCCTATTGTATTGGAACTCTGGGAAAAGGCGCATCTGGCAGCAGTATTTGGTTTTATTGATGAAAGAGGAAACAGAATCTGCCGTGAATCTCTTCTCATTGTAGGTAAGAAAAATGGTAAATCATTTCTGTCATCAATTGTTGGATTATATATGCTTATCGGAGATGGGGAAAGAGGACCAGAAGTTTATAGCGCAGCTACAAAAAGAGATCAGGCAAAGATTATATGGCAGGAAAGCGTTCGTATGGTTAGAAAGTCAAAGGCGATTGCTAGACATGTGAAATGCAGGGTTGGAGATATATCAAGTGAACAGTTTAACAATGGTGTGTTTAAACCGCTTGCGAGTGACTATGATAGCCTTGACGGAATGAATATACATTGTGCGCTTTTGGATGAGATTCACCAGTGGAAAAATGGAAAGGCATTATATGACATATTAGCAGATGGCGTTTCTGCTAGAAACCAGCCGCTTATATACATTACATCAACGGCTGGAACAATTCGAGAAGACATTTATGATGCCAAATATGAAGAGGCAGAGCATATTATAAATGGAATTTTTAATGAGAATGGATATAAGGACATACATTTTTTCCCGTTTATCTATGAATTAGATGAGCGAAAAGAATGGCCGGACAAAAGTAAATGGATGAAAGCAAATCCCAATTTAGGAGTGTCAAAAAAATGGGAGTATCTTGAAAACAAGGTTAATAAAGCAATCAATAATCCAGCAGAGGTAAAAGACCTTGTTTGTAAGGAATTTAATATTAGAGAGACCTCATCTGAAGCATGGCTGACGTTTGAGCAACTGAATAATACAGCAATGTTTGATATTTCAACATTAAAACCACGTTATGGTATTGGTGGTTGTGATTTGTCAAGTACTACAGATTTAACTAATGCGACAGTGTTATTCATGGTGTGTGGTGATAACAGGATATATGTGTTGCAAATGTATTGGCTTCCTGAAGACTTGTTGGAACGAAGGGTAAGAGAAGATAAAATACCATATGACTTGTGGCGCGATCGGGGACTTTTGAGAACATGTCCAGGAAACAAGGTGCATTATAAATATATTCGGGAGTGGTTTGAAGAGGTACAACAGGATTATGACATTTATCTGTATAAATGTGGGTATGATGCATGGTCTGCCACATATTTTGTTGAAGATATGAAGAATACATTTGGAGCGGTAGTAATGGAACCTGTCATACAGGGTAAAAAGACGCTATCAAGTCCAATGAAATCATTGGGAGCGGACCTTGAAAAGAAAAAAGTAATATATAACAACAATCCAATATTAAAGTGGTGTTTGGGAAACACAGTTGTAGATATTGATAAAAACAATAATATCCAGCCATGTAAGGGAAATATTAGTACAAGACGTATTGATGGTCTTGCAGGTTTGCTAGATGCATATGTGGTACTGGAAAATAATCTTGAAGAATATCTGTCAATGATTTAAGGAGGAAGGATGAAACTGTTCAGAAAAAGAGAACCCACAAAGAAAGATGAAAAAGTGGAAAAAAATATTATGCAGATGGTTACAACATATGGTGAAAGCTTCTATTCTTGGAATGGAAAACTGTATGAAAGTGATATTGTTCGATCTTGTTTAAGGCCAAAAGTCAAGGCGGTAGGGAAATTGGTAGGAAAACATATTCGATCAGATGTGTCTGGTCTAACAATCAATCCAGATGCCAATATTCGTTTTCTGCTTTCAGAACCAAACCCACTTATGACAGGGCAGCAGTTTCAAGAGAAAGTTACAACACAACTTTGCCTGAATAATAATGCTTTTATTTTGATTGTTAGAGATGAAAATAATAAACCAATACAGTTATATCCAATTCCCTGTGTAATGTGTGAAACAGAATATATTAATAATGAACTTTGGTTAAAGTTTACTTACAGGAACGGAAAGAGCCAGAAATTTCTATATCATGAGGTCATTCATTTAAGGCAAGATTTTAATGAAAATGATGTGTTTGGCGAAAGTCCTGCAAAAGCATTGTCACAAATGATGGAAGTTGTCGGAACAATTGATCAAGGTATCATAAAAGCAATTAAAAATAGTGGCATTATTCGGTGGTTATTAAAGTTTACACAATCAATGCGCCCAGAAGATATTAAAAAAAATGTAAAAGAATTTGTAGATAATTATTTGAGTATTGAAAGTGATACATGGGGTGCAGCGGGAACGGATGCAAAAACAGAAGCAATTCGCATAGAACCTAAAGATTATGTACCCAATGCTCTGCAGACAAAGGAGACAATCAACAGGATCTATTCGTTTTTTAATACCAATGAAAAGATTGTTCAGTCAAAATGGACAGAAGATGATTGGAACGCCTATTATGAGGCAGAAATTGAACCACTTGCTATTCAGTTGGGGGAGACTTATTCTGTCAGACTATTCAGCAGGCGCGAGCGAGGATGTAACAATAGGATAATTTTTGAAGCAAGCAATCTGCAGTGTGCAAGTCTCACTACAAAACTAGGTTTTGTGCAGATGGTTGATCGTGGTGCTATGACACCAAATGAATGGCGTGAAACAATGAATATGGCACCAATAGAGGGCGGAGATCAGCCTATACGCAGACTTGATACGCAGGTTGTGGATATGATTGGTGGAATACTCAATAAAATGAACTCAGAGAATTACATGGTGATGGCATCAATAGCCATAAAATTATTGGATACTATGAGGAAGGAAAAAGATGAAACACAAAATCAATATCAGGGGTGTAATGATTCCCAATGATTATAAATGGTATTATAACTTTTTTGGTGGAGATAGTACTTGTCCGAAAGATGTACAGCAAATACTCGATTTATTTCAGGCAGGCGATGAAATAGAAATTTATATTAATTCGCCAGGCGGAGTGATTGATGTTGGGTCTGAAATTTATACGCTGCTGAAAACGCATAAAAACAATATAAAAATATACATAACAGGTGAGGCGTGCAGCGCAGCGTCTATCGTTGCTATGGCGGGTTATTGTGAAATGTCGCCAACAGCACTTATGATGGTGCATTGTGTATCAAGCGGAGTGCGGGGAAATCATGTAACAATGGAACATATGGGAGAAGTGCTTAGAACAGCGGATAAGGCATTGTGTACTGCTTACATGGACAAAGCAGGAATGACGGAAGCTGAAGCACTTGAAATGATGGAACATGAGACATGGCTGACTGCGCAGCAGGCAAAGGAAAAAGGACTGATAGATAAGATTATGTTTCAGGAACAAGAAGTAGAACCATTAGTCAACGGTCTGGCTTTTAATCTTCCTACTCAAGAGCAAATGGAAAGAGTCAAGAACATGATTGGCGATAAAACAAAGGATACTCTTTTAGTGCAGACAAAATTAAATTATCTAAAAATGAAGGGAGAACAAAGATGAATAAAAAACAGTATGAGGCAATGAGAAAAAAGCTTATGGATGAAGCACAGGCATTTATTGATGCCGGAAATGCAGAAGCAGCACAAGCAAAGATGGATGAAGTAAAAGCATTGGATGAAAAGTGGGATGCAATCGCGCAGGCAGCAGCTAATTTTAATGCTCTTAATAAAGAGCCAGAACTGTCTACAGTACTTTCTGTAAATGATAAAACAGGTGCAGATGATAAGAGGACAGATGTATTAGATGTATGGGCATCTGACTGTTATTTGAATGCATGGGCAAAAAAATTACAGGATAAACCACTTAACGATAAGGAAAACGAAGCTTACAAGTTGGTGAATGAGGCATACACTCATACAACGAAAAATACTGGTACCGTAATTCCTAAAACAGTTGCAACGAAAATATGGGAACTTGCAGGAGAACTGTATCCTTATTTTTCAGATGTACAGAAAACATATGTAAATGGTCTGATTTCTGTACCAATGGAAGATACAAGCACAGACGCAGCGTGGTATGAAGAAGCTACAAAAACACAAGATGGAAAAGAGACCTTTAAAGAGTTTACATTATCGGGGTGTGAGCTGTCTAGGGTGATTACAGTTAGTTGGAAATTAAAAGAAATGGCGATGGATGATTTTATTCCATATATTCAGAGAAAAATGGCAAAAAAAATGGGCGCAGCCGTAGGGTATGGTGTTACTCATGGGCAGGGAAATATCAATGAGGGAAAACCAGAACCTATCGGTGTAGTGACCGCTCTGGAAAAAGAAAAGAATGCGCCACAAATAATCGAATATAATGAAGTGCCTACATTTGCTAATATTACAGCAGCAAGAGCACTGATTAAAAGTGGGTATAGTACAGGATTAAAGATATATGCTAATTCTGCAACAATTTGGAATAAGATTGCGAATATTGTTGATGCAAATATGCGACCGATTTTTATGCCAGATCCTACAAGTGGAGGTTATAGGGTTCTTGGAATGGAAGTAAAAGAGGATGATTCTATGGCAGATGGAGAAATTCTGCTGTCAAATGCTTTTGCCGGATATCATGTAAATATCAATAAGGAAATGACAATGCTGAGTGAGGAGCATGTTAAGGAACGCCAGACGGATTATTGTGGTTATGCGATTATGGATGGAAATATTATTACAGATAAGGCACATGCGTTGTTGAAGGAGAACGTGGCTACAGGAGTATCCAGTCAGAAGGAGTTAGAATAGTTGATTGGAGGAATTTATCATGGAGCTGCTTAAACAGATAAAGAAATCACAGCGCATTACACATGACTCTCTTGATGATATTCTTATGACTGATATTAATGCAGGTGCTGATGAGTTGGTAAGAGTTGGTGTAATGTCTTATGACATTCATGGAAATATCATTGATAATCCTTTAATACGAAAGGCGATTGAGCTGTATGTGAAGGGTATGGAAGATTTTGAGGAGAAAGGCAGCATGTATATGGCATCTTTTGAGAAGTTAAGAGACGCTATGGCATTGAGTGGTGAATATTGTGCGCAACGAATTGATAACTCTAGTGACAATAATTGAATCACATAATAATCGTGGATTTGGTCAAATAGAAAGTACCGCCAGGAGAGAAATATTTGCCGAAATACGTTCTGCAGGTGTAATTGAAAAATATGAGGCACAAAGGGCAGGGATAGATATTTCAATAATATTTAAGGTTGATACAGACTCATATAAGGCTGCATTGATTGATGGAAAATGTCCAGATATAGTGGAATATGACGGTATGACATACAGAATTTGTGATGTGCGCAGAAAAAAATCATACGCAAATACAGAAATTGTATGTAAAGAGGATAATATATATGGCACGGTTTGATATATATCATGATGGAATAGATTTGGATGAATTATTTCATATTGATTTTGATGAGATTGCGGAGGAAGCGTTAAAAGAGGCTGCGCCAGTTCTTGAAAAAAGCATGAAGGCAGCAGTGCAGGCTTGTGTTGGGCATTCAGGGGATTCAGAGCTTGTGAAATCAATAAAGGCAAATAAGCCAAAGAAAGCAAGAAATGGCGCATGGATAGTAAATGTGACATTTAAGGGTTATTCCAAGACTAAAGTATATCATGCAAAGAAGAGTAAGCGTACATATCCTGTAAGCAATGCATTGAAAGCTATATGGAAAGAGTATGGTATTGCTGGAAGACAGCCTGCGCATCCGTTTCTTGCAAAAGCAGTTAATGATGCAGAAGGTGAAGCATTAAATATTATACAGAAAAAATTTGATCAGAAAGTAGGAAAATAAATGGATTTGACAGATATATTGATGCAGTTGGCAACTGTAACAGGAATACAGGTATATCAAGATATATGTATAGATGAGGACACAGACAAATATATCACCTGTGTATATCAAGATGAAAGACCCGCTTTATGTGCGAATAACCGCGTACTTGCTGATCAGTGTGACATCTATGTAAATCTGTATACCCCATCGGGTTTTGATTATTTTGGGGTAAAGAGACAAATAAGAGATTATTTGGAAGAAAAGGAATTTGTAATAAATTCTATCCATTCTGGACTTGAAGATGACATTTCTGGAAATAAAATACGAAGAACAACATTCGACTGCAAATATGTAGGATTTAGAGAGTAGGAGGAAATAGAATTATGGCATTTATAGGATTGATGCAACCATATGTAGCGAGGTTGGTTGATGAGGAGCAGAAAAAATATACAGATTGTTTCTTATGTGGAGAGGCGATTAGTGTGAATATAACGCCGAATTATAACGAGGCAAAGCTGCATAGCAATAATCGTCTTAAAGAGTATGTGAAGGAATTTAAAGATGGCAATATGACATTAGGGACAGATACCTTGCCAATAGAGGCATCAAGAGTATGCTTCGGGCATGAAGTTAGCGAGGATAACAGGGAAGTAACATATAAGACAAATGATTCAGCAAATTATGTTGGGGTTGGTTTTTTTGCTGATGAAATTATTGATGGCAAAAGGGAATATGTTGCTACAGTTGTATATAAAGTAAAGTTTGGAGAGGCTTCAAACGAATACTCTACCAAAGGAGATAATATTGAATTTAAAACACCTAAAATTGAGGGAGTAATAGCAGGGCTTAGTAATGGTGAGTGGAAAACAACCAAAATATTTGACACAGAATCTGAGGCGGATAAATGGCTTCAGGATATTTTTGGATATAAGAAAACAGAACCAGGCGGTGGATCAGGAAATACGAGTTCTGCATCAGCATACAAAACAATAAAAACCAAATAGTTAGATGTAGTCATGCAGAGGGGGGAAATAACAAGATGTATGAACATACAGAAACGGTAGTTCTTGCAGGGAAGGAATATCCAATTAGATGTAATATCAATGTGCTTGCTGAAATCCAAGAACAGTTTGGAACAATATCTAATTTTACAATGCTTATAGCTGGGGTAAGGGTTGCCAAAGATGAAAACGGTAATGCAATGATGGATGATGACCATAAAATTATATTTGAGCGTTGTGACCCATCAATTCGGGCAATTGCAGCAATCCTTCCTTGTATGCTTACAGAAGCATCTAAAGATACGGAACTGGAAGAGGCTATTGATGCGGTCAACAATGCTCGATTTGAATTATATAGAACAGCATTACAGATGCATAAAGAATTAGATAAATGCTTTGAGCGAAAAAACGTGTAGTCCGTCAGAGGGGAAATGGGAATGAAAGTGATAAGATAGACTTCTGGCGGATTATCGCACAAGGAATACATATGGGACTTACAAAAGAAGAGACAGAGCATTTGTATATGGGAGAGTATATGGATTTGTTCGATGCATACAAGGAGATACATAACATGACAGTAAAGAAAATGCTGTATGTTATTCCTGACAGGCTGGACAAGCCTGTCAGTATGCTGAATCTGTAGGGAGGCATATATGGCAGAAAAGAAAATCGGTGGAAAACTTGTAATAGATGGTGAGGCGGAATTTCGTGCAAATCTGACAAGCGCAAAGACAGCGATGAGCAAATTTCAAAACGAATTGAAGTTAGTTAATACAATATATAAGGATAACGCCAATTCGCTTGCGGCATTGCGGGATAAACAGCAAGTATATATTAATCTTCAAGAAGAACAGCGTAACAAAGTAAGTCTGTTTACAGATATTCAAGATAAGGCGGTTAAAAAATACGAAGAAGAACAAAAAATGTTGTCTAGTCTTAGGCAAAGAAAAGAAGAACTGAATACTGCATTAGAAAGAGCAAAAGAAGAATACGGAGAAAACAGTGAAGAAGTTAAGAATCTGACTGATGAGTTAGCTGATGCAAATGACCAGTATGAGGCACAAGAAAGGGTTGTACAAAAAACTGGTGATAGAGTAAACAAATATAAAAGTGATCTAAACGGAGCAGAGGCGGAGCTTGCAGAACTCAATGATGAAGTAGATCGGAATACACAATATCTGACAGAGGCAGAAAACTCTATAGATGGATGTGCGACATCTATTGACCAGTATGGAAATGAAGTACAGGAATCAACGGATAAAACTTCTGTATTTGCCGATGTTTTAAAGGCGGAACTTTTATCCAGTGTCATAAAGGAAGGCATTAAAAAGATTGCAGATGGTATTGAGAAAATTGCAACGTCTGCAACACAGGCAGGAAGTACCTTTGAGGCATCTATGTCACAAGTAGCTGCTACTATGGGGATGACGACAGAGGAAATTGCAAATGGAAGTGCGGAATATGAATTGTTGAGTAAGGCAGCACAAGATTGTGGAAAAGCAACTATGTTTTCTGCGTCACAATCTGCAGAAGCGCTAAATTATCTTGCTTTGGCAGGATATGATGCAGAGAAGGCTGCAGCGACATTGCCAAGAGTATTAAATCTTGCAGCAGCAGGCGGACTTGAACTTGGATATGCAAGTGATCTGGTGACAGATTCTATGGCGGCATTAGGACTTCAAACCAGTGAATTGGATAAGTATATTGACGAGATGGCAAAAACATCACAGAAGTCAAATACAAGTGTTTCACAACTCGGTGAGGCTACACTTGTGTGTGCAGGTACCGTATCTATTACAGGGCAAAGCTTAGAGACTATGAACACTGCGCTTGGTGTTATGGCAAACAATGGACTAAAAGGTGCCGAGGGAGGCACACATTTGCGAAATATTTTGCTATCTCTTTCCGCACCAACAGACAAGGCTGCAAGTGCGATAAAGTCTTTGGGATTGCGGGTGTATGATTCCAAGGGAGATATGCGCGACCTGAACGATATTTTGACCGACATGAATAATTTGACATCTGATATGACAAAGGGAGACAAGACTCAACTGATAAATACAATCTTCAATAAGACTGATATTGCTGCTGTAAATGCATTGTTGAAAAGCACTAATGGGGAATATAGTGATTTAAATGCGCAGATAAATGATTGTTCTGGAGCAGCACAGGCAATGGCAGATACTTTAAATGATAACCTGAAAGGCAGAGTAACGATCCTCAAGAGTGCGCTTGAAGGACTTGGCATAACTGCATATAACCTTTTTGATGATGAAATGAAATCTGCCGTAGATTCTGCTACAGATGCTGTAGGAAAACTGCAAGATGAGATTGATAATGGTGATTTGGGTGTATCTTTGAGGAATATGTCGACAGCATTAGGAGAATTTGCTGTAAATGCAATTGGTGCAGCAGAAAATGCACTTCCAATGTTGATAAATGGATTAACATGGTTATTGGAAAACGGAGAGATTGTTGCTGGATTAATAGGAGGTGTGACATCGGCAAAAGTTACCTACACTGTGGCTACAGAAGCAGCGACCATTGCACAGAAGCTATTTAATGTTACAGCCAATGCCAATCCTTATATATTCCTTGCTACAGCGATTGCAGGTGTAATTGGTGCAATAACTTTGTATGCAAAAACTGCGGATAAGGAAACAGTGCAGCTTACAGAATCTACTAAGAAATTGATAGATGCATCTGAGAAATTGAACGATGAGACAGCGGATGCAGTACGAAAACGAGAGGAATCCGTATCGAATCTTGAGAATGAACGAAAAGCTTGTATAAGACTTGTTGACGAACTGGATGAGTTGCAAAGCAAAACTGTATTGACAACATCAGAGCAAGCGAGACAGGCAGCAATCGTTGATGAGCTGAATAACTTAATGCCTGAATTGAACCTTAGCATCGATGAACAGACGGGGTTGACAAATATGTCAACGGAAGCTCTGCACGGAAATATTAATGCGCAGATGGAATTGATAAAACTTCAGTCAGCAAGAGAGCAGCAAAAGGAGATTACAGATGAACTTGTCGAGGCTGAAATTCACCTTGCTGAACTTACTGCAGAACAAGAAGCGGCAAAAACCAGACTAGCAGAGGCTGAGGAGAGAATAAATGCTGCACTGGCGGAACAGGGAGAGCACGCAAGGGTAAGTGAGGAGGCACTAGAAGAGTATGCACGTGCAGAAGAAGATATTGAGGCTTTGCGCATACAGATAGATGAGACAACAGGGACAGTAAATAACCTGAAAGGAGAATATGAACAGACTACTCAGTATATTGCAGAGACAGAAGCATTTACAAGTGCCGCAGAAGCTATAAAAATGCTTGGTGATGTTGCATTGGGTACAGGAGATGATATAGCTGTAATGTCAGATGACGTTATAGAAGAATATAACAAAATGTATACTGATCTTCAGAAGAGTATTAATGGGCAAATAGATTTGTTTTCAAAGTTTTCTGCTGAGACAAAAATATCTTCCGAGGAAATACTGGAAAATATGCAATCTCAAATTAATGGTGTATCTGAGTGGGCTGAAAATATGGATGAATTGGCAGACAGAGGAATTAACAAAGGGCTTTTGAAATATTTAGCAGATATGGGGCCACAAGGAGCAGGATATGTAGCAGCGTTTGTAGCTATGACTGATGCTCAACTGAAAGAAGCCAATAAAATGTTTGAAGAATCAGTGAAACTGAGTGACTCATCTGCGATGAATATAACGGATTCGTATTTTAGTGCAGGAGAAGATGCCACACAAGGATTTATAGATGGAGTGTCTGGTGAAATGGAGGAAGCTATCGCAGCGGCAGAAGAACTGAGTAAAAGCACTCTCAAAGCATTAAAAATAAATTTAGATATTAATTCTCCATCTAAAAAGACTATGGAATTAGGAGAGAGTTTTGATGAAGGCTTGCAGAAAGGAATAGGTAATAATACAAAAAATGTTCTGAATGCAATTAAACAGCTTACTAAGACCATGCTCACTGAAACAAAGACAGGTATACCACCCAAAGAATATGAACAGATTGGCACACAAGTTATAGAAGGATTTAGAAATGGTATTGAATCTGGCAAGAGCAGAATACTTGAATCTATCCGATCAATGTGTGAACAAACAATTCAGGCAGCAAGAGACAAGCTTGATATACATTCACCCTCAAAAGCTTTTGCGTATCTGGGTGAAATGTCTGGCGAAGGTTATACATCTGGGTGGATAGACAGTATGAAGGATATAGACAGCACGATTATAGAAAATCTTCCGGATATGGTATTGCTCAATGATGAGATGTGTGATTCATATGAAAAAATGGTGCAAGATGCCAAGAATTTTTGTCAACAGATTTTAGGAGTTAATACAGCAATTGAAACTGTTGGCAATGAATATAATGAAACAATGCTGGATATTACAGATGATACATCTGTGACAAAAGCCTGTGAAAATATAAGTGAACTTGGGGAAGCTGCATTAAACACTGGCGAGGATATTACAATAATGTCCAAAGAGACAATAAAAGCATATGCGGAGATGTATTCATCTATTGCTGAAAAAGTAGAAAATCAAATGGATTTATTTACAACGTTTGACGGAAAAGCAAAGATGTCCTCAAAAGATATGCTCAAGAGTATGAGATCACAAGTTGTTGGTGTTGCACAATGGGCTGCGGATATGAATACTCTCGCAGAGCGCGGGATCAATCGGGGATTGTTACAGCATCTTGCGGATATGGGTCCTACCGGTGCGGGTTATGTATCAACGTTTATCAACATGACAACTGAAGAACTTGCACAGGCTAACGGGCTATTTGAAACATCACTTGTACTTCCTGATACAACAGCAATGCTTATTACAGATTCTTTCGCATCAGCAGGAATGGACGCTGCAAAAAGGTTTACAGAGCAAATTGTATTAGGGACGAATGAAATAAGTGACGAATATGAAAAGATGGTGCAAGATGCAGAGACATTTTGTCAACAGATTTTAGGAGTTAATGCGGCAATCGAAACTGTTGGTAGTAAATATGACGAAACAATGTTGGATATTGCAGGTGATACGTCTGTGACAAAAGCTTGCGAAAATATCAGTGAATTGGGAGAAGCTGCATTGGGGACTGGCAATGACATTAGTATGATGTCTAGGGAAAGTATAGTCGCATATCAAGAGATGTATTCTTCTGTTGTAGAAAAAGTGGGTAGTCAAATAGACCTTTTTTCAGAATTTTCGGGCAAATCAAAAATGTCAGCGGATGATTTGCTTAAAAATATGCAGTCGCAAGTTACTGGTGTTGCACAATGGGCTACAGATATAAATACGCTTGCAGATCGTGGGATTAATCAAGGTCTGTTACAACATCTTGCGGATATGGGACCTACTGGTGCGGGTTATGTGTCAACTTTTGTTAGTATGACAGATGAAGAACTTTTACATGCTAATAGATTATTTGAGACATCACTTGTACTTCCTGATGCGACAGCTACTCTTGTGGCAAATTCATTTGCACAGGCTGGAAAAGATGCGGCAAGAGGATTTGCAGATGGGATTGAGTCTAGTACAAATGAAGTTGTGGATGCATCTGAATCTATGTCTTGTGATTCTCTTGATACTGTTATGACAACATTAGATGAGCATTCACCTTCCAAAAAAACTGAAGAAATGGGAAAGAATTTTTCCGAAGGGTTGCGAATTGGAATTGATGAGCGCAAGGCAAATGTTTTGAACGTAATAAAGTTGCTAACAAATGCTATGTTGACAAATACGAAAAAAAACGTAGTTGAAAATGAGTATATGGAAATAGGCAGACGGGTTGCAGAGGGAATGAGGAATGGTATAGAAACTGGAAGGAGCGCAGTTTTGGAATCCGTGAGAACGTTATGTGAAGAAACAATTCAAACTGCCAAAGATAAATTGGATATACATTCGCCTTCAAAAGCTTTTGCATATCTAGGTAAAATGTCTGGTGAAGGTTATATCACAGGCTGGGAAGATACTGTTGAGAATATTAACAATACTATCGCAGATACATTTCCAGATATGCCAGGTGTTAGTTCGCATAATAATGCAAGTATAGTTGGAGTAGATACATCTCGAATATCTGATATGTGCGAAAAAATCTATAGTATCATAGCACAGTACATGCCAGGTATGTCTAAAATGCAAATGGTAACAGATACAGGTGCTCTAATAGGACAGCTTGTACCTAGAATCGATAAGGAATTGGGCGATATAGGATACTATAAGAGTAGGGGCGGATATGAATGACAGGTGTAAGATTTGGAGAGATACATAGTTATCGTGATTTAGGATTAGCACTAAGCAGTGTTGAGATTACGCCACCAGAACCTAAAGTATACAGAATAAGTGTTGCGGGAGCAGATGGCGATATTGATATAACGGGAGCACTGACAGATGGTGATGTGAAATATGAACGAAGGATACTTACTATTGAATTTGCAATGTTAGGTGATAACAGAGATATACATAATAAGTACAGTGAAGTAATGAATGCCATTCATGGCAAGGAGTTTTCTGAAATTGTATTTGACGATGATGGTAACTATTTTTACACTGGGCGCGTGAGCGCAACAGCGTTAAGCAGTGAACCACTAAAAGGCACAATAATAGTACAATGTGTTGTAGATCCATACAAATATGATTGGGGAGATAATTGGCTTTGGGATCCATTTAGTTTTGAAACAGGCGTCATAAATGAAATGTACAATTTAGAAGTGAAAGGGAGATTAGAGGTGGTCTTTATTGGACAACGAAAAAAATATGTTCCCACAATAACAGTATCATCTGCAATGGCAGTGCAGTATAAGGATAAAAACTATAGCCTGTCTACAGGGAAAAATAAGATATTTGATATAAAATTTCAAGAGGGTAATAATTATCTGGTGTTTTCTGGACATGGTGTTATATCAATCGAAAATATAGGAGGTAGTTTGTAATGTATCAAGTTGTCGCAGTTTTGCAGGGAAGGGAACATGTTCTAATGGACATTCGAGATGAAGCGTACATATTGGAAGTTCCAAGATTGACATTGCAGATAAATAACGCGGGAATGTTTACATTTAGCATACACCCTACCCATCCAGAAGCAAAAAGTATTGTTCCATTAATTACACTCGTTAAAGTGTATAAGACAGATTATAGAACATATAAAAAATGGATGTTTACAGGGCGCGTTATTGATATTGAAAAAGATATATACAATAATAATCGTGTTAAATGTGAAGGGATTTTGGCATATCTTGTTGATAGTATTGTCGCCCCATATGAATATCAAGGAACACCGGCTAATTATGTAAAACAATTGGTAAACTCTCATAATTCTCAAGTAAATAAAGAGAAGCAGTTTACATTAAGAGCATTGGACTTATCAGATATAGATACAAATAACAATATAGTTCGTGCCAACAGAAATTATCCTACAACAATGCAGGAAATAAAGGATAAGGTAATAAATTTATTAGGTGCATATGTATCAGTGGAAGATTCTAAAGATAGCTTGTATATAGATTGTAGCCAGAACATAACACATTATAACAAACAAGCTATACGATTAGGAGAAAATATAATTGATTTAACACAGACAAAAAATGCTGGGAACATACGTACAGTAATGGTTGGGATAGGAGCAGAAGATAAGGAAGGCAATCGTTTGTCGGTTACAATTGAAAATGATAATGCAATAGCAAAGTATGGCAGAATTGTGGGCACAATGAAATTTGAGAATGTAACTACTTTAGAACAGTTAGAAAAGAAAACGAAGGCATATCTTGACAATGTAATTACAGGGACAGATACGATTGAGGTAAGAGCCGTCGATTTGAGTATGACAAATGCTGAAATTGAATCTATTGGACTTGGGTATTGTTATGTAGAATCCAAGTACAATAATTTGGATCATGTGCGAATGCTTGTGAGTAAGATTGAACTTTATCTTACAGATCCAGGTCAGAATACATTTAGTCTAGGCGTGACAGCACGAAGTATGACTACCAGTATGTCACAGGCAAATTCTGTAATGGATAAGGAAGTTGAAAGAATAGCAAGTATTATTAGTCCCAGAATACAGTATGCTGTTGAAAATGCATCTCAATTAATTACAGGAGCCAAAGGTGGATATGTGGTTTTAGATTGTGGGGGAAATGCAGACAAGCATCCAGAACAGATATTAATTATGGATGCACCAGAAAAAGAAAATGCAAAGTATGTAATCCGAATAAATAAAAATGGAATAGGTTTTTCTACATCTGGATATAACGGTCCTTACGCAAATGCTTGGACAATTGATGGAAATCTTGTTGCAGATTTTATAACGACTGGAACAATGTTTGCTGACCGAATCCGTGGAGGAACATTAGAGATTGGCGGAGAGAAAGACGGATGTATAACGGTTTTAGATGGTAGAGGAAATATTGTAGCAACAATAAATAAGGAAGGTGTAACTGTCCTAAAGGGAAGCATACGAGGTTCCACAATAACAGTGGGAGGTACATCTAATGCAGATGGAGAAATAACGGTTTTAGATGGTAGAGGAAATATTGCAGCAACAATAAATAAGGAAGGTGTAACTGTCCTAAAGGGAAGCATACGAGGTTCCACAATAACAGTGGGAGGTACGAAAAATGCATCTGGGTGCATAACTGTCTTGAATAGCTATGGCGATATTAAGCTTACAATTGATGTTAATGGTATTAACGTCAATGACAAATTTAAAATAGATATGAATGGCAATATGGAAGCTATCAGTATATCTGGTGATGCAATAGAGCAAATAAATGATATTATTGATAGTTCTGAGGCTATGAAGACTGCAAAGCAGGCTATTAAGGAAGCTAATAATGCTGCTAATACGGCTAAAGGTGCTGCAGAAACAGCTCAGAGTGCCGCTAATAAGGCGCAAGAAACAGCGGACATTGCAAATAGTGCAGCAGATGCGGCAAATAGTGCGGCTACAGCGGCAAAAAATGCCGCAGATAAAGCGCAGGTAGCAATTGATGCGTTGAATGTCACAGTAACTAATTTGAATAATATGGTAAATCAAATTAATGAATGGATAAAGCAACTTAATGTGCAAATAAGAGAATTGGGTAAGCCAGGAATATCATAGGGAGAGAAGTATGGCAAACATAGTAAAATATTTGGAACAAATTCTTAAAGCAAGATTTGGGCGTGATGTTCGGTTGTCGATACATAATGCTATAGATGCTGTAAATAGTAGCGTGGAAGGTTCAGCTGCAGTAGCAGAGACAGCTAGAAGAGGTGCGGAGACAGCCAAGACAGCAGCAGAGACAGCTAGAAGAGGTGCGGAAACAGCCAAGACAGCAGCAGAGACAGCTAGAAGAGGTGCGGAGACAGCCAAGACAGCAGCAGAGACAGCCCAGAAAAAATCGGAAGCAGCTCAAGTCGAATCTAAGAAAAGTGCAGACATATCTGTTGCTGCAGAAACAGTTGCACTCGCGGCAAAAAAGCAAGCGGTTGAAACGCTTACAGATGTTAGGCAAAAACTTGAAACAGGTTATTTTAATGGTTCTAAGGGTGACAAAGGTGACAAAGGGGACAAAGGTGATAAGGGCGATAAAGGTGAGCGTGGGGATAAAGGCGATAAAGGTGAGCGTGGGGACAGTGGGGTGACAGTACCAATAAGTGGAATGTTTAATCTGATCGGAGATAAAGATGGTAATCTGTGGGTGGCATTTCCAGATGATTCACAAGATTATGCCCAGTTTGAAACAGATGAAGATGGAAATATTTATATGATAGTATCTGATGATGAGAAAGGTGTAGGTACATGAAAGTATTAATTGGAAATTTTAAAGGCCCTCAGGGAGAGCAAGGTATTGAAGGGCAAAAAGGTGACACTGGAGCAATAGGACCAAGGGGCAGTCGATGGACAAGTGGTACTGGTATAACTGGTACAAGTACTGTTGGTATTGTTTTTATAACAAGCGGTATAACAGATGCACACATACAGGACTATTATATAAATACAAATACAGGAAATTTGTATGAATGTATAGTGCCAGGTACAGCAGATATAGCAGAGTGGGTATATATTGGCAACTTTAAAGGACCAACAGGTGCTACAGGACCTGCAGGAAGTATTTCTGATATAAATAAACAGAAGCCTACATACGAAGAAGCTTCCAAACTTGAAAATATAAAGAGTGGAGAAACGGTAGCGATAGCATTTGGAAAGCTAAGAAAAGCGTTAGCAATTTTTATTACGCATTATATGCAGAAAGCTACTACTTCAATATTGGGGCATGTAAAATTATCTAATAGTGCAGCCATAACTAAAGCTGGTGAGTATGCACTTGATGCAATTGAAAAGAATGCATCTGTAGAAGGGACACTAGCAAATTTGATTAGTCAACAAAATAGCGATTTGTTGAATAAAATTGAAGTTGTATATTCTGGTTTAGATTCTGCCGAATCAGAAATTAATTTTTCACCTTTTCCATTTGGTATGTATATTGTAATATCATATCGTTTCACCGCTATAATATGGCGTTGGAGTAATAGTTTAAGATGTAAAATAATAGAAAAAGAAGGTTCAATCGAACTAACTACTAATAAATTAGTATTGGAATTTAACCAAACGGTAACTTATATTTGCATAATACAATGTTGGCATAGATAACAATATTTTAATAGGGGAATTTTATGACTATAAACTTTACGATACATGGAAAATCGTTGAGATAAGCTCTATTGGTATTTAGTTGTTCCACGTAATATTATTTTTATCTGTTGCAAACAAAAAACCAGTATAAAGCTTGCCACTTCGCCCAATGTATAATATTCGTTTTTGGCTTACATCTGTACAAGGAAGGACTATACCGCTACCATAATTTTCGGGAAAGCATTCTTCTCCTGTCCAGTTAGAAAAGAATAACACAGCATTCCTTCCGCTGTTAGTTATTATAATATCTTTCCAAGGTATTGCCCCAATGCTTGTAAGTCCAGTGCTATTTATTTTAAACAAATCGCTATTTAACGAACAAAGCTGTAACTCGTAAACCTAACAATAAAAAAGAAAGGATTAAAAAAATGAATGAAGTAATTACAGTTGGCAGTGAAAAATACACTGTCACGAATGTAGAAACGGGACTCAACGCAATATCCTTTACAGTCATTGATTCAGCAGTTGGTGATGTAGAGGCAGTTTTTAGGGACGTAAAGGAGCTAACAGTAGGAGATACGGAGGGGGCAGTTTATGGTGAGTATCCTGATGTTGAATTTGAATCCCTTACGATCAGTGCAGATGGGAGAGTCTCAGTAGTTATGCATATTCTGAATGAGACAGAGAAGCAGATCAGAGAACTGCAAATATCCCAGGCAGAACAGGATGAGGCTATAGCAGAGCTTTTGTATGGAGGGGGTGAGGCATGATGAGCAATACAGTGAAGAATATTATCGTTAGAGTAGTTAAAAATAGAATGGCAGCAGGTGAGGCTTTTGAGGAGATTATTAAAAGTTATCTCCGATTGACAAAAGACGAAATAAAAGAGATTAAAGAAGAACTTTAGAGAAGAAGGGAGTCTATAGAAATGGGTTTTGCAGAAAAGATAGTGTTAACATTGACTAATAATATGCTGATCCAGCTTGTCATAATTGCTATCGTGATGGATACAATATTTGGTATTATTCGAGCTGTAAAAGAACATGGATTCAATAGTTGCTTTGGAATTGACGGAGCAATCCGAAAAATAGCCATGATAGTATCAATAGTCTTGTTATGTGTTGTTGATGTGCTTATACATATCAATCTGATTGGATTTCTTCCAATCGGGGTAAAGGAGTGGATATCTGCTAATTTGGGTATCAGTGTTATCGGCATTGCTGAGTTTTTCTGTGTACTATATCTAGTTTATGAGATTGTAAGTATTCTAAAAAACATGGTTTTGTGTGGCTTACCAGTCAAGGCAATTTGGTTGAAAGTTAGAAATATTTTACAGAAATATACGGACGAACTTCCAGACAGTGATGAATTAACTTTAGAGGTAAAAGAACTAAGAGAGGAAAAAGTCCATGAAAATAAGTAAAGATATAGTTGCAAAAGGGACTGATATAAGCAAATGGCAAGGAACTGTTGATTTTGTTAAGATGAAACAGGAAGGGATTGCATTTGTGATTATTCGTGCTGGGTATGGAGAAACACAAGACAAGATGTTTAATACCTACATAAATAATGCACTTAGGGCAGGAATTTCAGTAGGCGTATATTGGTTTATTTATGCAAAAGATAAAACAGATATTATTAAAAATGCGCATAAGTTTCATCAAGTAATCGAAACATATAAAGATAAAATCATATGTGGAGTATGGGCAGACTGGGAGTATGACAGTGATAAAAAAGCAGGATTTCTGACAATGGAGCAGCGTTCAGAAATGGTGGGTGAGTTTTGTAAGATTATGATTGGCTATGGATATGATATAGGAATCTATGCCAATATGGATTACATTCAAAACAAATTTACTTCAGAGCTTGTGGCTGCATACCCATTATGGTATGCAAGGTATGAGAAGAAAATAGGTTCGGCGGGATATAAAGGAAAGGACGGACACCCATATATTTGGCAGTACAGCAGTAAAGGTACCGGAAAAGTGTATGGAGCAGAATCTCAATATATAGATTTAGACTATGCCTATTTTCAGATACCAGATAAAAATACTAACAATATAAGCGAAGTAGCTAGTATAAATATCAACCCATATTTAGAACCAACATCGAATATAAGGAAAGGAACAAGAGGAGAAGGCGCGAAATGGGTACAATGGTGTCTTTGGCGTTTTGGATTGCTGGAGGAGTCGGAAATTGATGGTGTTATCGGTTCACATTCTGAATCTGCAATAAAGGTAGCGCAGGCAAGGCTGGGAATAGGGGTAGATGGGATTGTAGGGAATATTACTCTAAACACTTTTAAGAGCGTGTTAGTTTAATTAATTTCAAATTAGTATTTAAAATGTAAAGGTTTGAATAAGCAGATAAATTGATGCTTTTTCAGACTTTTTTTGATAATTAGATTCTAAAATTTTTATTTTGTCAGAGTTGTTGTAAGTTCATGCTATCCATCATTTGCACAAAATCAAATCTGAATGAAAAGTCTTTTAATCCCCCCATCTGAGATGGGGAGAACGGAATAAGCCGTAGCGTTGCCTAAAGTACTAAAATAAAACCTCCTATGTTACAATGTTGTGGGTTTCGTGATCCAAAACATTACACAGGAGGTGTCCAATGGACAATAAAAGTTTAGCACATACAAGATGGAATTGCACGTATCATTTGGTATTTATTCCAAAATACCACCGTAGAATTATGTGAGATGAAAGGTGTTTCTCTCATAGAAGGGAAGATTTGTGTGGACCATGTTCATTTATATGTGGGAATCTCGCCAAAGATAAGCATTTTTGAGTTTATGGCATATCTGAAAGGGAAAAGTTCGCTTATATTTTTTGACAGGCATCCGGAGTACTGCACCAAATGGGGAGACAGGCATTTCTGGGCGCGTGGTTATTATGTTGCAACAGTAGGGAATGTAAACGAAGAAATTGTCAGAAAATACATTCGGGAACAGGAAGAGAACGATAAACTAGAGGAAGGGATAAAGTAGCAGAGTCTCCGCTGGAGGCAGCTAGCACTAATGGTATTGCGAAACCCGCCTCTGGAGGAACCAGTATTATCCCCTGGAGGGGGTGTTCTTAACCCCCATTTGAAATCTTAACTTGACCCACAAGTCTTAAAGCAGGTAATTTTGCACAAAATTAAGCTAATTATCTGTTCACAATTATGCTTACATTAATAAAGAAGAAATAAAACCAGCAAGTATATTTTATAACCATAATTGTGCAAATTTACAAATGTGGGTCAAGTTAAGATTTGAATGGGGGTTGCTAATTTCTCGGCAAATTTAGATGACATTGTAAAAAGATTGTCTATTTGCAAAACTATATTTTTAATATTTATATTTGGTTTTATGCTGTATATTAAATGTAGACTGGTCAATTCTGTCCCTTGTCTATTTGAGTAAAGAGATATAAACTATTTGCATAATATGCTTATATAAATATGATAGGATTAATGAATCAACGAAATATTTTGTTTATATTTTTA
This sequence comes from Lachnospiraceae bacterium, assembly GCA_014239155.1. Lineage (GTDB taxonomy): Bacteria > Bacillota > Clostridia > Lachnospirales > Lachnospiraceae > COE1. Next base: position 219,429 of record JAAZZQ010000088.1, on the reverse strand, counting down.
GTATATTTCAAAATAAATAAAGTTAAAATATTGGTAAATTCATAAAACTATACATACTTTTGATAAAAATGGTTAGGAGTAAAATGATGAAGGTACTTTTTCTACATTTAAGTGATGCTCATTTGAAGGAGGACACTATGTTATCGAACCTAAATATACAAGCAATCATTAAATCTCTTGTGAAAATAGGAGAATTCGATAAGTGTATATTGGTTTTCTCGGGGGATATAACAAAATCTGGTAAACAAAACGAATATAAGGTTGCAGAACATTTTTTTGGAATGTTAATTAAAGGAATTAAGGATAGATATTCAACATTAAAAAATGTCCTAACATTTATTGTCCCAGGAAATCATGATATGGTTATTAAAGAACCAAAAAGGGATGTAGCAATTTTGAAGGAGTATTATAAAGATAATAAATTGGATGAACATTATTATAATGAGTTAGAGCAATTAAGTTATTTTTATAAATTTGCAAACAGAAATAAATGCTATTGCAGGGAGAAAATTATTGATAGTAGAAGAATTCAAATTGATAATTTATCTTTTAAAATAAATCTTATTAACTCTGCTCCTTTTTCTATTCTGGGTGGTGATAATGGTGACAAGGGTATGCATTATATACCAGAAATAGAGTTAGATAAATTGAGTTCGAATAATGGTGAGAATTTTACTATCTCTATTATCCATCATGGACCAGAGTGGTTTTCGGATAAATCAAAAGAAAATTTATACGAAAAATTGTATTCCCAATCGGATCTCATTTTTGTAGGTCATGATCATTATTCAAAAAACGAAAATACAGTTATAAATGGAAATAATAAAGTTGATATTTCAACAGGAATAGCGCTATATGGAACTAAAAAAGAGCAAGGATATAATGCAATTATATTAGATACAGAGAAAAAAAGTTTGCTAGGCTACAAATTTGTATACAATGGTTCAATTTATAAACCAATTGAAAGTCCAATATTGAATAATCAAAATGTAATTTTCAGAGGAAAAAATAAGTTTACTCATACAGAAAGCTTTGTAAGTTTTTTATCTAGTGATGTTGAACAAAGAGAAGGAGATAAATATTTAAATTATTTTGTTTTTCCTACATTAGAACTAAAGGATATCAATCAAGAATTGAAAAATTATAAAATATCAACTATAGAAGAATTTGTTCAAATTTTACCATTAAACAAAATTATTTCAATTGAAGGGGGACCAAAGGCTGGAAAAAGTATTTTAGCAAAATATTTATGTTTATATTTTGCTAAAGAATTTGTTCCGATTTATTTAGATGAGGGAATGTTTTCTTTAAATGATAATAAGAAAATACTTGTTTATGCATTAGAAAATCAATATGGGACAAATGCGGATTATGATTTTTATTGCCAATTAGAAAATAAAAAGAAAATTTTGATTGTTGATAGAAATGATAAGGTAAAGAAGGATAGATGGGAATCCTTTTTACAATCACATAAAAATAATTTTGGGCATATAATATTATTTGGAGGAATTGATTGGAATATAAATATAAAAGAAAGGGCACTAGAAAATTTGACAGAAAATAATTATATTTATTTAAAAATAAGTCCTTTTTATTATTCAAAAAGAAAAGAACTAATTACAAAAATATATAAACAAATTACCAAAGAAGATGATGTTCATGTGTCAAAGAAAATTAACAAAATAAATGAGGAAATTACCAATCAAATAAAATATTTTCAGTTGAATCCAGATTTTATTCTACAATATGTAATTTACTATATTAATTTTATTGGTATAAATACTTTAAGTGGTGGCAACGTTTTTAATAAAGTTTTCGAAGGAAATATTACGTTTAGAATTAGTAATAATACAGATAAAGAAAATGTTTCGGAGATTTTAATTGCTTTGGATTATGTTGCAAAAAAAATACATTTTAATAGGTTATATCCATTACCAATTGAAAAGTTTAAGGAAGCCATAAATGAATATAATGAAGATTATGACAACATTCTGAATCCTAAAAAAGTATATGACATAGCATTAAATTCAAAAATTATTAAAGAAGTTAATGAGAAATTTGCAATTGTTTTTACTGACGAAAATTATTTATCCTATTTTGTTGCATCTCATTTGAATCGAGCATTTAATGAAGGAAAATGTAAAGAAGAATTACAATATATTTTGAATAATATTTGCTTTGGGATAAATGGAGATATAATACTTTTTTTATCTTATATTACTAGTAATACTCAAATTCTTATCCCTATTTTAGAAAATATAATAAATCATATGAATGAATGGAGAGAGTTAGATATTGGTAACAAAAATATAGAATATTTAACAAGACCAATTAAACCAATAATTGGTAAACTTCCCAATAAAAAAGACAAAGAAGATTTTGATAAAGAAAAGTCAGAGGCTGAGAAGGAGCTAGTTGAAAATAAAAGTGATAATATTGAAAGCTTATATTCATATGATGAAACTAAAGTAAATACTTTTGAAAATAAAATAACAAAATCGTTGAATTATTTGAACTTAGTAGCTAAAATATTACCTAATTTTAGGCAAATATTAACAAAGCAGCAAAAGGAAACAATAGTTCATATTTTATATACCTATCCTAACAAATTATTATACATAATGTTGAAAGATGTAGATGATAATTTAAATAACATAGTAAAAGAAATTCTGAGTAATAATCCTAAAACTAAAAGGGGACTATTAATTACTCAAGATATGTTTATTAAATCACTGCAGACTCAATCAATGTGCTATATACTTGGAATTTATGACTTTATTGCTAGTACATCAGCAACAGAAAAAACTATGTTGGAACTAAATAATAAATTTGATTTTAATCAGAATATAAATTATAAACTCCAAAACATAATGATGGAAGAAAATAGTGGATCATTTCATAGAATGGTTAGTAAGGCTGAGAAATTATTTGACGAGACTGATATAGGAATTGTAAAGCAAATGATATATTATATTGTCAAAAAATATTTTTTAACACATGATGAGCCTATTGATAATAGTGAAATGCAACATACCATTTCTAAATTTTTTGGCGACGATAATCAAAAAAGGATAAAACTTATTCATGCTAAAAATAGATATACAAAAAAATAGCAATCACTATGTTGGAATTGCACCAACAGGTCATTTAGTTATATAAGATAATGACCAACTCACATAACTCTAATACACATAAAGTGTTTATAGTGATTGCCTATACTTAGTATATTCAGTTATAAATAAAAAATGTATAGTTTACTAATTTTTTATAATTGGAAATATATTAGGTGTTATACTAATAAGAAAAAAGAATATTTTGCACAAACATAAAATATCTCGGAACTAATTAATTCAAAGCAGTTGGTTCTGAGGTATTTTATGTTTATATATATGATTTACCAGTCAAAAGTATCTCGATGCACAATATATGCTAATTTTATATTAAAAGCGCAATATTTAGTATGCAAAGGGACTTTTGACCGATAAACCATATATTTCTCTTTTTTATTTTGTGTCCTGATCGCTTAATTATTGGGGAAGTGCGTGGAAGTGAAGCCATTGATATGTTGCAGGCACTCAACACGGGACATGATGGGTCCCTTAGTACGGGACATGCCAACTCTTCCAAAGATATGCTGATAAGGTTAGAGACTATGGTATTGATGGGAATGGAACTTCCGCTCGCCGCAGTTCGTAGGCAGATTGCTTCAGGGGTAGATATTATTGTCCATCTTGGCAGACTGCGGGATAGATCGCGGCGTGTGCTTGAGATTGTGGAAATAATAGGCTTTGAGAATGATGAGATTGTTACAGCTCCACTTTACCAGTTTCAAGAATCTGGCGAAGAAAAAGGACGAGTGACAGGAAAACTTGTAAAGGTAGGGAAAATTACACATACGCTAAAACTTCAAGCTTCCGGTCTAAATTAAAAAGGGAAAGGGCAGAAAATGATAAAAGGAAATCATGTAGGAAAGAACCAACTTCCGCCAGAAATAGACTATGCGGGATATATTTTTTCAAAAAAAGAGATTGTATTACATATTTTGTCTTGTGCATTTTTTACCGCGATGGTAAGCTGGCTTTTTTATGACAGTGTGATTGCATGGATACTGTTGATGCCCTTATCACTTTTTTCCTTTCGAGAACAAGAAAGGGCACAATGCCAGCAAAGAAAAAGAAGATTGGAAATAGAATTTCGGGAAGTAATTTTAAGTGTTTCTTCAAACTTGCAGGCAGGGTATAGTGTGGAAAATGCATTTCAGGAGTCATACAGAGATATTGTGTTATTGTATGGAAGGGACTCGGTAATGGCTGTTGAGTTACAGTTGCTTTTTCGGAAATTAAACAATAATGAGCAGTTAGAACATGCGCTTTCCAATCTTGCAAAAAGGAGTAATGTGCAGGATATTCGGGACTTTGCGGATATCTTTCAGATTGCAAAGCGAGGTGGGGGAGATATGCGTGGTATTATTACAAACACAGCAGAGATTATTGCGGATAAACAGGAGATTCGACGGGAGATAGAGACTGTTGTGACAGAGAAAAAACTAGAACAACAGATTATGCGTTATATTCCATTTTTTATTATATTCTATATTTCACTTACTACAAAGGGATACTTTGAATGCCTGTATCATAACATTTCTGGTTGGATTCTTATGACAGGTTCTTTAGGAATCTATGTTGTGGCATGTAGAATTTCAGATAAAATTTTAAATATAGAAGTTTAGGTTGTTATTTTCTTTTTAAAGTAAAAAATTTTTTACACAGGTAAAAGTATTGACAAAAGTTTTATCGTTTGTGAGTGAGAAGTTCTTCTAAAATTACAATTCATAAATATTTGGTGGGAGGAGAAAGGAGGTGATTTTAATGGGCAGACAATTTGCAAATTGGCTGTATCAAAAATTAGAATCCATGCAGAAAAAGCCAACTGGAATTTTGTATAACAGTGCAGTTCGAGAGGATTTACAGACATTAGAGCCTGCGAGTAATACACTTAGTCGGCAGAAGGAATATGTCATACAAAAATTATCACTGTGCAGTATTGTTGTAGTTTGCGGTGTGGTTATGTCAGTTGTAATGTGGATAAATGAAAAAATGGAGACAAGGATTGTGGATAATCAGATTGTGCGTGGCGAATACGGTGATGGAGAGAAATCTGTATTATTGATTGCAGAAGACATGGAAAACAGCTATGAAATTCCGCTGACAGTATCAGAGCGATGCTATTCGCAAGAAGAACTCACACAAATGTCAATTGAGGCCGCGGCAGCACTTGAGACAAGCATTTTAGGAGAGAATAAAAGTCTTGACCAGATAGAATATGATATGGATTTAATTTCCAAAGTGCCAGAACATCCATTTTCGGTGGAATGGCACACGGATGAAATGTATTTAGATGATACAGGGCATTTGGTACAAGATAGACTTGCAGCCCCAGTATTGACAAATTTAACAGCAATCTTATCCTATGAAAGTTTTGAGGCTGAGTATAATTTGATAGTCAAAATACACAGTAAGGCTGTGCAGCCTAGCATAGAAGCACGTCTGGCGAAACAGCTTCTTGATATGGAGGCAGAAAGTCGAGAACAGTACAATATAATATTACCGTTAGAAATTGAAGATAAAGCAATTCAATGGAGTTACAAAAGAAGCTGGAATGGGTTGTTATTTTTGGGAGCGACGCCAGTCTTAGCCATATTGATATTTTATGGTAAAGATAAAGATTTGCACAGACAGGTGGTGGAACGGGAAGAACAAATGCGTATGGATTATTCTGAGATTGTGAGTTCTCTTGCACTTCTAATTGGTGCTGGAATGACAGTGCCAAATGCATGGAATAGAGTTGCAAAGGATTACAGAAAGCGAAGGGATGGGGGTGGCAGAAAGAGATTTGCTTATGAGGAGATGCTTCTGACTATCTATGAGGTGGAAAATGGTGTTGCGCAGGCGAAGGCTTATGAGCGTTTTGGACGGCGGTGTCGTATACCAAGTTACAATAAGCTCTCTACTATGTTGTCACAGAATATTAGAAAAGGAGCGGCAAATTTACCCCAGTTGCTAAAAGAGGAGGCTGCGGAAGCCTTTGAAGAGCGAAAACATGCAGCGAGGAAAACAGGAGAAAAGGCTGGAACAAAGTTATTAGTTCCAATGATGTTACTTTTGGGTATTACAATGGTAATTATTATGGTTCCAGCATTGACATCGTATCTATAGGATACAAAGAAATGAAAGGAGAGAACTATGAGAAATTTTACAAACTTTTTAAAAGAAGAGGATGGAATGGGTACTGTGGAGGTTGTACTGATTATTGTCGTTTTGATTATGTTGGTTGCACTTTTTAAAGAGAAAATCAAAGCGCTGGCGGAAAAACTGCTCAAAAAGGTTTCCGATAATGCAAACAAAATATAATGCATATCTGACAGTATATTTATCACTCATTTTTGGAATTGTTCTGTCGCTGCTCTTCGTGTTAATTGAGGGCGCGGCGACAGGCGCTGTGAGAGCGCAGGCAGAATTGGTCGCAGATTTGGGAGTTGATTCTGTTTTTGCAGAATATAACAGGATGTTGTTGCAACAATATAAGTTGTTCTTTATTGATTCTTCATATGGGGGCAAAAACGGGGGAGTTGGTATGGTGGAGACACATTTGTCAGATTATATGAATTATAATATGAACCCAGAAAAAGATTTGTTTTTATTTGGAGAACATACTCTTTTAAAACTGCGTAATCCCTATCTGGAAATTGATGAAGTATCCTATGCAAGTGATGATCACTGTATGGTATGGAAAGCGCAGGCAGTCCATTATATGAAGGCGGTTTACGGTGGTGATTTGTTATCCAGAGTACAAGAACATATGGATATTGTAAAAAGCAATGGTTTGACAGAGAAAGATGTGTACAGTGATACTGCTGCCCGAAAGCAAGAATTTGAGGAAGCTTTAGAGCAAAAAGAAATTCAAGAAATTGGTGCAGAGAGTGAAGAAGGATATTCCTATCAGAAGGTTTCTGGTTTATTTGATATGTTTGCTGGGGAAGGATTGCTCAAATTGGTACTTCCAAAAGGAAAATCTGTATCTGGGGCAGTTATGAATAGAGGACCATATTTTTCTGCGCGTAAGAAAAATGGGAAGATTAATGAGGGAACTGGGTTACACAAAGACGCAGACAGACCAGATAAACTTATAGATGAATTGATTTTTGGGGAATATCTAATAAAAATGTATGGTTGTTATACGCAGCCAAAAGAGGAAGGTCTGCTCAAATACCAAAATGAGTATATTTTGTATGGCTTTAACAGTGATGCAGCCAATCTTAGACGAAGTGTAGAAATATTGTTTTCGCTTAGGGCAGCAGCAAATTTAAGTAGCCTCTATGCGGATTCTGTCAGAAAATCGGAGGTAGACTTTGTGGCATTGGTTATTTGCTCTCTGTTACTTTCACCAGAATTTTCTGATATGCTCTCTGCAATTATTTTAGGGATATGGGCATTAGCAGAGGCAACGTGTGACATGCGCCAATTATTGGACGGCGGGCGTGTTTCTTTAATGAAAGAGCACAAAGAGTGGAGTACAAGCCTTACAGGAATTTTAACGGGAAACTTTTATGAAAATTCTACAAATAATAAAGGATTATCCTATCAGGACTATCTAAGAGTTTTTTTGGGATTGATGAATAAGGAGAAAAAGGTAGAGCGAAGCTTTGATGTTGTAGAAATGGATTTGCGTCAGACAGATGGTAATCAGTATTTTCGGATAGATAGATGTATCGATTATATCAAAGTAAATTTTGGATTTGAGGATGCACGTGGGCATGATTTTGTGTTTTACAGGAAGATGTGTTACAAATAACAAATAGAAATGCACAAAGAAACTCTCAAAATTTTTTGTACTTATTATGTGAGAGGATTTTGAAGAGCTTATAACAGTAAAAGAGGGGTGGGCGGATGTTCTTTTGGATGCAGAAAACAAAACAAATACATGAGAATCAGAAAGGAGGAGTCTTGCTCTCACAATTTAGAGTTCTACTCACTGCATTAAAAAGAATATCCGCCTGCTCCTCTGGCAGAAAGGCGAGCATGACAATAGAAGCTTGTCTTGTTTTACCGTTATTTTTATTTGCATTTATCAATGTAATGTCGATAATAGAACTATATCGGTTACAAGGAAATATGAGTGCAGCAATGCATGATACAGCAAAACAAATGGCAGTATATGGGTATGAGTATCGGGCACTTGGAGGAGGCAATTCAGGTGCCACGGAATCGCTTGGATTGACCTACCTCTATGCAGCCAAAAAAGTGAAGGCGAAACTAGGAAATGATTATCTGGATAGTTCGCCTCTTGCGGGAGGAGCGAATGCGATTTCTTGGCTTCGTTCCTCTGTGATGCAGGATAACGACTGTATTGATCTTATTGCAGAATATGCTATTAAACCGCCGGTAGCAATTGTTGGCTATCAAAAACGAATCTTTTATAATAGAATGCGCACAAGAGCATGGACTGGTTATGACAATGCTAAAAATAATACAGATGATATAGACGAGGAAGAAATTGTGTACATAACACCAAAGGGGATTGTATATCATCGCTCTAGGGTGTGTAGTTATCTAAGGTTGTCGATAACATCAGTCGACAAAAATTTTCTGGATACACAGAGGAACCAAAGTGGTGGAAAATATTATGCTTGTGAAGAGTGTGCAGCTTCTTGTGGAAACACAGTATATATTACGCAGTATGGGGATAAATACCATGCAACACTTGGTTGTGGCAAGTTAAAGAGAACAATCCTCGCAGTTCCAATCTCAGATATAGGTGGAAGAGGTGCTTGCAGTAAATGTGGATAAGAAATTTAAGACAATATCCATTATTTATATAGGAAAGAAAGGATAAACATATGCAATTATTAATACAAAATGGTTTAATTATAATAATTGGAGGCCTGTTGTTTTTGGCAGGAATCACAGATATTAGAAAACAGATGGTCAGCAGACGTCTGCTTTGGATTTTGTTTTTGGTGTGTCTTATAACAGTTCCTTTTATGACAAATCATAATATTTTAAGCATTGTGGGAGGTATAATAATCGGTTTCTGTACTATTGGAATTTCTATTGCATCAAAAGAACAGATTGGCAAGGGAGATGGAATTGTTATCACTGCCATTGGTCTAGTGTTTGGTGCACGCAGATGTTTGATTGTGGTCTGTATTGCATCTTTTCTAATGGCTGTGGTGGCTATTGGAATTGTGCTGTTTCGCAGAGGAAACAGGCAGACACGACTTCCGTTTCTGCCTGCAGTGTTTGCAGGATATGCATTTTGCGCAGGACAGGTGTTAATTTGTTGAGCGCAAGTACAAAATACTGTGTTAAAAATGGTCAGCAGATTTCTGAAGCGGCATATTTTACGGTGGAAGCAGCTTTGATTCTGCCAATAGTAATGCTCTTTACAGTGGTAATGATTTTCTTGGCAATTTATAGTTATGATAGATGTGTTATGGAGCACTGTGCATATGAGGCTTCACTGAGAGGAGCAGGAAGTTATATTTCGTCTGCTACAGAAGCCGAGGCGGTAGCACGCACAGCAGCAAGAAGACTTGTCGAGGAAAGATTGTTTGCTTTGCGAAATTTTTCTTACGAGGTGTCTGTGGATTCTAAACAAGTGACAGTGACTTATAATTCTGAAATAAATATGCCTTTTATTACATGGCTTGGCGAATATGTATCTGATATTGATATGACAATTAAAGTTACCAAAAGTGCAAAAAGACTTAATTCAACACGAACAATTCGCAGTTTTATGTTAATTAATGAATGATAGAATTATCAATGTAAGGGGGATTTGGCATGAGAGAAGAGTTGCCAAATATTAGTTTCGAGAGAAGTATGAATCACAATTATATTGTGTTAAGTAAATGCAATTTTTTTGGAAAAGATGGAGAAAAAAGGACGGATTATCGCACAAGAATGCTTCTGGAAAATCATATTCCCGGGCTATTGAAGGTCACACACAGGCAAATAAATGGAGAGAGTAAATTTTATTATGAAATTAATTCTTTGCAGTCACTGGAGCGTCTTTATGATAAGCGTGAAATTCGATATGATGATCTGACAAGACTGCTTTCCGGATGTGTAAAATTGTTTGATAGATTGGAAGAATATCTTCTGGATGGAGCGCAAATTATGATTAGACCAGAATTAATTTATGTGGATGTGGAGAAAATGGAACCGTATTTTGTTTGTTATCCAGAATATGAAGGTGATGTCCGTCTGTCTTTTATGGAGTTCATTGATGAAATTTTGACAAAAATTGATCACACTGATGAACAGGCAGTGATGCTGGGATACCAAATATATCGCTATACAAGAAATCCAAATTATGTGATTAGTGAGATTGAAAAAATGATAGAGCATGTTATTGTGAGTATAGCACAGAGGAGAGAACAGGCAATTGGAATCTTTGCAGAGAAAAGTCTGTCAGTTACTGGAGAGGTAAGAGAAGAGCTGGTTTTTGACAAAGATAGGAATACTTCCAGTCATTTTTGCAGGATTCAGGAAGAAGCATCGGAAGAGAACACGAGAAAAGAAGATGTACAACCCAAAAAGAATATAGCAGACTTAGTGGGTGGGATTTTTTGTGTGTTTATTGTTTTGTGTGCCAGTACAATTTTACTGGGGACACGTGTGTCTCATTCCATACAATTAAGCAGAAACAATGAATTTTATTTATACGGAGCAACCGGAATGGCTACGGCAGCTGCAGTTTTATTTTTCTGTTGTTTTATAAAAAAGAGGAGGCAAAATAACAGTGCAGTCAGTATAAAGAATAATACTGACTGCACTGAGCAAGACATCGAAGATCAGTATGCGTATTTTTGCCAGCCACCAGATACACAGCAAAATGATAAAAAAACTAACAATGAGGAAATGTGCTATTCTAATACTTGTGGTGAGACTATGTATCTCGGAGATAATATTGTGGAGGAGCGGATATTGTGTGGCAGACTCAACGGAAAGGAAGTTCATATTCCGTTGGATAGGCTACCAATGACTGTTGGAAAACTTGCAAGTGTATCGGATTTAGTACTGGACGACACAACAGTCAGCAAAATGCATGCGCGCTTTGAGGAACATAATGGAAAAGTATATTTGTGTGATTTAAATTCAACAAATGGTACAATACATAACGGAGTTATGCTGGAAGTAAATCAATCTGTTGCATTGGAGCCAGGAGATAAGCTTAGGTTTGGAAGAACTTGTTTTACGTATAATTAAGTATATTTTTCCACCATGCAAGTGTTTTCGATCCGATAATAAAAGTAACCTTTCGCTGTCCGCCATAATTTTTGCCAATACCGCGCAGTATAACAGTCGCCTTTCCTTTTTTGGTATTGTTTGCATAACTATTCTCATCAATAATATAATCTTTACCATATATTAGTTCTTCGTTGTTGGCAGTAAGTTTGATATCATTTGGATTGAGCTGAACTTCTCTGCCGTTTTGATAGGTTTTTAAAGCAATTTTTACTTTTGCTTTCGCGATGTCAGCAGTCACAATTCGGTAAGTTGTAGATAGTGATGCATTTCCAGCTCCAGCGTAAGCACCAATACCTTTTACAGTGGCTTGAATTTGTGTACCTGCACTGATAATATCTTTTGGACCGACAGGTTCTCCCGCCTTTCTAAGCACTTGCAATGCAGATATTGTAGAAACTTGTGTGTCATTTACATAGGTATAAGTAATCGTTTTGTCATAATCTTTGCCAGCTGTAAGTTTTTTGCCATTGACATCTACTATGGATAAGTTTGTTTTGTAGATGCCAGATTTTTTTTGATAAGAAATATCCTTTGCTGTCATGGTCAGCTTCCTGTTTGTGTCAGACATTGCTCCATCTGTAATGCGCCATGTGCCTGTGAGTGTTCCGTGAAAGCTACCTTTACCTTTTATGATTATTTGTGGAAGCTTATGTGTAGGTGTGTTGTCTGTTGTGACAGACGTGTTCTTGCTGTAGGATACTGTGTAATCTTTGCCAGATACGAGTGCATTACCATTGTGATACAGTTTAATTTGTGGTTTTGCACCTCCTTTTATGTAAGGAGAAACTATCTGAGACAAGTTTGTAATTGGTATTTGTTTGGAGGGGGCATCCTCTGTGCAGTAAGCCATTGTAATAGATGTATTTGGTCTATTGTTGCCATCTGAAAGGTTATAACCTGTAATTTTGTAAGTCTTTTTAAGCGTTCCACTGTACGCATTAATTCCTTGAAATTGAATTGATGCCGTCCCTGCTTTAGAAGTATTGTTGTAGGAGACAATATAATCACCTGTAATACCATTATCTTTACTTTCCTTTAGAAGCGTGTTATTTACAGTTAATGTCACATTGTTCTGCCATACGTCAGATTCAATGCCTGTATATGTTTTTGGAAGGAGTCCTTCTACTTTTGCTTTGTTGATATTGGTTCCTGTAATTTTGTAGGTGATGCTTTTGGAACCCGCATATGCGCTTCCCTCTACTGCAGTAATAGTTGCAGTAGCTGTTCCAATTTGCATATTGTTCGTGTACGAAACAGTGAAATCGCCTGTTTTTCCATTGTCAATACTTTGAATCAATGGTTTATTCTGATAAGTTACTTGAAGCTTATCAGGGACAATACCAATATTCTGTGTTTTGTCAACCAATTCGTTCTTGTATATTTGATCTGGTATTTTCGCAATTGAGACTTTGCTTAACATAGTCTTTTTGCTAATAGTTTGGTATATAGTAAGTGTGCCTGTATAATTTTTGGATCCCTGAATCACAATTGGATAGACACCTGCATTTTTGTATGCGTTGATGTCTGCATAAGGATAAGAAAGTGTGTAATCTGTTTTGTTTGTAAGTTTTTTTCCGTTGCGGTAAACAGTAGGCAATGATTTTTGAACTTTTCCATTATAGGCAATAGAAATATTGTCAACAGTAATATCGTGGTCTGTCAGTGGTTTGGGAAGAATATTAAATGTGACAGTTTCTGTGCCTGTGTAGTTTCCTTTCCCTTTTATTGTGATAGTAGGCAATTTACTATTGGAAGTATTTACATTTTTATTGTTTTTGTAGGTAGTTGTATAGTCTTGCCCTGCAATTAACTCGACTAACTCTGTGCTGCCATCAGCATAAGAAGCACTATCATATACATGCACCTGCGGTTTTATTGCCGTGCCAGTATAAATTTGGTCTCCAACTGGAATTACATAAAAACCTTTTCCCTGTTGTTCAAAATAAGGATATAATACAAGGTTATTATCATATATAATTGAATCTGCATTAAATCGGGTTCCCTGTCCATTTTTTTGCGTATACCAGCCGATAAACAGGTATTCTGATCCGTTGTCCACGGAGGGGAACTGGTTCTCGGGTATGGTTTTTCCGTATTCTGTAGATACGACGGAGAGTACTTTGTAATCAGGAGATAAGAAAGTAACTGTACATTCTTCTACATTAATTTCATAGTTTGCTGAAAATCCTGCTATTGATGCAGAAATGGTTGTGGTTCCTTTTGAGAGCGCAGTTACTTTGCCATCAATCACACTCGCAATAGACGGATCTTTGCTAGACCAGATAATGCGAGTATCAGAAGTAGTATCCTTTGGCATATAATCGGCAGTAAGAGTAATACTCTGGCCAGTGTACAAGGTAGAGGCGGCGGAATCTGCATCTGTATTGAGATTTGCTAATTTTAGGCTATAAATAGGTGCCTTTACTTGTACTTTACATTTTGCAGTTTTGCCATTTTGAGATTTTGCTGTAATAATAGCCTCTCCGGTGGATATAGCAGACACAACAGCGCTTTGTGTGGTTTCATTTGCCTTGACAGTTACAATTTTGGGGTTGGATGAAGTCCAAATAATGTTTCTGTTATCCGTGGTATCTGCTGGTATAATACTTACAGAAACATTAGCACTTGCGCTGAGCGTAGGCTGATCAGTTGGCATATTCTCGACTGTATCTGGTCTGTAGAGCAAAAGCTCTGTCTGACTAAGAGATAAACTTTGGATTGCTTTTTCCCCCGGCATATTCTGATACACAGGTATTTTAAATACAAAACTAGAATTAAGGCTTCCAGCACCTGAATACATTTTTTTTGCGGAAAGTGATTCGCTGGCAGGCGCTTGAATATTCTGCATATATTGGTGGTTGTAGAGTCCATGAGGACTGTTTACATCTACATTAAATTTTTCAAGATAAATAGTATCCTGACCTTTTAATATGTAGTTGTTGCCGATTGTAGCGGCGCCGCCTTCTAAAGATTTAAAGCGGGTGTTCCAGCCTTTTTGTTTGGCGTAAGTTAGCCCTTTTCTAATTTTTTCATCGGTGGAAGAACCGTTTACACCAACATTAAAATAATTGTAGTAACCTTCATAACCTTTATAAGTGCCAGATATCAAGCCGGAAGTTCCATTGCCTTGTTCTTGGTATACGCGCGCCGCAAGATGAATGGGACTTAATTTTCGATTGCGACCAATTTCATAAAATGCCTGTGCGTAAGTTCTACCAGATGTATCATTAGGAATTTTTGCTTTCATAAAGGTATTGTTTAGGAAATTTTGAATTGCACTAACATTGTGATAAGTGGTGTTAAAGGTTTGTTGTTCAAACTGAAAAATATAGGATTCTGTCAGAAAATTGCATGGATTCAAATAGTAAGCCACAGCAGGCTTTGTGGCGTAGAACCATCCGCTTTCGGTTGGACATGCGCTGCCAACCCAGCCCTTTGATGCATTGCTTGTGGTATTTTGAATCAGGCTTTTTGCACCCATTTGGTTTGAGACAACTGTATTAAAATCAAGACCTGTTCGCATAGGGACAAAAACCCATGATGGGTGAAGTTCCTTGAGTGCGCGCAAACTATCTTGATAGATTGCTGGAAAGGCATGGATATCAGAAAAATCTGTATAGTTGGTAGAATCTTGAGAAATACCATATTTGGCATTTAAATATTCCTTATCCCAAGCAATCCAGTCTTCATCTGAATAAGCTAAATAATAACGCTCTATATATCCACTATATTCTGCACCATTGTTCCAAAAACGCACTTGATACCAAATGTCTCCTTCTAGGATTTCAATATCTGTAATATAAAGAGTATGACCACTATCAATAGATGCAACTGTATTGTCAAAAGTTCCTGCTTCGCGTTGTACTTCATAACTTTCTGTGCGATACAAGAGTGCCATTAATGGTTTTTCTTGGAGAATTTTCTGAAAAGCGGAGACAGCAGTCTCTATTAGCTCCGTCAAATCAGAGTTTACAGCAGTCTCATCAATTGTGGTTTCTTCTAAAGAAATTTCCTCGTCGACTTCGGTTTCAGTAGAGGCGATTTCTTCATCAAATAGCTCTGTATTAGAAATATCCTCATTGTTGATTTCTGTGTTGTCAACTTCGCTATTAGAGGAGTCAACATCACTGGCTTCTATATCAGGATTGTTATTGTCAGAAGTTTCACTATTGTTGTTTTCTATATCAGAAGTCTCATTATCATTGTTTTCTATATTAGAAGTTTCATTATTTTCTGTGTCAGAAGTTTCCCCATCTATAATTCCCCCACTTGGAGTTTCTGCATTTTCAATGTCAGAAGTTTCGCTATTAGAAATTTCAACATTAGAGTTTTCATTATCTGAGGTTTTACTATTAGAAGTTTCAACGTTAATATTTTTATTATCCGAGGTATTATTAGAAATTTCGTGTTCGATATTTTTGATATCAGTGTTTTTTGTCTCAAAAATTTCGTTATTAGGAAATATTGATTCCGAAATGTCAGAATCAGAAGTTTCATATGTAGAGTTTTTTAAATTGTTGTCTATAATATTGTTGTTTGTATGCTGATTCTTAAATTCTGTCGAATATTCTTGTAAAACATTGTTGGGTGCTGTTTTGGCTATAGAGGGAATCGCAGGATTACCAATACAGATTGAGGCACACAACAATATTGCAATCTGTTTGTATGGTTTATTATATAACATTTTAAGTCTCCTATTGTAAATAATAATTTAATAGACCCATAAATCAAAAACAGGTAATGTTGCACAAAATTAAGCAAACTTTGTAATTACATTTCCGCTTACATTCATTATAGAAGAAATAAAATTATTAAAGTTTCTTTTTATAACTATACTTGCGCAAATTTACAAATGTGGGTCAAGTTAAGTTCCTTAATGGGTGAAAATATATCACTTAATGAGTAGTTCATTATAGTTGGGTCTATAGTGAACAAGTTGAAAAATGTCCTGTTAAATCTTGATAGAAAAAAATTCTTGTAATAAAGAAATACTGAATAAATTCCTATATTTTATATAATTATTTTTTGGTTTCAAAATACAATATTTAGATTGCGTGTTCTAGTACAGCGTTGCATAAATAACAGTGCCTGATATTTGTGCCAGAATAAGGCGGAGTAAGGAGGCAATGTGGTGGCATTGCTGACTGACGACAACGCGGTACTAATGCAAAGAGCAGGTGCTGCATTCACTGTTATTTGCGCAATACTGTGCTAGTGCTGCATTGGTCAGAGTTTGATATAGGTAATAAATTTGGTTGCGAAATCGCACAAGCAGGAAATTTCTTGTCTTTAGACAATGTGTAATTTACACAGCTACATTCTAGCAAGAGATGTAAAAGATGTCAATTTGATAGTTTTACCAATACAGAATAGATAATTTATACGGCTATTATTATGTATGAAGACATAATATGGCATAAAAGTTGCCATACTGAGACAGGAAATTTATAGGATAAGTTTGAAACAAAGAAGTAGCGGATAGAGAATAAATTTGAGTATCACAAATAAGCCATCTTTCGGTGGCCGAGAAATTGAATATAAACGCAACACTTAATCAGGAAGTTGGCAACGGATCATTCTTAATGAGATATCCTCTTTGCTTAAGAAGATTAAGTGCCTGTGAAGTAGTTAATACTTTTTCTTTATTCACAGGACGGTATTCAAGAAAACCTTCTGGTGTATATGGTTTTAAATCTGAGAGTATGTGCCAGATAGCGGTCAGGATCATACGGCAGATAGCAATGATGGCTTTCTTGTGACCACGGCGTACTTTGATACGTCGGTAACGGTCTGTAAATTCAGGATGTTTCTTGGATCTGATTAAAGCATTTGCAACTTGCACCAAAACTGGTTTAAAATAAGAACCAGCACGGGAAATCCTAGTGGATTTGATTTTGCGGTCGCTTTTATCATTACGGGGACAGCATCCTGCCCAGGAGACGAGGTGTTTTGCTGTGGGGAAGACAGACATATCACCACCAATCTCTGAAAGCACTTGAATAGCAGTCATTGGATTCTTATCGAATCCGGGAACAGTCCTTATTAGATTTAAAGCAGCCTCGTATTTATCACTGAGACGAAGGATTTCCTGTTCTATTTGTGAAATGTGCTTTTTGAGTTCATCGATGTGGTCAAGGCACTGTCTGAGTTTAACAGCTTGTTCTTTCGAGATGACGCCATCAATAGCAGCCTGTATTTCTTCGATAGGAGTTTTACATCTGCCATCAACAAAAGGTGTCACATCAAACATTTCTCCGGGGTGCTGCAAAATTTGTTCTGTAATAGAACGGGACGATTTACCAAATACATCAGAAAAGACATCATCTAACTTTAAATTTGATACGGTAAGACAATTCTGGGCACGATTTTTTTTACCGGTAATCATACAGGTGAGTTTATATCGGTATCTTACCAAATCTCTAAGTTCTCTGATGTCAGCCGGTGGGATAAAGGAAGGCTTAACCATGCCGCACATATATAGGTCGCAGATCCATTTGGCGTCCTTGCGGTCAGTTTTATTTCCCTTCATTGGCTTTGTGTATTTGGGATGAGACAGAGTAACCCATATTTGGTGTTGCTCTAGGATATTGAATACTGGAATCCAGTACTTACCGGTAGATTCCATACAGACATCTTTGCAGTTGTATTTAGCAAGCCAGTCACACAGTTCATTCAATCCTTTTGCAAAAGAAGAAAAGCGGGTCTGCTTATACTCTGTACGATTGTTGGAATCAGTGATACCGATACAGGCATAGATCCAGGTTTTGTGGACATCAAGTCCACAGCAATTGAATTTTAAGATTTTGAAAGACAAGTAATTACCTCCTGAAATTATAGTTATAAAACTGACAGTGACTGGTCATCCGGCGAGATCGAGTCGACTTCGGAAGAGATAAGTTTACGGGCTACAGTTATGCGCCATTCATTGATGCCTTAACGGATGACCGACAACATATATAAATACGAGGTCGCCGCTATACAGCCCCGCCACTCACCTCCACGTGTTCTGTAGTGTGTCAGTCTTATAAAGAAATTATATCAGAAGGATAATAAATTAGATAGCGAAAAGCCAATGTACCTGTTTCATGACGCATTGGTGTCTTTCGCAGAAAGACGGGTTATATGAATGAAACAGTGGAGGAATGTCTTTCAAGACATTCCTCCACTGTTTAGATTGTTATACATAAACCATCATACGCAGTCACAAATCCTTCAGCGGATGCCAATATAGAAAGTTCGTCATATAGAGGACAACACCCGTGGGAGAAATGTGTAATAACAAAGGTAGTATTGTTATCTGCACATCCAACTTGGAGCATTTGCTGCCGGATTGCAAAGCATGCGTCTAAGTTTAAGTGACCTATGTAGGTTGCCCCTGTACCCATTGTGCAATCAAGACTTACCAAATTAAAGTGTAGTTGGCGGATAGCCTCCCATGTCTCGGGACAGAGCGCACCTGTATCATTTCCATAAAAAATAGTTTTGCCACAGTCGTCTGTCACTGCGTAGAGCAGACAGTTTTCTCTGGAATCGTGTACTGCTTTCAGGGGAAGAATCTTGTATTTTCCAGAAGTAAACGGTGAGAAAGCATGTACTTTAGAAAATGTTACAAAATCTGATAGATGTTCTGGTGCTTCAGAATGAACCAAAAGTTCCTCGTACATCTGATGACACTTTTCATTTCCAAATAGATGCATTGCCTCGATATCCTGTCCATATGCATACGGAGCTGCACGCAGAATTAGGTCTAGCGGATAAAAGTGGTCAGAGTGTGAGTGTGTCAATAAAACAGTTTTGACTAGGTCCAGATTCAAATTATATTGTAAGGAATGACTAAATGTGTCGGGACCGTAATCCATCAATAAGTCATCATTGATAAGTACCTGTGGACGACTGCGAATATTTTTTCCTTTTTTGACGCGTGCAGCCTTACAGTTGTCACAGTGACAAAAAGGGGCTGGCCATCCTTCTGCCGCTGCAGTTCCTAGATACAATAATTTCATAAGCAACACTCCTTTTCTGATTTGAAAATAGGGCTACTGCAATCTCACTGGCCTTAGACGGTGGGTTAAGGTAGTCAAAGTAGTGGTTGTCATAGTGTAAATTTTTTGTTATCATAATTCCATTCCCGCAAGGTTATATTATATTTTGGTACTATGTATTCAAAAATTTTTTTCATAATTTGATAGATTATCATCAAATACTTTTCGGTGATATTTTACGACAAGCACTAAAGGATAATACAGTAAAAATATCAAATCTCTATTATCACGTAATTCTATTTTTATATCATTCTTCTCTTTGGTTCGACTGATTGTATTATATTATATATTTTGGAATTTATCAACATTATTGGATACAATTCAGCCCCGATTTAGAAGTGGGGACTTCTTACTGCAAAAGGCTAAAATACTATTAATATTATCTAAAAAAGTGATTTTGTACCTCTCCATCATGGATTTACTACAATTTTTTAACTGATATAAATGTCAAGTATTCCACTACATTGTTCTAGTGTTTCTTGAGAAAGCACTGCCCCACCAGAACGGTATGGATTGTGTGTGATTTTTGTAGCAAGTTCAACATTATTGTCCATAATGCATACGTGCTGCCTAGGCGTGTTCTCAACACCAATATGGAAATGGAATGTGATAGCGCGTCCAAAACAGTCATAGGAAAGTTTAAGCCCATTTGCCTCTGGTGGGAGTACGGGGTCTATCACCAAACTATTTTGCATCAGCCGGATTCCCAGAATGTTTTGGATGATTTGCCGAATATAGATGCCTGGACCGCTAGAATACAATCTCCATCCTCCTTTTACACCAATTTTTCCACACTTTAATAGAGCGAAGTCCTTAGCGTAGCAGTAGCGGTCGGGATAGGCGCCATCAGAGCTACTAAAGTATAGATTGCTTTGACGGATACATGCGTTTGGTACACTGTCTTGAATTAAAATTGGGTTGATACAAAACAGATTGTCCCACGCTTCGCGGGCATCTCCTAGTTTGGTCATTGCCTCAATATAGCGGATGTGTGCATGAGTGTATTGTAAACTGATTTCCCGCCCAACATTGGAAGCTTGCTCTGCACGACGAAATAGATGACTGACACCGCCATTATAGTTTGCAGGTCTATCCATTAAACGAACCCCATCTGGGCATTTGAGTTCCCGTTTAATTAGATTTGCATTATATGTTGCTTGTTTTGGACTGACAAGTTCAGCAATAATGCTTCGAGTCATTGGTAGCAGTCGGTAGTGGATGCCAGTTACAGTATCACAAGGGTGCAACATATAAGAGTAGGTGTCTTTGCAGTCCAAAAAGCCTGCGATTACATTATCCTTAATTAAAATTGTCTCAAAGGCATTTTTTGTCGCCGCAGCCAATGTGTCAAGTTGGTCGGAGAGGTCAGATGCAAGCTGCTTGATGCATTTGTCCGTTAGTTTTTCAATAGCGGCGTGTAAACTTTGGCTCAATGCACAGAAAGTTTGATAGGCGAGTGCTACAGTCCATGCACTGACAAGCCGCTGTTTCAAATCTTCCTTTGCTGGCTGCAACGTATCATCCCAGTCACCTCCTGCATAGGTAATTAATCCGGTTTCTCCAATCATTCTGGTTTCTTTGATGTTGGAGAGAGCAAGGTCAATATGTGACAGGAGGGAGGAAGTTTTTGTACTATCGTCATATGGAATTTGTACTTCCAGAAGTGACACGTCACCGGAGGCCGCCAAGTAATCAGCCACACATTTTAGGGGCCAGAAAATCACATCGCCATGACATTCTCCGGAATTGATGGAATACCGGTCAAACATAAACCACTGTGGCCATTCTCTTGTCTCTTCATTTTGGTGGGAGAAAATATTTAGGAGAATTGCACGCACCAAATCATAATGTTGTGTTGTCAGAAATAATTCAATTGGTCCTTGGCAGATATCACGCGTTCCCCATGCAGCGCCACCTGGTTGTTCTAGACCGTGGGGCATAGAGAAATGAATCATAGCATTATGTGTGTACCACCAGATGCTCTCGTTTAGAATATCGACTTGATTCCATTTGGAAGCGGGAGTCAGACGAAAATGGTTTATCAGCCCGCTGTAATAGTCAAGGCATGTACGTTTTTCTTGCGCAAAGGAATACATTGCAGAGCGAGGCTCTTCATCCGCATCGAGATATCCGCGAATCACTGTGCAGAATGAAGATTTGTCGTGGATAGAAAGCGTTAGAAACGTTTCGTCAAAGGGTGCGCCATCTACAAAAAAGATACGGTCGTCGCTGGCGGTAAAGCTACATTCGGGCAATGTCAAATCATAGTGTAAGTTAGGGTAAACGGTACTGTCAAGCGTAAAATGTAGACCTTGGTTGCTTGATGTACAAATAACATCTTTGGTGTACTCGTTATTTCCCATAACAAGCTGGTTGGTCAAAATAAAATCATAGCAAATTTTATTTTGGCTCTGTACTTCTAATACCAAGTCAGGAAACTGTGCAGCAGTGTAGGCGGTTATACATAGGATATCATTTTCCAATTTATAATACCAACGGGAATAATTGATACCCATCTCAAATAGCCCTGGGAGAGTTAACAGGTGATAGGAATTGCCTTGGCGGATGTACAATCGTTGCCCACTGTTTTTTAGAAGATTTAACGAACCACGCGGAGTGGATAGGAGCTTGTGGAGGTCTGTGTTTCCAATTACTACATGGCTGTTAAAAATGCCATACATATACTGAGTCGAAGATATTAGTGCGCTGTTTAGGGTGTTTTGTTTTGGCGGTGTGATAATGATTGTTCCATGTGGGCGTTCCATTAATAATTCCTTTTCTTTTGTGACAACATGGGCGTGGTCATTCGTAAAAAAGGAGAGTAAGATTCCGTTTTTTTGTTCTTCCAGCTTTCGGTCTGGAAATAGCACATCAATTTCCTCGGGTGAAAAAGGATCTGAGGAAATGGGGCAATCAAATATATCTTTGACAGTGGTAGGTGCAACTTGTTGGAGAGGCATTTTATTTTGGAGTGGTGTGTAGTACGCAGTTATAATGTCTTCTTGATATTCGATTTGTGTAATTGCATCGGGGTGATTAGCTTTAAAACAGCCGTAAAAGGAAAGTTTTTTTGTTCCATTGACACAAAATTTTTCCGTTTGAAGCGCAGTATAGGCAAATTCATACTGGAGATTTAAATCTGCAAGATTTCCGGAGAGCGCAGATGGAATCCCCGTTTCTTTGCTGATAAGCCCAAAAAATTGCATACCATCAGTGGAGTAGTGTGTGATCTTTGTTCCAATAGCACCTTGTTGCAAATAAGGGAATTGTCCTTGGGTGGGCATATTTTGTCGGGAGCAGACTACATAGCCGTTTTCACTACAAAAAATACTGTGGTCAAGGTATTGAGATACATAGAATTCATTTGTGTAGACATTATTCTCCGGGGCGATGCTAATATCCTGACCGTAGATAAAATCGACAATTTGGTCGCATCCTGCAAGGGTGATATCCCAAAACCAACAGTTTGATATTGGGCGAAAGGTTACAGTGTAGGAGATATTTTCCACACAACCTTTATATTGAATACAATTTCCTGCATAGGAAAGCGCACTGGCTGACTGAATTCCGAGCAAGGGATAGCTACGACTCTCCTGTTCATGGTATATTCGCAAATAGATGTTGTTGAGTGAACCATCTTTTGCATTTCCGCGGAACTGGTTGATAAGGATATTACCCTGTGTAAAAGTGAAGATATCTCCTGTGGACAGGAAGGTATAACAATTGTCAGACGGGTTTTCTGATTGTTGTATTGTAAGAAAACGATTTATTTTTTTCATAGAACGAAATCCTTTCTGATTCATTTTTTATAAATATTTTGTTGAATATATGGAAACGTTTTCTTATGTAAGAAAATTAAACAAATATAATACAACTTAGTAGTTTGATTATAAATATATTTGTATAAAATGTCAATATAAACATGAAAAATAATTCTAATAGTATACAATTCACGTTCTTCCATACAAAATTAGGATTTTCTCAACATATTTGTTTTGATAAATAGTATAATACAAGGAAAATTATTATACAAAAAATAGAAATACATTGGCAAAATTAAATAAAAAAATAAAGAAATTTATAGCAAAAGTGATAGATTGACATTTTATAGAGAATGATTTATGATAAATATGTTGAAATAAATGGAAACGTTTTCTGAAAAATCGGAAAATAAGTAACGTACAATAATGCAGTCAGAAAATCTATTAAAGAATTGTCGAGAAATAACCAACACATTTTGGATTGGCTATTTCTCGACAGCTTGTAAGAAATGGAGGGATGGTATTGAAAGTGAAACAAGGATTTCAGGACTTCATAAAGGAAGTCAAAAAAAATTGGGTATTGTTTCTAATGCTGGTTCCGGCAATCGCATACTTCATTGTGTTCAGCTATGTGACCATGCCCGGTGCCTATGTGGCATTTGTAAACTATAATCCAAATAAGGGAATATTTGGGAGTGATTTTGTTGGATTCAAGAATTTTGAGTTTTTAATTCGGAATGGGGATTTGATGAGAATTACGAAAAATACCCTTCTCTACAATGGAGTATTTCTATTGATGAGTCATATGATTCAGATTGTGCTAGCAATTATGCTCTCGGAGATTATGAATAAAATTTTTAAAAAAATTTCCCAGTCTGTTATTTTGCTTCCACACTTCATTTCTTACGTAGTAGTTGGCGTGTTTGCCTATAATTTCTTTAATTTTGATAACGGTTTTATTAATTCGTTGCTGGTGAATTTAGGCATGGAGCGCATTTCTTTTTACTCCACACCGGGGGTATGGAAATACATTATTGTGTTCTTTTATATATGGAAGACAACTGGTTATGGAATGATTGTTTATATGGCGGCGATAACTGGTATTAGCAGTGAGATTTATGAGGCATGCTATATTGACGGAGCAAGTCGCTTCCAGCGAATTCGCTATGTGACGTTGCCATTACTTAAGCCAACTTTTATTCTGTTGGTTTTGTTTGGACTAGGGGGAATTTTACGTGGTTCCTTTGACTTGTTTTATAATCTCATTGGAACAAACTCGTTGCTCTATGGTCAGACAGATATTATTGATACTTACGTGTATCGTAGTCTAGTAGGGTCATTTAACTTTGCGTCTAGTGCGGCGGTGGGATTGTATCAGTCAGTATTTGGCTTGATTTTTGTTATGGTGATTAACCTGATTGTGCGAAAAGTTGAGCCCGAAAGTGCATTGTTTTAATAAGGAGGAAATTGTATGGCACAGGGAAAAAAGGAGAGCGCACCTGCTTCTAAGATTAAGATGGGTAAGAGTAACCGAATGCTTTCTATCATATGTTATGTGGTGGTTGGATTATTTGCAGCAATCTGTTTGTTTCCATTTGCATTAATGATTACCTCTTCTTTTATGACGGAGAAGGAAATTGTCAGTGAGGGTTATAAATTAATTCCCAAGGAGTGGACGGCTGCTGCATACACATATTTGTTGGACAATCCAAAGAAGCTGTTGGATGCGTATAAGACAACCATACTTATTACTGTTGTCGGTACTGTTTTAGGGCTTGTAATTATGTCTATGGCAGGGTATGTGTTGAATCGAAAGGATTTTAAGTATAGAGGATTCTTCTCATTTATGATTTATTTTACCACATTGTTTTCTGGCGGGTTGGTACCTACTTATATTTTGTATGTTAGATATTTGAATTTAAAGGACAATATCTGGGCAATGATACTGCCGGGGCTTGTCAGTGCGTGGTCGATCTTTCTAATGCGTAACTTTATGAAGTCGATTCCTGATGAATTGTATGAGTCCGCCACAATGGATGGAGCAGGGCCATTCACAATCTATCTCAAAATTTTTATGCCGCTTGCAATTCCGTCGCTTGCAACAGTGGGGCTGTTTCTGGCGCTTGGCTATTGGAATGAATGGTACAATGCAAGTCTTTATATTGATACAGCGACTAAATATCCATTGCAGTACTATCTGCAAAAGATGATTAATCAGACAAGTATTGAGGCATTGACGAATGCAGGGCATGTGATTGATGCGGGCATGGTACCTACGCAGTCTGTGAAAATGGCAACTGCTGTGTTGACGACAGGTCCGATTATACTGCTTTATCCGTTTGTACAGAAGTATTTTGTCAGCGGACTGACTGTGGGCAGCGTGAAAGGATAGGAGTGCTTGAATGGATAAATTTGCCTTTACTTTTCGGGTAAAGGTTGATAAAATAAGGAGGAAAATATGAAAGTAAGAAAACAGAAAGTAAGAAAAGTTACATCTGCAATTATGTGCGCAGCTATGGCCAGCATACTCTTAACAGGCTGTGGTGGTGACAAGACAGCCAACCAAAATGCATCTAATCAAAGTGCATCAGCTGGCACTTCAAATGCCACGAATGACAGCACTTCAAATGCCAGTACGTCACAAGTTAGTGGTTCCGACCTCTCCGAGCATGTCACATTGACTTTGTATCTATATGGTTCTCCGGGAGTGGCAAACGAGGATATTCTCAAGGAAATTAATACAAAACTTACGGCAGATATTAATACTTCTGTCGAGGTTAAGTATATTGATTGGGGTGATATCAACACAAAATATCCTTTGCTTTGGGCATCAGGTGAGGAATTTGACATGGCGTATGCTTCTATCAACACAGCAGTTCCTTTTTATACGTTGGCAAAACAGGGCTCCTTGTATGATATTTCTGGGATTTTGGATAGCTGTGCTCCGGTATTGAAGGCGGCAATTGACGATGCGGGCTGGGCTGCAGCGTCGACCACAGAGGGAATTTTCGGTGTGCCAAGTCTTGGCGCAGGTTACAATACATATGGGTTTGTCTACAATAAGGCAAATTGTAAAGCGTGGGGGATTGATGAAGTGACAGATCTTGCGTCTATGGAGGCGTACTGTGATGCATCTGTTGCAAATGGAATTTATCCCATTAATGGAAACCCTGAGGTTGCAATGGACTTCTATCATATGTTGGAGGGAATGACAGGAAAATGGGTTCCCGCACCGGGCATAGCAACGAGCGAGATGTATTTAATGTGCATGGATTACAATAATTATCAGGAAGTGGTTCACCCTGCATTTACAGAGGAGTTTGAGGCGTTTGTGATTAAACTGGATGAGTGGGCGAAAAAAGGATATTGGCCGACAGACATTATGTCTGCTTCCACAGGGGATAAGGATATGTATAAAAATGGCCAGAGTAGCGCATATATTACACATATGGCTGACTGGACAGGTAATTTTACGGCAATTCACGGTCAGCTTCCCGATCAAGATATTGATGCATGGTATTTTGCACAGGACAATAACAAAGTGCTAAAAAGTTCTCCAGCGCAGGATTTGACTGTTATCAATGCAAATTGCAAGTATCCGGAGCGATGCTTGATGGCAATTGAGAAATTTATGACAGATGAATCGTACTATAGATTGTGGCAGAATGGTATTGAGGGGCGTCAGTACGAGATTGTGGATGGTTATCTGGAAAAACCGGCATCCTTTAGTGAAGAAGTAGATGGCGGCGGGTTCTCTGCATGGGCATTTAGCAATACAGAGTATAAGATTCCACTTAAAGTAGAACATCCAAGTCGCTATGAGAAGATTGCAGAGTGGGAGGAAAATCACATCAATGATCCCTATACAGGCTTCAGCTTTGATGATGCCAATGTGAAGGCAGAGCTGTCTGCGATTTCCAATGTGAACTCTACACTGGGCATTCAGTTGATGCTTGGCAAGACAGGGGATGTGAATGCTGCATTGCAGCAATATAGAGACCAGCTTAAATCAGCAGGAATTGACACAGTGATTGAAGAATTAAAGACACAGCTTCAGGCCTTTACGCCTGTTGGATAAGAAACTGTAAAGAACACGGGACTATTGCACAGGGGATCGTGAATGGACAAAGGCGGGGCTGCAGAAAAATTGCAGCCCTGTTTGATGCACACAGGCATTCAAAAGAAGACGCTTAGCGCTGCGAGCGGGGGAAGATCAATCTTTCCTATTCGAGTTATGGGAGGAAGAAATGGGGAATATCAATATTAAGGATATTGCAAAGTTATCAGGTGTGGGAATTGCTACTGTTTCCCGCGTGCTTAACCAGACGGGATATGTGAGTGAGAAGACACGCAAAAAAGTTATGGACGTGATTAATCAGTACAATTATATTCCAAATAACAATGCACGGAACCTCAAATTAACACAGTCTGAAAATATTGCATTGTTTGTAAAATACATTTCCAATCCCTTTTTTGAAAAAATGATTGAGATTATACAGCAGGAGGTGGCGTCAAGAGGGTATCCCCTGTTGATACAAAATGTAGACGAAAACTCAGATGAGTTGGATTTTGCCATTAGCGAATCAATGCAGCGCAATTTGTGTGGGCTGATTATTATGGGTGGATCCTATTCCTCATACACAGAAGCAAAGTTTCGGCAGCTTGGAACCCCCTGTGTTTTACTTACTGTGAATTCTAAGGGGAGTGTGGACCCAACGCTATATTCAAGTGTCACTATCAATGACGAGCTTGAAGGGTATCGTGCAACCAATTATCTAATTGAGATGGGGCACCGTAAAATTGGTTTTTTATATAAGGATGTGGAAAATGTGGTAACACCAAATATTCTGCGTTATCAGGGATATATCCGCGCATTGGAAGAGAATAAAATCCCTGTGGATGAGAAACTGATTGCGCCGGCGATTCCTTCTATTGGAATGGGATTTCGCGCTGGATTTCAAGCCATGAAGGGGCTGATGCAGCGCAATCCAGATATGACTGCTGTGTTTGCATTCTCAGACGTTCTTGCAATCGGTGCGGCAAAAGCAGCACTCAACGCAGGAAAGCAAATACCAGAGGATATTTCGGTTATTGGATTTGATGGTATTGAGATGGCGGAGTTTTACAATCCGACACTTGACACTGTATATCAGCCTGCGACGGAGATGGCACTCTCAGCAGTCTCACTGTTACATGGCATGATGAATGGTGAGCGGACACAACATATTGTCTGTGATTCGGTGATTATGAAACGCGGCTCTGTGAAGATGCTGCGATAATGGAGGGACTAAGATGGAACGGTTTCGGTTGTTGGCAGTTGGAAATAGTTTCAGTGAGGATGCGTTGTACTATCTGCATGATATTTGTGCGGCGGCAGGTGTGCCATGCAAGGTGGTCAACCTTTATATAGGAGGCTGTAGTTTACAGCGACATTACGAGAATTTACTTTCTGGAGAACAGGTGTATGAATATCAATGTAATGGATGCTTTGATGGGCAAATAGTATCCTTGCAACAGGTGCTTGTGGAGGATACTTGGGATTATATCTTAATGCAGCAGGCAAGCCATGACAGTGGACGCTGGGAAACGTATGAACCGTGGCTGTCTCAATTGGCAGAAGAGTTGCGGCAAAGTTGCCCTGACGCGGAACTGTTGCTGCATAAGACATGGGCGTATGAGCAAGACAGCACACATGATGCGTTTGAGCGCTATCACTGTAGCCAACAGGAGATGTATGATGCGCTATCAGAGTGTTATCAGAAGGCTGCATTGCAGATTGGAGTGCGTCTCATTCCCAGTGCGGATGTGATACAGGCAGTGCGCAGAGAAATAGGTTTTCGCTATGAGCAGGGGGAACAGAGTCTGTGCAGGGACGGATTTCACATGCATATGGTCTATGGACGCTTTCTGTTAGGGGCGCTATTCTATGCATTTTTGACGGGAAAAAATATTTGTGAAAATCCCTTTTGCCCAGATGGTGCAGAGGAGGACAAGATTCAGACGATTCGGCGGAATATTGCATCTATTTTTCCGTAGAATCATAGATTTCGGAGGGATATAAATGAGACAGGAAGAACTGGTTACATTGTTAGAGGAGATGTCTTTGGAGGAAAAGATTGACCAAATGTTGCAGGTGAGTGGTATGTTTTATACACAAGATGGCATTCTCACTGGTCCTGCAAACACAGTGGGATATACAGAGGAGGAAATCCGTCTGGCGGGAAGTGTGCTAGGAACTGTGGGAGCAGAACAGTTAAAAAGAATACAGAGGGAGTACATAGAACAGCAACCGCATCACATTCCTCTGATTTTTATGGCGGATATTATTAACGGATTTCGGACAGTTTTTCCAATTCCACTTGCGCAAGGGTGCACTTTTGACCCGGATTTAGTGGAGGAGGGTGCTGCAGTGGCAGCACGGGAGTCAGCAGCGGCAGGATTACATCTGACGTTCTCACCGATGGCAGATCTTGTACGGGATGCGCGCTGGGGACGTGTAATGGAATCTACAGGAGAGGATTCTTGGCTAAACGGATGCCTTGCAAAGAAGATGGTCGAGGGCTATCAGGGGCATCATACGCTAAAAGAAAAGGGGCGGATAGCCGCTTGCGTGAAACACTTTGCAGGATATGGCGCGCCGATGGCAGGGCGAGATTACAACACTGTGGAACTCTCAGAGCGCACGCTGCGCGACGATTACCTTCCTGCTTACCAGGCGGCTATCGACGCTGGAGCAGCGACTGTCATGACTAGCTTTAACACTCTTGACAGGGTGCCATCGTCTGCAAATCGCAAATTGATGCGCGATATTTTACGCAAAGAGATGGGATTTGAAGGGGTGCTCATCTCTGACTGGGCGGCAATTGAAGAGTTGTGCAACCACGGCATAGCTAAGGATAAAGAGGAGGCCGCGCAACTTGCGTTAGATGCTGGTGTAGATATTGATATGATGACAGATTGCTATTGCAAGCATCTAAAAAAATTGGTGGAATCTGGCACCGTTAACGAGACATTGATTGACGAGGCGGTCTTTCGGATTTTGAAACTAAAAAATGATCTAGGGCTGTTTGAGAATCCATACAAGGATGCAAATGAGACAGAGGAGAAGACACTGGCACTTTGTTGTGCGCATCGCAAAACCGCACGTCAGATGGCAGCAGAATCGTTTGTATTATTGAAAAATAATGGTATTTTGCCACTTGACAAACAATCAAAAATTGCTTTTATTGGTCCCTATGTGACAAACAGAGAATTATACGGCGCATGGTCAATGTTTGGAATACCTGAGGCAACTATTACCATAGAGGAAGGAATAAGAAACAAGGAGTGCCAACAGGTGTATTTTGCTAAAGGATGTGTTTTGTCAGAATATTTTGACACATTGGATGATTTGTGTGAGTCAGCGCATGAAACAAAAAAACTTTTGCAAGAGGCGGTGGAGCAGGCAAAAAAGGTGGACAAGGTTGTGTTGGCGTTAGGGGAGCATCGCCTGCAGTCTGGAGAGGCGGCAAGCCGTGCAGATATCACGCTTCCTGCCTGTCAGATGGAGCTATTTCAGAAGGTCTGTGCGGTGAATAAAAATGTTGTTGTTGTGCTTTTTAGTGGCAGACCGCTCGAAATTAGAGAGATAAGTGAGAAGGCAGCAGCAATACTTGCAGTTTGGATGCCTGGGACAGAAGGGGGAAATGCAGTTGCGGATGTGTTGTTTGGTGATATAAATCCATCGGGTAAATTATCTATGAGTTTTCCTTACAGCGTTGGACAAGTTCCAATATTTTATGGACAGTTTCGCACTGGGCGACCATGTGTGGAGGGGTCTGAGGAGAAGTATGTCTCCCGCTATTTGGATATTCCAAACAGACCACGTTACCCGTTTGGTTATGGTCTGTCCTACACTACTTTTGCAATTGGTCCTGTACAGCTTGGTGCAAAGCGGATAAGACGAGCGGACAAGCTTCATGCGTCTGTGACAGTAAAAAATACTGGAGCCGTGAGTGGCAGTGAAGTTGTGCAGATGTATTTGACAGATGTGAATGGAAGTGTGGTACGTCCTGTAAGAGAGTTGAGAGGTTTTCGCAGAGTTCATCTTGAGCCGGGGGAGGAGAGAGAGGTCTGTTTTGAAATTTCAGAAGAGATGTTGCGTTTCCACGATATCCATATGAATTATGTGAGTGAGCCGGGAGAGTTTCGAGTGCTTATTGGAAATTCAAGTGAGACGAATAATGAGGCGATGTTTTGGTTGGAGTAGTAGATGTTAATTCGTTTACTTCTTTAATTGTATCAGTTATTTTTGAAACGTGCGTATAAATATGCTTCAATAGAAGAAAGTATGTAAACGAAAGATAAAGAGTAGATGGGCAAATCAAACATATCATTAAAAAAGAACCCTAACATATTTGGTTAAGGGTTCTTTTTTTGTAATTTAGAAATTTTTTTGAGTGATGTGCTTTTTATTAATATATGGTTAATATTTTTGAGACAATTTAAAAATCTCTCAAAAATATTATAATTAAGAGAGATTTTAGTGATAATTATATGGTATTGTATTAATAAAATGGGATTATAATGTTGTGTTTATACTAATTTTGTGATTATCTTTTTGTACATAAAAATTAATGTATCCAAATTAAAGACATTTTTAAATAGATTAACGATACAAATATAAATACTTTTAAGGAATGAAAATGAAAAATTATATTAAAAAAATCAATACTATACTTCAGATGCCAATAAAGTTATACATATTTAAGCAAATAAAGTGCCTTATTTTTATGGTATTATATACCATATTTTCCCTTGCTTTCCCGGGGTTTATTAGTTTGATTATTGATGAGGGAATTAAAAGTTGCGATATAGAAAAGATATTGTTTTATTGCAGTGCAATGTTAGTATGTGGATTACTAATGATTTTATTTCAGTATTTACAGAAGGTTAGTTTTTATAAGTTGGCACAACAAATAGTATATAACATCAAACGTACTATGTTTGAAAAATTATTAGAGAGAAATCTAAAATTTTGGATGAATTATCAAATTGGCGATGTATTAAGAGTGCTAGAGAATGATATTGATAGTATACAAAATTTATTGACTGGTACAATAAGTAATTTAATTATCAATTTTTTTGTTGCTGTTGGAATTACGATAGTGTTTTTAATTATTAACCCAATATTAGGATTGATTATTCTGCTTATGGCGTTTTTATTTGCAAGTATACAAAAAAAATGTGGAGATAAGATTCAGGATGGTATGTCTGTATTAAGATTACAGATGGGAGAACTTTCGAGTATTATAAATGAAACCCTCAATCATATTGCTACAATTCAAATGGCAGATCTGACTGCATTGGAAAGAAGGCGTTTTGATACAAAGAATAGAAATGTAATACAGCAATTTATTTTACAGACGAAGAGGGTAACGATTGCACAGTTAATTGGTATGTCATTTAATGTTTTTGGAATACTTGCAGTATTGGTAGTAGGGGCGATTGAAGTTTTAAAGGGAAGATTGAGTATTGGGGTATTATTTTCTTTGACTATTTATATACAGAGACTTTATGGACCAATTGTGGTATTGGGAACAGAATATATTAATATAAAAAATACAAAGCCAATGATAGAAAAGATTCTTGAAATTTTAGAAAATGAAGATTCTATATTAGCTGGAAAAATAGATTGGATATGCACAAAAGGAGAGATAAATTTTGATGATGTAAGTTTTAAGTACAAAGAAAAATGGATATTGCAAAATTTAACAATGGAAATTCCAGAAAAGGCAACAATTGGGATTATTGGTGAAAATGGCAGTGGCAAATCTACATTAATAAAGTTGCTTTCTAAATTATGTATACCCCAATCGGGAATGCTTTATTTTGATGGAATTTCAATAGACAATATTACGTATGAGAGCATAAAAAGAAATGTAACAGTTATCCCTCAAGAATGCTTTTTGCCCTATGGAACACTAAGAGATATTATGGAAATTGATTCAAAAGAGAAAGAAAATAAGATGTTTGAGTTTATGGAGAAATTAGGAGTATCATTGGAAAAGTTTCCAGATGGATTAGAGACAGAGCTTACTGAAAACAGGGGAAATTTGTCCGGAGGAGAGGCACAAAAATTAGCATTAATACGTGGTCTTTTACAAAATAAAAGTATATATATTTTAGACGAACCAACTGCAGCTATGGATTTGGAAAGTGAGAGAAATTTTTGTAATATAGTGAGAGAATATTTGACAAATAAAACTGTTATTATTGTTACACATCGAAGAGAATTATTGACAGTCTGCGATAAGATTATTACATTTTAACTTGAATCTATCCAGAAAAGTTAAGATTTGTTATAATTGACAGCAAAGAATTCTAGGAAAGTGAGTGTTTGAAATGAATAAAATCTTAATTGTTGAGGATGACCCAGTATTGTCAAGTGGGCTTGCGGTTAATTTAGAGAATTGTGGGTATGAGATTGAGAGCGTCCAAACAGGATTAGAAGCGATTGATAAACTAAAAAGATTAAAAATTGATTTGATTTTGTTAGACATAAATTTACCAGATATGGATGGATTTGAAGTTTGTCAGAAAATGAAAAGTATAAAAAGTATTCCAATTTTATTTTTGACAGCAAGAGATATGGAAATAGATGAAGTAAGAGGTTTTGCTTCAGGGGCAGATGACTATATTAAAAAACCTTTTAGTGTCTCTGTACTTCAATGCCGTATTGCAGTAGTGTTGCAACGCTATGGAAAAGATATTAAAAAGGATATTTGGACAGACGGATTTATTACCATTGATTTTGAAAGTTTACAAATTATTAAAGAAGATCAAAAAATAGTAATGACTTCTTTTGAGTTTAAACTATTAAAATTGTTAATTAATAATAGAAATTTAGTTTTAACAAGACGTATGTTTTTAGAAAAATTATGGGATAACGAAAGCGAAAATTATGTAGATGAACATGCGTTGACAGTGAGCATTAATAGATTGAGAAGTAAACTTGAGGATTCGGAGCATCGATATATAAAAACAATCTATGGAATGGGATATACATGGATAGGAGAGGGAAATAGTGGGGACTAAAAATAGGATTTCAACAGATACATTAATAAGAATAAGGAATTATGGCAATGGTGTATTTATTATAGTGTCAGGGGGAATATCCTTTATTCTACAAAGCAAAGTGAATTTTATTTTATATGGACTATGTATATTAACTATTTTATTAAATGGTTTGATTAGCAGGCAGTTGATTCGAGAAATTGAAACATATTCTGATATTTTGGAAAAAAATATTACTCAAATAATACAGGACGGTAAAATGCAGGAATTTTTCAGATATCAGGATTCTTTATTAAGCAAAAGCCAAATGCAATTGGCAAGATTGTGTGATCATATAGAGAGGGTGGTAGGAGAAGCAAAACAGGACAAGGAAATTCTACAGAGTTTAGTATCAGATATAGCACATCAAGTTAAGACGCCAATTGCAAACGCAGTACTTTATACTACAGCACTTCAGAAAAAAGATTTATCAGTTGAAAAGAGAACCTGTTATTTAAAAATTTTATCAGAGCAGATTGATAAGTTGGATTTTCTGATGGATAATTTATTAAAAATGTCTAGGTTAGAGGTGGGAATATTTTTATTGTCACCTCAAGTGCTCTCTGTTCAGGAAACGTTGGCTGGAGTGTTGGGAAGTGTTGCAATGAAAGCCGCAGAAAAAGATATTACAATTTATGTGGAATGTGAGGAAGAACTCACTGCTTTGCATGATCGGAAATGGACAGACGAAGTTCTGGAAAATGTATTGGATAACGCTGTGAAATATACGCCAGAACATGGGAATATTACTGTTTCAGTGAAACGATATGAAATATATACACTGATAGAGATTTCGGACACAGGAATAGGGATTCCGCAGGAGGAAATACCAAAAATATTTCAAAGATTTTATAGAGGAAAAAACGTGAGGGATAAGGCTGGAGTTGGTATTGGTTTATATTTAGCAAGACAGATACTCAGTATGGAAAAAGGGTTTATTAGCGTACAATCTGTATGCGGCAAAGGAAGTAAATTCTCTATTTATTTGTCAAATTATTGAAAATCACTTAAATCTCACAAAAATGATATTTTTTGGAGAGGTTTAGGTGACATTTTTGTTTTACACTATAGATATAAAAAAGAGAGAGGGAAACTATGGAAGATATTTTAGTGACAAGAGAGTTAAAAAAATATTATGGAGAGGGAAACACTCTAACAAAAGCACTAGACGGAATTGATTTAACAGTAAAAAAAGGTGAGTTTGTGGCAGTGGTGGGTGCTTCTGGAAGTGGAAAATCTACACTGTTACATATGCTGGGAGGATTGGATAATCCAACAAGTGGGAAAGTCATTGTAGAAGGGAGTGAGCTTGGAACTTTAAATAGGGATGAGCTAACGGTTTTTAGAAGAAGGCAGATTGGATTTATTTTTCAAAATTATAATTTAGTGCCTGTTTTAAATTCTTATGAAAATATAATTTTACCACTTGAGTTGGATGGACGACAACCAAATCAGGAATATATAACAAAAATATTGAAAATTATGCATTTATCTGAAAAAAAATTTGCATTGCCATCGCAATTATCTGGTGGGCAGCAACAGAGAGTTGCCATTGCTAGAGCATTAGCAAGTAATCCTTCCATTATTTTAGCTGATGAACCTACAGGAAATTTAGATAGTAATACAAGTCAAGAAGTATTAGGTTTAATGGTGGAATCTGTTCATATACTGAACCAGACCTTAATTATGATAACACACAATATGCAAATAGCACAGATGGCAGATCGCATTATTTATATTGAGGATGGTAAAATTGTGGAGCATTAAGGGGAGGGCAGCAATGATCAGTAATAACAATAGACCAGTGATCAACAAGATAGCAAATAAAACATATCGGGCAAACAGAAATAGAAATTTTATCGCGATAGTAGCAATTGTTTTGACTACAGTTTTATTTACGACGATTTTTACTATGGGATTTGAGCTGCTAAATACAGTAAAGCAGGAAAATATCCGAAAAGCAGGTGGGGATGGTCAGATTGTCTTAAGTAATATAACGGATGAAGTTTATAAGAAGGTAAAGGATAATCCAAGAATAGATAAAATTGCATATACAAAGCTGGTTGCGGATGAAATATTGGAGGACTCTTTGCGTGGTTTAAAGTCCGAAATGTGGTATATGGATAACACTGCGATAGAATTTGCTGGATACAAGCTGGAAGATGGTCATTTCCCACAGACGCAACAGGAGATTATTACGGATTCCAAACTTTTAGAAGGGCTTGGAATTGAAAAAAAGATTGGTACATCAATTAAGTTAAATTACCGTGTGAAAGACAAATTCAGAACAGAGGAGTTTATTTTGGCTGGATATTGGAATGCGGAGGAATTTTCAGATGTTCATAGAATTATTGTTTCAAAAGACTATTTAAATGCGATCCAAAATGATATTCCATATACCTATGATATAGATATGAATTACTCAGGAAGTGTAGTAGTTTATATCAATTTTAAAGATGATAAGAAATTGTCAGAACAGATTACAATGATGCTTGAGGAATCTGGATATGTGTGGGAAGGTATGGGAGCAGATAAGAATGCGTCAAATTTTGTAATTGCCAGAATTTCTCCAGCATATTTATTTACAGCATCCTTGGACAATTCGAGTGTGATAATGGGATTGATTGGGGCAACCCTACTTATATTTGTTACAGGATATTTAATAATTTACAATATTTTTCAGATATCAGTGATGCAGGATATTCGCTTTTTTGGACAGCTTAAAACACTTGGAACAACAGAGGGGCAACTAAAACAACTATTGCAAAAGCAGGCGAATAGATTAGCAGCAATCGGTATTCCAATTGGTTTGATTTTGGGGTATTTTTTAGGGGTTTTGCTGGTTCCAGCGCTGATGCAATCAACAACATACAAAACTGCAGACAGTGTGCAAATAACAGTAATACCAATTATTTTCTTGGGCGCAGCATTTTTTTCGTTCATAACGATTTATATTAGTGTCAGTATACCGAGAAAGGTTGCTTCTAAGGTATCGCCATTGGAAGCTTTACGATTTGTAGATACAAAGAGCAAAAAATTAAAGAAAGAAAAACAATCTGTAAACGGTGGAAAAATTTATCGTATGGCAATTGCAAATCTGGGGAGAAATAGAAAAAGGACATTGCTTGTGGTTTTTTCCTTAGGATTGGCAGCAGTTTTGTTCAATTCTGTATTTACATTTGTAAATGGATTTGATGAAGAAGCATATGTAAATAACTTTTTAGATAAGGATTTTATTATTTCCACGGCAGAATATTTTAATTATGCGTTTGATAAATCTGAATATAGAATTCCACAAAGTTATATCGATTATGTAAAAAGTCAGCCAGAGTTTGGTGAAGGGGGAAGGCTGATAAGGACAAAAGTGCTTCAAGAACAGTTTTTTGCCGAAAGTGATTTATTGCCCTCACCGAATAGGGATGTTAATGGATATCCAATGATTGACTTATATGGAGCAGATGATTATTTACTGCAATCTATGGATTTGTTAGAAGGAGTATTGGATTTTGATAAGTTAAAAGCTGGTGCAGGTATTATTATAGGAATTTCAGATAGTGGATTTGGAAATGCAGAAGCAAACATTCCTATTCAGGTTGGTGACAAAATTAAGATTCATTTTTATGATGTAACAGATGAGATAAATCTTCACGAAACCGCTGTCCGTGAATTTGAGGTAATAGCAAAGGTTTTGATAAAAGAAAACACATATACAGATAGACATACTGGTAATACAAATATATATATTCCTTCAGACGTATTTCTTGAATATATAAAAAATCCTGTAACAGTTTCTTATATATTTAATTGTAAAGAAGGAGAAAAAAATATACAACAAATGCAGGAAAAGTTAGAATATTATGTTAAATCAAATAGCCTCTTGAATTTTGATTCCAAAAAAAAATATTTGGATGAATTTTCAGGAGTAAAAAATACGTTTGTGATTATTGGGAGTGTTTTTGGAGGGATTATTGCCTTTATAGGTATTGTAAACTTTTTTAATGCGATGTTTACAAGTGTACTTACTAGAAAAGGAGAATTTGCTATGTTGCAAAGTGTTGGAATGACAGACCAGCAGTTAAAGTCGATGCTTATTACAGAAGGATTGATATATGCAATTGCTACAATTTTGTTATCTATACTTTTTGGGACAGTTGTATCACTCACAATAGTAAAAATAGTATCTCATAGCATTTGGTTTTTTACATTTCGGTTCACATTGCTGCCAATAATGGTTCTCAGTCCTATATTTATTATTATTGCTATAATGGTTCCTTACTTTTTATGCAGAGGTTTAGAGAAAGAGAGTATTATTGTTAGGTTAAGAACAGAATGAAGCGTTAGGGGAAGAGATTATGAACGAAGAAATGTCGATTAAATTGACAGAGCACACAGGGATTCTTTCGCATAAAAAAAGGGTTATTCTAGGAAATACAAATTCCGGCGAATGGATAAAAATAAGTCAAGAATGTTATCAGCTTATTCAAACAGTGATACAGAAGCACTATACAGTCCGAGATTTTATAAGTGCTCTGAAAGATGAGAGTGATAAAATATATATGAAGCAGCTTCTAAATCAGTTACTTGAGATAGAGGTTATAACACAAAATAAACAGAAGCAGAAAGAGATACCTAAGTATATCACATTTGCCATTACAGAGAGATGTAATTTAAAGTGTAAACATTGCAGTGTAAAGGCTGGTAATGTACCAGATGTGTTAACTTTGGAAGAGTGTGAAAGGATAATAGAAAAAATTATTACTTTAAGCCCAGAACAGATTATTTTTACGGGTGGGGAGCCATTATTAAAAGAAGGTTTTGTTGATTTATTAGAGTATACTAGGAAACGGTTTAAAGGGCATATTGGAATTATGACAAATGGTACATTGTTTACCAAAGAAAATATATCCATAATAGTAAAGTTGGTTGATTCAATTGATATAAGTATTGATGGTGTTGATGAGGTGACATGTGCCAGAATACGCGGAAAAGGTGTTTTTTCTAAAGTAATGGATTCTGTTAAAATGCTTCATGAAGCAGGATTTAAAAAAATTTCGTTATCTATGGTGGTTACGAAACAAAACCAACCACATATACAACAATTTTTTGAACTGAATAATCAGTTGGGAACAAAGCCTATGCTTAGAACCTTTAGTCCAATAGGAAGAGGGGAAGCAAATAGGGCTGAATTGGAAGTAAATAGGAATAATAAAAATAAAGAAACTATGGATGGAAAGGAACAGATTCGGACCAATAGTTCAGGCATGAAAGTGTGTTCCTGTGGAGCACTTAAAAGGACAATGTATATTGATTATTTTGGAAATATGTTTCCTTGTCCAATTTTATTTGACAAAAAATATTTTTTAGGAAATATTCTCGAACAGAAAGAATTATTACATTTTTTTACAGATGGAGAAGTTAAAAAAACAAACGCATATAATAATTTTCTTCAACTGTATCCTCAAAACTATTCGGAATGTAAGGATTGCGATGTAAATTTATTCTGTTGGAGTTGCCTGCATCATATTGATATGCTGCAAAAGGGAATAATCAGTAAAGATATCCATTGTGAGAAGAGAAAGAAAGAGCTGCAGAATATAATATGGGAAGAAGAGTAGGGATATGCTTATTGGAATATGGGTTACAACAGGATGTAATTTAATGTGTAGATATTGTTATGAAGGATTAGAAAAGCAATGTGAAAATATGACACAAGATGTTGCTGATAGTGTTATTAAATTTATTAAAACTGTCTATAAACCAAAATATCAAGAACCATTAATAGTAGAATTTCATGGCGGGGAACCGTTAATTAATTTTTCAATGATTCAGTATATTATTTCAGAATTAGAAAAGAGTTCTTTAAAACCTCTCTTTGGAATTACAACAAATGGACTTTTGCTAACAAAACAAATAGTAGACTATCTTTGTGAAAAAATGAATTATGGAGTTTCATTAAGTTTAGATGGAGATATGCTAACAAATGATAAAAATAGAGTTGATTCTAATGGAAATGGAACCTATACGCGAATTATGAAAATAGTTCCAGAGTTATTAAAACAAAAATCTGATATACGAGTTAGGATGACTTACACTTCAGAAACAGTAGAAAGATTGGGTCATAATATTATTCATCTAATTAATTGTGGTTTTAAAAATATTGTTTCTGCGCCTGATTATTTTTCACCTAATTGGTCTGTTAAAAAAATGCAAGTTTTATTAGAACAGATGAAAATAGTAAGAAAGTATTATAGGGAAAATATTGATGAACTAAAGTCGGTGAGAATTTCTATTTTGGAAGATCGATTTCAAAATAAAGGATTTTGCCAAGGGGGGAAGACAAATTTCCATGTGCTCCCAAATGGAGATTTGTATCCGTGCAGTTATGGGGTGGGTGAAAGGGAATTACTGATAGGGAATGTAGTAAAAGGAACCTTATTGGAAGATAATATACAAAGACTTGAGAAAATTAATACTTCCCCGATACATAAGTGTCAAGGATGTACAGTATATTCAGCATGTCTTTGTTCCAGATGTAAGATAATTAATAAGATGGTACAGGGTGATTATTATGAACCTATACCTGTAGTTTGTGCGATAGAGCACGTAAAGCAAAATTTTTGGGAAAATAATAGTAAGTAGAGTTAGAAAGAGGTGCATATGATGACAAAGCAGAGTGAAATGTTAGAAGTTAGGAAGATCGAGGACAAGGTTGAAACAACTGAGGTAATGGGACAGGGTTGTTCAGATGATTGTGCTGAGTGGGTGACAGCAAATCCAAGCACAAGTGGCTGTAGAGTACAGTTTACGCCGAATTTAACAATATTGTGGTAATAAAGTTTATACCAATAAGTTTCAAGCTATCGTTACATATTAATTAGAAGTTTATAGAAGGATTCTACTTACTGTTATTATAGAATGGGGACAAATGTCCCCATTCTTTATATGTACGAGATCCATGTAGAGAGAATATACTCTAATATGGGAATTGCGCGGCGAGTAGGGGAAAGTTTTTCCCTGCTGTATACACACGCGAAGAGGAATAAAAGGAAGAATATATATGAAGAGTTATAAAATTGCTATTTTAGATTCGGGTTGTAATTGTTCTCAAAGAGAAAAATATAATATTACTATGTTTAAGAATTTTATTTCTAATGATGCGTTATGTTTGGATGATAATGGTCATGGAACAGCAATTTTTGAGATACTTGCAAGAATACAACCAAATGCAGAATTTATTATTATAAAAGTTTTGGATAAAAATG
The DNA here is from genome assembly GCA_014239155.1 of Lachnospiraceae bacterium. Taxonomy (GTDB): domain Bacteria; phylum Bacillota; class Clostridia; order Lachnospirales; family Lachnospiraceae; genus COE1. The sequence continues at coordinate 177,958 of JAAZZQ010000088.1, read as the reverse complement.
CCGTCAGTAAAATTTCTGTTATTAATGATGCCTTAGAATATCTGTTACAATTGTCAATTGATTATATATGTATGAGTTTTTCTACCTGTTTGGATTGTAAAAATGAAAAAATGTATTTTCTATGTCAGCAGTTGAGGCGTCAAGGGAAAATACTTGTTGCTTCAAAAGCAAATTCGGGAAAAAAAAGTTATCCTGCAGAATTTGATAATGTAATAGGGGTAGAAGGAATTGTTTTAGACAATTCAGATGAACTTTGGTATATGCCTGAGCGTTCTATTCAGATTGTTGCAGATGTTCTTCCCGTTATGGTGCCTTCAAAAGATGGTAAACAATATGTCATGTTTGGAGGAAATAGTAAAGCAACTGCATATGTATGTGGAATAATTGCAAAGCACTCACAAAATCTTAAAGTATTTTTGCAGCAAAATAGAAGTGATAGAATTTGGACAGATGAGGAACTTTTAGCGAAAAAAAAGTATATCGTTGCAGCAAATGAATATAAAGAGTATTCCGATCAATTGTTTGGGCAAATATGTTATGTATTAGATCAACATACAAAGGGGTTGTCCAAGAAAAGGAATTTACATGATTTTTTAACCCCTTCTGATTACTATAATATACTGGAACAAATTGAAAAAGAATCTTCTTATTTGATAGACTATTGTAATGTAAGATATAAAGATTTTGATACTGTAGGGACATTGTTTAAAAGAATACAGAATATTGGAAAAAGGATATCAATAATTAATAGTAAATCAATTTAATGTGCTATTGAGACTGTAAAAAAGTTTGTAAATATTTTGTAAGAATAATGTCTTTTATGATAAAATCTAAATTATAAGAGGTCTTAAATATGGTAAACAAAAAAAGAACATTAAAACCCAAAACCAATAACTGTAGGAAAGTAAAACCTTATACAAGGATTACTGCAGGAGTATAACATTGAAACTGCAGAGAATATCCAAGATATCCTCAAAGATCTGTTCTCAGGTGCAATACAGGAAACGCTTGAGGCAGAGATGGACGATTATCTTGGCTATGGGAAATATGAGTGTTTTGAAGAGACAAATTACATGAATGAGTACCCTATCCGGTCAGAAATTAGACCCATGAACTACCTGTTCTGCACCATTGCATTGTTAAAATTTCTAGACAGTGCCACCACATCACTATCAAAAGTTCGGTTAGCACTGGCACAAAACATGCAACCCACAATTTTAATTTTTGACTGGATAGAACACTAGACTGAAATATATACATAATAAATATAGTAAATTTGAAGTGGAGGTTCCTTATGATTGTCAGAGTTTTTGCACTGCAGATAATCCTAAAATGTAAGAAGAATATCTTTGTTATTGATGACAAGAGCATCTCTAGTATACAAAAGGAATGACCACACGTCAAATATCTGAGACTATAGACAATATTTATGCATTTGAAGTTAGTGAGAGTATGGTGTCGGTCGTAACAGACAGGTTTCTTTCACAGATTGAAGAATGACGCAATCGTCCTTTAGCAGAAATTTACCCGATTGTGCTTATAGATGCAATCTATTTTTTCACCGGGAAGATGGCGTTATATGGCAACTGGTTGTTTACGTTGTGTTCGGTATTAATGAGGATAGCAGGAAGGGAGTACTAACCATTGTTATTTGAATAGAGTAAAAAGCAGAAGTGTAGCAGTTGCTCTTTTGTGCAAGGTGCAATAAAGGCACACATCTGTGGAGATATAGCACAGAATGACAGCGATATGTGAAAAATTTCTGATATGGGTTACCAAAGAAATTTTTCACGCACTTGTCAATTGTAATATAAAAGAGATTGTTTTTCCTGTTTTTATGACTTCTGACAATTGGAGTAATGGCTTTGTCATTTTATGATAACTGAATGCGTATTGCCAGAACATAAGAAAAATTTGGTAGTCATGGCATATTTTTGCCTTTTGTGTCTCCAAACTATGTCGTACATCTGGCAGTAAGCATTCTGGAAATTGGAGCAATGATTATCTGTTTAACACTATTGCATCACTGTCTATATTTGGCTTGCGCTGGTACGAAGCATACTATCTGCAATTTTAGTTTTTATCTGAATCGAGTACAAGTATCTGAAATCTTTGTAATCGGAGCACATCGTCTTGCAGCATTATTTTTTTGTAGTTGGATAACAGAACACCTTTTATTTTTCTAGATAATAGAAGTACTGTTTCATTCGGTTTTGCATTGATGACAATCAGTACGCTTTTATTGTTGAGTCTGCGCTCATATCCAATAATGCCTGATTCTGTTTCATACATTGGGACGATATCGCCATAAATAAACAAATCCTGATATGTCTCTGATTTTCTGAGTGCTACCATCTTTTTGTAGAATGAGTACAGGGAATCTGGGTCATTTTTCTGGGATTCATAATTTATCTGTTTATAATTGGGATTGACGGCAAACCATGGTTTTGATTTGGAAAATCCGGCATACGGCTCGCTAGTCCATTGCATAGGAGTTCTTGCGTGCTCCCGCGTTTCTAGATTAATCTGAGCGAGCGCTTCCGCCTCAGTCATCCCGTTTTTGAGGTATTCAGCGTATTGTGTAAATGTCGTAGGATCCTGAAATGCTGTGATACTTTCCTTCTTGTAATTCATCATGCCAATTGCTTGTCCTTGATATAGAAAGACGATTCCGGGCATGAAGAAGTTGATGCTGCCTGTCATGGATTTGCTGTAGAAATCAATCTCTTCTTCTGGTATAAATCGTTCTACAATGCGAGGAAGATCATGATTTTCCAGATAGTTGCACAACATTCCTTTTCCGTTGATAGTATTTTGTTTTGCAAATAGACATTTTTTCAGCGCGTCGATCATTTCTGTCAGGCTGCCTTTCCATTGAGCGGAATTGATAAGGAACTTTGCATGGCAAAAGTCAAAAATCGTTGAGAAGTAACCGTTTTCTCCAATAAAATCTAATAGAATATCAGGCGGCAGTCCTTCGTCAACTTCACCGATTGTCATTGCATCATAGCGGGCAAATGTTCTTTCCCGTAGTTCTGCCAGAAAGTCGCCAATACCGTTGACATTGCTGAAGTATGGAAATCCGTCCACGTATCCATCTATGCCATCTGAAGGGAGGTCCTGATATGTAAAGTCCTTTTTTAGATGGCTGATCGCATCAATACGAAAACCTTTGATGCCAAGGTCAAGCCATCCATTTACCATTTCATAAATTTTTTCGCGTAGAATGGGATTTTCCCAATTTAGATCCGGCTGCCATTTGGTAAAAAGATGGAGGTAATAGAGATTGGTATTTTCGATCTGTTCCCATGCGCTGCCACCAAAGATAGAGCGCCAGTTGTTGGGTTCCCGCCCGTCTTTTCCCTCCTTGATGATATAGTATTTTCCATACTTTCCGTTAGGTTCTGCCAGAGCTTTCTGAAACCACGGGTGTTCCACAGATGTATGGTTTACAACCAGATCCATAAGGATCTTAATACCGTGTTTGTCGGCCTCTTGAATTAATTCTACAAGGTCGTCCTTACAACCAAACATGGGATCAATCTCTTCATAATCTGAAATATCGTACCCGTGATCTTTCATTGGTGATTTGTTGATAGGGCAGAGCCAAATGACATTGATTCCCAGATCGGCAAGGTCGTCCAGATGTGCAGTGACACCCTTTAAATCGCCGATTCCGTCGCCGTTCGTGTCTTGAAAACTTTTGGGATAAATCTGATATCCGATTGTATTGTGCCACCATTTTTTTACCATTTTTATAGTCCTCCTTCATTTTGTTGTTCTTTGATTTGTCTTTCTTGTGTTGGGATGGAAAAGGTGATCATAGTACTTTGATTTAAGATACTGTTTATTTTAAGTCCATATGCTGCCCCATAAGTGAGCTGCAACCGTTCGTGGACATTCTTGAGTCCATATCCCTCAGACTGTGTCTGTGTCAGCAGTGGAAGTTTTTCCGGCGGAATGCCAAGTCCGTTGTCCATGATGGTAAAGTGAATCAGGTCATTGACTTGGGTGATTGTGACAAATAAAACGCCGCGTCTAATTTTGTTGGGAAGTATTCCATGTATAATTGCATTTTCTACCAGAGGCTGTAGTAACAGGTTAGGAATTTCCCGCTCTGGAACAGGATCGTCAATCTGGTAGACAACGTCAAATAAATTATCATTTAAAATGAGCTGGATTTCAATATAAGATTTCACATTTTTGATCTCGTTTAGGAGCATGATCTCGGATTTACCTTTATTCAAGGTAGTCCGGTAAAAGGTGGACAAAAGCTGAGCCATCTGGCTGATCTCCACCTGACCGTTTACTAGAGCTTTACTATTTATAACAGAGAGACAGTTGTAGAGAAAGTGTGGGTTGATCTGTGCCTGCAGTGCCATAAGTTGGGTTTCTTTTAAAGTGATCTTATTTTTGTAGTCTTCTACAACCAGACGGTTGAGTTTGCGAATCATGTGTTGGAAACTATTAGTCAGTTCGCCGATTTCGTCAGGGCAGTCGTCGTGTATATGGACAGTTAAATCCCCTTCCTGTACTTTATGCATAGCTGAGAGCAGCAAGTTTACTTTTTGGGCAAAAAAGTTGGATAGCAGACCGCTGACCGCATAGATCAGAACAAAGCATAGAAACAGGATAATGAGGATAGTAACAGCCATCTTGTCTGCGGGTGCAGCCAACAGGTTAGATGGTTTTTCCAATGTAATTACCCAATCATTGACAAGGGGGGGGCTGATCTTGGTTGTCCAGTTATTGTCGGAATAGGATTTTCCGGCAATAGAATCGTCTATATAATCATAAAAGATTTCATTGCTGTCTGCAATCTGCAGGTGGTAGTCATTAGAGATATCAGTAAGAACATTGAACACCTTTTCCGGTTGTAGCCGAATGCACAGACAGTGTCTGGAGAAGGAGGTGACATATTTGATGTAGGGTGTAGGAACTCGCCGAAATAGACACAGATAGCCATCTTTATCCAAATGCCAGACCGGTGCAGCCGTATTTTCTATGGAATCATACCAGCTTTCCGATTCTAGGTCGGAGAGAGGACGGAGCTGTCGCCCATGAAAGAGATCTGTTCTATCCACATACAAAGTGATCTGGACGATTTCAGGATGCTGTATATAAATATTGTCGAGCAGAATATCATATTCGTAGTTGAGCATCTCAAATCTATCAATTATACTTTGATTTTCCAACGAGGAGACGTTGACAATCGTATCAGAAAGAACAAGGTAAGTGACCAGATTTTCATAGAGCTGAATCTGGTAATCAAGGGAATTATATGCAGTATCAATGGAGGAGGAGAGTGCGTCCTGTTCCTTTTCTAATAGGAGGCTGCGCGTCTGGTAATAACAAAATATTCCTAATGTGATCAGAGGTATGACACCAACTAGAATACTGGTTAAAATTAGTTTGTTTCTATATTTAAGATTTAAATATGGGATGAGTAAGTGTTTCATAGAGTTTCCTCCTGCCGGTATTTTTCCGGTGATTTACCAAAGTATTCCCGGAAACTCTGGCAAAAATATGAGTAATTGGCATAACCAACACTGGTTCCGATATCAATTACTTTGCGGTTTGTAGTTCTCAGTAGAGTGCTGGCGCTTTCCATGCGTATTTGACGTATATACTGTGAAATACTTTTTCCAGTGCTCTTTTTAAAAAGCCTGCTCAAATAATCAGGGGTCAGATAGACCATAGAGGCCAGTATTTCCACAGAAAGGTCGCGGCTGTAATTTTTGTTAATGTATTCCTGCGTTGAGACAATTTCTTGGCGGATGTCTATGGTCTGCTCAGATTCATAGCTTTTGGTAATCTGGTCTGTCATGGTTTGAATGGTGTTGATAATTTCTAGGATGTCCTGTTGGACGTAAAGTTCTGTGATCAGGGTATCTAATGATTTATCATTTCCATCCGGCAGGAAAGGATAAATCGTAGTGATCAGGTTTGAAAATACAAATTTTACAAAAATCTGCGACTGTTTTGCAGGTTGTCGGTATTTCTGAAACAGCAGGTTCAGGTTTTCTAAGAGGCTTTCAGCGTCTTTGTCGTAGAGGTTCCGCTTAATCATAGACAGAATGGAATTGTCGTCTAGTGACTCAATTGGCTTTTCAGGAAGGTCAGTGCAATCAAAGGAGAAAACATGTACTTCTGGATTCCAGAAACGTTGTTCCATCTGTTGCTCTGTAAAAGTATAAGCATCCTGCAGGTTGGCGTATTCAGTTACAAGGGGGCTGATGGAGAGATAGCATTGTGTCTGGAAGTTTTCAGTAATATAGGTGTGGAGTCGACAGCCAAAATTGTGGGCATCTTTGTGTTCTGTACGCAGAAAGAGTACAGACTGTGTGGAGGAAAGATTTAGTGTCTCCATATCCAAATGCATTTCATGACGGAGACTTTCATAAAAAACGGCATAGTTTTTTTCCAAAAAATGGGGTGGCATATCCAACAGCACAACCTGGCGAAATTCATTCAGCAGATAGATTAATTCCGGTGAGATCTCAGCGGATAGGGTTCCATTGATGCAACCCTGTAAGGCATATTGAAGCATGTAAGATTGTTGGGTATCCTGTCGAAGTCTTGAATCCTCTTCCTCAGTTAACAGATGGATCACGTCCCGTAAAGTGGATTCTAGTTCATTAGGTACCACGGGCTTTAAGATATAGCTCACAGCACCAAGTGTCATGGCAGCTCGTGCGTATTCAAATTCCGCATAACTGCTAAATATGATTGTCTTGATTCCCGGGCATAGTTCTGAGACTTGTTTTGCCAGTTCTAGACCAGAGGTAGCAGGCATTCGGATATCTGTGAACAGAATATCTGCGTGCCATGTTTTTAAGAGTTTCAAAGCTGTGGAAGCGCTTTCCGCTTCTTTTAGTTCCAGTGGCAGATCGGACGACTTGATAAGGTAACTGATACATTGCCGCTCGGTGCTCTCATCGTCTACAATAAGCATTTTGTACATAATTTCACTCCTTCATCTGTGGAAAAGTATGTATATCTATAAAGAATATATCACTATTCTTTATATTTTGAATCATTTTATATAGAAAAAGACGGAAAATTGATATGTTTTTCGGAAATTTTATATTTGATAGAAATAAGAATTTTGTTATTGTTAAAGTAACGCAATACATGCATGTTTGTTATTATTTTCAGTGAGTCATTAGTAAATTACAGAATTTGGAGGAAATCAAATGAAAAAGAAAACTATTAGTTTGATGTTGGCAGCTGCAATGGTCATGACATGTATGGCAGGATGCAGCAAGTCGGAGGGAGATTTTACGGCAAATATGAGCGATGACGAGAAGGCAGCGTGGGAGGCAGCGGCAAATGATCCATACGGTAAATATCCTGAGCTTGTGACCTATACCACCGGCTATGTGTTGACTTCCCAGGGAGCAGATACACTTTCAGGAACATCCTATGAAAATGATACGCCAACGGATAATGCATACACACGGTATGTGAAGGAAGTTATCAATGTTCAAAATGAAAATGTGTTTGAAGCACAGGCAGGTGATGATTATGACCAAAAGGTTTCCCTGGCAATTGCAGCCCAGGATATTCCGGACATTATGCATGTTGCTGAGTATTCTACACTGGTAGAGCTAGTGGAGAATGATATGGTTGCAGATTTGACGGATATTTACAATAATCTGGCATGTGATACAGTCAAATCATCTTATGAGAGCTATGGTGCCAATAATCCGTTAAATGCAGCTACTTTTGATGGCAAAATTATGGCAATTCCCAAGACACAGTTGAGCGATGGTCAAGATTTCCTGTGGCTGCGTAAGGATTGGTTGGATAACCTTGGATTGGAAGAACCCTCCACACTGGATGAGGTTGCAGAGGTGCTTCGTGCCTTCATCGACAACGACCCCGACGGTAATGGTCAGGCAGATACTGTGGGACTCGCAGTTTTGCCTACTGTATATGGTGGTTATCCCAATAACCACTTTGCTGTGGATAATATTTTTACGGCATTTGATGCATACCCCGAAGTGTGGATTACCGACAGTGATGGAAAGGCAGCATATGGCTCTGTACAGCCCGAGATGAAGAAGGCTCTGCAGCTTCTGGCGGATTGGTATCAGGAAGGGCTGATCGACAAGGAATTCACAACGCGCACGACGGACGATATTGTCGCACTGATTTCTGGTGGACAGTGTGGTGCATATATTGGTCCATGGTGGTCTCCGTTTAATCCGGCACAGACAGCATCCTATGCAAACAAGGATGCGGAGTGGGTGAATGTCAGTGCACCGATAGGTTCTGACGGAAAGATTAACGCGATTAACACCAAGCCTTACGCTGGATTCGTAGTGGTAAGAAAGGGGTATGATCACCCTGAAATTGCCATGAAGATTGTAAATATCAATTCTGAATATGCGAAACAGGATACTTCTGATACAGCCAATGAAATCATTGAGAATCAGACAATCGCATACTTTAACTGGCCTCTGTACTGTCAGGTACAGCCCGGAAATAACGCAGAGATCATGACTGCGCATGTGAAAGCAGTTATAGATGGCAGTGCGGATGTCTCCACGTTAGATACAGAGGAGATTGGTTATTATGAGGCAGCAGTTCGTTACCAGAATGCTGTGACAGCAGGTCAGAAGGCAGATTCTGCGGATTACTCCCAGTATATATCTCGTATGGTGGCGATCAATAAGTTCAGTGAAGAGCCAGCGAACTTTATGACGCCTTCCTATTTTGAGACGTCTGAAACCATGAAGACCAAATGGGCATCACTTGAGAAGTTAGAGCAGCAGACAATATTAAAAATTATTGTGGGTGAGGCAGATATGTCATCCTTCGATGAATTTGTGGAAAACTGGACTTCTGCAGGTGGTCAGACGATCACAGATGAGATCAATGAAGAACTTTCTGCAAAATAGATTGTGTAAATATAGAAGGGAATAAACAAGTATAGAAATGGAGGGGTTATATGAGACAGGGGAATAAAGCAGTGGCTGGCGGGGGAAAGACAGAATTTGCAGGACGTGAGAAGAGGATGTTCCATCTGATGATGCTGCCTGGTATGATTATGCTGTTCCTGTTTGTGTTTGTGCCGTTATTTGGTTCTTTGATGGCATTTCAGAATTATGTTCCGGCGAAGGGGATTTTTGGTTCTAAATGGGTAGGATTTGATAATTTCAAATTTATTTTCAGTCTTCCCGACAGCCGTCAGGTATTTGTCAACACGTTGGTGATTGCCTTTGCAAAGTTGATTTTCAATATTATTGTCCCAGTGACATTTGCAATTTTATTGAATGAAATCACTGTCAGTATATGCAAGAAATTCTTTCAGACAGTTGTATATCTTCCACACTTTTTGTCATGGGTTGTGCTTGCAACAGTAGTTACAAATATGTTTTCGCTTTCCGGACCTTTTAATTCCGTGCTCACAACGTTTGGAGGAGATGCTGTTCAGTTTCTGGCGGATAATAACTGGTTTCGCAAAGTGATCGTGGCGACTGATGTGTGGAAGGAGTTTGGCTATAATTCTGTAGTTTATCTGGCAGCATTGACAGGGATCGACTTAGGTCTTTATGAGGCGGCATCTATCGACGGGGCCAACCGTTTTGAGCAGACACTTCACATTACCCTGCCAAGCCTCCTACCGACCATTATATTGATGACTGCTCTAAATCTTGGAAATATTCTGAATGCAGGTTTCGATCAAGTATTTAATCTCTATAATCCGATTGTGTATGAGACAGGGGATATTATTGATACATATGTATACAGAATTGGTATGGTCGAGAGACAATACAGTATTGGTACTGCAGTGGGACTGTTTAAGTCTATTATCAGTTTCCTGTTGATCATGGGCGCCAATAAGGGTGCAAAGAAGCTTACTGGCAGCGGTATATTTTAAGGGGGATGGCATCATGACAAAAAAAGTAAATTACAAAAAATTATTTTTCAAGGCAATCGTATGGGCTGTGGTGATTATTTTGACATTAAGCTGCCTACTTCCTTTGATCAATATGCTTGCGATCTCTCTCAGTGGTAGTGATGCGGTTGCTGCCAACGAAGTGGGATTTATTCCCAAGGATTTTACGGTTGTTACTTACAAGAAGCTACTAGAAGATTCACAGTTCTGGAAATCTTTTCTGATTTCTGTGGAGAGAGTCATCTTAGGATTGTTGATCAATATGTTTTTTACTGTGAGTATGGCTTATCCGCTCTCTAAGAGCAAGAAGCGTTTTCCGGCGCGTGAGGTGTATATTAAGTTCGTTATTTTTGCCATGCTGTTTTCCGGCGGTATTATCCCGTTGTTTATGGTTGTGAGCAATCTTCATTTGACGAATACTATCTGGGCGCTGGTTCTTCCAGGTGCAGTTCCGGTATTCAATGTGATTCTTCTGATTAATTTCTTCAAGGGTGTTCCGGAGTCTCTGGATGAAGCGGCACGTATCGATGGCGCGAGTCCGATTGAGATATTGGTAAAAATATATCTGCCAGTATCCCTGCCGGCACTGGCTACAGTAGCATTGTTCTCAATTGTAAATCACTGGAATGATTATTTTTCCGGTTTGATCTATATGAGTAAATCAGCTATGTATCCCCTGCAGACATACATTCAGCAGCTCACAGTGGATATAACACAGGTGACGGATGCAGAACAGTTAAAACAGATGGCTTCCATGAATAACCGCACTTTCAATGCAACAAAGATTGTGGTATCTACGATCCCACTGTTGGTGATCTATCCGTTCTTACAGAAATACTTTGTGTCTGGTATGGTCATTGGTGCGGTTAAAGAGTAAAATATTTTGTGACTACATTATGTGGCGGCTGGAATGAGAAAGGCTTCCGTGATCGGACGGGGGCTTTTCTCATGTAAGGAAATTATTTTTAGAATAAAGGAGATATTGGAATATGGCGATTGGTGTGGGAAAAGGAGGCAGATTATTTAATCTGCACACAAAAGACAGTACCTATCAGATGTATGCAGATGAATACGGCATTTTGCTACATACCTATTATGGCAGGAGAATTGATGAGGAAAATCTGTCTGACTTGATTTTCCATGCAGATGTGGGATTCTCAGGAAATCCACCAGAGGCTGTGGGGGACCGGACATATTCTTTGGATTGTCTGCCGCAGGAGTTGCCCTCTGATGGTGTTGGGGATTATCGCGAGAGCTGTGTGGCACTTTTGCATAAAGACGGCAGTATGGCGGCAGATTATCGGTTTGAGGGATATGAACTGATGGATTCTTCTTATAAAGTGGCGGGGATGCCATCTCTTTATGACAATGAAGAGGAAAAAGGGGAAACATTGGTGATTACCATGCGGGAAAAGGTTTCCCATGTTGTGGTACGTTTATTGTATGGTGTCTTTGAACAGGAAAATGTGATAACTAGGTCAGTTCAAGTGGAAAACTATGGAGAGAACGAAATCGTGCTTAGCAAGTGCCTTTCTTGTTGTTTGGATTTCCAGTACGGGGAGTATGATCTGATCACCTTTGTGGGCAGGCATACATTGGAGCGGAGTCCCGAGAGAAATAGAGTAGGGCGCACAAAGCTAGAAATAGGAAGTCTGCGGGGAACCTCCAGTCATCAGTATAATCCAGCTATGATTCTGTGTGCCCCAGAGGCGACAGAGGATTTTGGAGACTGTTATGGTCTGTGCCTGGTGTACAGCAGTAATTTCACAGCCTGTGCCCAGAAAGATCAGAGGGGGCAGACAAGGGTGCTGATGGGAATCCAGCCGAATCATTTTTCATTTTTGTTGAAAAAAGGGGAGGTTTTCGATGCACCGCAGGTTATATTGAGCTATTCTGATTCGGGACTTGCCAAGTTGTCCCATCAATACCATAAGATTTTGAGGGAACATATGTGCCGGGGTAAGTATCAATGTGCAAAGCGCCCTGTGCTGTTGAACAATTGGGAGGCAACGTACTTTGATTTCAACAAAGAAAAGCTGATCTCTCTTGGGGAGCAGGCTGCGGAGCTGGGAATTGAGATGCTGGTGCTAGATGATGGCTGGTTTGGTAAACGGGATGATGATAACAGTGGTCTGGGAGACTGGTTTGCCAATGAAAAGAAATTAGGCAGCAGTTTGAAGGAATTAGGGGACAGGATACATGCTTTGGGTATGAAGTTTGGTCTGTGGTTTGAGCCTGAAATGATTTCAGAGAACAGCAATCTATACAGGACACATCCGGATTGGGCATTTATGATACCAGGTAGAGAGCCTAATCGCGCTAGGAATCAGTTGGTGTTGGATATGAGCCGTGATGATGTGCGGGAATATCTTCTTGAGCGAATGACGGACATTTTGGAACATGCGCCAATTGACTATGTGAAATGGGATGTGAACAGAAGTCTCTGTGATATTTACAGTCACAAATATGCAGGAAATCGGAACGGGGAAGTATATCACCGTTTTATTCTGGGTGTATATGATTTACTGGAGCATCTCCTTGAGAGATTTCCAGATATTTTACTAGAAGGCTGCAGCGGAGGCGGTGGACGTTTTGACGCTGCTATGTTGTATTATTCTCCACAGATTTGGTGTAGCGACAATACAGACGCGGTGAACAGGCTGTATATTCAGTATGGAACATCTTTCTTTTATCCCATAAGCAGTATGGGAGCTCATGTATCTGCTGTGCCAAATCATCAGACAGCGCGGATCACATCTTTCCGCACAAGAGGTCATGTAGCCCTTTCTGGAAGCTTTGGATATGAGTTGGATTTGAATAAGATCACAGATGAGGAAAGAGAGATGGTGAAGGAGCAGATTGCGGAATTTCATAAATATCATTCCCTTATACATGAAGGGACATATTACAGGATTACGCCGCCGGGAGGAAGATTCTGTGCGTGGGAGTTTGTGGATGAGAAAAAAGATCACGCACTGCAGACACTGGTCATGACATCAGCAGAGGGGAATCCGCTTCCGGTGCATACTATTGTTAAAGGACTTTCGCCAGATAAAGATTATCACTGCTCAGCGAACAATCAGATACACAGTGGAAGAACGTGGATGGGTGCGGGTCTTACATTGAGTGCGATACCAGGAGAATATGAGAGCGTTCTTATTGAATGGAATGCGATGGGAAAAAAATAGACAAGAGAAAGAACGGAGGTTGTGTATGAAAGGTTTGGAACACTCTATTTCGACGGAAAAGAATAGACAAGAGAAAAAACAGAGGAGGATCATTATGGAAGAAACGAGTGCAATAGTGAAATGGCAGTACAAAAAAGACGGAGTGTTTGAGTTGTCATGGGGAGATATTGTTGTTTTGTCCGCGTATGCAAGAGCATATCATGTGGATGGGAGGATGATTGACACTAGGACAGCGGTATTGAAAAAGCAGGAGATGACTTCGGATGAAAAGGGACAAACTCTTATATTTGAGGCAGAAAACGGTTTGATATTGACAGAGTATTTGATGGTCTCTGAGTCAGGTGCGCCTATGGTCTCTTGCTCTCTTTCTCAGCAAGATGGGCAGGAAGTAGAGACGAACCGCTTGATTCCGCTTGTTGCAGAAGGATTGGGAGATCATGCTCCTAAAATATGGAAAAGCATTTGGAGTAAGATGTTGTTAGTGCCATATGACAACACAATGTGGCTGCGTTACGAGGCACAACCGCTGCGTGCGGGAAGAAGAAGTTATGATTTGACAGTGTTATTCCAAGAAGACAGCAGAGAAGGTTTGCTGATTGGTGCAGCAGATTTTTCTGTCTGGAAGAATGCAATTATCTGTTCAGGCACAGATGCAAAAAGCTTCTGGGTACAGAGTGGCATTGCCGATGAGGGAACACACGACAGTATTTCGCATGGGAGTGTGATAGGAAAATCTGTGAAATCTTCACGCTTTTATATCTTATATGGTCGGGATTACAGAAGAATTTTGGAGACTTATGGTGATTTGTTGGCTGAGGAGCGGAAGTGCCTGACATGGACAGAAGGGGTGCCCTTTGGTTTTAATAGCTGGGCAGGACTGGCATTTCGGTTAAATGCCGACAATTATCAGAAAACAGGGCAGTTTCTGAGAGAAGTGTTGCAGCCAGCAGGGTATGTGAATAATAACCGTACTTATATGAACCTAGATGCCGGGTGGAGTGCAATTCCAGAAGACACACTTGCATCCATGGTTAAAGAGCTACATGAACACGGGCAGAAAGCAGGTATTTATGATTCGCCATTTGCCTTTTTTGGCGATGATGCAAAACAGGAAATTCCGGGTGCACCAGGGCATTATTTTGAGGAGATGTTGTTAAGAGATGTTGATGGAGTACCGCTTGCAAAGGTAGATGGGGCAATTCCGTTTGATGTGACACATCCAGTTTGGAAACAACAGATGGAATGGAAACTGTCACGCTTTGTGGAGTGGGATTTTGACTATGTCAAGTTAGACTTCCTTACGCATGGTGGTATGGAGGGCTGTCATTATGACAGATCGATCCGGACTGGAAGACAGGCTATTATGGAGGGATATATTTTTATTTCTCAGTATTTATCACAGGAACGAATTGGAAAGCCGTTTTTTATCAGTTTTTCTATTGCGCCACTGTTTCCGTATGGTTTTAGTCATTCAAGGCGGATTTCCTGCGATGCATTTGGGACAAATGAGGATGTGGAATATGTGCTCAATGCTCAGACCTATGCATGGTGGCAGAACAAAAGGCTATATCAGTTCAATGATCCAGACCATGTTTGCTTGTTAAAGGGAGTGTTCACAGATCGGGATAGTCTGGAAGGAGAAGCCCGAGCACGGTATACCTCGGCGGTAATCAGCGGTACGGTGATGATGCTCAGTGACGATTACGAGAGACCAGAGGCGCGCACGCGGGCAGAACTTCTGGCGACAAACCGTGAAGTGAATGCTCTGGCGGCATCTATGGTGTCTTTCTGCCCGGTGGAGTCATCAGATGCCTCTGCATCTGCGGTATTCACGGCTGTAATAGACGGAAAGCAGTGTCTAGCACTGTTTCATTGGAAAGGAGGCATAGAGACAGTGCAGGTGGATTGCAGGCATGCCGGAATCCGCTCAGGTGTCCGCTACCGGGAATTGTGGAGTGGAGAGGAGATGTGGGATGTGGATGGCATTATTAGCTGGAGGGTGCAAGGATGTGATGCAGTATTGTTGAAAGAGGTTTAACAAGGAGATGTGCATTGATAAAGTTAAAAACTGTAATAGTCAACATCTTTTATAATACTTATGACTAAAAATTTATTGGATGTTGTCGGAAAGCTATTAAGGTTGTCCGCTTTTGTTAATAATGCATTGCACCGCTGTGGGCACGGTAAACACATAATTTTTATGTCAAATTGCTCATTACTTATTTAGAAGAGATAATCGAGAATAAAGAACCATTAACCAAATTTAGTTCTTACTAAACTTCGGGTATTTCGGAAAAAGTAGATATGAAAGTATCTGCTTTTTCCTTAAATTAGCATTTCTTATATGAGCAATACACTTCCTGCCACTTACAAAAGAAAATTTCAGGATACGCTTATTCACTGTAAACAGACTTTTTTATTCTTTGTTAATGGGAAATAATAAAAAACTGAATAATTATCTGGAAAGGTATGAAAAAAGTGATATTGAATCTTTTATAATGGAATAAAAAAGGATATCACTCTGGTCAAGAATGCGATATCCTTTTAGGTAAGTCCTAAATTTGTTGAAGGAAACAACAATAAATTCAAGGTTCTCAAACGTATTGTGTATGGTAGAAGCGGATTAGTCAATCTTGAGAAAAAATGTAAATTGAATGAAGCAAGCTGGTGTAGGAGCATGCTTGACAAAAAACCAGAAGAATTTACAGCTTTCGAAATTCCATATAATCAATTTCCATACCGGGTTTGGGAAATTGCAACGAAATCTGATAGCAACCGGCTTTTAAATTGACACGCAGAAGTTTTTGCAGATTCCATTTGCCATCGGTGCCGTTGGTCTGGAATGTGACAAGTTCCTTGCCATTTAAGAGTGCTTTGCATACAGTCTGCGCCATAAATGTCTGCGGTGACATTAGACGCACAATAATATCATATGTGGCTGTGTTCTGAATGATAAAGTACTTGCTAGTTGCTATAGAAGTGTTCCATACAATCCGATAATGGCTATCCAAGGCATTTTCAGCCTGTAGTTCTATGTCAAGTGGTTGTATCAACGGAACATTCAAAAAACCATTTCTTTCATTGTGAAACGCAGGAGTTTTCATAAGAAAACGACAAATATTCATTGCGCTTCTTTGCAGTTCTCCAAGTGTGAGTCTTCCCGTTTCAAGTGCTTCAAGGGTATCGTCATTGTAAGAATTAATTTCAGCGCCATTATTATTTACCACCATATAAATATCATTTTGGGATCGAATCATGTCAGCGGTGCGCTGATTAGAACCTTCTCCGCCTTCTATAACATCATTGATTTTTGCGCCCCAATCTGTCATAACAATGCCTGTGAATCCCCATTCTTTTCGCAGTAAGGTTGTGTTTAAATCATATGCTGATGCAGTCCAGTAACCATTTACGGGATTGTAGGAAGTCATGACGGACTGTGCATTTCCTTCTTTTACAGCAATCTCAAATGCTTTGAGGTAAATTTCGCGCAGTGCTCTCTGAGAAACAACTGCATTGACAATATGTCTTCCCGCCTCCTGTGAGTTGCATGCAAAATGTTTGATTGTAGCATGTACACCTTTGCCTGCAATTCCGCGGACAATTGCTGCCGCTATTTTTCCGGTTAGCAAAGGATCTTCTGAAAAGTATTCAAAATTTCGACCGTTGAGTGGATGCCGATGGATATTGATCCCCGGTCCTAGAAGTGTATCAATCTGATTGTGTATGAGTTCTTCACCGACACAAGCAAATAATTCTTCTATAAGTTCCTCGTCCCACGTGCACGCAATTAGTGTTCCAATTGGAACCTGTGTGGCATGTGCCCCATTGTCCATGCGGATTCCCGATGGTCCGTCCGCACAGCAACCTACTGGTATACCAAAACGAAGCAGATTGTCAGATACGCCACCAAACGCAGCGGCAGTTCCTGGGGTTACTTTTAAACTGCACATACCCTCGCCTCTTACAATCGCGGCGAGATCTTCCAAGGAAAGTTGGGCAATAAACGCTTCCATAGTGCATTTTCCAGCGGCGACATCTTTTAGTGACAAACTTTGATTTCCTGTGTATGGTATTGGCACGGGCAGAGAGGAGGCGATTCGTTCTTTGATATTGATAGTTCTCGTTGGAACAGATTCGTATCCTAAAGTTTGTGTACCATCGTCTGTAACAAGCATATGCATGCGCACAAATGATTCTGTGGGTGCCATTGCCTCTTCGCATTGTGTGAGCAAGAGGGTGTTATCTAGTTTCCAGCCAAGAGTTCCATTTACTGGTGCCTCTACTGTAGTTCGCACATTTGTGCCTGCATGAAAGTGGTATATTCCTGCCTCAAGCACATAGGCATCTTTGTATCCACTGACACCACTGTCGTCAAAGGAAGCGAGCCTGTACACAGGAATATCTAATTCAATTTTTGTTTCCTCGAGACAGTTGAGTTCTGGCGTTTTGGCAAATCCAATTAATTCTCGCGCAGGTCTTCCCATTCCGTTTATAGGCTTTTCCACATACAGTTGGACGATCTCACGTCCTCTGTACATGGTTCCAGTATTTTTTACATGACAGGTAAAATGAAGCATTATCTGGGTACCGCTACCATGTAGTTCAACTGTACTGTTAGATATTGAAAAGTTTGTGTATGAGAGCCCATAGCCGAAAGGATAGAGTACTGCATCTTGCGCGAAGGTCTCAAAATATCGATAGCCAACATAGATATCTTCCTGATAGATATTTTTCTCTTTTCCGCCATGATTTTTGTCAGATGGATAATCTGTGATTTTTTTTGCAATTGTATCTGTAAGTTTTCCCTGAAATACTTCCTTGCCTGCAAGTACATCTGCAATGCCATTTCCGCCTTCCATGCCACCTTGCCATGCGTACACAATTGCCTTGATATGGGGATTCTCTTGTATAAATTCCATATCAATAATATTGGATACATTGAGCACTACAATTACATGCTGAAAATGGCTGCATACGCTGTGTAGCATCTCCTTTTCTATACTAGTTAGAAAATAGCTTCCTTCTTCTGTTGCGTTGTCTTTGTCCTCTCCGGCTGTCCGTCCAATAACTACAATTGCCTTGTTAGAAACGGCGGCAGCATTAGCCGCAAGTGCCTGTGATACTGGCATTTCAGGTTGACACCACGGTTCACATGCCCAGCCGCCGCCACCATTATCAAATGGGTGTTCTAAAAGCCACAATTGATAACGATCTGCTAATGTATCATTGACTGTGATATGATTGTCTCTAAGACCATCCAGTAAATTTGTTGTATAAAGGACGTTTACTGCGCCTCCTGAGCCAGTCCCACTTCTGTAATAATCTTTTTGACATCTTCCAAATACTGCAACATGATCGGTCTCAGTGAGCGGAAGCACTGCATCTTCATTTTTTAGAAGCACTGCGCCCTGCGCGGCTGTTTTTCGGCACAGTGCTGTAATTTGGCTTGCCATAACTTGGTTTTTTATCACTTCCATTGTGTATTCCTCTTATTTTTAAATAGTTCGTTGATTTTTAAGACCCTCATAGCAAAACATTTTAAAATCTGCTGGAGTTCTTTCACCAGTGGTATCCTGACAGCACAGCGCAATATGTGCTCCAGTAAAACGATATTCTCCAATTTCGCTATATGCATCATCTGACAAGTATGAGATATCATCTGTGTAAACTGCAAAATATGTTTGATTGTCCAATGAGTAGGAGAGCGTACTGTGTTCCATATGAACGTCTATCTTCAAGTATACTTTTCCTTCCGGCGGGAGTTCAATTCCGCTTTCCAGTGGATAAGATTGTTCTTTTAGGCGGTTTCTAAGTACGTTGAGGATACGACCTCTGTCTTCGTCCCATGACAGGAAAAGATACAGATGGTTAATGGTATCATAGTAGTGTACAATTCCTGCTGTTTTTTGGAAATTGTCTGGATAGAATTCCAATGCTGTTTTCGCAGTAAAATGAAAGTCCTCTTGCCGAAATGCTATCAGACTCTGCCGGAAGCGGGAACAGAGTGATTCTCCACCGTAAAGACGCAGGTATCCAGGACGCTCTGTCAAGGAGTAATCTTTCTCTGTAAGTGGTACACGCAATGTCCGCAATTCAGATGGAAGTACTTTTTCTTGAAAATCATAATATACGTTACGGCTGCGTTTCTGGGCAGTATCTGACGCAATTTCAATCGTATCTCTGGGGTAGTTGCCCTTTCCTTTGAGTTTTGGCCAGCGATCTTTTGTCCAAACGATTTCTTGCAGGCAGGTTTCTCGTCCTAAGACACAATAGGAGTGTTTTGTAATTGGTCTGCCGCACAGGTGTGCGATATACCATTGACCATCGCCCGTGTCAACCAAACTCGCATGCCCAGCCTTCTGTAAAGCCAGTTCCTGGTGCCCAGCGCTTGTAAGAAGTGGATGAAAAGGGCTTAGTGTATAAGGTCCTGTAATTTCTTTGGACCTTGCCACTGTCACTGCATGATTGTATCCAGTACCTCCTTCCGCTGTCATTAGATAATAATACTCTCCAATATGATACAAATGAGGACCTTCGGTCACACCTAAGTTGCTTCCACGAAAAATAATCTGTTTTTTACCGATGAGTTTTTTCTTTTTATAGGAGTATTCTTGTAGTTCAATTCCGCCGAATCCACTTGTACCCTTCCACGGACGAAAATCGTTTACCATGTTCACCAGCCATTTTCGTCCATCTGTGTCATGGAACAGCGATGCATCAAAACCGCTTGCATTTAGATAAATTGGATCGCTCCATTCCCCGTCAATCTGATCACAGGTGACAAGATAGTTGGGGGTATCCTTAAAAAATCCGAAAAGACTTTTTACATTTGAGTAGACGAGATAAAAGATTCCTTCACAGTATGACAGACAGGGCGCCCATACGCCCCCAGAATCTGGTATGCCTGCCATATCCAATTGGCTGACCCGGTTTAGGGGTCTGCTCACCAATTTCCAATTTATGAGATTTTTGGAGTGATAAATCTCCACACCGGGAAACCACTCAAATGTGGAAACTGCAATATAATAATCGCTCCCCACTCTGATTAGACATGGGTCAGGATGCATCCCTGTTAGGATTGGATTTTTTACAATTGTCATTTTTTATTAACCTTTCACTGCACCGATTACAATACCTTGTACAAAGTACTTCTGGAAAAATGGATAAATAATAAACATAGGGAGTGCACCCATAACTGCCACAGCCATTTTGATTCCAGTGGCAGGTAATTGGATGCTCTGACCCATAGAGCTGGCGGCGTTGGTCATTAAGTACTGGACATCCATCAGCATTTTATTGAGCAATACTTGAATACTATACAAACGGTCATCGTTTACATAATATAAACCGTTTAGCCAGTCATTCCAATAGTTTAGTCCAACCAAGAGAATAATTGTGGCAATGATTGGTTTGGACATGGGCAGTACAATCTGAATGAGCATTTTGAGTTCTCCTGCGCCGTCAATCCGGGCAGCTTCTAGAACTGCCTCTGGAATATTGGTGGTAAAGTAAGTTCGCATCATAATTACATAAAAGGCACCCATCATTAGATTTGGCACAATTAGTGCCCACAATGTATTTTTAATGTTGAATACGCCAGTCCACATCATATAAGTAGGAACAAGACCACCGTTGAACAGCATTGTGAAAAATACCATAAAAGAGAAAAATCCTTTTCCGGGCAAATCTTTTCTGGACAGTGGATAGGCAAATAAAAGAGTTAAAATAATATTGCTGAGCGTACCTACAATAGTCACAACAAAAGATAGAAAATATCCCCGCAAGATGCTGCTAGAATCAATAAGCAATGCTTTGTAGGCGTCAAAACTAATCTCCGATGGGAAAAAAGAATAGCCATTTTTTAAAAGAGCTGATTCTGCTGTAAAGGAGGAGACCACCAGAAGCAGAAATGGAATCAGACAAAACAGCATCAATAAAATCATAAAACAATGTACTCCAATTTGGAAAACTTTACTTTTTTCAACCATTTCTTTCACCTCCGCATGTTAAAATAATGCGCTTTCCTGATCGATTTTCCGCACAAGCATATTTGCAGATAGCACTAGAATAAAGCCAACCAAGGACTGGTAGACTGCCGCTGCGGATGCCATGCCAATATTGTTGAGTTCCATCAGACCACGATATACATATGTATCAATTGTATTTGTGACATCGATTAAAGGACCACTATTCATTGGCACTTGATAAAAGAGACCAAAATCAGAATAGAAGACACGTCCAACTGACATTAACACAAGCGTAATAATTGTTGTTTTTAGACCGGGCAGTGTGATATGCCAGATTCTTTTCCATCTTCCAGCGCCGTCAATTGCAGCGGATTCATACAGGCTAGTATCGAGACCAACCACAGTGGCATAGTAAATAATACAGTTATAGCCAAGGTTTTTCCACACATTTACAATGACAAGAATAATTGGCCAGTAGGTGGGATCTGAGTACCAAGAAACAGAGTCTTTTCCCATTGGCTGCAAAATGCTTCTGTTGATAAATCCGGTGTCCGTACTTAGAAATCCATAGACCAGATAGCTGACTACAACAATGGAGATTAGGAAGGGGACTAGAATTACCGTCTGGTATACTTTTTTTGCCATAACGGATTTCAGCTCATTCAGTAGGATTGCTACTGCGACGGCAAGTATTGTCCCAATCACAATAAACAACATATTGTAGACTAAGGTGTTGCGGGTGATTGTCCACGCCTCTTTTGTCTTAAATAAGAATTCAAAGTTATCCATTCCAGTCCAAGGACTGCCAAGAATTCCCTTTGCATAGTTAAATTTTTTAAATGCAATGATAATGCCACCCATAGGAATATAATTGTTAATAATCAAATACACCAATCCGGGAACCATCATAAAATAGAGCGGCAGATATCGTTTGTATTTTTTTAGTTTTTTTGACATACCAGACTCCAATCTCAGGCGTTAGGAGTGATTTGCTCCTTAGCCCGCGCATAAAGTGAATATGGCGGCAGTTCTCCCGCCGCCATAATAAATCGGTTGCTGCGTAGGAACGATTTAAAGTAGTTCCTTACTGATTTGCTTCTAGCCATGCATCCAACTGTCTTTGTTTTTCTGCGATAATAGCATTTGCTCCAGCACTCTCAAGCTCTGCGATAAACTTTGGAATGGTAGTTTCTGGGTCCAGTGAACCTGCCATTAGTGCATGGTCATATTTTGCTACTACATTGGCACATGCTGCCACTTCACTTTGAATCTCAGTATTATCCCAAGCAAACCCTTTTGCGGGCGATACAATGGCATTTTTGTTAAAACTTTCTGTCTGTGTCCAGATATCCTCTGGATTACCCTTCCATACGTAGGAAATCATCTCATTTGGCCATGCCCACGGAAGACTTAAATAGCCAGTATTTGCGCCATTAATTCCCTCTGGATAATCCACAATGCCTTTTTCGGCGTCAACGATTTCATAGTGCTGGCCTTCAATACCATTAATCAAGATATTAGCAAGTTCAGGGTTTGTATAAATTTCATTTAGTATTTGAACAGCTCTTTCTGGCTGTTTGCTGTTGTGTGGTACATACCATACAATGTCGACACGGGTCGTTGTTGTATAGGGAGGAATCAGCTCAATTACTGCAATTTCTTTGCCGGACTCTTTTGCAATTTCCTGTTCAATTCCGGGCTTTGTGTTAGAAAATCTACCAAAGGCTTTCCCTGCGCCAAGCAGGCTGTTTGCATTCTCTGTGCTGGTGGAGGCATCTGGCATAATTAACCCCTTCTGCGCCCAGTCATAACGAAGTTTTACCTCGTCAAGATAGGCATCGGAAGCATAGTAGTTGATGACTTCTGTATTGTCAGAATCTACGCTGAGGAGTGAACCAATATCTCCGCCAAGATCGTCTTGTTTTGTCATACTGCTACAGTAGCCAGTGTTGGATACAATTGGATATACATCTGGGTATAACTCTTTTACTTTTGTCAATAGCGGTTCTAGTTCCTCTTGTGTTTTGATTGTGGTGTAGTCAATTCCTGTAGCATCTGCCATTTCTTTATTGAAGGCAAATCCCCATCCGGTTGCTTTTTCCTTGTTGGACGGCACACCATAGATATTTCCATTAAATGTTACACAACGCCAGTCATCTAAGCTGATTTGTTCTTTTAAGTCTTTTCCATAACCTTCCAAATAATTGTCAAGCGGAAGAATCTGACCACTGCTGATTGCTGTTGTCACATTTCCACAGTATTGGTACATGAGATCCAACTTTTCATTGGAAGCAAGCATAAGATTTACTTGCTGATCATAGCTTCCAAATCCAACTCGGGTCACTTCAATTTCCGTGTTAAATTTCTCTTTGGTGATTGCGCTGGCCGCCGCGGAGACTTTCTGACAGTCCTCCGTAGAAGCGTCTCCGGGCGCTAGAATTTTTACCGTATAGGCATCTTGTCCACTGGTATTTTCCCCAGATGCAGTTCCCTGTGTTGTTGTGGAGGACTGCGTATTATCTGTGGTATCTGCCTGTTTGTTGGAGCTGCATCCAGCCAGCATACTAATGGACAATATCAGTCCTAGACTCAGTGCTGTAAACTTTTTTCGTTTCATAATATATACCTTCCTTTCGCCTGTTTTACATAAAAATTTTATCTGAAAACAGTTGATGTAAGCTATAAATATTTTGACCTAAACTTTATATATTATGACTTTTTACAGCACAAAAGTACTACTGTTTTTGGTTATTTTGCCTGTATTCAGTGGGAGACATCCCATAACTTTTGCGAAAGACTTGTGTAAAGTAAGAGAAATTTGTATATCCAATATTAGAAGCGATTACACTGATTGGAAGATTGGTACTTTTGAGCATGGCAGCAGCCATTTTTAGTTTTTCCTGTACAATGTAATCGGTCAAAGAAATGTTTTTTTCTTTCTTAAATAATCGAGACAAATAATCTGGGTTCATATAAATATTGTCCGCAATATCTGTGCGGCTAATGTTTTGATGGATATTTTTTCTGATATAGGCAATGGCTTTGTCTACGGGGGCAGTTTCTCTGCTGTTTTCTTCTTCAAGTTCTTTCAAATAAGTAATTACAAAATCTACCAGATGATACATCTGGCTTAAAGATTCCGTTGACTTTTTCAGTGCCATAACATCATATTCTTGCTGAAATGCTTCATGTGCTTTCACGCTGCGCGTGCTTAGAAGTTCAAAAAACATCTGAAGAAAATCTTGCTGGAAATAGGCTAACGTCTTTTTGCTAATGCTTCCTTTTCTTTCCATTCTTCCAAAATATTCCTGTACAATATCGCCAACAATTTGATATTGCCCTAGCAGGAAATAATGTTTCATCTGCTCAAAATTTGGTGCATCGTACTCAGTTTCTGTAACAATATCTTCGAGTTCCATATGAAAGACACCGACTTTTCGTACAAGATTGCTTTCTGCTAGTTCCATCATTTGTTTTAAGCAGTCAGATAGCTGTATGAGTCCAGTTTCTTTGCCCACATAGCACGCTGCGGACAAGTGAAGTTTTTCCTCTGCCAGACTTACAAAATGTTCTAGTTTTTGGCACATATCACTTTGATTCCACGTAGATGTACCATAAAAGACACCTACATAAGTCTCTTCGTTAACATCACAAAAAAGTAGACGATGAGAATAGTCTTCCATCATTTCCATAAAAACATTTTCCATGACAAAATACAAAAGTTCTCTGTCAAACTTTTCTGATAGCTCGTTACGATTTAAAATTTGAATACATACCATCCAGCTTTTCTCCTCTGGCTCAATATCAATAGATAATGTTTTTAAGTATTGTATTACTGTGTTTACAGACTTTTGTTGACCAGAAAGATATTCTCTTAGAATTACGTCTAGGAGTTCTTTTTCATGCTTGCTGACATAATTGCCGTACACAAGAACTTGCTGTTGTTTCTGTTCTTTCTGTAATTGGAGAAGTGCTCTTTGTAGAGTGCTCTCCACTAATTCATAAGGAGCTGGTTGGACGAGATAGTCAAAACCGCCCAGTTTCAAAGCCTGTTGCGCATAGGCAAAATCTGCATGGGCGGTCAGAAAGATAAATTTTATGTCAGGATAGTTTCCGCACGCCCATTCAAACAGCTCGAGACCGCTTCCATTGGGCATTTCAATATCGCACAGCGCAATATGAACAGTCTGCTGCATCATAACTGTCTTGGCAGCTTCGCTATTATAGGCGTGAAAAACATTATGAATTCCTAAAAAGTTCCAATCAATTCCCTGTTTGATACCTTCAACCACATCGGGCTGATCATCAATGATCAATACATTCATTGGCTACCTCTCGTATTTGTTCTGTGAGTGGTTCCTTGTGCAGTGGTATAATTAGTTCACACAAGGCGCCTTGGTAATTATTCATGCAGGTAATACCTGCCTTCGACTGATAGAAAATTTCCAGACGTTGTCGAAGATTCCGAATGCCAGTGGCAGTTCCGTCATCACAGCTTCGATTTCGCCCATAGTTTTCTAACATTTCATCGGGAAATCCACATCCGTTATCTTGTATGCTGATATCCAGATAGGATTCCTGATCGGCATTAATTATATTTGCAGAAATGCGAATTTCCAAATTGCGATTTGAACAGACACCATATTTAAAAGAATTTTCCACAAAGGTTTGGATGCACATAATCGGCACATGCGCCTGCCTAACCTCCGATGGAATGTCCATACTCAATAATACTTTTGTGGCAATACTTTCCTGTTGAATATGGACATAATTTTCAACCTGCCGGACTTCTTGCTCCAAAGGCACCAGAATACTGTTATTGCGGAAGGTATAGCGAATGTATTCTGATATACCTAGAATCATTTGCTGTGCTTTGTCAGTATGTTTCAATTGAATAATGCCATAAAGCATTTTCAGACAGTTTAGATAAAAGTGCGGTTTTAGTTGCTGCTGCAGATATTGAAATTCCGCCTTCTGTTTTGCCATTTCTCGTTCATAGGAATCAATTTTTAGCTGTTCAATCTCGTCCATCATACGGTTGAATGTACAGCTAAATTCACCCAATTCCACAAGCAGACCGTCATAGGATAGTCTGGGATGCAGGTTATCCTGCTGACTTTCACGCATGGTATAAATAAAATTGGAGAGCGGTTGGAAAAAGATTCGGATTACAATATAGTACACAAATGGAATTAGAAGTAACATTAAAAAAGTTAGCAAAACGGCAAACATTTGGAAGAATGTCATATGGCGGAAGCCGCTGTATTGGGCAATATATGCCATCGTTACTTTTGCATAACCTAGAGGGATATGCACTACCATATAATTATTGCCGGATATCCGTTCTGCGTAGTAATAGTTTTTGTCATCAAATGTCAGGCGAGTATCCCCCAAGCGTTCCGCCTCGTTCATTGGTTCCATCTGCTGATTAAAATAAATTAGGTAAGCTGGCGCTGGCAGTTGTTCTCCATAAGTGAAAGCAGGACCAAGGTCAATATCGACAAGGCAGGCGCTGTATGCGTTTGCAGTTCCAAGGATGCGCACCAAAAACCATTTATCTCTTATTTTTTGTGTATACCATGCCCTAGAATCTTTAGAAAAATCAATATTTTCTACATACTTTTTGATATCCTCACGCAAGTCATGGGAATAGTTATTGTAATAAACACACCTGCATAGGTCGTTTTCTCTTGAGTAAATAGCCATAGAACCAACACAAGAATAGACAGATTGGATTGTTTTGTAGGATTCTAAGATTTTCCGTGTACTTTCATGCGCGTCAATCGCCTCCTGCTGAAACTGCAGTTTCTTATAATCCCAGTCTTGTGCCCAGCTTTGGGCAATTAACAACTCCAATTGCTCTAAGCTGGATGAAAGCTCTTGTTGATAGAGATAAAGTGCGTTTCGGTTTGCAGAGGCAACCATCTCTTTTGAACTCTGAATGGTATGCAAAGCAAAATAGATGCTAAGTGCTGCAAAGGGAAGCAGAAGTATGACACCTGATATCAGGAAAAATGTTTTTACTGAATACAATCTTCTGTTATGCATGTTCATACCTCCGCAAAATTAACAGTTTCTTAATCCCAGTTCATACGTCCATAGCGTTTGGTAACTGCTAGGATTTCCTTTTGAAGTGTGCTGTTCAGCTCCTTTTTCTGTATGCGCCAACGCCAGTTTGTTCCCAAGGTGGAAGGCTTGTTTATACGGCAGCTATTATCATATCCAAGATAATCCTGAATTGGAATAATACATGTCTTTGCAACGCTGCGCATCACCAGAGAAATCAGTGGTTTGTAAAGTGATTTTTCAGGTGTATATTGGTCACATAGATAATCTCGCACCATCTGTAAGTCTTTTTTGGGAATGCTGTGGAACCACCCTACAAGAGTTTCGTTATCGTGGGTTCCTGTGTAAGCAACACTGTTTTCTATAAAATTGTGTGGGAAATAGTCGCTAGCGGAACCAGAATCCCTTGAGTCAAATGCAAATTCTAACACTTTCATTCCCGGGAATCCGCTGTCACGAACCAATTGGCGAACAGAGTCTGTCACATAACCTAAGTCTTCCGCAATGACTTCATGTCTGCCAAGCCGCCGTTCCATCGTGCGGAAGAGTTCGATTCCGGGACCCTTTTCCCACTGTCCGTTTATTGCTGTTTCCTCCCCATAAGGAATCGAATAATACTCATCAAATCCGCGGAAATGGTCAATCCGAACAACATCGTACATCTGGAAGCAGTACCAGAGCCGTGTAATCCACCAATCATATCCTGTCTGTTTGTGATACTCCCAACGATAAAGTGGATTTCCCCATAGTTGGCCATCTGCCGAAAAGCCGTCGGGTGGGCAGCCTGCAACGGCAATTGGTACATTTTCTTTATCTAGTTGGAAAAGTTCAGGGTGTGCCCATGCATCAGCACTGTCCATCGCCACATAAATAGGGATATCACCAACAATCTGAATGCCTTTGTCATTGGCGTATTTCCGGAGTTTTTTCCATTGACTAAAAAACAGGAATTGCAGATACTGCTGAAATTCAATGTCAAAATAGAGTTCTCTGCGATAATAATCCATAGCGTTTGCCCAACGTAGACGAATATCTTCTGCCCATTCTGTCCAAGGTTTTCCCTCAAAGCGTTCCTTTACTGCCATAAATAAAGCGTAGTCTGACAGCCACCAATTGTTTTCTTCCACAAATTTCTGATACGCGGCATTCTTGCTAATATCGCTGCGCTCGTATGCTTTGCGCAGAAGTGGATAACGGTTTATGTATAGTTTTTCATAATCAATGTCATTTTCCAGTTTACCAAAATCTGCTTTGTCACACTCTGCCTTTGTCAGAACACCTTCTTCAATCAATGCTTCCAGACTGATAAAGTATGGGTTTCCAGCAAATGTGGAAAAGGACTGGTATGGAGAATCCCCATAGCTTGTAGGACCAAGTGGTAGGATTTGCCAGTAGGTCTGTCCGGCTTCTTTCAGCCAGTCCACAAAGTCGTAAGCGCTTTGGGAAAAACAGCCAATGCCGTATTTTGACGGTAGGCTTGTGATGGGCAGTAAGATACCCGCTGCTCTGTTCATATTGTGTATTCCTCCTTTTACAGTGCATAGTACAGTATTGCATTAATTGATGCAATAGGTGTGTATTGCTCAATTATGGATGCAATGCTGTATTAGTAATTAAGTTTTTCCATCTGTGCGTTTGCAAGTGCGTTATCATATAGACAATGCACAGTCGGATTTTTTCGCATTATTGCGCAATTTAACTATAATTCATTTGATAGAAATTTTCAATAAAAAGTCATGGTGTTTTGTATGGAAATATTTTTTGTTGAATGATATTTTTGTGTCTTAATAGACTTTACGTATGGCGGATAAATAGGACGTGACGGTGTTTGTCATAATTGGTGACAACACAGTAGAGAAACAATCAGACAAGTCAATAGATGCTGTTTGGTCCGATATAATGTCTAATAATATTATAGCACGAAATTTATTAAAATAAAAGACTGGAAATCAGTTACATTATGGAATATATTTATGCTTAGGCAAATTTTATTCAGGCATATAGAACTTTCAAGTGTATTTTGGTAAATAGTGGAGGGTAATATATGGAAAGTACAAATTGGTTAGCACTTTTGGAGCAAACTCAGATACAGAAGGTGATGGAGTCAAATCAGTACACAGAGCAGTATGGACTGACGCTGAGTGCACAGGATGCACAGATTCTGGCGCAGGAGCGTAAAAGTACATTGATGGAACAGAAACGTATTGAGTTTGGCGAGAGTATTTTGCCGCGCATTATTTATGAATTTTGTGATTCGGCGTTTATTAGTCAAAGCAATTATGTGGAGTCGTTAGTTCGATTGCAGGAAATTTTCTTTTTGTACAAAAATGAGATGCTTGATGAGATTTCGGACGAGGAACTTCTTAATTTTATGAAGGAACAGTTTGAGACAGTGTGTTTTGGGGATTTTGATTATCTCGAGAGCACTTGTCTTGACCTTTTTGCACAGGCGGTTAGAGCTGGTTATCGTGGCTATCAAAATACGGGTGGGCGGGGCGAATTTGGAAAGTTTGACGAGGTTGTGCGCTGGGATAAAGAGCTGTATCTAGAAACATTGCGTGATTTGTGCTGGAAATAGAGATACTGGCATGTAGGGTATTGTGAAGAAGGAGAAGAATAAAATGTATGATATAGAAGAATTACTTCCTATTGTAGCGATGCTTACCAGAAAGTACACAGGAATTGAAAGCAGTTCAGTGTCTTATGAAAAGGCAAATCAGCTAATGGAGGCAGTGCTGTACTGCATTCAGGAAGTGGAGACAGGCACAGAAACTTCACTGGTGAACCGACAGCAAAATGCAATGCAGGCATATCAGACAGGGGTGTTGCTGGTGCGCAGAAAGACAGAGGAGTTGCTTGCCTATTATGAGTGTTATAAAAAAGAGTTCTGCGCATATGGAAATATTTATCTTACGGCGTTTTGGGAAAAAGAACTGCCTGCTTTTTTTCAGCACTATGACGCGCAGTTTGCGCCATACAATATGGTTGTAACACTGGATTATCCTATTTTTACGGATTTGACACAATATCAGGGAATTGATTGCGTTGATTTGTATGTGAGAAGTATTGTGGAGGAGCAGCGGTTTCTGGCAAAGTTTGGAGAATCTTATGTGAAAATGGTATTGTATGCATATTGTGCCAATTATACAGAGCTGCCAGAGAATATTGCAGGGATTGTCTTTGGAAATGCAATTGGACATCTCCTTGTTGAAAAGAAACTGACAGATAGGCTTTGCGAGGCAGACTTACAGAAGATTTCTACGCAGTATACTTTTTTTGAAAAGGAGAAAAAGGGCTATTTTCAGGAACAGGTCAGCGAATTGGCGATAGCGTTCTTGCAGCAGCATTTTGCTGAGGAGGAGCTAATGCGGCAGTATATAGTGATGGGGTTGCCGGATATCTGCACACGAATTGCGAATGCTGCTGCCTATGGAAATTTAGATAAGATGTTTGTGTATTAATCCCACGCAATCTCATCGCCATTATTATTTACAATCTGGCATAAGTCTTCTTCGTCCTCAACGAGATATCCGATAAAGTCCGCGAGACGATTGGCTTTTTCTCTGTTTTCTGGGGTATCTTTATAATAAGCAACATAGCTTTCAGCCTCGCAGTCTGTTTTCATTTCTTCCAGCAAATCAGGAAGATTCCGTTCCAGACAATACACAAGGAGCGCTTCCCAATTGTAGCCATTCATATATGCTTGTTCCGTGATTGCATTTAGCTTTTGCCCTACAGCATATGGTTTGAGTGCTTCAACAAAAAAATACACTTCGACAATATTTTGTTCTTCCAATGTTAGAACCTTGAGATAATCTGGCAAATGCAGTTTTCCAGATGGATTCGGCGTAAAGGAAACCTCTGTGCATTTATCAATTTCTGCACAGTCCTGTTCTGACATATAAACTTGTGCTGTCAGGGATAAATCGTTTCCGCAAAAACGCTTGGTCTTTAGACAGTGTATGACAGTTTGAACTTGTGCGGCAGCATCCGCTGTATCAAGCCATATTGCAAGCTCTGTGCCACTTTCATTCACATAGTCGTAGCCGTTATCTGTCACATTTTGATTCGTATATGTTTCAATATAGTCTGGTATGGTATATCGCATATCCAG
The DNA here is from genome assembly GCA_014239155.1 of Lachnospiraceae bacterium. Lineage (GTDB taxonomy): Bacteria > Bacillota > Clostridia > Lachnospirales > Lachnospiraceae > COE1. The sequence goes on along the minus strand of JAAZZQ010000088.1, from coordinate 146,716 downwards.
ATTAGGGTTGGCAAGTTTCTGCGCATCTAGTTTGATAATAATTGTCTGCATAAAATCTTCTCCTTTTCCGGTTTTAGTTAGAGACATAATAAAGCAAATGATTTAGTTCTTTGGCAGCAATCTCTTTTTCAAGCCACTGATAACGGAACAATGCATAGCCATCGCACCCAAGCTGTTTTGCGGTAATATATTGATAAGCAAGGTTATTGTCACTGGAGGCCCACCCTAAATCTGTCTTGGAATTGGTGCCAACTTGATATAAAGCAAGACCAACATAGATTGGTAAATCCTGTTTGTTGAGGGCAGTCCATGCTTTACAGCGGTCTGTAAACATATGCTTAGCTGTGCCGTTTGTCATATAAATATCTGTCCAGTAAATCTGTGGCATAATATAATCAATAAATCCTTGTGTGGAAAGCCAAGTATCAATGTCGGCACCCTGGGTGCGTGCATTGTCAGGATTGCCCGCAGGACTAATACCAAAAGTACAGTTAGGGTTTATAGATTTGATTGTCTGATATACTTGCGAAATTAAAGCGTTAACATTGGTCTTTCGAGAGGCGACATCCACTTGATCTGCCATGCCGGACACATAAAAATAGTCATCAAAGTGGATTCCATCAACATCATAGGTGCTCACAATTTCCCGTACACCATTGACAATCAAATCAATTGTCTCCTGTCTTGCTGGGTCAAGCGCCAAACAGGTCTGTCCGCCGGGTGCCTTGTACTCAATAGTGAAAGGAAGAAATCGTGCGTGGTAAGGCGTTGCCTTAAAGCTCGCTGTTGATTTGCTGTCGCGCGATAGGCGATATGGGTTAATCCACGCCTCAAATTGCAATTTCTTTGTATGTGCAAGCTGAACCATAATCTCTAGTGGGTCGTAGCCGCGATTGCTTCTGTCACTAGAGAAAAAGGTAGCCCAAGGATAATAATTGGAAGGATACATGGCATCACCTAAAGCACGTACATGTACAATCACAGTGTTCATACCATATTGTATAACTTTGTCATACATTGCAGAAACCTGCTTTGTAAAATCTTTTTCATTTTTGTCCTGCAGTAATTGCTCAATGTCCAGAAAAGAAATCCAGCAGGCTTTTTTTTCTGCATTGACAGAAGTGGAAGCTGTCTGCAAAACGTGTGCGCTTTTTGCGTGGAGTTCCATAACAGGTGAGGTAGTCAGCAGCATAATGACAGCCAAAATGTATGCAAGAAGTGCGTGAGCACTTACTTTATATGAAAAATATAATTGTTTAGAATGATTTTGTTTCATAAATTTTTTAGGCTGCAAAAACCCACTTCGCTTGCGTGGCGGGGGCAGCCAACTCCTTTCTTAACCTTGTGTTTCTATAATTTTTTTGGCATTGCCCTTGCTCTTTTATGTGGTTCTTCTATGCATGGGTGCCTATATGGATAAATAATAACAAAAAATCCATGCTTTGGCAACCATCCGTTTTGTGGTTTTCCTGCCTCATAAGGTGAGGGCAATTATATAGATGGTGGGTTAAAGTGGTCAAGCGTAGATTTTTGTGCTATAGTATTATCGTATCAGTATGGAAATATGAAAAAACAAAAGCAGGAGTAAAAGGAGGGATTATTGATATGGATTATGGAATAATACGCTTGGTGGATAGACCAGAAATGAAAGAACAAGCAGCAAAATGGTTTCACGAGAAATGGGATATTCCGCTGGAGGCGTATATGGAAAGCATGGAAGATTGCCTGCAAGGGATAAAACCAGTTCCACAATGGTATATGGCAATGATAGAGGATAGAATTATTGGTGGTTTGGGAGTGATAGAAAATGACTTCCATGATAGAAAAGACCTTGCTCCAAATGTCTGCGCAGTATATACAGAAGAAGATAAGCGGTGCAACGGCATAGCCGGCGCCTTATTGAAGTATGTGTGTATTGATATGAAAAAGAAAGGAATTGATACGCTGTATCTCGTCACAGACCACACTTGTTTTTATGAACGCTATAATTGGGAATTCCTTTGTATGGTGCAAGAATCTGGTGAATCTAAAATGACAAGAATGTATATGCATAGATCATGATATCTTTAGAGGGTCACAGGTACAATTAAGGCGCCTTCCTATAAGGAAGGTGCCTCAATGTCCAAACTTTTTTAACCGATTACTTTTTTGACGGCTTCCAACACGCGTTCCGCCTGAAATGGCTTGACAATAAAATCTTTTGCGCCAGACTGAATTGCCTCAATAACCATAGCCTGCTGCCCCATAGCAGAACACATAATAACAGACGCACCAGGATCATTTCCCTTGATTGCCTTCAATGCTTGGATTCCATCCATCTCTGGCATTGTGATATCCATAAGTACGAGATCTGGTTTTGTTTCGTTGTATTTGTCAACAGCTATTTTTCCGTTTTCTGCTTCTGCAGCGATGGTGTATCCATTTTTTGTCAGGATATCTTTGATCATCATTCTCATAAAAGCCGCATCATCTACAATCAATATATTTTTTGCCATTTTTAGTTCCTCCTCTGGAATAAATTATAAATGGAATTTGCAAGATCAAAAGGGTACAATTGCATAATTGTACTGTCAATCAACTTTCCGATATTCAGTCTGAAATTGATTTTTACAAAAAGATCATCCGGTATATCATCCGGAAATTCAAAATTCTCGACCACAATCTGCTGTACAGAGGGTGGGGAGATGTCAATTTTTTTGTTGAACATCTTGCTCATCGCTGTGGCGGAACTTGCTGTCATTTGATTCATGGCTTCTGATACAGCACTGATATGTAATGGTGAAATATCGCCTCGGGAATATTCTCCTGTTCCACCATTTCCCATCATAAGGTCTGTTATAATTTTGGCGTCGTCGTCTTTAAGGACAAGCATATTAGTACCAAATAATCCTTGTGTGTATTGAACGCGGACCAGAATGCAAGAATTTTCATAATCATCTAATATTTCATTTTTGTGTGCAAGAGTAACATGTGGCGTTGTAATGAGAATTGGCTGTCCAAGCATCAGATTCATCGCAGTGGCAGATGAACCAATTGATATATTGGAAATTTCACCAATTACATCAGCCTCTTCTTTTGAAAAAAAATCCATAGAAAGACTCCTTCTTGAAAGCTACAATGGGTTTAATAATATCATTTTACAAAATTTTTTTATCTTTGTCTATATGAGTTCATTATTTTCGTAAAAAAATATAATTGATAGGTTCCTGTTCACGTTTCGTCAGTTTTTAGCAGTGTTGTCATAAACAGCAACAAATTTTGTGCATGGATTGATAAGAAACATCAGTTTGAAATACGCTTTTTGCTACGATTGCATATCAGTAAACAGTAACCCTTCTTTGTATTATAAAATAAATACAAATAACTGTTTACAAGGTATGTAAAAATATAGTATGGTTAATTATAACTTAGGAGCTGTTAGAAAATAATGTGTTTATTTGATTTTCAACAGAATATATTGCTTGCAGTTTTTAATAGTAATTAATAAAAATTGATAGAAAGGTTAGGAAAATATTCGCCATGAATGAAAAAGAACTGGAAAATGTACTAAAGGAGCATGGGCAGGAGCATATTTTTGAGACATACAAAAAGCTTGATGAGGCGAGCAAAAAGAGACTTACCGCACAGATTGAGAGAATTGACTGGTCAATCTTAGCGATGGTAGGACAAGAAGAACTTGCGCAGGAGCGGGGGAAGCTTGTGCCATTGTCCGCGCTTGAAGTGTCGGAAATTGAGAGAAATAGAGCAAACTATGAGAGAATTGGACTCGAGGCAATTAAGGCGGGAAAAGTTGGGGCAGTCCTTCTTGCAGGTGGTCAGGGAACACGACTTGGTTTCGATGGACCAAAGGGCAAGTACAATATTGGTCTCACAAAGGAGATATATATTTTTGAATGTCTGATTCGGAATTTGCAGGACGTCACAGACAAGGCTGGCTGTTTTGTGCCCTTGTATATTATGACAAGCGATAAAAATCATGACGAAACCGTTGCATTTTTTGAGGAAAAAGATTATTTTGGCTATCCTAAAGATTTTGTTAAATTTTTTAAACAGGAAATGGCGCCATCTGTTGATTATAATGGAAAGCTTTATATGGAAGCTCCAGACTCGCTCTCGCTTTCACCCAATGGAAACGGTGGTTGGTTTTACTCCATGACAGTGACAGGCATTTTAAATGATGTCAAGGCGCGGGGTGTGGAATGGTTCAATATTTTTGCAGTGGATAATGTGTTGCAGCGCATTGCAGATCCTGTGTTTGTCGGTGCGACTTTAGATTCGGGATGTGTTAGCGGTGCGAAGGTGGTCAGAAAGGCAGACCCAGAGGAAAAAATCGGTGTGCTCTGTCTTGAGGATGGTAGGCCATCTATTGTTGAATACTATGAAATGACAGACGAAATTATTAATTCCAGAGAGGCAAATGGAGAACTTTCTTATAATTTTGGTGTGATTCTCAACTATCTGTTCCGCGTGGATCAGCTTGAAGAAATTTCAAGCAAGAAAATGCCAGTGCATGTCGTGGAGAAAAAAATTCCGTATCTTGATGAAAACGGAGCGCTGATAAAACCGGAATCTCCAAATGGCTATAAATTTGAACTATTGGTACTTGACATGATTCATTTGTTTGAAAACTGTCTGTCGTATGAGGTGGTACGCGACTATGAATTTGCGCCAATTAAGAACAAAACGGGTGTGGATTCTGTGGAGAGTGCGCGTGCGCTGTTACAAAAGAATGGTGTGGAATTATGATAAAAAATGTGGTTTTTGATATTGGAAATGTGTTGGTAGATTTTCGATGGCGCGCGTTAATGATCGATTTGGAGCTTGCAGAAGAGACACAAAAAATATTTGAACACACAGTGTTTGGCAGTCACTGGTGGGGAGAACTCGACCAAGGTATTTATGAGGAAGCTGAAATACTAAAAAATTTCCGTGAGGACAACAAGGAACACCTTGACGAGTTTAATTTGGTATGGGAGAACCGCGATAAGTTGGTTGAGCCTTATACCTATGCGGTGGACTGGATTGTGCAGTTGAAAGAGGCTGGTTTGAAGGTGTATTTACTTTCTAATTATCCACGGGAAGTTTTTGCGCTTCATACGGAATGCGGGAGCTTTCCATTTCTTGAAAAGGTTGACGGAAAAGTGGTCTCCGGTTTTGTGAAGATGATTAAGCCAAATGCGGACATCTATAAATATCTTTTAAAGGAATATAGCCTTTGTGCCGACGAATGTGTATTTATTGACGACCGAGAGGAAAATGTTGAGGCTGCGCGTACGCTTGGTATGAAAGGAATTGTATTTGAGTGCTATGAACAGGCACACAGGGAGCTAGAACGGTTGCTTGCAGATGTATAAGGATATAGCTAGGAACAAGAATAGTGAGGGTTGTTCCTAGCTATAGTGTATTTTTATGTGCAGATCCATGCAGAGGAAATAAGCTGCTAGGACGGCGAATAGGGAAGATAAATCTTCCTTGTTCCACTCGATATACTTTATGGCAAAAAAGGTTGGATTTGGTCAAAGTACTGAAAGAAGTCAGTGCTATACCAACCGCCTTTTTTGCGGTATTGTGCTGGTCTGTAGTCATAGTAGACACCATTAATGCCACAGTTTGTACAACTGTCCATTGCCATAGATAATTTGACAGTCTTACCATCTGCCATTGTCAGTTCCAAGCAGGCACCTTGGTTTCCGCATTCTGCCCCGCCATAAATATAAGATGCATTGTTAAATAAGTCTTCTAATATTTGAAGGATTTTTTGATCTGTAATCGTTTGACTGCGAAGCTCATAGTCTGTATACATGTTTTGCATTTCTAATTTTGCAGAGGTGATATTTTTGATATCTGCAGGATCAAACGGTTGGTAATTCAGAGAGTTTTCCAACATATTTTGTATTTCATCATACAATGCCGTGTCTTGAATTAAATATTCCATAGAGCTGTTTGTCTCAAAATCTTCCCAACAAGAGTAAAAATACCCTCCATCAAATGCAGTTAGTTTCAAGTCTTGATAGCACAGTTTCCAACCACTCTCTTTCATTCCCTGCCAGCGGTAGTCAAACGGTTTTGCTTCCAGATTTAGATTACAAGTAAGCGCTATCAATCGCTCTTGCACTTCTTCGGTAGGAATAAAATAATAGGAAATAGAAGGGCGGAGAACCGATGGTTGTATTTCAATACAAACTTGTTTTTCCTTTTCGGCGCAGTACAGAGGGATATTGTTGTACATGATTCCTTCCTCATTTTGTGTCTCATTCCATGCGGCATTTTCTGTGTCGACAGCTGCCTCTAAAGATGTTTCTGACTCGTCAGTGGGGTTGGAATTCTGGTTTTCATCAGTCGTGTAATTTGTCTTGCCTTTTGTAGTGTTGTCCGATAACACTGTGTTCGACATAGTATTTTCCTGCTTTTGATTTGCTGTGTCGTTAGATGCACAACCAACAATATTACCACAGAGAAAAAGTAGGATAATAATATTCCATATTTGGGTTAAAACTGGCTTTGTAATTATGTAGATTTCTTTTTTCATTTTTGTTTTCTCCTTTGGTTGGAAACATATATTCTAATAATATTTAATAAGATAATAGCAAAATAAATCAAAACAGTTTCTTGGTATAACACCATTTGTCTTTCCGCATTTTGCATACAAAATTGTTGTTTATGCCAGCAATGCCTAAAATTCTAATTATTCTTAATAAGTATACGATTTGCAATCTATTGTTCCAAAATCTTTAGCAAAGCATCAAGAATATCTGCAATTTCTCTCAGCCGGAGAAGACGCCCACTTCTATAAGTGGTGAGTAAAATACAATTTTGTCTCAGTGTGAGTGCAATCTCCCACTGAGATAAGCATCCGGCAGGATTGCAGGCGTGCGAATCTGTAATCTGTCAGCAAAGCTGACTTGTACGCCGCAGCAAGAATGCCAATGACATTCTTGAATCTATAGAATTTCCTCTTTTGCACAGTCTTTTCGCAGTTTCATATTCTATGTAGATATCGCTGTCTTATTATTTCTATTTGAATCTATATTATTTGCAGTAAGTTTTGTATAGTTTATCATAAAAAGACGAAGATTACAATTTACTTTTCTGCAAAATAATCTTAGTACTTAAAAGAAACATTACCAATTATATCCCATCAGTTTTAGCAGAATTTTAATCATTGTTGGCGTAAACAGCAATATTTTTGCACATGAATTGATAAAGGACATCAATGTATAACTTTCGTTCTTCACAAATAATATAATTTTTGCTATACTGAGTTTTAAGAATACCATCGGCATTTGCTAAAATTGATGGAAGTGAATTGTTTATTTATCATGGTCTTGGTTATGGTGCATATGAAGAGGCAAAAGATTTTAATAAACGCGTTTTCGATTTTTTAAAATTAAAATATATATGATAATAGATAATGAATGGTTCTTTGTAGATTAAGGAAAAAAGGGGAGAAAATTTATGCGTTTTGTAATTCAGAGAGTGTGCGAGGCAAATGTTTGTGTAGAGGGAAAATTGATTGGGCAGATTGGTCATGGGCTTTTGGTGTTTGTGGGCGTATCTGACAGGGATGACAAGCAGATTGCAGACAAAATGATTGATAAATTGACAAAGCTACGGATTTTTGATGATGCAGATGGAAAGACAAATCTGTCCATTGCTGATGTGGGTGGCGAATTTTTAATTATTTCACAGTTTACCTTGTATGCGGATTGCAGGAAGGGGAATAGACCTTCCTTTACTCTGGCAGGCAAGCCTGATTTGGCAAATACATTATATGAATATATGATTGCCGAAATTGGCAAGAAGGGATTTTCTGTGGCACATGGCTCTTTTGGGGCAGAAATGAAAGTGTCATTACAAAACGATGGACCGTTTACTATCGTATTGGATTCTGATGAGATTGTCAAGTAAGGGAATTATAAAAGAGTGTGTTGCTAGCTGCTAACATGATAAGAAGGCAGTTTTAGGAGAGGGGGCAGAAATTATGTTTACAACAAGATTTTCTGAATGGACATGGCAGAATATTTTGGTAAGAATATTTCTGTCTCTGGTAATTGGTATTGTAATTGGCATTGATAGAGGGGCAAAGCGGCGTGGTGGTGGTGCCCGCACTACCATTACTGTCTGCTTAGGCGCGACAATGGTTATGTTGATGGAACAGTATTTGGAAGTGCTTTATCCAGGGCGGCTCGACATTTCAAGAATTGCAGCGCAAGTGATTAGCGGCGTTGGCTTTTTGGGGGCGGGTTCCATTCTGGTATCAGGGCATCAGATTAAGGGGTTGACTTCTGCGGCGAGTATTTGGACCTGTGCTTGTGTTGGGCTTGCGGTGGGGATTGGATTTCTTGATGGTGCGGTGATTCTCACAGCAGTGTGGCTTGTGGGCGTTCATCTAGTACCCTATATTGAAGGCAGAGTGTATCAGTACTCTCGTTATTTAACGCTCTATGTGGAGGTTGAAGATGGGAAGGCAATCACCAATGTTTCAAGGCAGCTCAAGGAAGACAATTGCTTTGTGGATAGTTTTCACGTGGATAAGCCTAAGGCGAAGGGGCAACATTTTCGGATTGTTATGACTTTCCGATTACCGCGGAAAGTGGGCAGGGAAGTATACCTTGGAATCTTGCAGAAGCTAAAGGGTGTTTTATATGTGGATGAAATATAGAATAAAAATTATTTTAGGGCGTGTTAAAAGCACACTCTGGGGAGGGTGTTATGGAAGAGTTAAATCATGGATATTTTGAGGAAGCACTGTCAAACTTTACACAAGATTTTGCCTATGGCGGCGCCATTAGGCATCTGGTGGATCATGGATACACAGTGGACCGTATTATAAAAGAATTTAAGTATCCGATTTCACGGGAGTCAATAGAAAGGATTGTGAATCAGTACTTAGAAGGTAAACATAAAGCTTGACGCTGTTCGGCAAGCAATCTGCGCCGCATATGTTTTTTCATGCCGTTTGTTTTGTGCTGGTAGTTGTCACAACGCCAGCGTTTTCGTAAGCCAGCACTTCCAATTTCTGTATCAATTATAAAATACGCTTCATAAGGAGTTTTTGGCCGAATGCTGCAATAGGGGCAGTTAAGGTCATCGCACGCCTCGTCCAGCCATTCATTGCAGGAGATACAGCCCCACGAGTCATATCGATCGAACTGTATCAGCGGTTTTTCGCCACAAATTGGACAGATAGAATCCTTTACAACCCAGCCAAGCTGGAACCATTTTAACTGTTTTTTGCGCGCTTTTAAGTAGTTTTTTCTGTTTTTCATAAATGCCTCTCAACATTATATTATTTTTTATAGTTTTCAATGATTTCTAAAAGGTTTTATAAGGTGAACTGTTTTAATGTAGAACGCACGCTCATTAGAGAAAACCCCAATAAATTTTGACCTTTCCATTCTTTTGGAGATAGCCGCCGCTCATCCTTCATAGAGAGTCCAATCCCCCAAATTTTATCCTGTACAGCGCACTCTGCCAGCAGATGATTTTGCGTGGCAAGAAGTTTTTCTTCTAGCGCAGTATTTTGCTGAAATTTTTGGAGCAAGCCTTGATAGACTATAATTTGCCGCATACCATTCCAGATAATATCCTCATAATTTTGAACGGATCGACCCAATGCTTTTATTTTTCCTACATTAGAGGTATTTAATATTTGACTTGCAATGTCCATATCATGGAAGAGTACTGCTTTCTGATACATCATGTACTGTTCCATAGAAGAATATTGAATCCCATTCACACAAAAGTCTGATGGATACCAATTGCTCAGATATCCATTTATCTCTTCAGGATTATGAAAACAAATAACTTTTTTCATACAAATAGCACCTCCTAAATCAACTTTTTTATTTCTTTTATTCTATCACAATTTAAAATGCAGAGAAATATTATTTTTAAACTGTAGTAAAAAAATCAATAATTTTAAGAAAATCTTTCGATTTGATACACCTTCTTTTTTCGTTTTCGCTGATAGTCTATGACTATTGAAAGGAAAACAAAAGAGGAAGGTGTTTTTATGGATCTGGACACGCTTACATGTTACTTTACCCAATATGGAGCAATTGCAATTTTTATTGTTGTCTTGTTGGAGTATATGAATCTGCCGGGATTTCCATCGGGTATTATTATGCCGTTGTCAGGAATATGGGCAGCGCGAGGGAATATTGGCTTTTTCTGGGTGATGGTAATCACACTTTTAGCGGGTGTGCTTGGAAGCTGGATTTTGTACTTTGTAGGGTATGCTGGAGGTCGTTTGATATTGGATAAGTATCTAACGAAATTTCCGAAACAACGTCCTGTGGTTGAGAAAAATTTTAGAATCATACAGGAAAGAGGCTGTTTTGGAATTTTTATAGGGAAATTGATTCCAGTGGTGCGGACGCTGATTTCGATACCAGCAGGGGTACTTAAAATTCATTTTGTAAAATATACCATCAGCTCTGCACTTGGCGTATTTATATGGAATTTGATTTTTGTCGGTGCAGGTTATCTTCTGGGGGATGTTGTTTTTCAGTTTACTGGTGCATAAAAAGCTGGCAATTTCCTATTTTGCAAGATTTATGATATACTGTGATCGACGGCAATATTGGAAAGGTAACATTTAAGAAATAGACTCTTAGAGTTTTTTGTGTCTAATATTGCAAGAGAGATTTTGAGAGGCTATAGGATGAAAAGGGGGATAAAAACATGGAGGCATATCATATTTTGATTGTCGAGGACGACAAGGAGATTCGGGAGGGGATAGAGATTTATCTGAAAAATCAGGGTTATAGTGTAACACAGGCAGCAGATGGCTTTGAGGGACTACAGAAAATTGAGTCAGAAGAGTTTCATCTTGCGATTGTGGATATTATGATGCCGCGTATGGATGGCATTACAATGATGATGAAGGTGCGAGAGAAGGGATATGAGTTTCCGGTAATAATGCTCTCAGCAAAGTCGGAGGAAGTTGACAAAATTATGGGACTTAATATGGGGGCAGATGATTATGTGACAAAACCGTTCACAACAATGGAACTACTTGCGCGAGTCAATTCCCATTTGCGGCGTTACCAACGATATCTTGACGCGGTGACAGGTCAGGAAAATCAGGACAGAATCCATATTATTGGAGGTTTAGAGTTGAATGAGGATACTGTCGAAGTCAGTGTTGATGGCAATCTGGTTAAGTTGACTCCCATTGAGTTTAAAATTTTATTGTTGCTGATGAAAAATCCTGGGAGGGTGTTCAGCGCCGATGAAATTTATGAACGAGTATGGAACGAGCAGGCAATTAACACCAATACAATTATGGTACATGTGAGAAAAATTCGAGAAAAGATTGAGATTAATCCAAATGATCCGAAATATTTAAAGGTGGTGTGGGGTGTTGGATACAAGATTGAAAAGCAATAAAAGGGCGCTGCGTACAGCAGTGCTTGTGGTAGTGATGGCAGCAACTTGTTTGGCTTGTTTTGCGGCGATTTACAAGGATAGAGTGGACAATTATTATGCGGAGACAGGCAATGGATTTGAACAGGAGGATTTTATAGAAATACTGTTTCAGAGTAATTATGTGCTCTACCCTGAAGTGTTGGAAAAGAGCGGAAACGATGCACAGGTTGAGGAGCTGTATTTCACATTTTCGCAGGAGCCAATAGAGAAAGTGGAACGGGATAATTATTTTGGAAATGAGGAGGTATATATTGGAAATGGAGAACAACTCAAAACATATATGATTGAAAAATTAAATAGGACTGTGTCAAGGGTAAACGACCATTATGTGTCAAATCTTGTAATGAATTTGGACTATTGTGTTATTGATGAAACGACACAAACAATTTTGAAAAATACAGCCAGAGAGCCTGAGTTGTTAAAAGATGGCGAAAACTCAATCTATGACTATTATTTGGTGCTCTATTATGATAAAAATGGTAGAATTTCCAATATGAAGGTTGGTGGCAGCAATGTGGAACAGTTTTTAAAAAATGTGCAGCTCGTCGCAAATTCAAAGGACGCTCTTTTGCTAAATGACTACGAGAAAGTGAGTCATTATGTGTTGGTAGATGAAGACGATATGGCAACTGGGAAAATGACAGTCACACAGAAAAGTCCGCAGGAGGTGGTGTTTATATACGCCATGACTGCGGAGCAGTTAGAACAATTTCCGTGGATACAGGTGTTTACGTCTGAGTCAGAGTGGTATATTGGCGATTATGACAGAACGTATGTATATGATATGCTTGGTATTGGCAATCTGTATCTTACCATTTTGGGGGTTATAACAATTCTTTTTTTAATAATTGTACGATGCAGACCACAGTTGACCGCGGACACGGCAGGTTCTAAGTTTTCGGCAGAGCTGATTTTCTTAATTTTTTGGATTCTGTCGGTTGGGCTAAATATGACAGTGGTCGAACTGGTGTATTATGTCAGTGAAGTAGTTAGGCTACCAAGAGGAAGTATCTTTTTTGTAATATTGGTTGCGATGGTTATTTTGTTTGGCGCATGGTATTGGGGGCTTTTAAGCGTGAGAGAGCTATTTTCGGGATTTGTCCCATTTTTTAGAAAAAGAAGCCTAATTTATCGATACTGGAATGAAATAAAGGAAGTTTGTCGACGTATTTTAGATAGGTGGAAAGCGGCATTGACAATTGAGGGGCTAGACAAAGATGTGGACAATCCTTTAAAACGGTTGGTGATAGTGCAGTTTATTTTTATTTCTTTGGTGTGTTGCTTTTGGTTTATTGGAATTTTTGCATTGATGTTGTATTCAGTATTGCTCTATCTGGGGTTAAAACGATATCTTGGCAAAATAAAAATGCAGTATGATAACTTGCTAAAGGCCACAAACGCGATTGCACAAGGGCAGTTTGACAATAAACTTGCTGAGGATTTTGGAATCTTTGAGAGTTATAAAAATGAGCTGTATCAGATACAAAATGGCTTTGGAAAGGCGGTTGAGGAGGAAGTGCGCAGTCAGCGCATGAAGACGGAGCTTATCACAAATGTCTCACATGATTTAAAGACACCACTTACAGCGATTATTACTTATGTTGATTTATTAAAAGAAGAAAATGTTACTCCAGAGCAACGAAAATCATATCTAAATACGCTGGAACGCAAGTCGTTGCGCTTAAAAGTGTTGATAGAAGATTTGTTTGAGATTAGCAAGGCGAGCAGCGGCAATGTGCGGTTGGAGCCAGTTGCAGTAGATATCTGTAATTTGATGCGTCAAGTGTATCTAGAACATGAAAATGAAATGACAAAAAATGGTCTTGATGTGCGTTTTGATTTGCCCGAGGAGAAAATTATTTTACAGCTTGACAGTCAGAAAACGTATCGGATTTTTGAAAACTTGTATATTAATGTGATAAAATATGCTTTGCCAAATACGCGCGTTTATGTGCTGGCGAGAGTGATTGTTATCAAAGAGGGGCAACGAACAATCCATATTGAGATGAAAAATATTTCGGCACAGGAGTTGATGGTCACGCCTACAGATTTGACTGAGCGGTTTGTGCGCGGAGACGCATCGCGCAACACGGAAGGAAGTGGACTTGGACTTGCAATCGCCAAGAGTTTTTCAGAGCTGCAAGGGGGCAGATTTTACGTTGAAATTGATGGAGACTTGTTTAAGGCAGTGTTGGAGTGGGACACATAATATTTAAGAAAAGTGTCAACCCTATATTTAAGAAAAGAGTTTAGCAGTATCAAATTAAGATAGTGGCTAAACTCTTTTTATGTGCAAACTTGTGTGTGCAAGAAATAAGAAATTAATTTTGCTAAAAACTGATAGGCGTAAATAGGAAGCAAAAAGGAGTGAATTTGGATGGACAAGAATAATGAAAACAAAGAAGCGATATTTCAACCCTATATTCCGTCAGATCAGACTCCTCCAGAGTTGACTGTGACATCAGTAGTCACAGGGATTTTACTGGCGGTAGTATTTGGCGCTGCAAACGCCTATCTTGGATTGCGCGTGGGAATGACTGTATCTGCATCAATTCCAGCGGCAGTTGTCTCAATGGGAGTGTTGCGGATTATACTTCACAGAAAATCTATTTTGGAAAGTAATATGGTACAAACAATTGGTTCTGCAGGCGAATCTCTGGCAGCAGGAGCAATTTTTACCATGCCAGTATTTTTTCTATGGGCAAAGGAAGGAGTTAGCAATCGTCCGGGAATGCTTTCTATCTCATTGACAGCGCTTCTAGGTGGACTTCTGGGTGTTTTGTTTATGGTTCCGCTGCGGAATGCACTGATTGTCAAAGAGCATGGTGTTCTTCCTTATCCTGAGGGAACTGCGTGTGCGGAAGTATTGCTTGCAGGGGAGAAGGGAGGCACTTCGGCGCGCGCTGTCTTTGCTGGAATGGGGATTGCAGCTTTAATAAAATTTGTTGTGGATGGCTTGAAAGTGGTACCAAGTACAATTACAATGCGGGTTCAAACACTTAAAACGGAATTTTCTACGGAGATTTATCCGGCACTTGTGGGAGTGGGATATATTTGTGGAGCAAAAATTTCTTCCTATCTTTTTGCAGGTGGTATTTTAGGCTGGTTTGTGCTGATTCCTGCGATTGCAGCATTTGGTGGTGAGACAATCCTTTATCCCGGGACGGATCCAATTGCGCAGATGTTTTTAGAGGGGGGAGCCAATGCCGTTTGGAGCAGTTATATTCGATATATTGGTGCAGGTGCTGTCGCTGCAGGTGGTATTATAAGCCTTGTGAAGTCACTCCCACTGATTGCTGCGACTTTTCATGAGGCTATAAAAGGACTTCATGTGGGCAGTGCAGATGGCAACACGAAAGGCATTAAAATAGAAAGAACAGCGCTTGACCTAAATATGAAAATTGTACTTGGTGCAATTGTTCTGATTATTTTGGCGATTGCGGTATTTCCCGATATTCCTGTTTCTTTTTTGGGTGCGTTTCTAATTGCAATTTTTGGCTTTTTCTTTTCTGCGGTGTCCTCAAGGATGGTAGGGCTTGTGGGAGGCAGCAATAATCCGGTGTCTGGTATGGCAATTGCGACACTTCTATTCGCAACAATGGTGCTCAAATCTACAGGAGACGGTGGTGCTCATGGCATGACAGGCGCAATTGCAATTGGTTCTGTCATCTGCATCATTGCGGCAATGTCCGGTGATACATCGCAGGACTTAAAAACTGGATATCTTTTGGGTGCGACGCCACGGCGGCAGCAACTTGGTGAATTGATTGGTGCAGCAGTGTCTGCAATTACAATCGGCGGAGTGATGCTTCTTCTCGATGCGGCTTGGGGGTTTGGATCTGCAGAGCTTTCTGCGCCACAGGCAACTTTGATGAAAATGATTGTGGAGGGTGTGATGGATGGAAACCTTCCGTGGACGCTTGTGTGGATCGGAGTGTTTATTGCAGTTGTCATTGAAATTTTTGGCATTCCGGTGCTTCCAGTGGCAATCGGACTCTATCTGCCATTAAAACTTTCTGTGCCAATTATGGCAGGCGGTTTGGTGCGGTATGTAGTGTCAAAAAGGACAGCCAATTCAGATATGGACAGTGAGGTGGGAAGTGGTATTTTGTTCTGTTCCGGGCTAATTGCAGGAGAAGAACTTGTGGGGATATTGCTTGCAATTCTTGCGGTTGCTGGCGTGGCAGATGCAATTGATTTGTCTGCGATGGCGGATACAGGTATTGTGGGCGGACTTGTAGCGTTTGTGTTTGCAATATTTGCAGTGGCACGGTTTGCAGTGCTGCGAAAATAAAAGAATTGGTATAAAAATGGTTGACAAGAAATGGTACAATTTATATAATTTATTTCTATGTATTATTTGTTTCAAATCTAGTGGGTAAATTGGTGATAGTGGGGGAATAGATTTTATCAAGTTAGAGTGCACTAAGAACGTGGCAGTTACAAATGAAAAGTCTATAGGGGATAACAAATGAGTGAGAAGAGACAAGAGATATTGATTAACAAAAAAGAATTTTATAGAAATCTAACAAGGCTTGCGCTTCCAATTGCACTTCAGAGCTTGATGCTTGCGTCGGTTGCGGCTGGAGATGCGTTGATGTTGGGAAAGGTCGCTCAAGATGAGATGACAGCAGTATCTCTGGCAACCCAGATTCAGTTTGTTCAGAATATGTTTCTCTCGGCTGCCACAGCGGCGGGCGCCATTCTTGGAGCACAGTACTGGGGAAAAGGCGATAGATATACACTTGAGGATATTTTTAATTTGATGCTTCGATTTTGTGGTGTTGTATCCGTTCTTTTCTTTTTGGCGTGCGAGTTGATTCCAGAGTTGCTTATGCGCATTTTTACAAAGGATGTTTCATTAATCGCTATTGGTGGTTCTTATCTGCGCATTGCAGGCTGGTCGTATCTGTTTACAGGGATTTCCCAATGCTATTTGACGACAATGAAAGTGTCAGAACATATTAAACCGGGGGCATTCATTAGCTGCTGTGCAGTGATTTTAAACATTTGTTTGAATGCGGTTTTTATATTTGGACTGTTGGGGGCACCGCGGATGCAGGCAAGAGGGGCTGCGCTCGCAACCACGCTTTCCCGTATGATTGAGCTTGTATTGTGTGTAGTGGTATCTGCGAGAGCCTCCTATATCCGTCCAGCACTTGGTCGCTTTATAAAACAGTCAAAACAATTAAAATCAGATTTTATAAAACAGTGTCTGCCGCTTATGGGCGGCTGCCTGTGTTGGGGAATTGGGTTTACATCTTATACAGCAATTATGGGGCATATGGGGACTGACGCAGCTGCGGCAAATTCTGTGGCGGCAGTTGTGCGGGATTTAATCTGTTGTATGTGTAATGGTATTGGCAGTGCAGCAGGCATTATGGTAGGAAATGAACTTGGTGCAGGGCGCCTCGATCGAGGAAGAGCATATGGAATCAAGCTAAAAAATATTTCTTATATTATTGGAATCATATCGACTGTACTTGTGCTTGCTGTGACGCCGCTTGTTTTGCAAATGGTAATTCTGACAAATGAAGCGAAAGAATATTTGACAGGAATGATGGTAATTATGGCTGTCTATATGATTGGACGTTGTGTCAATACTGTCACAATAAATGGAGTGTTAGACGGTGGAGGTGATACTTTATTTGATATGTACAGTCTAATAGTTTGTATGTGGTTCATTGCAATTCCGCTCGCGCTTGCTGGGGCATTTGTTCTGCATTGGTCTCCTCTTGCAGTCTATGCTTGTACTTGCTTGGATGAGGTAGGAAAAATTCCTTGGGTGATGGCACGTTTTCGGAAATATAAGTGGGTGCAGGACTTGACTAGAGCAAAGGAATTGTAGGAAAATAATTTGTTTTTTGTCATGTATCTCCGAAAAAAATAGTCTGTGTTATTTGCAAAATAGAGTATTAGTGCTCTAAAACATGTCAGTATTGCTCTATATATGTACCACAATATGCCTCATATGGACCTGAACTAACAAATTCTAAATCGCCATTTGGTTTTAACGAGACAATAATATGCGACTCAGCGTTATCAATTGGATAGCCCACATATCCATCTATAGCGGCTATGAAAGAAACAGGTATATAGTGTTTCTCATTAATGACACATATTAAACCATCAGATGAAGAGCTTTTGAAAGAAATAACGATATGTTTGCCCTCATTGGTTTCAAAACATTCAAAGCATCGTCCGTCCATTACTTCAATTGAATTGCTAGAATCGGTCTCACAATCTACCAGTCCAGATTTTATATTAGATAGTATTTCATAGACAGAAGTTTGGACTGTCACATATCCATCAATTGCAAAGGAATAATTATCTCTTTTTTTCTAATGCTTTTTTGCTGCCGCAAGCTGTTAAAAATACAGCTGAATAAAGTGTTAATAAAAGTAGTTTCCATCTTTTTTCATTGATTTTCTTCCGACTACAAGTTTAAGATAAATATTAATGCTGTCTATCTTGCCAGCATTAAATACTTGCCTTTTTGCTAAAGAAAACCGTAATGTTCTAGTGCCTGCTGGATTCCGCCACAGCTAGATTTGGCAGTGACATATTCTACCTGCGCAAAAAGGCTCTCAGGAGATGCATTTCCCATCGCAATGCTATGAGGGACATAGGAGAGCATAGACAGATCATTATTGCTGTCTCCAAATGCATAAGCATCAGTTAAGTCCAAGTGATAATGGTTTAACACATATTCAATTCCGGTTGCTTTAGAATAGTTGTAAGGAACAAATTCTCGAAATGTGCCACCCCGATCAATACAGTCAAACCATTTGTCACTGACACGGCGAAATGTTTGAAGTTGAGATTCTTCCTGATACCAGATAACAAATTTGTCAGCAAAAAAATTTGGATTTTCTAAATCTTCTGGCATCTTATACTGATGATTTAAAAAGGAATTGTACTGGCGTATCGCATCTGGGTGATGCAATGGGCGGGACAGGTCGAATGCGACAAGAGTGCGTGATTCAAATAAAATATCTACATCTGTCTGACGCGCAACGTGCAAAAGCTGCATAATTGTGGAATGAGTCTGAGCGACATGAAGAACATCGCTGCCATCACAATAGATATTAGTGCCGCAGCCACACACATAACCGTCCCAGCCAATTTCCCGGAAGCGGCGTCCCACATTTTGGAAACAGCGCCCTGTGTTGATAAACATTAGATTTCCATTTTTGCGTGCCTTAGCAATAGCAGTTGCAGCGTCTTTTGGAATACTGCCGTCTAGCTCCGAGGTCAATGTGCCATCAATATCGAAAAAAGCAATTTTTGTTGCCATGTGCTGTCTCTCCCTATCTGTATCAGCTATTTTAGCATAAATTCTTAAATCTTTGTATTAGCAGTTGTATTTTCGCCAACTTTCATATAAATATATAAAAAAAGAAACGAAAAGTCAACAAAAAACGATAAGCATCGCCTATTTATATTCGTTTAAGGAACAGGGCAATTGACACAAGATATTATGACAACTATAATATTCACATATAACGAGCACTCCAATTTCTAGCAAATATTCCATTTACTGGAAATTGAGGCTATATAATTATTGGTTTTCAATGCCATCACATTGCTGGATTTTTTCGTTTTGATTTAATTATTTTTGACAGTTCCAAAGCCAAAGAAAGGACAAAAGATGTCGCAGAAACATAAAAGGGTGATAACATTTTTATTTTTTCTATATCTTGTAATTGTGCTGCGGATAACAGTGTTTCGTTCTACATTTACTTTACAGCAGTTGTGCCAAAATGGAAAGATAAATTTAACTTTATTTGAGGAATATATTGTGCTTCTTCGACAGGAAAGCTATTTTTCTTTTAGTTATCTGTTTTTTGGAAATATTGTTTGGTTTATTCCATTTGGTATGTACTTGCAATATATGGGGAAAAACAAGACACTGTTTCATGCGGCAGTTTGCGGTTTTCTTTTTTCTTTATTGATTGAGACATTGCAGTTTGTGTTTGGAACTGGATTTTCAGAGTTGGATGATTTGATATTAAATATGTTTGGAGCATGGGTTGGAGCAGCTCTAATTGTTCTGTATTTTTCTTTAAGACATACTTAAAGCTGCTTTAATAGCTCTTTGCCAATATATGGAACAAATGTTTGTAAGAATGCTTTAATAATAAGTGGATTACAGTTGAACCGTAAACGAATCAGTGATAAAATAATTTCAGAAAATTGTAGCACAGAGATGTTTGTCAAGGCAAATATTATGGGGGAAAGTATGATTAAAGTAACTGTATGGAATGAGTATTTGCATGAACAGCGACAGGATGCAGTAAGAGCTGTCTATCCAGTAGGAATCCACGGCTGCATTGCAGAATTTTTGAAAAAGGACAAGAATATATTTGTTCGTACGGCGACATTAGAGGAGCCAGAACATGGACTGACAGAGGAGGTTCTTGCAGATACCGATGTGTTGATTTATTGGGGACATATGGCGCATGACGACTTTTCTGATGAAGTAGCAAAGCGCGTGCAGAATCATGTGATGGGTGGCATGGGGTTGATTGTATTACATTCCGCGCATTTTTCTAAAATTATGGGACTGCTTATGGGGACAAGTATGACACTTCGCTGGAAGCATGGAGATCGCGAACGATTGTTTGTTACTGCGCCATATCATCCCATTGCGCAGGGGATTCCTGCGCAGTTCGATATTCCAGTGGAGGAGATGTACGGGGAATACTTTGATATTCCAAAGCCAGATGATGTGGTATTTACAGGCTGGTTTGCAGGAGGCGAAGTTTTTCGCAGCGGTTGTACTTTTCAGCGTGGGCGAGGCAGGATATTTTATTTCCAGCCGGGACATGAGGAGTATCCTATTTATCATATGCCAGAGATTCAACGGATTCTCTCCAATGCGGTATACTGGTGCGCAGAGATAAAGCGCCAGACAGGACCTATGGTCTGCACAGCAGTGAAAGTAACATTGGAACAGGAATATGCAAATCCAATGAAAATTTCTGTTTTTTATGATCATATTCTACAGGCAGCTGCTCAGTCAGAGGGCACTATTACGATAGACGAAGTGATGCGGCGCTGCAGCGATTTTGGAATACGCGGTATTGACATTGATTATGATCAGCTCTGTGCAAACTATGACCAAATATGTAAAGCGCTGCGGTATCATTATATAGAAATTGCAAGTATCTATCATTTTTATGATTTTCAGCAAAAATCAGATATTTGTGTTGGAAAAGACCAGATTGATATGGCATACCGATTGGGTGTTAAAAGGGTTTTGATTGTGCCGGGATTTCTGGATGAGGAAGAGGCAAGAGCGCTGCATAGCGTGAGTAACGATTATTTTGCAGTTGCACGACTTATGGAGCAGAATTTGCGCGTACAGGCAATGAGGACAGCACTGACAGAACTGACACAGTATGCAAAGCCATTGGGGATACAGATAACACTTGAGGATTTTGATGCAGTTGGATCCCCGTGTTCACGAATGAATGAACTCCTCTGGTTTTTGCGCAATGTGCCTGACTTAAAATGTACATTTGATATGGGAAATTTTGCGTTTAGCTATGAGAATGTGATGGAGGCATATGAGTTGCTAAAACGATATATTGTACATGTGCATTGTAAGGACAGGGGAAGCGAGGGAAATGGTCTGAAGTCTGTTCCGACAGGAAGTGGTTACATTCCAGTTACACAGCTTGTCAGAAAACTTAAGCAAGCAGGATATAGCGGATATCTGTCAATTGAACATTTTGGAAAACTTAATCAGATGGAAAGTATTGAGCAGTCGGCGCGGTTTTTACGATCTGCTTTGGAATGTGTCTAATTATGCATTCCACAATAGTTTAATGGCTTTGAAATGCAAACCATACCGCAAAAAATGCAATATATACCAGAAGTATTTTCTTTCAGCAAGGTAATAGGTATAATGATCTTTGAATTGTCGCGACAATTTCATTCAATAACTACTCTATAAGTTGCTGGGGTATTCATTTTCCTCCAAAAATGAATTTCCCGGCAGTTTGCTTTTTATAGGTTGTCTTTGAAATTTCCTTAATAGATATGGAAAAAATTTTAAATAACAATAATATAAATTTTTGAAAGTTTTTTGTATCTGATGCTGTGGTAACATATAAAGAAGAATGTCTTAAGATAACAACAATATAGATAAATATACTCAAATGTGGTATAGTGTGTTTACAAGGAGGAATATAATTACATGAACACATCAAATATCACAAATTACAAACCAAAAGACTTTGCTGAACTTCTTGGAGTTTCGGTAAAGACTTTGCAACGATGGGACAGAGATGGGATTTTAAAAGCAAATCGCACTCCTACTGACAGAAGGTATTATACTTATGACCAGTATCTACAATTTAAAGGGATACAAACAGAGAATGATATAAGAGATACGGTTATATATGCAAGAGTATCTACAAGAAATCAAAAAGATGACTTACAGAATCAAGTGGAATTTTTAAAAACATTTTGCAATGCAAAAGGCATTATTGTAAATCAGTGTATTGAAGATTTTGGTAGCGGACTGAATTATAACCGTAAAAAATGGAACAAACTTCTTGAAGAAGTGATGGAAAATAAAATAAAAACAATAATAATCTCTAGTAAAGACAGATTTATTCGTTTTGGATATGACTGGTTTGAAAAATTTTGTATGAAATTTAGTACAAATATTATTATTGTAAATAATGAAACACTATCTCCAAATGAAGAACTTGTACAAGATATTATATCAATCTTACATATATTTTCTTTTAGATTATATGGATTAAGGAAATACAAAAATCAGATAAAGAAGGATGAAGAAATTGCTAAAGAGTTACAAAACGGAAATAAGTCCAACTCCTAAGCAAAAAGAATTTGCTGTGTTAAGTAATGGCGATATTTATAAAAACATGAACAAAACACAGAAATTAAAAAAGTTAGAGAAACAATTAAAAAGAGAACAGCGTTGTCTTTCGAGGAAATACGAAGACTTAAAAAAGCGCAATAAAAAGAAAGGAGAAGCTACTCGACAGAATATCCAAAAACAAGTGCTAAAGGTACAGAAACTTCATCAACGGATAGATAATATTCGTACAGATTACATTAATAAATGTGTAAGTAAGATAGTGAAAGCCAAACCATCTTATATAACCACTGAAGATTTGAATGTATCAGGAATGATGAAGAACAGGCATTTATCCAAAGCAGTTGCTGGGCAAAAGCTTTATGAATTTAGGGCAAAACTGCAATCAAAGTGTAGTGAATTTGGAATTGAATTAAGGATTGTGGATAGATTTTATCCGTCCAGTAAGCTATGTCACGAATGTGGTTGTATTTAAACAGATATGAAATTATCTGACAGGGAATACATTTGTGAATGTGGTTATCCTGCGGATAGAGATTATAATGCAAGTGTTAATTTAAGAGATGCTATGACTTACAAAATGGCATAAACAAGCGTTTGTAAGTGTGTACCGACGGCTAGTCGGGAATTTACGGCTGTGGAGTGTACAAAAACATGTGAGTAGTTTGATTTTTAACGAGAGCATACACGGTGAAACAGCAAAAGAAATTCATGAGGATTCTTAACATCTTGATATGGATCTATTTATCCATATTTTGAGTAGCAGGAAGATGTGATGAGGGGAAATAATGGACAAAATGAAAAACGTGTGAACAAATTTGTACTTATGATTATTACGATTATTGATATGTTTCTGTTTTTTGGATATATTGGGGATTATGCGCAGGGAAATATCAGTTTTGGATTTATGATGGCAGTTGATTTGTCTGTTATCCTATCGATGATTGCATGTTATGCAGTTTATTTTCACAAGAAAGACAGTGCGATATTTAAGTACGTGTCTGTGATTGGGTATATGGTGGTATACGGGCTTGCCGTGATTGGGGCTCAAAATGATTTGGTGTTTGTTATGGTTTTTCCACTGACAGTGATTTACATATTATATTATGATATGAAACTTATTCTTGGGATTGCTGTGATATTTGGCATGATTAATCTGCTAGATGTGGGTTATATTGCGGTGTTGCTAAAACATATGCATTCTGGAGCACCATTCAACAGCACCTCACTTTTGTTGCAGGGCGCTTCTACAGTTGTGTATATGATTGTGCTGTGTGGAACTACACAGATTTCAAATGACAACAATGCTAGAAAGATTGCTAGCATTGATGAGGAGCGACAAAAAAGCACTGTGCTTTTGCAGGAGGTTTTGGAAGTCGCAGCTTCTGTAAGACAAAATTCAACAGAGGCAGCAGAACATATTCGGCAGCTAAGTCAATATGTTGATTCTACAGTCTCTGAGTTGGATGGGATTGCACAGGGCAATAGCAACAATGCAGAAAGTATTGAGAAACAAACGGTAATGACTGGAAATATCCAAAATATGATATTGGAGACAAAGCACATGTCTGATGAAATGCTGGCGATGGCGGAGCATTCAGGGCGGGCGGTTCAGGATGGAAAGCAAACGGTTAATCAACTACAATTGCAGGCGCAGAGGACACGCGAGGCAAATGAGCAAGTAGTTGTATCTGTGTCTAGTCTTATTTCTAATGCAAAGGCGGTGGAGGAGATTACCGAACGCATTTTTTCGATTTCTAGTCAAACCAATCTTCTGGCGCTCAATGCCTCAATTGAAAGTGCGCGGGCTGGCGAGGCTGGAAAAGGATTTGCTGTTGTGTCTACAAAAATTCGTTCCCTTGCGGATGAGACGAGAGATTTGACAGAGGGGATTCGCAAGATTGTTGAGGAATTAAAGACAAATGCTGACACTGCAAAAAGTACTGTGGATAATGTAATGAAGGCATCTAGTACAGAGCATGACCTAATTTTAAATGCAAATACACAGTTTAGTGAGATTGGAAGCCGCATGGAAGGGTTGTATGTTAATGTTCAGGAGATTTACGGAAGAATAGAGGAAATTTTGGAATCAAACAATAAAATTGTGGACAGTATTAATCATATTTCTGCGGTCAGTGAGGAAGTGACCGCAAGCACGCAGCAAGCAGCAGATCTCGGTGCGGATACCAGCCAAAAAGCAGAACAGGCAAGAAAATTGATGATTGGATTGCTTGATACTATCAAGGCGATTGACCGATATCTATAAGGAAGGGGAAGGCAATGTTAGGCGGTTCTGTATATGTAGCATTACTTCGGTATGTAATAAGTCTTACAGGAACAATTATACTGTTTTCTCTGATGAGTGCGCCGCGATATGACCGGAAGAAAACTACTATATGTTATATTATGTTTGAAATCGTTCTGATTTTCTGTGCTTGTGTCTGGTATGTGGTAGACTGGATGAGTTGTGTAAAAATGTCAGCTTTTGTAATGTATTTATGCTTTTCTGTGTTTGCAACTTTAATGAGCAGTGATCCTCTTTACCTTTCTCTCTACAAACTTGCACTTACGTTTTATCTACTTGCAGTATTTTTAATTGGTGGCATTGAGGTTTCTATTATTTTCTTTCATAGAAATATATGGGTAGATATTATTACACGGATAATTCTAATTGTACTAATGATTGTGTTTATTGACAAAAAAATTAAGGAGTCTATTCGTGGATTCGGGCATTATGTAGAGACAGAGTTAGACAAATTTAGTATTTTTATTATGATTTTAAGTATTCTTTTTGGAATTGGATTTATTTTAAACCCAAATGTCAAGGACCAAACACCATATCGTCTTTTTCAGCTTATGACAAATTTTTTTCTGACAGGGGCTTTGCAGCTTTTAGTCTATCGTCTGTATTTGCATATTGGAAAGGAAAAAGAATATCAGAAAGAAAATCAGTTGATGCAGATGAATCATCGTCTATTAGAGCGCAATATGGAATTATTGGAGGAATCCGTCACATCTAGCAGACGTATTCGCCATGATGCCAGACATCACAATGCAGTGATTGCGGAGTATGCCCGCCGTGGGCAAAATGATGAGCTGTTGGAATATCTTAAAGAGTATAACAAGGAGACAGAGGAGAGTATAGTACAGCAAATCTGCTCTAACACAGCCGTCAATAACATTCTTACGGCATACACTAGATGGGCACAGCAGGAACAGATTAACGTTACGTTAGATGTGGAAATTGGTGTCAATCTGGTAATACCGAACATTGATTTGGTTACAATATTGGCAAATGCATATGAAAACGCGATATATGGATGCATTGAAGTCAAAAAACAGTCGCCTGAACAAGCGTGTTTTATTCATTTAATGTTAAAGAGAAAGCGAAATAAACTTGTGATTTGCTGTAGTAATAGTTGCAGGAGAGAGACCGAGATGAAAAATGGACAGCCAAAGCCTGAGTTTACTGGAGGTATCGGGGTATTAAGCATTGTTAAGACAGCAGAAAATTTTGGTGGAGAGTATGATTTTAAAAATGATGATGGCGTGTTTGTATTTCGATTAATTATGAATATTCCGTCATCAGATGACAATCCAGCGAAGGGAAGGGAAGCAGATAATGTATCTGATAGCACTCTGCGATGATGAAAATGCAGAATTAGACAAGACAGAGCAGATATTGAGAAATTATGAGAAAGAACATTCCGAAATAGAATTTGTTGTGGAACGTTTTTTGAATGCAGACAGTCTGCTAAACAAGGTCAAACAGAAAAATTATAGACCAGATTTTATATTTATGGATATTTATATGTCAGAGAAGTCTGGAATGGATGCGGCTAGAGAGTTGCGGGCTATGGGAAACAACGGAAAGATTATATTTCTTACTACTTCGCGGGAGTATGCACTGGATGCATTTGGTGTGGAGGCATCACAGTATCTAGTCAAGCCGATAACAGAACAAACGCTTTTTTTAGTGCTGGATAGATGTCTGAAAGATATAAACGAAACGAATAGAAAGTATTTGTTGCTGCGCGTTGAAGGTAGGATACAGCGAGTGGCAGTAAGTGATATTGTCTGTTGTGAAGCACAGAGAAAACTACAATATTTATATTTGTCAAATAACACACAGTTTGGTCTGAGAAGAACAATGACAGAAATTTATGAGATGCTTATTGGCTATAGACAATTTGTGCGCGTCGGGGTTGCCTATATTGTAAATCTGGAACATGTGGAGAGCCTTAGTGCACAGGAAGTACAGATGGATAGCGGGAAAAAGATTTATTTGCCAAGGGGATCCTATCACCCACTTCGAGAAAGATACTTTAATTATTATTGTGAGAGTAGTGAAATTTTAATCAAGTAAAAAAATTCTTCTTTCCTTTGCCATAAATTTCAATTGGCTGCAACGTATTTATAATAGATAGAAAATTGAATTGTTTGTAATAATTTGACAAAGCAAAACTATTATGAAAGGGAAGGGATGATTATGAAAAAAAATTGGAGAGAACTGCTTTCACTGCTTCTTATCACAGTAGGTCTGCTGACAGGCTGCGGAGGGGCAAATACATCAAAATCTTTAACAATGTCAGATTCGGCAGCGTCTGTTGCAAATACAATGGCGCGCGAGGACTATTCTGGGGGTGTCGCATATGACAACGCAGAATTGGTGACAGAGGAAATGGCTGTGGAAGGCGGGGAAGGAGCGACAGCGAGTCAGGGGCAAGAACAAACGCAAATTTCTGATAACGTTACGCTTTTGGAAGAAAAGTTGGTCTATCATTGTAATCTTGATATTGAGACACTTGACTATCCAGCGACAATGGTATCAATTAAGGAAACCATCTCCAAGTATGGAGGTGTTATTCAGTCGGAGAGCGAGAGTGACAGCGGGCATGATTGGTATTATGCAGATTATCGCAAAACAGGTGGTACCATGCATAACTATCTGGAAGTGCGAATTCCGTCAAAGGACTATCAAAATTTTTTGTCTGAGCTTGACGGTGTAGGAAAGATTATTGCAAAGTCCACCAGCGTGGATAATATTAGTCAGAAATATTATGATACAACAGCGCAGATTGAAGCGCTGCAAATACAAGAGAAAAATCTGCTGGCAATGTTGGAAAAATGTGAGACCATTGAAGATATGATTACAGTAGAACAGCGGCTGTCAGAAGTTCAATACGAGCTGAATACATTGCAGACTAACCGCCGCTATATGGATATGGATGTCGCATATTCTTATGTCAATATCAGCGTATCCGAAGTGATGGAGTATCGTCAGGACAGCGAGCCTGTCAGAAGGAATACTTTTGTGGACCGACTGAAAAATACAGTCGCATCTACTGGAAGAGGATTTTTGTATTTTCTTGAGGGATTGCTATTTCTTGTGATTAGTTTGGCTCCATACATTCTGATTATTGCATTGATCTGTTTCGTTTTCCTCAGAAAAAAGATACGAAATCTCTTAAATCATAGAAAAGAGACAAAACACTCACAGAATTTGCCAAATCCTTCCATGCCGCCATATTCTGTGCAACAGCCGCTTATGCAGCAATCGACGATTCAGCCAACTTCGGATCAACAGCAAGCACAAGATTTACAACAAAATCAACCAGAGAACAAAGAACCTTAAATTTTTTATTTGACGGTACCGGGTGCGGTTCCATAGACTTCATGGAATGCTCTGTAAAAGGAACGCAGACTGTTAAAGCCACTGGCAAAGCAGACTTCTGTCATCGACAATTCGGAGTGCGTGAGCAATCCCATTGCATGTTCTGAGCGCAGGCGTTTCAGATAATCATTGTAGGAACAGCCAAAATTATTTTTAAAAATATGAGAGATATGATATTTGCTGTAGCCAAGGGCAGTTGCAAGTTGTGACAGACTTAATTCCTCTGTAAAATGTTGATTTAAGTAATTGGAAATATCTTGGCAGATACCAGTGGAAATCGTCTTTTGCCTGACAAGTGTCATCTGTGACAAAATGATGGCAGTAAGAATATACAGATATCCTTTTGCAATGCGGATATCTGTATTTTTTTGTGTGCTTTCTGACAGCCCAGATACCAGTGAAGAAAATCGCTCAGAATTTTGTAAGTCGGTGATAAAAGGAATCAGTGGGTGTTGTGTATGAAATTCCACAGAAAAATCAGGTAGAAAATCATGATTAAAGATAATCATAACTGCCAGAGAATGTTCTGGGGTATGTGTCTCATGCACCATATTAGGAAAGGCAATTGATATCATTCCTTTTTTCAAGAGTTTTTTCTGACTAGATATAGTGATTTCAATAGCGCCGTCAAGCACATAAAAAATTTCTACCTGTCGGTGCATATGTGCAAGATAGTTGTTATCCCGGGTTTCTTTTACAAATAGATATTCATCTCTTTTTTGATAAATCATTGAAATCTCCTCTGTGACAAGATTTATTTTCTTTATTATAATACTTTGTAGGAAAAAATCCAAGGAAACCGCAATATTTGGCAAGAGAAAATGAGCGTAGGACATAGAAGGTAGCAAAAGATGTGTTGTATACTATTTTTATTGCAGGTGTGTGAATCCGTAATCTGTGAGCAGAGCTGACTCGCACGCCACAGCAACAATGCGGATGGCATTGTTGATCAAAAATAAGGCGCTGTTTTTATAGAGCCAAGATGCTCTAGGGCGTGTAGATGATAGGAATGATTTTTCAAACGCGCCCTAATTAAGAAAGGTAGGTATTAATATGATTGCAAGCAATCTTTGGAAGGCAGATATTGGAGATGGAAACTACCGAAATCCAATTCTCTATGCAGACTACTCAGACCCAGATGCGATCCGTGTGGGTGAGAATTATTTTATGATTGCGTCAAGTTTCTGTAATGCTCCCGGGCTTCCTTTGCTCCACTCAAAGGACCTTGTTAACTGGAAAGTAGTGAACTATATTATTAGTGAAATCCCAGAAGAGCGCTACAAAGTACCAATTCATGGATGTGGTGTGTGGGCGCCGGCAATTCGGTATCATAAGGGGACATATTTTGTCTGCTTTCCTATGCCAGATGAAGGAATCTATATGTGCACTGCAACAGATCCTTTTGGGACTTGGTCAAAACCAGTTAATATTCGCCCGGGTTCAGGGTGGATTGACCCTTGTCCTTTTTGGGATGATGACGGAAAAGCATATCTAGTCGCTGGTGTAGCAAAAAGTCGTATTGGTTACAAGAGTGTTCTTCATATGGTTGAGATGCAGCCAAATGGAATGGGGTTAATTGGCGATGCAGTCAAAATTTTTGACGGAAATGAGAATGATCAAGAGACTATAGAAGGTCCTAAAATGTACAAAAAGAATGGTTGGTACTATATTTTTGCCCCGGCGGGCGGTGTAAAGACTGGGTGGCAGACAGTGCTTCGTTCCAAAAATGTGTTTGGTCCTTATGAATATAAGGTTGTGATGCGTCAGGGCAGCAGTGCTGTAAATGGACCACATCAGGGTGCATGGGTGGATACCGTTTCCGGAGAAGATTGGTTTCTTCATTTTCAGGATGTTTACGCAGCGGGGCGTATTACACATCTACAACCTATGAGCTGGCATAACGATTGGCCAATAATTGGAATTGCCAAGGAGGGAAATGATTATGGAGAGCCAGTGACGCAATACCATAAGCCCAATGTAGGACATGTAACTGCACAGATATGCGAACCAGATACTTCCGATGATTTTACGCAAGAGACACTAGGATTACAATGGCAGTGGAATGCAAATCCGCAAAAAGACTGGTATAAGCTTACAGGAAGCGAATTGCAATTGAATGCGGTCCATTTAGAAACGGTTTATGGAGATTTGCCAAATCTTTTGCTGCAAAAGTGGCCAGCGCCAGAATTTATCTGTATTACAAAATTAAATCTTTCCCATCTTATGGATGGGGAAGAGGCAGGCATTATTTCTATGGGAATGCGGTATGGGGTGCTCACTTTCCGAAAGGAGGGAGATTGGCTTTTGCCATGTTTTATACTGGGTGTACAGAATTATGGAAAAGTATTGCCAGAGACAGTGCAGGAGACAGCAAATAGGTATCTTCCTAAAATTAACTGGAATCAGGCGGGGGAACTTTATATAAAATATGTGGTAAAGTGTGTTGGAACGCAGGACCTAAATGACAAGGAGAAGGCATTTCCGCTTGAGCTTGTGACAATGGAATACAGTACAGATGGAGAAAATTACCAAAAAGCAGGCGAGATGAACGCTGTTCCCGGGCGCTGGGTAGGTGTCAAAAATGGAGTGTTCTGTACTTATGCAGGTGCTATAGAAAAAGAACATACTGGCTATGCAGTGATCGATTCTGTCACATATTCTACGAAGTAGCAATAATTGATTAGATTGGAGGATTTTATATGAGCAATACTTATCAAAACCCAGTACAGAGAGGTTTTTTTCCCGATCCGTCTGTTGTGCGTGTCGGGGAAGACTATTACATGGTCAATTCTACGTTTCAGTATTTTCCAGCAATTGCCATTAGCCATTCTAGAGACATGGTGCACTGGCATGTGATTGGACATGCTGTTACAGACCCGGATGAATTAGATTTACAGGATATTAGGGATTCGCATGGTATCTGGGCACCGGACATTTCTTATTGTAACGGCAAGTTTATTATTATGGCGACTCTACGGCTTAATGCAGATGGAAAGCGCGATAATAACGTTATGCGCAGACAGCTTGTGGTTACTTCAGAAAAGCCAGAAGGACCCTACAGCAAACCAAGTTGGTTGGAAGTTGACAGCATTGACCCATCGCATTTTGTGGATGAGGACGGAAAGCATTATATGGTGATTAGCCCCGGTATCAATCTGGTGCCATTAAGTGATGATTGCACAAAAGTGGTTGGGGAAAAGATTTCAGTGTGGTCGGGAACCGGGGAGCGCTGCCCAGAAGGACCACATCTGTTAAAGCGCGGTCAATACTATTATGCAATACTTGCAGAGGGGGGAACTGGTTATGGGCATGGGATTAATGTTGGGCGTTCCAAATGTTTGTTCGGACCTTATGAGCCGTCGCCTTACAATCCATTAATGCGCCAGTTTGATCCAGATGCACCAATCCAGCGGACAGGGCATGGCAAGTTAATTGAGACACAGAATGGCGATTGGTGGGTATATTATCTAATGGGAAGACCCAATCAGGGGCATTACACAACAATTGGCAGGGAATCTGGTCTGGACCCGGTTACATGGCTTGAGGATGACTGGTTTATTATCAATGACAGGAAAGGGCCAAGCACAAAACAGACGGCGCCAGATCTTCCACAACATCTATTTGAAAAATGGACGCGGGACGATTTTGACAGTGAAAAATTAAATTTAAATTGGGAATTTGTACGCAATCCAGCAAGAGGAAGCTATTCGCTGACAGAGAGACCCGGATATTTTCGTATTTGGACACGAGATGGACAGCTCTCAGAAATCCGTGCAAAAAATACACTTGTGCGGCGGGAACAAGAGTTGAATTATACTGCTTCAACCAAAGTTGATTTTTATCCATCCAGAAATGGAGAGCAGGCGGGACTTACCTGCTATTACAGTACAGCGACTTACGCAAGATTTTCTCTCTGCTATGAAGAAGGGAGAAAATTGCAATTGGTTATCAACCGCAATCATGGCGAGGAGTTAATCGCATCCGTCGATGAAATAAAAGAGCAAAGCGTCTATCTGAAAGTTGTGGTAGAGCGACTTACTAGAAGTTTTTATTACAGTTATGACGGTGCGGATTGGATGCTTGCTGGCGTGCTTGAAAATTGTATTTATCTCTGTGATGAGGGTGTCCCTGACGACCCCAAGCGCCACACAGGAACTCTAGTTGGCATTTATGCCAACAATGGAGGTTGTGGCACACGAATACCAGCAGATTTTGACTACTTTGAATATAGAGATTAATCGTATCAGTTGAGACAGGACTTTGCACTGCGCTGCAAAGTCCGTGGGAAAGCGTAGTAGTTGAGATGCATCAAGCCATCGCGAAGCGATTATGCACGGCTTGATGCTTGTAACAGGAAGCCAAAGGCTGAACTGTTAAGATTAATCTGTACCTGACCGCCGCAGGCGCTTTAAGCCCCCTGCGGCGAGTGGTTTTTTCGGATGCAATTCAAAAAGTTTCTGTGCCATATTTAAGTTTGTCTTAGTTCCTAATCCGTTGAGATAACAGGTGCCCAGCATGTCAGAGCCCCATGTGCTGCCTTTAAAATATGCTTTGCTCAACAGCAGAAATGCCTGATTGTAATCTGGCAGAATATCTTGTCCTCCGCGAAAATAGATTTCGCCCAACAAGTTGCAAAAGCCCGCGTCATCTGGAAGCCGAGAATATCCCTCCTCCAGATAGGACAGTGCCTTTTTTAAATCCAGAGGCAGTACACCATTAAAGGTATAGAGTTTGCCAAGGCAATAATAGGCGTAGTCATCTTTATGTGACAGTGCGCGTTCATACAACTCAACGGCTTTTGTAAGTTTGCCATCATCGCGGTACTGATTGCCGACAATGCGTTCATATGCGCCGATTCCCATATCGGCGCCTTTTTGAATATAGCCTTTTGCCCGCTGGTTTTGTACTGGCGCACCATGTTTTCCAGTGCGAAGAATATCTACCAGATTTGGAATTGCAATGCCGAGTCCGGCTGCGACGCACACCTCGTAGAGCCGCATGGCAGTTGCAATCCATTCATATTGAAAGCGCTCATATTTTTTGCTGCCAATATGTGCAGGTGTAAGGTCCAAAAAGTCGCCAACTGTGCCATAATAATAGGCATTTGCAATCAAATATTTACAGAAAATATGCCCTTGTGATGCTTTTTCGGAAACAACGTCCCAGAGTTCTTTTTTCGAGTGGTAGGGAGGATGGACAAATGTATTATTTGGCGGTTCAAATCCATCTTGATGGATAGCGCCAAACATACCAACAGCACTTTCAAGTGTTAGACTGGTACGAAGACACTCAAAAGCAAATTGTGGGTCAAGGGGCATTTCCATCACTGGATCCACATAACTTTTTCCAAGATAACAGCGTCCAAGAAAGTAATAAGCATCTCCATCACCCATATTGGCAGCAGAACGAAGCATAGAAAGTGCTTCTTCACGCCGTGCAAAGTCTCTGTCAAACCATATAATCTGGATCGCATTGTCCACGCGCTCATCAAAAAGTGCAGTCATTTGTTATCATGCCTTTCTTTGCAGTTTTGTATTTTATAAAAATTTATTTCTATTGTATCATAGGATTGTATAGAATACTAGTACTACGATAAATGCATTAAATGTATACAGTATTGTCAAGTAATGCGTTTAATTTTACGCACAAAAAAGCAGAGTTCTTTTGAATCTCTGTTTTTTACTATTTTACAGACAAACCAAAATTTTATATCCTTGGCGTTTTATCAATCCTTTTCCAACATATGTTGGCAATAACTACATAGCCCCTCCTCACTTAAAGTATCCTGCTCACCACATCTCCAACAAGTTCCATATGATGGTCCATGATGGCTGTATTGCGGAACATCAAATTCATCGTCAATATCATTTAGACTAACAGTTGTTTCACAATTTGGGTACTTAGAGCATCCCCAGAATTCACCATATCGACCATTACGCTTTACCATTGAAGAACCACAGGATGGACATTTTGGCATAAGAACCCCTCCTTTTTAGATTGTACTTTAGAATTAGTTTTATATCTTCATACTACCATGAACCTTTTGAGCTTTCAAGTCAGTAACCGGCTCCTTTTCATTATGGCTTTTTTACGTCTGTTGTATTTCGCTTTTCAGTATATGCTTAATCTTTTCACTCATGGTCTCTTTGCTGGTCTCTTAGGTTACTTTTTCAGATTTACAATATTGTACCAGATGAAAAGAAATAAAAAAGACATGATTAACTGAAGTGCCGATTGATCGCGTCCCTGTTTTGTCCATTTTTGTTTTGGGCAGGCAACTCTTACAAATAAGCATAGTATATTATGCCGCTTACCATGAGAAGTGTATTTGTTCTTGTTGCTTTTGTTAACAAACTGTTTTAAGATAATATAAGGTGTAAAATAAAATAATTGTAGATAATAAACTTATTTGGAAAGGAATTATAATATGTATATAGCTGATGATAAACGATATGAAGCAATGCAATATAATCGTTGTGGGCAGAGTGGCTTAAAGTTGCCAGCAGTTTCTTTTGGGTTATGGCACAATTTTGGCTCCAATGCCAGTTTCGACAATATGCAGGCAATGTGCTATACTGCTTTTGACAATGGAATCACACATTTTGATTTGGCAAATAACTACGGTCCCGTCTATGGTGCGGCGGAGGAGAATTTTGGACATATTCTTGAGAAAGGGCTTGGCATCTATCGGGATGAGTTGGTGATTTCCACCAAGGCAGGATATGATATGTGGAAAGGACCTTATGGAGATGGAGGCAGTAGAAAATATTTGGTGGCAAGCTTAGATCAGAGCCTAAAGCGGATGGGACTTGACTATGTTGATATCTATTATCACCATAGACCCGACTATAATACACCAGTAGAGGAGACTGCAAGGGCATTGGATGCGATTGTGCGCAGTGGAAAGGCGCTTTATATTGGAATTTCAAATTATAATAAAGAGGAGACAATTACAATTGCAAGTCTTTTTCAGCAGATGGGGACACCGTTTATTATCAATCAAAGAAAATATTCTCTGTTCGATAAAACAATAGAAAAAGATGGATTAAAGGATTATGCAGCTTCTAATGGAATTGGTATTATTACGTTTTGCCCGTTGGCGCAAGGACTTCTTACAGATCGATATGTTAATGGCATTCCAGAAGACAGTCGTATCCGCACGGACGGTAGATTTTTAAAGGAAGATGCGCTTAACACTGACACAATCCGTAAGATTAGGGGGTTAAATGAACTTGCAAAAGAGCGAGGGCAGAGTCTTGCACAAATGGCACTTGCATGGATTTTACGAGATGGCGATATTACAAGCGTTCTAATCGGAGCATCAAAACCTGCACAGATTATCGACAATGTAGGTATGTTGTCTAAGCAAAAGTTTAGTGATGAAGAGTTACATAAAATAGAACAAATATGTGGTATTCTGTAGACAAGCCAGAGTGGTTTTGCATGATTTGATGCTTGTGATAGGGAGGTAAAGAACTGTTATTGGAAGGTTATTTTCTGTTTTTATTTTCGTTTACAAAGTTTGTATAGTATGGTAAATTATAGATAATTGGGTACTGAAAAGGAGTTTTATTATGGAGAAAGGATTGAAAGTCAATGAAGAATAAGGGCAAATATTATATTACGACAGCGATTGCATATACATCGGGCAAACCACATATTGGAAATAATTATGAGATTGTGTTGGCAGACAGTATTGCGCGCTATAAAAGAAAAGATGGTTATGATGTCTATTTCCAGACTGGAACGGACGAACATGGACAAAAGATTGAGTTGAAAGCGGCGGAGGCAGGGGTAACTCCCAAAGAATTTGTGGATAAGGTAGCAGGTACCATTCAGGGACTTTGCGATATGCTTAATATTGCTTATGACAAATTTATCCGCACGACTGATCCAGCTCATGAGAAACAAGTACAGAAAATTTTTAAACGCCTGTACAATCAAGGCGATATTTATAAGGGTGCGTATGAAGGATTGTACTGTACGCCCTGCGAGTCATTCTGGACAGAGTCCCAACTAAAAGATGGTAAGTGCCCCGACTGTGGGCGTGAAGTGAAACCAGCGAAGGAGGAGGCATATTTTTTCAAGATGAGTAAGTATGCGGACAAGCTGATTGACCACATTAACCAACATCCGGAGTTTATTCAGCCAGTCTCCCGCAAAAATGAGATGATGAACAACTTTCTGCTCCCGGGATTACAGGATTTGTGTGTGTCGCGCACCTCGTTTAAATGGGGGATTCCTGTAGATTTTGACGACCGTCATGTTGTCTATGTGTGGTTGGATGCGCTCACAAACTATATCACAGGAATCGGTTATGACGCGGATGGAAATAGCACGGAGCAGTATCAAAAGCTGTGGCCTGCTGACTTGCATTTAATAGGGAAGGATATTATTCGGTTTCATACAATTTACTGGCCAATTTTCTTAATGGCGCTTGGCGAGGAGTTGCCCCATCAAGTGTTTGGACATCCGTGGCTTTTGCAGAATAATGATAAGATGAGTAAGTCAAAAGGCAATATTATGTATGCAGATGACTTAGTGGAACTGTTTGGTGTGGATGCAGTTCGCTATTTTGTGCTGCATGAAATGCCCTTTGAAAATGATGGGTCTATCACATGGGATTTGATGGTTGAGCGGCTAAATTCTGATTTGGCAAATACGCTTGGAAATCTTGTAAACAGAACCATTTCTATGAGCAATCAATATTTTGGTGGTGTTGTGGAGAATCAGGGTGTTGAGGAGGCCGTTGACGCGGAATTAAAGGCGGTTGCAATAGGGACTTATGATAAGGTTGAGGCAAAGATGGCAGAGCTTCGTGTTGCAGATGCACTGACGGAGATCTTTAATTTGTTTAAGCGCTGCAATAAATATATTGATGAAACAGAGCCGTGGGTGCTTGCAAAGGATGCGGCGAAGAGGGACCGACTTGCGACAGTGCTGTACAATCTTGTAGAAGGTATTTCCATTGGAACAGGATTGCTTGAGCCATTTATGCCAGAGACTGCGCAGCGGATTATGAAGCAGCTTAACAGTGCTGTTCGTGATTTTGAGTCTACAAAGACATTTGGTGTGTATGCATCTGGTACAAAAGTAGTAGAAACAACCGAAATTCTCTTTGCGCGCCTCAATCAGAAAGAAATTGATGCCAAGGTAGAAGCGCTTGCAGAGAAGCAGGCAGCAGAGTCTGGTGTTGTGCAGGAAACAAAAGATGACACAAGTGTCATAAATTGTATTGATATTGAACCAAAGCCAGAAATTACCTATGAGGATTTTACCAAAATGCAGTTTCAAGTAGGTGAAATTCTTTCCTGTGAGGCAGTGCCAAAGTCAAAGAAACTTTTGTGCAGTCAGGTAAAAATTGGTTCACAGGTAAAACAGATTGTGTCTGGCATTAAGGCATTTTACAGTCCCGAGGAGATGGTTGGCAAGAAAGTGATGGTACTTGTAAATCTAAAACCAGCGAAGCTTGCAGGGGTGTTGTCAGAGGGAATGCTTTTGTGCGCTGAGGATGCGGACGGAAATCTTGCGCTGATGACATCGGAGAAGGAAATGCCATCAGGGGCGGAAATTATGTAAAAATGTGGAACACTTCTTTAAACAGTTGTTTATACTGGTAGTCAAAAAAACTGACTGCTAGTATAAAGTAATGCACACAGCTGTATAAGGAAGTATGCTGTTTTGCGACTGGCGGGACACTCGCGGCAAATTTTATTTATCGTGAGTATAGCAGAGTAAAAGAGGATTAAAATGGAAAATAATATAGAAGCAATTATATTTGATTTGGATGGAACCATGTGGAATGCTCTGGATGGAATTCGTTTGACGTGGAATCAGGTAGTGGCAGAACATTCGGAGTACAGAAAGGAACCAATTACTTTTGAGGAATTAGAAGGTTGTCTGGGGCTTCCTATGACAGAGATCGCGGCGAGACTGTTTCCAGATACAACAACAGAACAACAGCAGGCGTTAATGAGCGAGTGCTGCGCGAAGGAGAATGCCTATCTTGCAGAACATGGTGGTATTCTTTATCCAAGGCTGGAGGAGACATTGCTCAAATTAAAAAAAAGTTATCGTCTTTTTGTGGTGAGCAATTGTCAGCCGGGGTATATTGAAAGCTTTATCAAGGCACATAAGCTTGAAAAGTGTTTCGATGATATTGAGTGTTGGGGAAACAATCTGCTGCCAAAAGGGGAGAACAACAAGCTTATTATGAGACGTAATGGGGTGACAAGAGCAGTGTATGTGGGCGATACAGCGGGTGACGAGGAATCGGCGCGCGTGGCAGGCATACCCTTTATCTTTGCAAAATATGGATTTGGCGAGGCAAAGGCGCCAGACTATATATTGGATGCGTTCTCAACTCTTCCAGAGCTTATGGAGCAAATTGCTTTACAGTAATATCGTAGGAGACAATATTTGAAATTGAGAGAATAATGATATAAAAGGCAAAAGAAAAGTGATCATCTGCTTTAGAAAAACTTTGAATTTGTTTTATGGTTTGAATTTAGAGGTATTAATGAAAAATAGAAGAATTGTAGAGTGTATTGGAGGAAAATAAAATGGGTACACGCATAGGAATTTTAGGATATGGAAATCTAGGACGCGGTGTTGAGTGTGCAGTGCAGCAAAATGACGATATGGAGCTTGTTGCAGTGTTTACGCGCAGAAATCCAGAGTCAGTTTCTATTCTGACAGACACTGCAAAGGTGTGCAATATCGCAGATGTGGAGGCATGGAAAGATAAGATTGATGTGATGATTATTTGTGGTGGCAGTGCGACAGACCTTCCAACGCAGACACCGAAGTATGTAAAATATTTTCATGTGATTGACAGCTTTGATACCCACGCGCGCATTCCTGAGCATTTTGAAAAAGTGGATACTGCCGCAAAAGAAAGCGGACATATTGCGATTATTTCTGTGGGTTGGGATCCGGGAATGTTTTCGCTCAACCGTTTGTATGCCAATGCAATCCTGCCAGAAGGCAAAGACTATACATTTTGGGGAAAGGGTGTTAGTCAGGGGCATTCAGATGCAATTCGCCGTATTGAAGGCGTAAAAGATGCAAAACAATATACAATTCCAGTTGAAGCTGCACTGGAAGCGGCGCGCTCAGGCAGCAATCCAGAACTGACCACACGCCAGAAGCACATACGGGAGTGCTTTGTTGTTTTGGAGGAGGGCGCCGATGCGGCTAAGGTTGAAGAACAAATTAAGACAATGCCAAATTATTTTGCTGATTACGATACGATAGTGCATTTTATTCGTGAGGAGGAATTGCTTGCAAATCACAGTGGGATTCCACATGGCGGCTTTGTACTGCGAAGTGGTGCGACAGGCTGGGAGAAAGAACACAAACATTTAATTGAATATCGTCTTAAATTAGATTCCAACCCAGAATTTACAGCAAGTGTGCTTGTTGCATATGCAAGGGCAGCGTACCGTTTGGCACAGGAGGGACAGAGTGGATGCAAGACTGTTTTTGACATTGCGCCAGCGTATTTGAGCGCAAAAAGTGCACAGGAGCTAAGAGCTTCTATGCTGTAAAAGTAGCTGACAGAGAATCGAGTAGGGAAGTTTTATCTTCCCTACTCAATGCGCGATCCGTGCGCCACGTTAGTGGCATATTTTTTCTGCACGGATCTGTGCAGAAAAAACCCAGTCATTGGTATTGCTCAACGACTGGGTTTTTATGCACACGGGTGTCCAAATGAAATATGTCAGCAAGCTGACGGACACCCGGCGCACGAGTAGGGGGAAGTAACCTTCCCCTACTCGATTGTAGATACTTATAAAGAGATAAGAAACTTTACTCTATTGTCTTTTTTAATATGTCAAATTTCTGTGTGATACTTCCGCCATATTTAGGACTCATACCATTAATGGTTACACTGCCTTTATTTTTTCCAGCACTAATGTTAGCTCCATAGCTTAGTGTGTAGTTTGTATTTTCTAGCAGAATTAAACCTTTCTTTTTTATGTCTTCATCCTTAGTTAGTTTTTCATTCTTAACTTCTTTTAACGCTTGTGTGTGTTCAGAATCTGCAAAGTAAACTCGCACATCTGGTGTTCGCTGTGTTCCGTCATATATTGTTGATTCCACCACAATATAGACATTATTCTTGGTAAGCTTTGTCTGGTAAATAGGAAGTGGTATTTGTATTTCGGTATCCATCCTATAATTACTTCCATCAACAGGAGTAATGATTGCAATAGGGGTGCTTCCCTGATTTTCAAAATAAGCCTTGCAGGACGCTTGGTCATTGTTCTTAAATTCAAGCTTATAATCCGTGTTTGCTTTTAGGGTAGTATTTCCAACCTTTATCTTTACAGAAGGAGTGTATTTATAGGTGTTTGGCTTATTTGCGTTGTATGCGACAGGAGTAATTGTTACATTTTCTTTGCTGATAGTTCCTTGTGTGATTGTAAAAGGAATTTCTTCGCTTACTCCAGTAAAGTTGCCTTTTCCCTTAATAATCATTTTGGGAGATTTGGCAGCAGTTTTAGCAGCAACAGCTTTATTATTCTTATAGCTAATGGTATAATCCTTGCCATTTTGGAGTGGTGTTTTATTATAGGTCAAGTCAATCGTTGGCTTTGCGCCCGCTTTTTCATAGGCGGCGATAATTTCATATACACTATTATTTTCGCTGGAGACTAGGACATCAGCAATATCAGCAGCAATAATTTTAAAGGTTTTGTTAAAAGAGCCGCTATAGATAGAACCTTTTGCCGCGGTAAAAGTTATCGTTGCAGTTCCTTTGTTAATATTTTTCTTATAGCTGACAGTGTAATCATTGCGGAAGGTCAGCAGAGTATTGCCTTCTTTTCCCTTATAAGTCAATTTAATTTGACTTATATCTTGTGTTAAGGGGGTTCCAGTATACTGTTTGTCTTCAATGCCATCAACTATAACCGTATTGGCTTTAAAAGCGTCTCCTGTTATGCGGAAAGACACAGTCTTTTCGCCAACATATTCTCCTTTTCCAATAATGGTCATAGACGCTGTTCCAACTTTATCATTATCCATATAGATCACATCAAAGTCTGTTTTATAAAGAAGCGCGTCTCCATTGCATGTAACAGTGAAAATATCTTTTGCGTTTACTGTTTCACTTCCAATATTGCCGTCTTGATCCACTTTAAAATAGGCATTTTTTTCTTTGTCCCTATATCCTACAGGTAAAACAACCTTCTTTTCTGGATTTGCATTTGAAAATGCAATATTTTTTATATTGGTGCCAAGTGTAATTTTGGCATTTTTCAGCAATTTCGATTTATCAGATACATAGATTGTTTTTTCTATTGTACCATCGTAATTTCCTGTTCCTGTAATTGTTAATAAAAATTTTCCAGAAGTTCCAGCGGGAATTTCTGCATTGGATAAAGTCTGTGTTGTCTGGTTGGTTTCATTAAGCTTTGCTAGGGAAAGTGTAAAATCAGTGCCCTCTTTGAGTGTTTTTCCATATTTTAATGAACCAAATGGATTTACTGCTTTTGACGGATTGGTAACAAGCTGGTCTGTATATTTTAGGGTTACGCCTTTTGCTAGATTTCCGTATGTATCTGCAATCTTGGCTCTTTGTATTGTAAAGTTTACACACAGTTCTTCTCCGTCATAATTACCTTTTCCTGTAATAGTGATGGAAGGGAGATCATCCCGATAGTTAGAACCAATGCCGTTTCCTTTTTTCTCTTTTACTTCAATATTGTTTTTATATTTTACACTGTAATCTTTGTTTAATTTTAACAGAGTGTCACCATCATACACACTTACAGCAGGCTTGCAGGCTTTTCCGGTATACTCCATATCAGCAACTTCCTGTACGCGGAAGGTACTTTTGTCACCGAGGGAAATGGACCACTTGGCATATAAGGTAATATCAGATTGTACAATATCTGTATTAAAATTCCATTCGGTTTTGCATTCTGGTTCGCAATACCAACCTTCAAACTGATAGCCTTCAGCAGATGGAGTTACAGGTTTCTCAATAGTAGTTCCAGCGGAAATATTATTGTATGGTTCTGGTGCAGTTCCGTGTTTTTGTGTATCAAATGTAACTGTATAGCCTGTAAATTCTTTTACCACTTCAAGTGTTCCATTGCGATAAGTAATGTCGGCATTATAATTGGAGTCTGCTTTTGCCCCGCTTGGAATAATCTCATATTTGCCGATTTTAACAGGATCTGGTACATTGCATGTAAAAGTTGGCAATGTCAATAGTTTTTCACCATCAACAAGTCCGCTTATCTCATAGCGGTACTCTTTCGGTGCAGGGGATCCTGCAAGAAGCACTTTGTCAAGTGCAGTAATAATCAGTTGTGCAGGCTGTATGGTAAAGTTCTCCTCTACAGTTCCTTTGTAGTTGTTGATACCTGTAATGGTTATTGTAGCAGTGCCTGCATTTCGGTTATTTTTGTATTCTAATGTATAATCGCTATCTAAAGTAAGTGGCTT
The DNA here is from genome assembly GCA_014239155.1 of Lachnospiraceae bacterium. Classification (GTDB taxonomy): domain Bacteria; phylum Bacillota; class Clostridia; order Lachnospirales; family Lachnospiraceae; genus COE1. The sequence goes on along the minus strand of JAAZZQ010000088.1, from coordinate 104,294 downwards.
ATTTTCATATTGTATGGTTACTCTTGGTTCTTGATTTCTGCCATTATAAGAGAAAGTTTTTTCACTGAGTATAATTGTGGCGTTGGAGATAGAAATTTTATCATCACCGGGTTCTTGTGTCTCATTTTCCCACTTTGCATAGAGCGTAAGATTGCCAGAACTTCCTTTTACAATCTGTGTAATTGGCAAAGTAAATGCTGCGTCGCGATACCAGCCGCCAAATAGATAGCCTTCTTTGGTAGGCGCTTTTAGGGTAATGGTATCTGTCTCTGTGGTGTATGTAACAGGGTTATCGCTGTTGTTCGTACCACCGTTTAGCTCATAAGTGATGTTGTAAGTTTCAGAAGGAGCTGGCTCTTCTGATGTGCCATTGCAATATAAGTCAAGGTTGGTTTTAATCGCGCTAGCGCTGCTGGTGTCAAAGGTAATGTGCTGAAATTTATTATTTGCATCAATATAACAGATGATAACAGTAGAAAAATTGTTAATACCTGATAAATTTACATAATCATTCGCATATCTAGTATGTTGCACACCATACTCATCATATAAAAATGTAATTGCATCACTGCCATAAGTATTTTTAAAAGATTGAACTACTGCCTTTGAACCTTTGTTCGTTTCTAGTGCAAAAATATCTACATTTGGTATGCTGCTTGATGCAATGCTCTTTATTGTCTGTTGGCTTTTAGCACAAGTGTGACTAAAGAAAATCAAAATCTTGGGTCTGCCATTAGCGGCGGAAGTTACATCCTCATCATCAAGAGTAGTAAGCAAATATGTCGGATTATCCAGATTTAGTTTATCTGTTGCTCCACTTGTTGACCACTTTGCATACAAGGTAATATCACTTGCAGTTCCTTGTTCAATTTGTGTAATCTTTTGTGTAAATGCCGCATCAAGATACCATCCTGCAAACGTAAAACCAGATTTTGTTGGATCCTTTAAAATAATTGTCTCAGAGTTTTCTTTAAATACAGTTGGATTCTCGCTGTGATTTGTACCACCATTTAATTCATAGGTAATTTTATATTGTTTTACTGGTGCCGCACTACAATAATTCTTTAGATTCGCCTCAATCTGACTGGCATTCTGTATCCCCTGTGTAATATGCTGGAGCATATTGTTCGCGTCAATATAACAAATCATTGGGAGTGCAATACTCATTGAATTACCGTCAGTTAAACCGCCTTCTTGCGCATATTTAAACATATCAAGACCAATTTGTGTGTTCATTCCATACACAAATTCAGTATCATATAAAAAGGTAATTGCATTGCTGCCATAAGTATTTTTAAAGTCGGTAACAGTATCTTTGCTGCCTCCGTAAATTTCCGCAGCATAAATATCTACGCCTGTAAATCCTTGATTGGCAATTGCTCGAATTGTATTCTGGCTATTTGTACAGCGGGGCTGGAAGAATATCAAAATCTTAGGTTTCCCATCTGCAGCAGAACTTACTGTTTGGTCGTCAATTGTAGTAAATGTAGCGTTAGGATTTTCTTTATTTAGTCCTGCTGGCAGAGAACTTTCGTCCACGTATGAAGTCTCTGCCATAGGATACTGTGCATGGAAATCAGAAGTATTATATTCTGCATCTCTGGTGTGATCTTCAAAGTCCTTTTCATTTAATAAGAAGTAGGTATGGCGTGTTTCTTTATCCTGACCGTCCCAAGTACAGTCAATATTGTAATATTTTCCGGCTGCTCTAGTGGTGTTGCTGCCTATTTTTACAATATTCCATGCATGAGGACCGCCATTTCCGATTCCAGTAATAATTCTTACAGGAAGGTTTGCCTCTTTACACATACGGTAAAAAGCAACCGCGTAGCCTTGACACACTGCTTTTCCTGTACACAATGCACCATAGGCAGTAAATTTAATTTTTTGTTCATTATTATTAAGGTTATCGTAATCATAATCTGTAGTGTCACAGATATAGTCATGGATTGCCTTAACTTTTTGATAGTCAGTTTTTCCAGAAAGATTTAGACTATTTAATGCTTCGTTAACCTTTTTTGTTAGTTCCTGTTCTTGAGCTAGGGTTGTATAATAAGAAATTGTATAGGTAACTGTATAAGTCGAGGAGCTGCTCATAGACATTCTAGCGCCGCCATACTGCCACCTTAGCGCATCACCCTCCTGTCCAGAGCATTCTTCTGTATGCGCAAGTGCGGCATCAAGAAGTGTTTTATGAAACCCCTCTTCTCCTTTATTTGCCTCGGAGACACTAGAGGGAACTTGCACAGATACTGTTGTCTCGCGTGCAACCATTTGTTCTCTTAAATAGTCTACTGCCGCATCAAAGGTCTCAAAAGATTGTGTGGTACTCTTTATACTATTTAGATTCTTAACTTGTAGAGAATTTAGTTGCTGGGAGAGTTCGTCAGGGTCTATAACGTCTTTATATAGTGGATTGACATAAATTTCAAACTGCATTTCTGATGCATCTGAACGCTTTAGTTCTTCTGTTGCCAGCTCCGTTGTTTCTACCTCTGTTATAGTTTCTGTTGTCTCTTCAGTGGTTTCTGAGGTTTGTTCTTCAGTGAGTGTTTCGCTCTCCTGTTCTGACTCTGAATCACCTGTCTCTGTCTGTGATTCGGAAGAACTCTCCTCTGTTTCCAGCGCAGAAGAATTGCTCTCCGTTTGTTGTGTAGTGGTTTCTTCTTCCGCTTGGCTTTCTGTTACAGTCTCCGACGAATTTGCTTCTGTCTGCAATTCGGTAGAGATTTCTTCGGATTCTGTTATCGTTTCCTCCGGTGACTGTACACTGTCAGATTCCTGCTCTGTGGAAGTTTTTTCTGACTGTTGTGTCTTTTCAGATTCTTGTTCCAAGGCAGATTCTTCTGTATGATTAGATTCCTCCGCAGCAGAAACTGTTGTTACATCCAGCCCAGTGATAATCAGAGCTACCGACAACAGAAGACTTAATAGCCTTTTTTTCAGTTTTCCTTTCATAGTGATTTTCCTCCATATTAGATTATGATAGTCTCTGTTTGAGAGGCTATTTGTTTAAAACACAGCAGTGATAGCCAAAAAGCAGATAAATATAAGAAACATATATTCGTTTTACACAGCCAAAACTGTCTATGTTTTTACAATAGGGTATAAGAAAACTATAATTTAGATTTACAAAAATTACAACTATATTTTCCAAAATTAGGGATAAATTGTGCAAATTGATTTCCGCTCGCGGGAATACAAAACTGATATAGTGTAAACCGTAATATGAATTGTAATTAAAAGCTTTATATAATTTGCTATTTTCTTGAAATTTATATTAAAATGTCGTATAATAACTGCGCGACAATAATAAATAGCTACATAAATATGAACAAAGCACAAAAAGTAAGAAATTAGAAAAAGAAAATGCAGGTTGCGGCGTTTCGTGTCGAGAAGATATGAAAACAATAAGAAAGGAGAAGAATACTGTAAAACGAGCAACATTATAAAGAGTGAAGAAAAACTTTTAAGAACTGCAAAACGATTAATGAGTATTTGTCATGATTACATACACAAGACAACTTCGCAAATAGAAAACCAATGTTTATCTGTGTAGAAGAGTTAAATGTGTCAGACAAGTTTGGTTCGTCAAAAATTAACACCTATGGAAAGTACAATGTGTTCGATGAGTCCATCGAACTTGTGAGTAGTTGATTTGGCACAGTAGGAATGTAATATAAAAGTTTGATTTATAATTTTTTATAAGTTTTCAGTAGCAGAAAAGTAATGGATATTAAAGAGCAGATTAATAAGATTGTGGAGGAGATTTCTAAAAATCCCAATATTAAGGAACAGTTTGAAAAGGAGCCCGTAAAATTAATAGAGAAGCTAGTTGGTATTGATTTGCCAGATGATATTGTTATGAAAATTATTGATGGTGTAAAAGCAAAGCTAACAATAGATGATATATCTAAGGTTGCCAGTACTTTAAAGGGTGTATTTAAGTAATTTTTATATCGTTTTCTAAATAAAAAATTCTTGACATTGTGCAAAAAGAACGATATAGTTGTTTCTGTACTTGAAGCATATAGAATAACAATATGCTTTATCACGCTAGGGGTGCACATCGCTGAGACTTTACCCTCATTACTTGAACCGGATAATACCGGCGTAAGGAAGCAGTATGGGAATAATAGGAAAGTTGTTCAGATTCTGGACGGGATTTTGTATTGTATTGCGAAAGCCTTAAAAAGTAGTTGCAGATTATACATTTGAGATAAATGCTGTGATTGCGGGAATACTGAATTGCTACGATGTTGACCTCCTCGCGAAAACGAAGGAGGATTTTTTATGTTGTACAAAGTAGTAGTAAACGAATGGGAAGAGACAACGTATGTTCCCACGACACTTGGAAATGTATTGTTGGCAGCAGCTATCGCAATTTTACTTTTGGTGGCGGTGTTTTTTGCTAGAAGTTATGCCAGAAGACACAAGGAAGATAGTGGTGTTGCAAGTGGGAAATTAACGGTCAAACAACTTGCGTTCTGTGCTATGGCAATTGCACTTGGCACAGTACTTGCAAATATCAAGCTATTTCACTTTCCGACCGGCGGCTCAATTACATTGCTGTCAATGCTTGTCTGCTGTCTGCCGGGATATTTTTTTGGTCTTGGTGCGGGGATTATGACAGGGTTGGCATATGGTGTATTGCAGTTGCTAATTGATCCATATGTGTTGTATCCAATGCAATTGATTGTGGATTATTTACTTGCCTTTGGCGCACTAGGACTGTCTGGAATTTTCTCACAGACCAAAAATGGTCTGCTTAAAGGATATCTTACAGCAGTGCTGGGACGATACGTGTTTGCAGTGCTGTCTGGCTGTATTTTCTTTGGCGCTTATGCATGGGAAGGCTGGGGAGTGCTTCCATATTCATTGGTATATAATGGAACTTATATTTTTGCGGAGGCAGCTATCAGTGTAATTATAATTCTTTTACCACCAGTAAAACGAGCAATTGGAAGGATTCGGAGACTGGCTGTAGAATAAATCTAAAACAAACAATAAATCAAGAAAGTTCCCTATTGTATTCTGGTGAGAATATTTCATAGTATTTGTAGTAGCAGACTATAAAGACTATAAGAGAAAGGAGAACATATATATGGATTTATGTTTTAAAATTTTGGATGTGGATATGAACATTAAGGCAGTGAGCAGAGGAGTGAACGAAGTTAGTCTTGTCTACACGCAGGCATATGCGCACGGTGACAGAATTATTTTAGAGACTTCTGGGGAAGAGGGATTTGTATGGATTCAGATGGATGATGCAATTGGAAAGGGATTAGTTTATATTACGGGAAATGTAGAGTATATTGTCCCGTTTGAAGAACAGCGCAGCAACTTGTCTCCAAAGGCTTTTTATGGAAATCGCCATCTGTTACACGCACGTGCCGCAAAGGATTATGATGTTGAAGGATACCGCAATCTTTCTTTAAATATATATGATCAATATCAAATGAAGGACTGTTTTCCACATGCTGTAACAAATGTGGAGACACGGGGAAAAACAGTATTTGCAGCACAAAACGCAATTGATGGCGTGGTGGTGAACAACAGTTATGGAGAGTGGCCCTATCAGTCATGGGGAATTGACAGAAAGGAGGATGCACTAATAAAAATTGAGTTTGGAAGGACTGTGGCAATTGACTGTATTGTTCTCTATACGAGAGCAGATTTTCCGCATGATAACTGGTGGAAAAGTGTGCATTTTACCTTTTCAGATGGGAGTGAACTTGATATGGAAATGGAAAAAAGCGAACTCCCATCTGAAATAACATTTCCTATGAGACAAGTAAAATGGCTTGAGATGAACCATATGGTAAAATCAGAAGACGCATCGCCATTTCCGGCACTGACACAGATTGAAGTATATGGCATAGAAGTAGGAAACAGCGTTGATTTTGTTCTTTAAAAATTAGAAATTTTGTTTTGCGTTTTGAAGAAGCCATTTTGCGACCCCGTCATTTTCATTGCTGTCAATGACGGCGGTCGCAGTTTCTTTTAGTGCATCAATGGCATTTTCCATCGCATAGCATTCATCAGCAACTTGAAACATTGGAATATCGTTTGCTCCATCACCAAAAACAACAACTTTGTCGCAGCGACAGCGTTTCTTTAACTGTAGTATGGCGTGAGCTTTTGAAGCAGTGTGCGGCATAATTTCCAGCCACGGTTCATGGGAGTAGATATCAAACTGAAAGATACAGTTGTAAGTTTTTCTGAGTGATTCATATGCTGCTCTAAGTTTTTCCTCCTCACCAATGCAAGTAAAATAAAATATTGTGCCATTTAATATAATACTTGTGTCATTTAAGGGATTATTACGGGCATCATTTTTGCGTGCTGCCACAAATTCGGCAAGGGCAGGATTGATGGCTTTTTCATCGTAAGAAAATTTTTCGTGGTCATTGATAATGGCGTCCACAAGTGGCACAATTTGATGCTTGCGCAGCGTCGCATAGATTTCCTGTGCTTGGCTGTCAGTAAATTGGTTGACTACAATTCGCTTTTTAGTAGAGGAGTCCATAATGAAACTTCCATTGTTGACAATAACTGGAAGTTTTGGAAATAGTCCTTGCGTCACAATACTGGCAGTAAAAATAGAGCGCGCTGTGGCGTAGGAAAACAACATTCCTGAATCAATTAGCTGATTTAGTGTCTTGCAACTCCATGCGGAAATACGTTCATCATGGTGGAGCAGTGTTCCGTCCAAATCGGTTATGTACAGTGTTTTTGCTTTTTCATTAATCATAATATTATTTCCTTTTTAAGTTACCATTCTTTCAATCAACTGCCGTATTCGATGTAATGGCGCAGTTTTAAGAATGCTATCGGCGTTCTTGCTGCGGCGTGCGTGTCAGCTCTGCTGACAGATTACGGATTCGGACACCTGCAATAAAATTTATTCTCGAATGATATAGTGGAGGATTATTCTGCTTTTAACCATGCCATACCCGGGTAAAGCTGTCTGGTGCGCGCATAGTATTCAATACAGTTGGCAGCAAGATCAGGATCATGCATGGTACATTTTTTGAGAATGATAGATTGCCCGTCACCGGGTATCATTGGAGATTCCTCTTCGGAGTTAAGATAATCCGGGTCAAAGCAGGAGTAGATACAATAATCCGGGGCGCCATTATATACAACATACTGAAAAAAAATCCAATCACCATTTATTTCCAAATTCATATATTCTTCCTGCAGTGCGGTCTCGATGTCGGAATTCGGACAAAGGAAAATGGAAATATTCTTGGATTTTCGGATGCGTTTCACCAGCTTTTTTAATGTTTCCTCTGTGAGCCTTTCACCATCATGACCAAAGGCATCAAATGTGTATAAGACTTGTAGATCAGAGGGCATTTTTTCTGGAACTTCTCCTTTTGGTATAATTGTTTCTTTTTGATTTAACATAGTAATCCCCCGTTTTTGGAAAAGAGTTTTCATTACATAAGATTTGAAATATAATATATCTTTTGTATTTATCATACTATCTGTCATTGTGGTTGACAAGCCAAATTTTGCAATATAAGGTAGTTAAAAGTTACTGTTGTTGCTTCTCAAAGATCAGGAGTGTACCCAAACTGCGTATTTTGTGAGAATATGGCTTAGAAGTGAGGGGCAGCTTGGGCACATGATTTTTATTTGTTTTATAGAGAAGCGGAAAGTAACAGTTAAAATGCAATAAATAATGAATAAAATACAATGGAATGTTGTAGCTTTTTTGCAAAATTACAAAAATACCGATATACACGTATACAAGTTATTGACAGATGCAGAAGAGTTGTTATATAGTAGGAAAGGAACTGTTGAGAAACAGTTTTTGAAAAACGTGGCCGCAATCCCAAGGCTTTAGAGGAGGGATTAAGGTGCACAAAGATAATCAATACAAGAGAGTACGAAGTTGATATGCGTGGTTGCGTATGGATGATGGAGGGTATGAAAAAATGAAAGCATACAAGGATTTGAGTAAGGAAGAATTGCGTGCACTTCAGATGGAGCTTCAGGAACAGTATGAGAAGTTAAAGGAGTCAAATATTAAGCTTGATATGTCACGTGGTAAGCCAGCGGCAGATCAGTTAGATTTATCTGTTGATATGCTTGATGTGTTGAACAGTAAGTCGTTGTTCAAGGGTGAAGATAAGGTGGACCTTAGAAATTACGGGGCGTTTGACGGTATTAAGGAGGCAAAAGAGCTTTTTGCAGAGTTGATGGAGTGTCCTGTAGACCATGTGATGGTGTTTGGTAATTCCAGCTTAAGTATTATGTATGATTTGGTTTCAAGAGCGATGGTGCATGGCATTGGGGGCAATACGCCGTGGTGCAAGCAGGAGAAGGTAAAATTCTTGTGTCCAGTGCCAGGATATGACAGGCATTTTGCTATCACCGAAAGCTTTGGCATTGAGATGATTAACATTCCGATGGATGAGAATGGACCAGATATGGACCTTGTTGAAAAATATGTCAACAATGACCCTGCGGTCAAAGGAATCTGGAATGTTCCAAAATACACAAATCCGGCAGGTGTGGTTTATTCTGATGAGGTGGTCAGGAGATTTGCAAACTTAAAGCCCGCGGCGCCTGACTTTAGAATTTACTGGGATAATGCATACGCTTTCCATCATATTTATGTGGATAATAAAGTGGAGATGCTCAACATTGTGACTGAGTGTGAGAAAGCGGGCAATCCAGATTTGTATTATCAGGTATGTTCAACCTCTAAGGTTACATTCCCCGGTGCAGGTGTGGCGGCATTAATCACATCCCCTGCCAATCTCGCAGAAGTGAAAAGGACCGTGACTCTACAGACAATTGGCTTTGACAAGATAAATCAGATGCGTCATGTACTATATTTTAAAAACGCCGCAGGTGTGCATGCACATATGGAGAAACATGCAGCTCTGTTAAAACCTAAGTTTGAAGCTGTTTTGGACTGCCTAGAAAAAGAGCTTGGCGGTCTTGAGATTGCAAGTTGGATTAAGCCGCTTGGCGGATATTTTATCGCATTTGATACACTAGAAGGCTGCGCAAAGCGCGTGGTTGCTTTGTGCAAAGAGGCAGGTGTTGTTATGACGCCAGCTGGTTCAACTTTCCCATACATGAAGGACCCTGCTGATACAAGCATTCGCATTGCACCGACTCTTCCAACACCAGAAGAATTGAAACAGGCGTGCGCCGTGTTTGTGCTTTGTGTAAAGATGGCTTCTGTTGAAAAGTATTTGGCTATGTAGGAGTATACGTCAAATGGATAATATTTGATATAAAAGGAATAACGATTGCCTCATAAATACGGCAGTCGTTATTTTTATACATATGGGCGTCCAAATGAAGTATGTCAGCAAAGCTGACATACGCCCGGCGCGCGAGTAGGTAAGATAAGACTTTCCTACTTGATTTAATGTCTTTTTTGTAACAGATATTTTTCTGCAAAATCCCCTCTGATTGCATGTTTCATAAGGAACAAGTTGATTTTTTGTTGAATTTCGTATTCGGGCTCAAATTTGTTGTTGATAAATTCTTTATTCATAATTGCAGTGCATATTTTTTGTATTTGTCCGGTTTGTTTCGTATCAAACACATTGGAAAAACCAAGTGTATAGCAAAAGGACAGAACTCTAATTAGAGTGGAGGTGAGCGTTCGTCCAACTAGATCATCTTTATGGGGTGGAGTATTTAGACGTGCAGATGGTAAAAATTCTACGCCAATAATCTTCCAGTCATTTTCTGTCCGCAGACAGTACGCAATGCGGCAGGTATCATAGATTAGATATACAGTTATATCGTTATTGTTGATATAAATATAATAGTTCTTCGCATTATATAGGATTGTATTTACGGCACCGTCTAAAAGATATATTCTTTTAAAATTGACTACTTGTGGATTTGTGGTTTCATCGCATTTGACCACCAGCTTATCATGTCGTTTTTTCTTGCGCAGTTTTTCCAATTCTGAGATCAAATAAAATCCCTCTTTTTGCTCATATTCATAAATCATGAAATAGATCCCGCCTTCCTTTGGTGTAGGAGAGTGTTTTATCAGAACAATTACAATATTATAAGGTATTGCGCTGTGTTTTGCAACAGTTATACAAATGTAATACTAGGGGAAAATAGTTTGTCGTAACAGTTCAGCCATGCACAATTAATTCTATATGGCGTGCACTTAATATAAAATAATTTGCCAGCAAAGACTTAATATCATTGATGAAAATGTATATTCTGGCGAATTATGAATGGTCTGGTTGAATTGTTACAATTTGTCAGCGCGCTAATATATTTTATTTAGACGTTCGTGTACATAAAAATAAACAGTATAAAACAGTTGACAACAGTTTAAAACTGTTATATACTGTTTATATCAAGAAACGTATCTCCTGTTTCTTGTGTTGTGTTCATGAACCAATAGCAGGAGTTCCGTGTTAGGAACGAAAGGGATGTTGATAACTTATGAATTTAATAATTAATCATACTTCAATGCAACCTGTCTATGAACAGATTGTATGTCAAATTAAAGATAAGATTATACATGGAGAGTTAGTTGAGGAGTCTGTTCTTCCGTCCGTCAGAACGCTGGCTAAGGAATTGAAAGTCAGTGCGTTAACAGTAAAAAAGGCATATGATCAGTTAGAAGTAGAAGGGTTTGTTATTACTGTACATGGCAAAGGAAGTTTTGTGGCAAGCACAAATCAAGCACAGATGCTTGAGGAGAAGAAAAAAGAGGTGGAGTCAGAGTTTGAACAGAGCATTCGGAAGGCACGCAGTTGTGGTATGGAGGACCAAGAAATACAAGAATTGTTTCAGATTGTGTTAGATGATATTTAGCACTCTATCCGAATAGATTGACTCTTAATAAGTTTATTTTTAGAAGGGAAGCGTTTTGAATGATTCGATTAGATAATATAGTAAAAGAATATGATAATTTTCGGCTGGAATGTTCTATGGAGGTACTTGCAGGACAAGTCACAGGATTAATTGGCAGAAACGGTGCTGGAAAAAGCACAGCGTTTAAAGCGATGTTGGGATTGATTGCTATAGATGGCGGGAGCGTAACGATATTTGGAAAAGAGATTGGAAACCTGACCGCACAGGACCGGGAAATGATGGGAGTCGTGCTTGCGGATTCTGGTTTTAGCGGGTATCTTAGTATCCATGATTTGCTTCCGGTGCTGGATGCTATGTATAAAGATTTCTCGCGCAAAAAGTTTGTGGCGGACTGCGAACGCCTTCAGCTGCCATTGAAAAAGAAGATTAAAGATTTTTCTACTGGTATGCGGCGAAAGTTACAGATACTTGCGGCACTCTCACACAATGCGAAGCTTTTGATACTCGATGAGCCAACTGCGGGGCTTGATGTGGTGGCGCGGGATGAACTGTTAAGTTTACTGCGGGAATATATGGAGACAGAGGAGCGAAGCATTGTTATTAGCTCGCATATTTCCAGCGATTTAGAGGGTATCTGTGATGATGTGTACATGATTGACAACGGAAAAATCATGCTTCATGAGGACACAGATGTACTGTTAAATGAATATGGATTGTTAAAGGTAACACTTGATCAGTTTGAGAAGCTAGACCATAGATATTTTATTAAGACAAAGAAAGAAAACTTTGGGTATAGCTGCTTGACCAACCAGCGGCAATTTTATCAGGAAAATTATCCGTCAATAATCATAGAAAAAGGCAGCATTGACGAGGTGATTACAATGTTGACTGTGTGAAAGATGACCCTGTAAATTCCAAAGATCTATAACGATGAAAAGTGGAGGAGTAAAGATGAGCAGACCAATAAAAAGCTTAATAATAAAGGATTTGAAATTGATAATGTCACAGATGAGGCTGTTTATTGCAATTATTATTGTGTGGGGAGTCATTATGATGACCAGCATAGGAGGGGCATTTTTTGTGGGATATATTGCACTGATGTTTTCCTTCATAACATTAGGTACATTTACTTATGATGAGACAGAGAAGGGATTAGCCTATATTTTTACATTGCCCATAATGCGGAAAGACTATTTGCGGGAAAAATATCTGTTAGGGTTCATAATAAGCACATTGCCGTCGTTGGTTGTATCCCTGATTTCTTATATTCCCTTTCTTGTGGCAGGTACAGACATACCATTTTTGGATTATTTTTTATCTTCCATTATAACAATTCCAGTAGTGTTATTTCTGCTAGCATTACAGATTCCATTGTATATCAAGTTTGGACAGGAGAAGCGCAGAATTGTTACAATAATATCAGTGGGGATGATATCTGCCTGCCTTGGGGCATTGGGTTCTCTCTATGAAATGGCAGGTGGGGACCGTATGGAAATTATCAGCAGTATCCGTGGTCTAAATATATGGTGGATGACACTGCTGATAGTATTGGTGACAATAATATTGATTATGGTGTCTTATAAAATTTCATGTTTTATTTTGGAGAGAAAACAGTTTTAACTCAAATTGGAATCTTATAGCACGCATTCTAATTGACGGTCATAGGGTTCCTGCGCAACATGATGTTGATTGTATTCCTGCGCGTCGACACAGTTCATAGTCTTGTAAAAAGCTTGGGTTTCAACAGCGGAGTGTGAAGAAATATAAAGTTTCTTAGCGCCTTTTCTCTTAGCCCAATTCTTGGCAGCGCAGAAAAGAACTTTACCGATTCCTTTTTTGCGCATATCCTCGGATACATGGATACAAGAGAGATCGAGGTATTCCTTTGCGCTGCCAAAGAAATCCGATTCGACAGAGACAAAACCTTTGAGTGCATTTTTTTGTGTTTTATTGCAAAATGCCGCGTAGACAAAACCGTCGGTTTGAATGGTATTTTTTAAGCAATCAACTAAAAAAAGATAATCTGTTTCTGACCAATCATCAATAAAGGGGGCATCTTTAATAACCCACTTTTCATTTTCCTTGCGCCAACACTTTCCAACGTTTTGGTGTCGAATAAAACTGTGAAATAATTTAAGGCAGATTTCGTCTGTGCGGAGGGAACGATACCAGATATCGTTGGCAATGTATTGCTCAGATAAAACCATTACATTTTCAAGTGTTTTAAGGTTTAAGGAAACTGCATGGCTTGATTTCCAAAGGTCGCAAGAAGGTTGATCTTTGCCTTGTGAAGTCAAATTCAATTCCAAAGAATGGTTGACTTCTTCAATAACATAGAACGGCAGATGATAATCGCGGCATTTGTTTTCAATAACTGTAGTTTCTATCCAAGGATCCTTTGTACCATGAAAAACAATACCGGACTGTGGTGTAAAATCAAATGTCTGTGCCAGTGGAGTATAAAAGATATTCCTGCAAGTGATATTGTGATTTTGGGCATAAGCTGCAGCGATGGCTGTTCCAATACTTTTGGAGATAAAAAGGATCTCTTCATAGTCATCCCAGTTGAATTTTTCTAAGGAGACTTCTGTCTGTGCATAAGCCTGCTCAAAAGCCTCTGGAATAGAACGGCTTAGATTGGTGTAGGTTAGTTTGACTGTTTCATATTGGTACTGCGCGCAAAGTTTTCCGCTATAATAAAGCAAAGGTTTGTCACAGTGATATCCAATTCCGGGAAATAATATGGCAATTTTCATAAAATTCTCCTTTAAATATTGTAAAAGTTGAAGTTTTTAGGGACAGTAAGAGTTCATTATTTTCCTACAGATCCTTATTATAGATTATATTAATTTATTATTGATATGTCAAAGATTTTAAGAAATAGAAACAAAAAACAACGTTTCTGTTCTCCGCTAATTGGGATACAGAAACGTTGTTTTGAATGCAGGTTATAATAATAGTTCGACATTATATTTTTTTAGCCAGTAATTGACTTGCAAAAGGTATGCGAGCAGCTGCGGCCCTGCCATAAGCTGACCATAGAAGGGTCTGCCATAGTCGGAAGGCTGGCTGATGTACTCAAGTACTTTGTTGAGATCGATAAGTGCTCGCAGTGGTGCACGTGTGTCAGATAGCGTTTCTACAATCGCTGTGCGCAGCAGGTTTTCGTATGCGGGATCATAGGTTTTGGGATAGGGGCTTTTCCTGCGATATAGTACCTCTCCGGGCAACAGTCCATCTGCGGAGGCGCGCAACAATCCTTTGACTACGCCATCTTTACATTTCATAGACCAAGGCACATTCCAAAGGTATTCCACAATACGGTGATCGGCAAATGGGACCCGCGCCTCAAGTCCAGCATGCATACTGGTGCGGTCCATGCGGTCAAGTAACGTCTGCATAAACCATTTGATATTGAGATAAGAAATTTCTCGTCTGCGTTTTTCTTCTTTGTTTTCCTCTTCTAATACAGGAACTTCGGATATTGTTTTTGTGTAAGCAGCATGGACGTATTCTTCCAATGGAAGGATGGACAGTATGTTGTCTTTTAGCAGCATGGTGCGTGGTGTAAAGTCCATAGACCACGGGAAGCAGTTTGCTTCAAAACACTCTTTTTTATGGAACCACGGATAACCACCAAAGATCTCGTCCGCGCATTCTCCGGTAAGTGTTACTTTGTGAGTAGTAGCGACTCTTTTACAAAAATAGAGCATAGATGCCTCGACATCTGCCATGCAAGGCAGGTCTCTGGCATCCACGGCATCAAATAAGTATTTGTACAAATCCGTGTTGGTGCATTCTAGATATTGATGGTTGGTCTGACAGTAAGCAATCATAACATCTACCCAAGGTCTATCTTGGGAGGGTTGAAATGTATTTTTTCTAAAATTTTTGTCATTGTCCTTAAAGTCAAAGGAGTATGTATCGAGCCTCTTACCCTGCTTCCGAAGCTCGTTGCTGCATACCGCTGTGACAAGACTACTGTCCACACCGCCCGACAGAAAAGTACAGACGGGCACATCGGAGAGCATTTGCATCTTGATAGCGTCTGTGATTAGATATCGGGTTTTCTCGACTGTGTTTTGCCAGTCCTCTTCATGTGGAGAACTCTCTAGTTTCCAGTAGCATTTTGTGGATAAGTGCTGAGAAAAGTCAGAGCCATAATATTCGAGATAATGTCCCGGTAGCAGCTCATCTATGTCTTTAAAAACACCCTTTCCGTAAGTCTTTGCAGGGCCAAGACCAAATATCTCACAGAGTCCGTCACAGTTCACTTGTGCCTTAAAGTCAGGATAGCACAAAATTCCCTTTAGCTCTGAGGAAAAGATGAGGGTGTTGCGAAAAAGGGTATAGAATAAAGGTTTTACCCCGAGTCTGTCACGAAAGAGATATAATCTTTGTATGGTTTCGTCGTAGATTGCGAAAGCAAAAATGCCGTTGAGCTGTGTTACATAGGAAGTGCCGTAAAGAAGATAACCCATTAAAATCACTTCTGTATCACAAGTTGTTTGGAATACAATGCCTTCCTTTTCTAGTGTGCGGCGGAGGATAGGCATATTGTAGATTTCACCGTTGTAGACAATAACTGCGCGATGGTTTCCAAGTTGCCTTGTCATAGGCTGTTGCCCACATGCGAGATCCAAAATGGATAAGCGCGTGTGGGAAAGCCCACAACTTCTTGATAGATATACGCCGTTTTCGTCCGGACCGCGGTGATTTTGACAAGTATTCATTTTTTGCAGAATGGAAAACCATCTTGCGGACTCCTCTTTATAGTTTACATGAAAACTGCTAAATCCTGCGATTCCACACATTTTATAATAATCCTTTCCTAATTATTCAGAGATAATCCTTCAAGATAGGCTGATACTGTTTATGTTCTAATGCCATTTCCAATGTTGGTATTAACAGTTCGACATGAGCGACTAGGGAATTGGGTTTTGCCTGATAGTTATCCTGCCCAAATGGGACGAAATAGATATTTTTACTGTTACACAAAAGCCCAATATTTTTTAAGTTCATGCCAAGACCATCGTTGGTTGAGATGGAGATTACAAGTGGTTTGTTGTTGCGCATATGCGCTTTTGCCGCCATTAACACTGGAGTGTCAGTAATACCATTTGCAAGTTTTGCAGCGGTGTTCCCAGTGCAGGGAAGGATTGCCAGAGCGTCAAGATAAGCTTTGGGACCAATAGGTTCTGCGCCAGTAATAGATATAATAGGGTCTTTTCCAGTGATTTCTTTTATTCTGGTGATATATGTGTCAGGTTTCCCAAAGCGACTTTCAATAGTTTGCGAGGCATCGGACATAATTGGATAAATATCAGCGCCAACATCATTTAGTTCTTGTAGTTGTTGAAACATTTTCTCGAAGGTACAAAAGGAACCAGTCAATGCAATTCCAATTTTTTTTCCTTTGATATCCATATTGTTAAAACCCCCCGTTTCTGCCAGAGTCTGCAAATTTGTGAGATAAAAGACCGTTTTGCTTTTCTTTTATATTCGGTTAATTACGTAGTCTGTCAAATATTTTGCACAGCTTTCTCCTGCGTATTTTCCGGGAAGTCCCGGACAGAAATGAATGTTAATCTTTAACTTTTTAGCAATCTCGTAGTCAGCTCCAGTTCGATTGGAGGCAATATCAATAATAATTGCATTTGAGGATACTTTTTCTAGGCATCTGCGATTTAAAATCCGCGCTGGAATTGTGTTGAAAATGTACTCATAACAGCAGATGTTTTTCCAGAGGTTTGATAGGTGCATGGTATCAAAACCAAGTGCACATGCGAGGGCGAGTTCGTTGGTATCATTAGAGCAAACAGTGACACAAGCATGAAGTCCTTTTAAGCGGTCTGCAATCATCTTGCCACATCTGCCGTAGCCTAGCACAAGTGCGTTGCTCATGTGGAGATTTGTGTCCTTGTGCAACAATGCTTCCAAAATTGCGCTCTCCGCTGTGGAAACCGCATTGTAAAGTGTCATGGGTTCGTCGAGCATAAAGTCATAGCAGGTAATTTCTCGTTCCTCGCAGGTGCGGCGGAAGTTTTCTGGAATAATACCTGCAAAAATTTTCTGATGTTTGCGGATACTGCGCTGAATTTCGGCAAGGCTGACTGTTGTGTCAGAGGAATTTACCTCACAGTAGAGGGAGTCCGACTTGGTAAAAGGAATACCGCCTATAATCACAGGTGCGGAATCGAAAGCCTCGCGCAAAGATTCTGTAAAATAAATTTTAGATTTTATGGATGGGTTGCAGGCGATTTCAACAGTGCGAAAGCAGAGTACACGATACCCTTTTTCCACTAATATAGGTGCCATGCACGCAGTCCGCCTGTCGCCGCCTATGATTGCAATGTCATACTTTGCTATCGTTCTTGGAGGCATATCGCACCTCCTTGTTTTAATTGACTTATGATTAAAATATGATAAAAAATGAAAAAGGTTCATAGTTTACAAATTTGCTGTGATAGAGTACGATTAAATTACAAAATAAAGAGAGATAGAAAGGGGAATGTTTATGGAATATTCTATTTATGAACAGATTCAAAATGCAGTTACTGCACAAGGAAGGCTTCCAGAAGATTTTCAACTGCCGGATGAGGCGCCTGATACTCAGGTTAAATTCGCACCTGGTGCAATGGATGGAATTATCTTTTATCACACAGGGTCACAGTCAGAAGAGCCAGAGGGGTATTCGCTTTTAATAAATGCAATTGAGACTGCGGCGGAAGGTAAGAGAGATGAGGCAGTTAGATTGGTTTACGATTTTGCAGCAAAATATCATGTTCTGGGAATGATTGATTTATTTCAGGAATATGTGATGGAGAATCGAGATAGGATTCCGGTTGGAAATATTATTGATTTGGCAGTTCATCTGATGATAAAAGGTACAAAGGCGGAGGCTGTAAAGTTTGGAATGTCATTGCTGGAATTGATTAATCTTGATGGACAGGATGAACTTAAAGATTCAATTAGGCTGTTGGCGCTTGAAGATGAGTTTACTTTGTATGCGGCATTTTTGATGCAAAACTGGGAAAATCCCAACAAAGAACTGTTTTATATTTTGCAGAAGGTTGAGGGTTGGGGGCGTGTTCATCTTGTGCGCATGATTGAGGCGGACTCAGAAGAAATTGAGGAATGGCTAGTGCGGAATGGTGTTCACAATGATGTGATTCCTGCATATTCTGGGCTAGATTGTTATACAAAGGTGCATTATTTAGAGCGGATTCAGAATCCAGCGTTGGATTTGGAAGCATATCGCGGTCTTGCAAATATTCTGGATGCAATGTTAGACGAAGGTCCTGTTGCGGGAATTTCTGCATTGGAGAATGCTCAGGAGGTGGTACAGGCATTTTTTGAGGCTGCAAAGGCACGAACAGATTTGGAAGCACAGGATTATGTGCCGCTAATAAATTTAAAGGAGCGTATTGCAGATGCAAATGAGGAGTCTCCATCAGCGTTTTATATGGATTTATCAGATTTTTTGCAGTCTGATCCAGTAAAGAAAACTGTGCAGAGTGCATTAATACGCAAAGAGGGATTTGAGATAGCGCGGCGGCTTGGAATGAATTATCAGGAATATGCATATCAAGCCATCAAGGAGGACTTTGTAAAAAATGCATGGATTGCATCGCTCTTGATTGTAGATGATTATAAAGTACAAGAGGTTGTTGATTTGGCGTATGACAAATTGCAAGTAGAACGTCTTGCGACAGGTACAGCCGATGAACTCGGTCTAGGAGAGGAATTCAAAGCACACCAAGCACTGACAATGGTTTTACAAGTGTTGCGCAATCGAATGAATGTTGGAGAGAATTTGATTAGACCCGCATTGAAGTCGCCTGTAGTTAATAATAGAAATATGGCATTGTCCGTTCTGGAAGAGTGGATGAAGACTTCGGGTAAGACAATACAGGAAATCTCACCCAATATGGCGGAATATCTTAAAGAGATATTACAGGGGGAAGTGCGGGATGATATTCGTCAGAAAATAGAGCAGATATTAAATAATAGAGTTGCGCACACAGATGGCAGATAAAAATTTTTGTGCAGAAGGCATGAAAGACTGAAAGGAAAAGGAGAAATATTTTATGATGCGCGATGAAACGCAAATGTATCAATTACTGACAGGGATTGCTAGAGAGGACGATAGGATATTTGCAGTATATATGAATGGCTCAAGGACAAACAAGAATGCTCCGAAGGATATTTTTCAAGATTATGATATTGTGTATGTGGTGGGAGAGACAAGTTCTTTTATAGAAGACAAAAACTGGATTCACAAATTTGGAACGATTCTCTATATGCAATATCCAGATGAAAGCCCAGATTATCCAAATGACAGAAAATGCCACTATGGTTGGCTAATGCAGTTTGATGACGGTGTTCGCATTGATTTGACGGTACAGACAATTGAATATGCCAGAGAGCATATTTATGATGATAAGCTTTGCACGATTTTATTGGATAAAAATAATGTATTGCCTGAAATATCGGAAGCAACAGATGTAGATTATTGTGTGCAAAAACCCACACAAATGCAGTTTTATGCGTGTACCAATGAGTTTTGGTGGTGCAGTAATAATCTGGCGAAGGGATTGTGGCGCAAAGAAATACCCTATGTGCAAGACATGACCAATTTTGTTGTCCGCAAACAGTTGGAAAAAATGCTTTCGTGGAAGGTTGGCATTAAAACCAATTTTCAGGTGAGCGTTGGAAAATCAGCAAAATATTTGTATCGGTGGCTTGACCCGAAAGAATATCAAAGTTATCTGGATACCTATTTTGGCGGATGTGTTGAGGAAGCTTGGGAGGCTGTTATGCATATGTGCGATTTGTTTGCGTGCACATCAAAGTATGTGGCAGATAAATTGGATTATACATACAATGTTGCAGAGGGAGAAGCGGCGAGAAGATATCTCGAACAAGTGAGACAGTTGCCACCGGATGCGTCAAGTATATTTTAAGTAGAAATATAAAGACCCTTTATGCTGGTTGCGTCAAGTGCACAGCATAAAGGGCTTTTGTTTTAGATGAATGAATTGTAACCAGAAACAGACGGTATATTGTAGGATGCTTTGGAAGTATATCCGCTGGTTGCGTTTGCATTGGTGTTCATATAATAATCTACACGAGATGCATTGCTGGCAACATAAGAACCATAATTCTTGAAAAAGTCATGGACCTTGGACATATCCGCCTTTTTGAAAGTATCTTCATCAAGTGATAATCTGCCTTTTTTGTCTACGCTAAATCCCAACTCTTTTAATGCTTTGGTACTGTTTGCTGTTCTTTCTCTAATATAAGATAAATTTGACAATACGCCCGAATTGGAGCTAGACTCAGCCTTATCAAACATAGCATTATAGTTGCTCACAAAGCTCTTTGCTGTGGAAAGGATCTTTTTAACATCATATTCGTCTGTCTCATTGCCATCCTCATCCTTTACCTTGGCGTATAATTCGTTGGAAGCAAGAGCTTCCCCGTCTTTTTTGAGCGCTGCTGCACTTGTGCTGGTAGGTTTCTTAGTATCCGTACTCGTGTTGTTATTTGTTGTGCTTGTTGTCGTGGTATTGCTGCCTGCAAACTTAATGCGGGAAGCGATTGTAGAACCATAACTTTGAATGTTGTCTGTGGAGAACAATTTCTGTACTTTAGAGAGATCAGCACCCTTTAATTTGGTCTCATCAAGCTGAAGTGTTCCATCATTTTTGAGCATAACGCCAATTTCTTTGAGTTCTTTCTCAAATTTTGAGGTGGTACTCATCATATTTGCCACATACGCTGTCTTGTTTGAAAGCGTAGAGCTTTTTGATGCAGTCACAACATTGTTATAGTTATTTACATAAGATTTCATTGCGGAAACAACCTTCTCCGCCGCGGTCGAGCCGTTTTCTGTGTCCTCATAAGTCTTTTCACTCTGTAATGTAGAAACAGAGGATTTTAGGCTGCTAATTCCAGAAGTCAAATCAGAATTTGCCTTTTCTGTCTCCTTGGAAACAGTGGGATACATTTTCTCCCGAAGCAGCGTATCAATAATGTTGTTCGAGCCGCGTCTCCTGCTTGTAGATGTCGTTGAACCTGAATTTTCCTCTAAAGAACTATAGTAGGATTTGAGTAGTCTTTTATATGTACCGTTCTTTATTGCGTTTCGTTCAGAGAACAGACTGTACAGGTTAGTCGAACCGTTGTTGGAACCATATAGCGAACTGCTGTTCCAAAAGTTCATAAATGCCATACTCATCACTCCTTCACTCAATAAAAAGTTTTTCTGTTATCCTTATTTTATACTTATCTTATTCAAAAATCAATGAGTTTTCCATATTTTATGAAACTTTTAGTTAAAAAACTGGTTACTTTTCATACTTCTGCAAAAGGAGTGAAAAATATGTGCCAAGACGCTTGTTTTTTTGCATTTTGTGCAAAATTGTTGCTGTTTACACCAACAACACCTAAAATTATATGAAAGACCAATGGAACAAACAGTAAATTTACAGTTCGCCTTGGGCAAATAAGTTATCTTTCCCCATACCGCACACAAATGGATTAGAATCATAAAGATGACAAAACTCCAAAAATTCAGAACGCTGTTTGGAATCTTTCATAATTTTTACAAGCAGTTCATTAGGGAGAGTCCTTGCATATGCGCCGGGTCCCGCCAATTTTATATTTTTTACTCCATAACGTTTTAGTATATTTTCTAATTCATCTGGCATAAAGGTGTATGTGATGCACCACGGTGTACCTCCATTTTCGTACTCAGCAATTTCGCTGTCACCACCCATAAGTCCTTCTTTCCACAGATTTATAACAGCATTTTTGCTGAAATGAAAAGCTTTGATTGCATTTTCTTTATTGTCAATGCACCACTTTACAAAAGGATCACCACAGTTCTCGTCCAATATAAATTGGTTCTTTTGTATTGGATTCGCTAAATATGGAAGATATCCTAAACGGCTTGATACACTTATCATAATTCGTTTGCGGCATATACGGATAAGCTCGCTAATAATCTTTTCTTGGTTGGGATATGTATATGAAATAGGGGCATCAAAAGAAATCACCATATCAAAAGAGTTATCTTTAAAAGTTTCTAGATTTTCCAATGCTCCATTGACAAAAACGATTCTGTCAAGAACACCTTCTTTTTTGGCTAATTCCTTTGCTTTATCTATCATGGGTTGCGAAATATCAAAATGTGTAACTTCACAACCCTGCTTTGCAAGAAGAATGGAAAATCTTCCACAGCCTGCACCGCCATCAAACACAGTTTTAATTCCATCTAAATGAGAGAGTAGTTCCTTTTCAATATGGCTTTTTTGGATAATATCATCAATAAAGGTTTCTTCACGATGGCTTTCAAGTTCGCCTTTATCTGGCATATTCCATAAACGCTCCGATATTTTTCTGCTATAATCCATATTTTTGTTTCCTTTCTTTATTTTAGCAACGGTTGTTTTGTCATACAAGTTTTCTTTATATGCTGGCAAAAGACTCTGTAGGATTTCAGAACAAATTACGGTGTAATCAAACTAATATTCTTTTTACAATATAACATATTTTAAACTAATTTTCTACTATGTCTATTTTTGTTTCAGTTGAAGAAGACACCCACTTATAAAAGTGAGCGTCTTTGCCGGGTGAAATAAAATTTTAGAGTGTGCTTGAGAAGGAGAATGATGATGGTAGGAGTATTTTTATGGTAGGAATCCATTGACACAAATACAAAGAAAACTCTATCAGGAAGATTATGCAGGATTTTTGGTGTTTCGCGAGGAGGAAAAAAGAAATGTTTTCTCGTAAACTTGTTGATTTTTCTTTTGCACATGCATATAAGTTACAGGCAACATAACACATTATAGATATCAGAATCTATACTAATGGACCGAGAATGAAGTTCTGCCGGAACAGATACGTTACCTTTATTGATACAAATATATGTGGAATTTTTATTTTTTGTTGTCATCTGCCAAAAGGGATATTTAATAATTCCGGGGGTATTATATCCCACACCTAATTCCAAAAATAATATTTTGCTTCGTTTATGTTTATTGAGGAATTGCTTGTAATACTCCGCATGAATATTCCAGCCGGAATCTTCTACAAAGGTAGAATCTGCCCTTAAATTCATAGTCATTGGTTTGCCGCAAATTGGGCATTTTGGTATGCATTCGGTTGGAATACGCATGTCTTTTTGTTCTGCCATCATACGCCGAACCTGCGCTTCATTATCGTAAGTGTATGGATTACATGGCGTCTGGCATTGGAATAGTCCATAATCTCCCTGTGTATAAAATAATCGCTCTTTTGCAAAATTGGTCTTTTGAAAGCAATGGTCTACGTTTGTTGTCAATACAAAGTAATCTTTGTCCTTAACCAGTTGAAACAGTTTTTGGTAAACTGGAATTGGTGCATCCATATAGCGGTTGATATAAATGTATCTGCTCCAATACGACCAATATTCCTCCAAAGTATCAAAAGGATAGAAACCGCCCTCATACATATTATGGAAGTGGTATTTTTCAATAAAGTCACTAAAATATTGCTGAAACCGCTCTCCATTATAAAGGAATCCGGCAGAAGTGGAAAGTCCCGCTCCAGCGCCAATTAAGATAGCATCTGCATTTTCTATTTTGCTCTTTAATTGCATTATTTTCTCTGATGTATCCAGCTCATTCAAGCAAGGATTTGTATATTTCATAGTCGTTATTTTGAAAGACATTAAATATCACCTCCATTTTACTGAATGTTTTCCTTTTGTATTGCTTTACTGTCTGTACAGCAATCTCTGCGGCCCTATCATTTGGAAAACAAAAGACACCCGTTGAGATACAGCAAAACGCAATACTTTTACAGTTATTTTTTTCTGCAAGTTCCATACAAGACCGATAGCAAGAAGCAAGCTGTTCACAGTGTTTGTCGTTTAATTCTCCATTGACAATTGGTCCTACTGTATGCAGAATATAGTTGCAGGGCAGATTATAGCCAAGCGTGATTTTTGCCTGTCCAGTAGGTTCATCACCCTCTTGCTGCTCCATAATCTCTGCACAAGCAAGCCTTAATTGTACCCCTGCAAATGTATGGATACAGTTGTCTATGCAAGTATGATTCGGCTGGTAGCACCCTGTCATTCCACTATTGGCTGCATTGACAATGGCGTCTACCTTTAACCTTGTAATATCTCCCTGCCATAGATAAATATCTTTCTGTATCTTCTGTAAATCAGAGAGATTTACAATTCCCTTTTCTGAGAGTTCCTTTTGTAGATACTCGTCTTGTATCTTTAAAAATTCTTCTGAGATACTCTGTGGCATACGCACATTAAACAATGCGCGCAATAGTTTCTTTTGTTCCTTCACATCTGTTGGAATGCTGTATAAATTATTTGCAATTCGTTTCATTTCTTGCTTATGTTCGCATAATTGCTGTGCAATAATGTTTTTATATTGTGGTTGTTCGTCTAAAAGACTATATATAAGATAGTTTCTTCTTTCACTCTGATTCATTTGATATTCCTCGCTTTTTAACTGCTCCCACAGGACATTTTTCCACGCAATTTCCACAATGAAGACAATGCTCCTGTACAATTTGATAAGGTTTACCAGATATAATACACTGTTGCGGGCAGTTTTTTACACAGTTTCCACAACCAATACAGCTTTCGGATATATAGTATCCTTTCTCGTTTACTATGGCATTGCCAATACAAAAATTTTCACGAAAAATTGGATTGACTCCAAGGTTAAAATACTCTATTGCTGCATTTCTAATACAAAAAATAATGCCGATTTCTCTTGTGTTATCAGGGTAGACATTTGACAAATAAGGCTGTTCTTCAAAGATTAAATCAATCCATTTTTTCTGTTCATCATCGGATACTCTTTCAACTTTTGCAGACAGTCTTATCATCTCTTTGTATTTTGTGTAACCCAATATCTGAACGTTGCCATCTTCAAGTAATTCTTCGCAAAAGGATTTACCCCTTGCAGTAAAAAAATACATGGATTGTTCTTCATAATGGATTGCGCTAATATTTCTTATCTGTGGCTTTCCAAATTTGTCTACTGTTGCAAAATTTAATACTCCGACATATTGCAGTTTTTTTAAACAAGTTTGTGCATCCATCGTGTCACCTCCAAATTCAATGAATAATCAGATATCGTGCGGCTTTTCTTGGCTTGCTCTGCGGATAGTCTCCATTGCAGTATTCCAAATAATTGACCTGTGTTGTTTTATGAACTCTAAAATATTTATGCTTAGACCTCCTTAAACTGTTGATTGATTTTTGCTGTCAAACCCTTTGACAGTATAACCTCATTTGGTCTATATTTAGTATAAGTTGCAATAATTAAAAATAAAAGTACGCACTTTATTGTGGCATAGTTACCTTTTGGTTAGAATTGTGCAGTTTCGGGCAGTTTCAGCATTAAGATTTTTTTCTATAATCAGTTTCAGGCAGTTTGGAGCAGTTAAAGTTGTGTACTAAAAATCCTTAAGGATCATAAATGCGCGCTTGTAATAAAATAATACATTGTGAGATATGTTGATATAGCGAAAATATAGATTCTTTTTAGATAATCGGGGAGGACAGGCAGTTGGAAATGGTATGAAAACAGGGCGTTAAGATTGGAAACGGAGTCCTGTTTTCAGTTATCCATTAGTATAGATGGGTGAGATTG
The DNA here is from genome assembly GCA_014239155.1 of Lachnospiraceae bacterium. Lineage (GTDB taxonomy): Bacteria > Bacillota > Clostridia > Lachnospirales > Lachnospiraceae > COE1. The sequence continues at coordinate 78,795 of JAAZZQ010000088.1, read as the reverse complement.
TGTTTTCTTTTTATTGTCTTCCATTCATCTTCTAAAATTGACATTAATATATCATCTGCATAGTTGTCATTATCCATAATGGCATCTCTCAAAACACCTTCTCTTTTAAATCCGGCTTTTAAATATGCCTTTTCGGCTCTTGGATTAAATGAGTATACATCTAATTCCAAACGATGTAGATGTAATTTTTCAAAGGCGAAATCACGGGTGACTTCTGTTGCCCATGTCCCAATTCCTTTTTCTCTTTCCGTTTTATGAAAAAGCGCAATTCTAAAGTTTGCGCATCGCAATTTCCAATTGATATGATTGATTACACTTTCACCAATTATTTTGCCATCAGGCGCAGTAATCAAAAAGAAATATCGATTGTTTTCTTCAAGAGATTTTAAGAAAAATGAATACACTTCTTCTTTCGTAAATTCTTCTTTACAGCCTGTCAATCGCGCTACTTCCTTATCTAAGGGGCAAAAGTTTTGTTCAAAATAGTTTGTTACGTCTTCGGTTTTTGCTAATCGTATTAGATATCCATTTTTTTATCAATAATGTTTGTGTTCATTTTGTGATTCCTTTTCGTTCTATTTTTTGTTGAGTTTTTATAACTATTTAAGGAACTGTTCGGTTCCTAAGTTGTAGATTCTTAACAAGTCAAAATCTGTTGGTTTTATCTTCGCCTCGAATTTTCATATTTTTCCGTTCTTCTAGTTCTTCAATTTGTTTCATTAGACAATCTGAAAAAGTTCCCTCAATTGGTGTGGTCTTTTCTGTTATAAAGTCAAGGAGCACGACTTGATTGTCTTTATCAAAACAAAATATTTCATCTCCATTTCCTATAATAGATAGGAATGGAATAAAATCAGTAAAACCATCACTGTGTAACTGCTTTGTTTTTATACGAATATCAAGAAACTCAGGTATTTGATTGGCGATTCATAGACGATAATTCCACGGCAGAATGACCAGAATGGACCAACATCATACAATTTTGCTTTCGACCATATGTCTTCCCGCATTTCCATATAAAGTCCGCCTAATGGAGACATTGTAAATTCCCTAAAGTCGGCAGGAAGATTTGTATTATATTCTTTTTCAAATGCTTTTATACCTTGTTCTGATGGCTCATTTCCCATACAGGCTGTAACTTGATAAGTCTGCTTATCGTAGTTGTGAAAATAATTGTAAACCTCTTCTAATGATATAATAGTCCCTCTCTTTTCTAAATCAATTTATCGCTTTGTTTTCTTTATTCTAGCATAAATTTAAGAACGTTAAAATAAAAAGTTTTCAGCAGCAATTTCTACGCACATCATTTTATATATTGTTGATTTTAGTAATAGCGGCATATGCAAATCTTTTTCAATCAATTGGTTTGCTCCATGTGGAGAAAAAGATGCCATGAAAGTAACTCTTTGAAAATAAAGATACTACGACTTATTGGAATATCTTAAAATTGTCAGTAACAATGCATAAAATTTAGTTAAAATAAAGTAAAAATTAAATAAGCGTAAAAAAATACAATTGTAAGTAATAAACAAAATTATATATTAATCTTTGTTACATTGTCTAAAATGTATAATAAAATCAACTTTTGAATATTAATATCAATAATAAAACGTGCAATCTTTAATAAATAGTTTATAATTAAATTACTTAACTAACACTAAAAAACTACTTAACAAAAAGTTAAACAACATAAAAATTTAGCATATAAAATTGGATTCTGCTTAATTATGAGAGGTGTGAAAGAACATATGAAAGAAAAAAAGATAACAGCACTGTTGTTTTTGCTGATGGCGGTCGTGCAGGCATCAGGGTGTGGCAATACAACAGAGAAAATGGATAATGTGTCTCAAAGTTCTGTGCAGACGAGTGCGCAGCAGTCCGAACCAGAAAATGAGAAGGAGGAGACAACACAGGACAATACCAACAAAATAGAGAAACAACAGGTATCACAGGAAAACCAAACTTCTCAAGAAGAAAATAGTACAGATACAAAGTACACTGTGGAAATTGTGGGAACTTACGAGGCGGAGGAGGCACAGCTTACAGGAAATGTAAAGGCAAATGTGGATGGCGGCTATGTATCAGGCTTTGAGAATGATGGCGACAGTTGTAGTTTTGCAGTTGATATTCCTATAGAGGGTTTTTATGATCTTAATTTTGTGAGTGCAGCAGAGGGTGGATACAAGGAAAATTATGTGACTGTAGACAACGACAGCATGGGCACAATCGTTGCGGAAAGTGCGGACTTTTCGGATGCAGTTATCGCGCGCGTTTATCTTACGCAGGGTGTACATAATATTGTGGTGTCAAAATATTGGGGGTGGATTAAACTGGATAAATTAGTTGTACAGACGGCTGCGCCAATAGATAAAGGCATCTATCAGGTATCGGCTGACTTGGTAAATCAGAATGCAACAGAGGAGACAAAACAGTTAATGTGTTATTTGACAGACATTTATGGAAAAAATGTTCTGTCAGGACAGTACTGTGATCAGGGGCAGTTTGGCAAGGAGATGACTGTAATTAACAAGGCGACGGGAAAATTTCCGGCAGTGTTAGGACTGGATTTTATTGAATATACGCCTTCGCGCGTGGCAAATGGAAGTGTGGGAAAGGCGACGGACTATGCCATAAAATTTTGGGAGAATGGCGGTATTGTTACGTTTTGCTGGCACTGGAATGCACCAGAAAAATATTTGACCGCTGAGTGGTACAAAGGTTTTAATACAAATGCGACAAATATTGACCTTGCAAAGATTATGAAGGGTGAGGACAAGGAAGGGTATGACCTCTTAATGGAGGATATTGATGCAATTGCACAGCAATTATTAATTTTGCAGGAAGCAAAGGTTCCGGTGTTATGGCGGCCGCTGCATGAGGCGGCTGGCGGCTGGTTTTGGTGGGGTGCAAGCGGACCGGAGGCGTACAAAGAACTTTACATATTGTTGTATGACAAACTGACCAATGAATATAAATTAAACAATCTAATCTGGCTGTGGAATGGGCAGGGCAAAGAATGGTATCCGGGGGATGCTTATGTGGATATAATTGGCGAAGACATTTATCCGGGGGAGCGCGTTTATGGTTCTCAGGTCAATAAATATCTGGAGGCAGTAAACTATACAGCAAATAAAAAATTAATTGTTTTGTCAGAAAATGGTTGTGTGCCAGACCCCGATTTGATGGCGCGAGACGGTGCAATGTGGGGATTTTTCTGCACATGGGGCGGTGAGTTTGTGGCAAAAGATTCTTCTATTTATGCGCTGAGTGAACAATACACGGAAGAAGCCATGCTCAAGAAAGCTTATGACAGTGAGCTTGTTCTTACGCTTGACGAGCTTCCCGATTTGAAGTCGTATCCGATTCCATAAAGTGGTTGTGAAAATAAATTTAATTTAATTCAGGGGGAATGTATGAGAAAGATTTTGACATTTGAAGGTCCCATAATCCAGTTTTTTCATAAAACGGGCGAGCTGATTATTGCGACAATGCTATTTTTGTTGTTTTGCATTCCTATTGTCACTGTGGGAGCTTCCATCACTTCATTTTACTATACGGTGATTAAGAGTGTTCGCAGAGAACGTGGTTATGTCACAGCGGAGTTTATGCGTTCTTTGCGGCGGACACTTGGAAGGGGAAGCATTTTGACTGTTGGTATGTTGGCATGGTTTGGTCTGCTTTGGCTTGGTAAAAGGCAGACAAACGGACATATGGCATTGGCATACAATACACTAATCATTGTGAGTATCTGTGTTTCTGTATATATTTTTCCAGTGTTATCTCGTTTTGAAATGAATCTTACAGGAATTGTCAAGTTGTCCTTTGTGATGAGCATACGCTATTTCTATTATACAATACCTATCTTGATAGGAACAGTGTTGCTTGTATGGTTTCAGTATTTTTATCTGCCCATACCCTGTATTTTCATACTTCCGGGAGTGTGGTGTTACATGGTCACTTTTATGATGGAGAGGGCGCTGTTGGGGTATATGCCAGCAAAAGAGGAAGTTAAAGAAGATAGCCAAAGTATTGAGACTGACGCATGGTATTACGATTAAGCAGCGCGAAAAAATTTATGTGCTTTTTTACATGGTGGATTTGTACAAATGTTCAAATTAGGGAGTGGAATGGCAGTGCTTTTTCCAATGGATTTGGGCAAATGTTTCAATCAAAGGTATCTAAGAATGGAGGTAAAAAATAATGAGAGAGTCGAAATGGCGAAAGAAGTGTGCAAGAAAATGCACAGCAGCCCTTTTGGCGGTCACTGTGGGCGTGACAGGAATGACAGGCTTGACAATGTTGGTTCCGCAGACGCTTATGGAGGTTCATGCCATGACAGACAAAGCGATGGATGTGTACGATGAAATTGTAAGTACATATTCCGTTGATTCTGCTGTACCAGATTACAAATCCTATGTGTCAGGTTTTGACGCGGTTTACCCAGACGACAGCATTTCTGTGGAAGCGAAGGATTTTGTTCGGTATGAGGAGGACAGTGTGACAGTAGAACCACAGCTTCTGTCTGATTATGAGGGAATGACAGGGGAGAGTATTCTGACAAGTGAGAAAGCAATTGTGGAGTTTGAGGTCAATGTGTCACAGGAGGGCTTTTATAACCTTGCAATTGACTATTTTCCAGTGGAGGGAAAAAGCTCGGATATTCAAAGAAGTATTTTTGTGGATGGGGAACTTCCATACGGAGAAATGGCGCTTCTGACATTTCACCGAGTATGGAAATACGACCTACCACAGAGCACAAGTGAGAGTGGTTCACAGACTTACCAGTGGGAGAAAGACAATCAGGGAAATGACTGTAAGCCCGGCATGGTGGAAGCACCAGAGTGGATGACAAGTTATTGTTATGACAGTGATGGGTATGTCACAGCGCCACTTTCTATCTATTTGACAAAGGGAAGTCACACAATAACAATGCTTTCTCTCAAGGAGCCAATGTTGATTCGTAGATTAACCTTTGAGAATGCTTCGGCTACAAAGAGCTATGTAGAAGTAAAATCACAGCAGGACCAGAATGGAGCCAAAGCGACAACAGGGCAAAAGATAGTGATACAAGGTGAGGATGCGTCAAGGTCCTCCTCGCAGATGCTATATCCTCAACAGGATCAGTCTTCTCCAGCAGTGTCTCCTTCTAGTCATAAGGAATTGTTAAATAATACCGTTGGCGGTAATTCATGGAGACTTGTAGGACAGTGGATTGAATGGGAGTTTGACACAGCAGAAACTGGATATTACAATATTTCGCTCTATGATTGCCAGAATTTTGTGCGCGGCATTTATGTATCGCGCAGAATTATGATTGATGGAAAGGTTCCATTTTCAGAATTGGAAGACTATGGTTTTCGGTATGGGCAGAGCTGGCGTGAAGATGTGCTTGCAGATGCGCAAGGCAATCCATACTCCTTTTATTTGGAGCAAGGACATCACACCATTCGTATGGAAGTGGTGCTCGGCGATTTCTCCAGTATTATCAGCGAGGTTGAGGACTGCGTAAAACAGTTAAACAATATTTATAGAAAAGTTATTAAGGTGACAGGTGTATCGCCAGATACTTATCGTGATTATCAGATTGAAGCGACGTTGCCAGAGTTACATGATGAGCTTGTGGCAGTGCGCGGGCAGCTCGACGCAGCAATCACGAATTTGCGAGCGCTGACTGGCAAAAAGTCAGACAAAGAGACAACGCTTTTGACAATGCGTGACCAACTGGATGATTTAATAAAAGATGGTGAGTATTTTGTCAAGGTGATTGGTACATACAAAATTAATGTTCGGGCGTGCGGCAACTGGATTACAAGTGTTATTGAGCAGCCACTTGCAATTGACAGGATTCATGTGTATTCATCAGATGTACAGTTGAAATATGAAAATACTTCGTTCTGGTCAAAGTTTATTTATGAGATTAAGCGGTTGTTTTTCTCCTTTATTATAGACTATAACCAGATTGGAAATGTGGCTGAAAAAGGCAGTACAGCGCCAACTATTACGCTCTGGATTGGATCAGGGCGTGACCAAGCCAATGTGATTAAAGCAATGATTGACGAAACATTTACCAGTGAATATGGTGTCAATGTCAATGTGCAACTTGTCGATATGTCCACGCTGTTGCGCGCAGAGCTGGCAGGCGAGGGACCTGATGTGGCAATACAAGTTGCAAACACAACAGGAATTGCAGGACAAGTGCTCAATACTGGAAATGACACGCCTGTCAACTATGGTATCCGAAATGCGGTGCTGGATTTGACACAGTTTAGTGATTTGAATGAGGTTGCACAGCGATTTTCTAAGGCGTCTATAGTGCCATTTCAGTTTGACGGTGCCACGTATGCATTGCCTGAGACCACAACATTTCCAGTAATGTTTTACAGAAGGGATATTTTGGCAGAACTTGGTATAGGAGTTCCGCAGACATGGGATGATGTGAAAGTTGCAATGACAGTGCTTGCAAAGAATCAGATGGAGTTTGGTATGCTGCCGGGGGAACAGACTTTTGCAATGATGTTATATCAAAATGGCGGCGAGTATTACAGTGAAAATGGAGACCGTTCTGCACTGGATTCTGATGTGGCAGTCAATGTATTTAAGGATTACTGTGAGTTTTATACGGATTATAAACTTGACAAGGAAACGAGCGTGGAAGAGCGCTTCCGTACAGGGGAGTGCCCAATTATTATAGCAGATTACACCATTTATAATAATCTGGTTGTGTCGGCGCCAGATATTGCAGGATTATGGGATTTTGTACCAGTTCCCGGAACCGTAAAGGAGGATGGTACAGTTGACAGAAGTACTGGATGCACAGGACTTGCCAGTATTATTATGGCAAACACCAAGTATCCTCAAGAATGTTGGGAGTTTTTAAAATGGTGGACTTCAGCAGAGGTACAGACACAATATGGTCGTGAGATGGAGAGCTTGATGGGATCTGCGGCGCGTGTTCCCACAGCAAATCTTGAGGCGTTTGAGAATATGCCGTGGCCTGTTGATGATTTTAGGGCGCTTGAAGAAGCATTTGCGTGGGTGAAGGGTATTCCGCAAGTGCCAGGTGGATATTATTCTTGGAGAAATGTTAACAACGCATTTTATGCAGTGACAACAGAGACAGACACAGCGTCTCCAAGAGAGGAATTGATGGATAAAGTCATTTATATTAATGCGGAAATTGACTACAAGCGGCAAGAGTTAAATTTACCTGTTGCCAGTGTGGAAAGCAGTGTTAAGAATACTTCACCATAATGGAGAGAATGAAAACAGGTTTTACAAATCAAAGAATGGAGGGAATTCATGCCATTAGAAAATGAATCGACGACAATTTCGAGAGAGGCGTATGAGATTGCCGCAAAACAAAAAAAATTGAGTTACCAGATTAAGAGAAACAAAGCCTCCTATCTAATGCTAGCGCCATATTTTATTTTGTTTTTTCTGTTCACAGTGCTTCCGGTGGTGATTTCTATAGGGCTGAGCTTTACCTACTTTAATATGCTTGAGGCGCCAACCTTTGTGGGATGGAAAAATTATATTAAATTGTTTCTTGAAGATGATATTTTCTTAATTTCATTAAAAAACACACTGATTTTTGCAGTGATTACAGGACCAGTCAGCTATATTTTATGTTTGCTTTTTGCTTGGATTATCAATGAGTTTAAGGGAAAAGTCAGGGCGTTTTTAACATTGATTTTCTATGCGCCAAGCATCTGCGGTAACGCCTACATGGTGTGGAATCTAATCTTGACTGGTGACAGATATGGATACTTAAATGGTATTTTATTAAAACTTGGTGTTATGGATGAGGCGATTCTTTGGATGAAGACAGAGAAGTATGTGCTTCCAGTGTTAATTGTCGTACAATTATGGTTGTCGCTTGGTACTGGGTTTCTGTCATTTATTGCAGGTTTGCAGACCGTTGATAAAAGCTTGTACGAGGCAGCAGCACTTGATGGCATTAAAAACCGCTGGCAGGAATTGTGGTATGTGACGCTGCCATCTATGAAACCACAGCTAATGTTTGGTGCAGTAATGCAGATTACACAGTCTTTTGCAGTGGCAGATATTTCTATCCAGTTGGCTGGAAATCCTTCCGTCAACTACGCCGGTGCGACGGTTGTAACGCACTTGCTTGACTATGGTTCCACGCGCTTTGAGATGGGGTATGCGTCTGCAATTGCGACAGTATTGTTCCTGCTCATGATTGGCACGAACAAGCTTGTGCAGAGAATATTAAGAAGGGTTGGTGAGTGATATGGCAGATACAAAGAAAACGTTCAAAAACCCTTTCCGAAAACGACCAAAAGAGAAACGATTAAATCGCTCTGTGGCAGGAAATGGCATTTTGTTCTTTCTTATGGCGATTTGTGGGGTGTTTATGGCACTGCCACTTGTTATGATTATCAACAATGCACTAAAGCCGCTTGACGAGATTTTTCAGTTTCCACCAAAGATATTTGTGCGGAATCCAACTTTGGAGAATTTCTCAGATTTGTTTGTGCTGATGAACAATTCGTGGGTGCCATTTTCCAGATATGTTATCAACACAGTTATTATAACAGGATTTGGCATGGTGGGGCATGTTGTGTGTGCCTCTCTTGCGGCATATCCACTTGCAAAGCATCACTTTCCAGGCAAGGGCATTTTATTCAGCATGGTTGTGTTGTCCATGATGTTCTCATGGACAGTAACGCAGATTCCACAATATATTATTATCAGTTGGCTTGGTATTAACAATACGTATGCAGCGCTGATTTTGCCAGCATTTTCGTTTGGTATGGGGCTCTATCTGATGAAACAGTTTATGGAGCAGTTGCCGGATTCGTTAATGGAGTCAGCGCGGCTTGACGGGGCGAGCGAGTGGAAGATTTTCTGGTCAATTGTGATGCCCAATGTAAAACCTGCATGGTTGACGCTGGCGATTTTCCAATTTCAGCAGATGTGGGGAAACACAGGTGGATTGTTCTTGAGAAACGAGGAGTTAAAGCCCTTACAGTACGCGTTGCAGCAGATTACGGCAGGTGGTACAGCGAGAGCCGGCGCAGCAGCGGCAGTGACCTTTATTGTCGCGGCAGTACCAATTATCTTCTTTCTAATCTGTCAGAGCAATGTGTTGGAGACCATGACAACCTCTGGTATGAAAGACTGATAAGCAGCAAGGAGGGTTCAATATGAGGATTATAAAAAGACTTGCTGCATTTTTGATGGCAGCAGTGGTCACAGTGACCTGTATCGGTGTGCGTGTACATGCGGAAGAACTTCCATATGATACTTATACATACACTTACTGGGAGGATATTGCAATCACACCTGCGGCATATGTGCCAAATGGCAGTGTCACAGGACTTTCGGTAGGGACTACAAACTTTGCAGAGCCGCAGGATTTGTGTGTGGCGCCAGATGGACTTGTCTATGTGGCAGACACCAAAAACAACCGAATTGTTGTGCTTAGTGCTGACATGAAAGCGCTTGTGCGGGTGATTGACAGCTTTGACAGAGAGGGAGCGGCGGACACTTTCAATGCACCTTACGGTGTGTGCGTGTCGGAGAACAATCAACTCTATGTGGCAGATTCCAACAACAAACGCATTGTTGTGATGACACCAGAGGGGGAATTTATAAAAATTATTGACAATCCGCAGTCGGAGATTCTTGAGGAGGGATTTGATTTTGTCCCTTTAAAAGTGACAGTGGATTATGCAGATCGCGTGTATGTAATTGCAAAAAATGCCTTTGAGGGAATCTTAGTGTTTGAGAGCACAGGCGATTTTACTGGATATTTTGGAACAATTGATGTCAAGATTACCGCGTGGGAAAAATTTTGGAGAAGGCTTGCAAGCAAGGAAGAACGCTCTAAACAATTGTTGTTTATTCCAACAGAGTTTACAGGAATTGACATTGACAGCGATGGTTTTGTTTATGCGTCTAATATTGATTCTGCGGGAATACAGGGCGTGCGGCGCCTAAATCCCAGAGGGGAAGATGTGATTCAAAAGGGTGAGAATGAGAACCTTGGCGGGGATTTAATTGTAGGAATGTTTGGAACGTATGCAGGACCTTCTGAATTTACGGATGTCGTGTACCGTGGACAGGGGATTTACTCTCTGCTTGACAGAAAGCGTGGCCGCATTTTTACTTATGACAAAGAAGGAAATCTGCTGTATATTTTTGGCGGTCTTGGCAGTCAGGAAGGAACGTTTAACACGCCAGTTGCAATTGAGGCAGTTGGAGATATGATTATTGTGCTTGACGCGTACAGCGGCGCAATTCTCAAATTTAGTGAGACGCAGTATGGTGCACTGATTAACGATGCGGTTGGTCTGCGCTATGATGGCGATGAGACAGAAGCGATTGAAAAGTGGCAGGGTGTTCTAAAACTAAACGAGAACAATGAGCTTGCAAATAGTGGTATTGGCAAAGCTTATCTGACAGCCGGAGATAATAAGACCGCAATGAAATACTTAAAGCTTGCAATGAACAGAAAGTATTATTCTATTGCGTGGAGGCGTTATAGAAATGAATTGATGGCAAAGAGTATTGGGCCAGCATTTACCATTATCGGTGTTGTTATAATTCTGGTGCTTATTTACAAAAAAATAATTAGAAAGCGGTTTGCAAAGAAGGAAGGAGGGCTTGTCAGATGAATCAACTGTTATCGAAGGAAAAATGGAAATATGCATTTTACACTGTGAGTCACCCGATGGATGCATACTATGAGATTCGGCATCGAGAACGAGGCAGTGTTCCAGTGGCAATCACTCTTGTAATTCTGTTTGCGTTTAGTTTTTCCATCAACCGCATTTCAGCAAGTTTTATTGTCAATGACTTAAATCCGTTAGCTGTCAATGCGCTGACAGAGTTGATTGCAGTGCTGTTGATGTATTTGCTGTTCTGTGTTGGAAACTGGTCAATCACTTGCCTGATGGAAGGCGAAGGAAGGCTTAAGGATATTGCTATCGCTACAGGTTATGCACTGACGCCTATGATTGTGTGTTTCAATATTGGCACGCTGTTTAGCCAGTATGTAACGCTTGACGAGGGTGGATTTTACTATATGATTATTGCGTTTGGCGTGGCGTACAGTCTAATTATGGCGCTGATGGGCATTATGCAAGTGCACAATTACACGCTTGGCAAGACGCTGGTCACTATTTTTCTGACCTTTGTCGCCATGCTGATCATTATCTTTGTGGTATTGCTGTTTGTGGACCTTATCACGCAGGTTTACAGTTTTTTCTACAGTATTTATCAGGAACTGATTTTTAGATTATAGGGGGACTGCGTTGAAATAAATTTCATGCATAGCAAATTTGAGCAAAGGCTCAGTTTTGCAAATAAATGGAAAGGCAGGTTTGATATGGCAAAGAGTAAGAAGATTGTGATAGCTATCGTAACCCTCATTCTAGCAGTGGCGGCCATCTACTTTTCACGCTGGCTGATTCGCTATTATTTTTACAACGATTATCGGGAAAGTCTTTCTTCCTATGCATATGAGGAAGGAAGTGCATTTCAGGCTCTGGCAGACAGTGGGAAGGAAGTTGCAGGTATGGAACTTGCAGCAGAAAACGATACACTAAAGCTTTATGCGGATATAGAAACCGCAGAGGTAGCAATTGTGGACAAGAGAAATGGACAGATTACCTACTCCAATCCACAGGATGCAGACGACGATGCAATCGCCAGCACCACCAACAAGAATTATCTGAAATCACAACTTATACTAGATTTTTTTAATACGTCGCGCACAGAGGGAACATATGACTCTTTTAGTTATTGCACTTCAAGGGGACAGCTTGAGGTGGAATCAATTCAAGATGGAATCCGTTTTATCTATACATTGGGTGATTTGGAGAGCGCTACAGGAATTGTGCCACAGTATATTAGCAGAGCGACACTTGACAGAGTGCTTGGCGCATTGGATGAAGACGGAGTGAAATTTGTTCAGATGAAATATGTGGAAAGCGCTGTTGGCGAGGATTATTTGGAACTGATTCCCGCTGCAATGAAGGGTGCTTCACAGATTCGGAAACTAAATAAATATTTTGAGCAGGCTGGATTTACAAATGAGGATTATGTGGCAGAAATGCAAAATTCTGGGGTTGAGGGCGCAGTGCCTATCTCGTTTGTAATACCGCTTGAGTATCGGTTGAACAAGGATGCGGTAGATGTGTCAATTCCTATGTGCGGGGTTCAGGAAAACGGCGGCGGAAGTGTTTTTAGAATCCAATTGCTGCGCTATTTTGGAGCAGCAGGCACAGAAGAAGAGGGCTATATGCTGGTGCCAAATGGCTCTGGCTCTCTAATAAACTTTAACAATGGAAAGACAACATCAGAGAATTATTCTGAGTATGTATATGGCATTGACAAGCTAGCGGCGGAGTATACAGTTCGCGAGAACACAGAGGATGTAAAGCTTCCAGTGTATGGATTGTTTCGAGAGGAGAGCAGCATTTTTGCAACAATTGAAGACGGTGCAGCATTTGCAAACATCAGTGCGGGTATATCCGGCAAAATACATAATTATAACTATGTGTATTCGTCTTTTGTACTGCGTGGAAATGATAAGCTTTCCATGTTTGGCACAACGGGCAACGAGGCGGATATTCCTATTGTGGAAAAGAATTTCTATGATGCAAACTTGACAGTTAAGTATACAATGCTGACCAAGGACAATGCAGGTTATGCTGGGGCAGCAAACTATTACAGGGAACGTCTTGTAAATGAGGGTGTGCTTAAAGCACAGGAAAAGACTACGGATGATATTAAATTTTATTATGATGTGCTTGGCGGCGTTATGATGAACAAGTTTTTCCTTGGCACGCGCTATCAGGGATTATACGCCATGACCACATTTGACCAAGCAGCGGATATTTCATCAGACCTTGCGGAAAATGGCATTGCGAATCAGGTAATGAATTTTCAAGGTTGGATGAACCGTGGATATTATCATGATGTTGTGGATAAGATTCAGGTTCCGGCGGCGCTTGGTGGAAAAAGTGCCTTAAAAAAATTGAATGAGACTGTGGCAAACAATGGCGGAACATTGTATACAGATGTGGCTTTTCAAAAGGTGACAGAGATTAGCAAGCGGTATTCTGAGGGAAATGAAACTGCACGCTACTATGGAGGAGGATATATTGCGAATTTTGGACTGGTCAATCCGGCAACGCTGCGCCAGACGTCAGGACTTGGATGGGAAGAAAATATTTACTATTTAATTTCTCCCAAATTTTTAGTTCGCTATATTGATCAATTTACCTCCAAAATTGGTCAATATGAGGTGGATGGTATTTCGCTTAGAGACCTTGGAAATGCGCTGCACTCTGACAAAAAGCGGACCAATATTATTAACCGTGAAGAAGCGCTCGATGTTGTGGAGGCATCATTTGCACAGATTGCTGCAGTTGGAAAAAATATTATGGTGAATGACAGCAATTGTTATGCATTTGCGTATGCAAATGATATTATTAATGCTCCGCTTTCTGATAATGATTACTTTATTGTTGACGAGACAGTGCCTTTTTATGAGATGTTAATTCATGGGTATATTGATTACTGTGGCGCAGCCATTAATCTAAGTGATACTTATGATGGAAGCGAGATTGTGCTTGAATTAGTGGAGACAGGTGCATCACCACATTTTATGTTTACACATCAATCCTCAAGTGAGATAAAAGAAACAGGACTTAATCGGTTCTACTCCACAAACTATGACAACTGGAAGAGTGACGCGCTGGGGATTTACGCGGAAGTCAATGAAGCGTTGAAGCATGTGAACGGTGCACATATTATAGACCACAAAATTTTAGAAAATGACACCCGCATTATAACTTACAACAATGGAGTAACGATTTATATCAATAAAAGTGCTTCTGACCAGATTGTTGACGGTGTGGAAGTACCTGCAAAAAGCTATCGGTTAGGAGGAGATAAATCATGAATGGTAAAAAGAAAAAAATGTCTCTTTCCGCAAAGAGAAGCCGCACAGGATTTCTGTTTGTCCTTCCGTGGCTGGTTGGTTTTATCTGGTTTTATGCCAGAAGTCTGTTTATGTCAGTACAGTTTTCCCTCTCGGATTTGACGGTTAGTCCGGGAGGTGGATACACGCTAGAATTTGTCGGATTAGACAACTTTCTCTATGCGTTTCGGGCACATGCCACATATAAACAGGTGCTTACAACTTCTATTGGTAACATGCTAATTGATGTGCCGCTTATTACTTTTTTTAGTCTGTTTATGGCAATTTTGTTAAATCGGAAATTTCGGGGAAGAACGCTTGTAAGAGCAATCTTTTTCCTGCCAGTAATTCTTAATTCAGAAGCGATTGTGGATGCGATGGATTTGGCAAGAAATATGATGAGTGGTGGTCTTTCCAATGCGAGTGCAGAGATGGCGCAGGCGGCGTCAGGCGGTATGGGCATTGCTTACTATATGCAAATGTTTGGCGCGCTTGGTATTCCTGAATCTCTAATTGAATATTTAATGGGTGCGGTGCTGCGCGTCAGCGATATTATCAATGCTTCCGGCGTGCAGATTATTATCTTTATCGCAGCATTGCAATCCGTTCCGGGATCCATGTACGAGGTTGCCAAGATTGAGGGCGCAACGACATACGAGACATTTTGGAAAGTAACATTTCCAATGGTAATGCCACATATTATCACAAATATTGTCTACACGGTGGTGGACAGTTTTACACAGTCAGACGTTGTGGAACTTGCCTACAAGACGGCATTCACAGAGAGTAACTATGGGCTTAGTTCTGTTTTCAGTCTGTGCTCCACAGCGATTACCTGTCTGATATTGGTAATTGTGTGTGGCTTTATACAAAAACGGACATTCTACTATAATTAAGAAGTTGTTTTACCTGTGCGGAGGAAATAAGCTGCTAAGGTGGCGCACAGGTCGCGCGAGTAGGGAAAGGAATCTTCCCGATTCGATTATTACGCATAGAGGGAGGTTTTATATGGCAACTATCAAAAGCATTATTCAAGATGCAAAAAACGACAGGCAGTTTGCAAATGACAGAATGCGCTGGGTGTCCAATTTTAAGGGCTTTATTCTATTCCTATTTCGTCTAGTCATTATTGTCGGAATCTGCTATGTAATTTTAGGACCTGTCATTGGTATTATTAGCAGTTCTTTTTTCTCCGATGCGGACAGTTACAATCCTATGGTGTACATGATACCACAGGACCCAACACTGTATCGGTATGAGCTGGCTTCGAAATACCTTGATTATGCAAAGTCAATGGTTCGCTCGCTAATCTACGCGGCATCGCTAATGGCAATTCAAGTGTTTATTTGTTCTATGGTGGGATATGGCTTTGCACGCTATAAGTTTCCGGGAAAAAATATTCTGTTTGCGTGTGTAGTTATTATGATTGTAATTCCAACGAACACAATTATGCTTCCACTGTATATGACCTTTGCAAAATTTGACGTGTTGGGCATTATTAAATTAATAAAAGGGTCGTCGGTAAATTTATTATCGACACCTGTACCAATGTATATTATGACGCTGTTTGGCTGCGGGTTGCGCTCAGGATTATATATTTATATCTTTAATCAGTTTTTCCGCGGACTTCCCAAAGAGATTGAGGAGGCAGCATTTGTGGATGGCGCAGGCACATTGTATACGTATTTTCGTATTATGTTAGTCAATGCACTGCCATCTGCGGTTACAGTTGCAATTTTTTCAATGGTGTGGCAGTACAATGATACATTTTATGCAAAGTTATTTTTAATCAGCGATAGCATTGTTATCAGCAAAAAGATTTCTACGATTACAGCGACGATTTCCACATTAGAGAAGATTCTTGATCCGGCAATATTACAGCTATTTCTTGACGCAGGCATTGTGCTTGTCATGATACCAATTGTTATTATTTATGTGTTGTTGCAAAAGCAGTTTATTGAAGGCGTTGAGCGAAGCGGTATTGTGGGATAAAAACTAATTTTCAATAGGTTTTAAGAGTCTGTTTTAATCAAAAGGAGGATGAGAAAATTGAAAACAAAAAAACGAATCACTTTATCTTTGGCAGCGGCTATGGCAATGAGTGTGGTTGCATGTGGCGGCAAAGGTACAGACAATGCAAAAGATACGAATGCAACTGTACAGGCAAATACAGAGACATCTGTTGCGGAGAGCACACCGACAGCAGAGACAACATCTGCAAAGACAACACCAGTTGCGAATACGCAGACGGCAGCTCCTGTGGGAGAGGTAAGCATTGACTTTGAAGATGGTGTCTATGGATTTGTGGGCGTTGACAAGAGCGTAAATCCAGTAGGAGACGATTCCACGCTTTCCATAGCTGATTTTGGCGGGTCTAAGGCATTGAAAGTTGAGTCTAATGGAAAGATACCTTATGTGGGAATCCAAGTAGATGCACTTTTAGGCGATAAAGCAGCGAATGTAAAGACAGTAGAGATGTCACTTGGCATTGAAAATCCTGACGGTGAATTTAACGCGGTATCCGGAAAAATATATGCGTTTCTTGGAGCAGAGAATGAGCGCAAAGATGGGGATTGGTCTGTATATTTGGAAACAGCAAATCCCAAGACAGCAGTCTATGCGGTTCCTGATGAAATGTCTTTTGGAGAGGGCAATTATATGGTTGTATCCCTTGAGACAGACAATGGCAAGGATGCGGGTGCTACGCCTGCAATTTTGTATATAGACAATATTGCGTTTAAAGATGCTTCTGGAAATGTTATTGCAGCAGATACTACAGCAGAGTATGTGTCAACTGCAACAGGGGAGGATCGATCCAATCTTGCAAATGTAACAGACGCAGTGGAATTTGAAGGTTTTGCAACAAAAGGTGATGGCTGGGCACAGAGCGGTTTTGCTATGACGGAGGATATTCTTGCTGCACTTGTACCAGGTTCTGTTGTTGAGATTTCCTTCACAAGCGAAAACGGTGATATGTGGATTGTTATGAATGAGGCGGAAGCTGGCTGGATGCGCGTAGGCGATGGCACCAACGGAAGTTCCGCAGTCAATGATTCCAAGACAACCGCACAGATTCCATTTGAGATGTTAGCGGAATACTGCGGTGATGACGTTTCTAAGTGGGGCACAACAATGCAGTGTGAGGCGTCTGGCG
This sequence comes from Lachnospiraceae bacterium, assembly GCA_014239155.1. Classification (GTDB taxonomy): domain Bacteria; phylum Bacillota; class Clostridia; order Lachnospirales; family Lachnospiraceae; genus COE1. Next base: position 61,684 of record JAAZZQ010000088.1, on the reverse strand, counting down.
CTTGGGAAGTGTTCAGTGTGAAAGTTGGTCAGGCTGCAAAGAGTTACAGTCTTACAGACACAGTGGAATTTGAGGGATTTGCGACAAAAGGTGACGGCTGGGCACAGGATGGCAAGGATATGACAGAGGATATTCTTACAGCGCTTGTGCCGGGTTCTGTTGTCGAGGTGACTTACACAAGCGAAAGTGGTGATATGTGGCTTGTACTTCCTGATGCGGAGGCAGGCTGGATGCGAGTAGGTGACGGCACCAACGGCAAAGCGATTACAGATGGCAGCAAGGCGTATATTCCCTATGAGATGATAGCAGAGTACTGCGGTGATGATGTGTCCAAGTGGGGGGCAAGAATGCAGTGTGAGGCGTCTGGCGCTTGGGAAGTGTTTGGTGTAGCGGTTGGTATGGATTCAGAGATAGAGTGATGCGTAAAATAAAATAGGAGGTATTAAAAAATGATGAAAAAGAATATTCGCAAATTAATGGCACTTGGATTAAGTCTGTCAATGGTAATGGGGCTTACAGCTTGTGGAGGTGGTTCTGACAACAACGCGCAGACACAGGCACCCGCTGCAAACACAAACAATGAGGCGCAGACATCTGCTGCGGATTCTAGCAATGACAAAGCACAGGCATCAGCAGACAAGGATTCTCCAACGCCGTCTTCAGATGGGCACCGGGTTATTAAAGTTGGCTGTTGGTATCCACATTATTATGATAGCACACACGCAAGCATTGATGTAAATCCATCTATGAGTGATCCAGAGGAGGCACAGATGCAGTTTGATAACCTCAAGGCTGTTGAGGAAAAATATGATGTGGAGATTGAGTTTGTGAATTTGACCTTTAATGGAGTAAAAGAATCAATTAATACATCTATCTTAGCAGGACAACCAGACTGTGATATTTATGAGGTTGATTTGCAGTTTGGCATTCCGGCAGCACTCAATGGTTTTGCGACAAATCTAAACGAAGCACTTCCAGCGGATGCAGATGTTGTGAGTGACCAGATGATTTTCTCAAAGGTGGATATTGGCGCAGGAGATGAGACATATCTGTTCCGTTCTGTGACAGGAGACTCGATTTTGCAAGATACAAATATGCTTGCATATAATAAGCAGATGCTTGACGAGGCAGGATTAGAGGACCCTAATGCATTATATGAAAAAGGCGAGTGGACTTGGGATAAATGGAGAGAGTATATGCTGGCACTAACACAAGATACTGATGGTGACGGTGTGACAGATGTGTACGGATATGGTGCTGTCTGGACAACTCTTTTTTCCAATCTGTTAATGAGCAATGGCACAGGCGTTGCAATGGGACCAACAGAGTCTTTCTCAAGTCCTGAGGTTGCAGAAGTGCTTGATTTTATCTATAATATGTACAATGTAGACCACGTTGCATATCCGTGGAATGCAGATGATTGGGATGCAAACCAAAATGCATATATGGATGGCAAAGTTGCATTCTTTATTGATGCGGCATGGATTTCTGATGCGAACAAGGATTCGGAGTTGAGCTTTGATGTAACATGGTGCCCGTGGCCAATCGGTCCGAGTGGAAATCAAGATACAAATGCACTTAAAAGTGCTTCAAAGGGCAGTGCATGGATGATTCCGGCAGGTGTGAAAGACCCAGAATTTGTCTATACAGTATTTGAGGATTGGGCAAACTGGTATCAGGGAGATGTAGATGTTCGTGACAGCAACCTTACATGGTGGGAGGATGCGGCGATCACTGAGGAGAACTATGCAGTGATGGAGTATATGGGCTCAAGAACTTGTGTCGATGTCTGGGAAGCATTGGGCCTTGAGTGGGATTTTCCTAAACTTTTGACAGGCGAGATGACAGCCGCACAGTTCCAAGAGACGTATAAGCAGAGTGTACAGGATGCGCTAGACGGATTCTATCAATAAGGTTGATTATGGGCGTGTGTGTCAGCAAAGTTGACGCACACGCCACAACAATACAACAATAGGTAGAACAATGTTATAGTTGTTATAATGGTTATAATGGGATTGTAAAGAGAGTGAGCTATTATGAGAAAAGAGAAAACAGGTACATTTTGGCAAAAAGCAGTCTGTAATATATTTGTGTTAGGCGTAGTTGTGTCTTTGATAGGGTGTGGCAAAGGGAACAATGTGCGTGCGGTTACAAGGATTTCAGACAGTGACACAGAAAACAAAACCAATATAACAGAGAATCAATCGGCGGACAGTATAGAGGAAACAGAGAATGTCTCTACAGAAATTGTGACTACAGCAAATGAAAATCGAGACATGGAGGATATGACTGCAATGGATGTAGTGAGAGATATGAAAATTGGATGGAATCTAGGAAATACACTTGATTCCACTAGAACAGATATTACAAGAGTGGATGCACCCTATAAATTTGAGACAGCTTGGGGCAATCCAAAAGTGACACAAGAGCTAATTGACGCGGTTTTGAATGCTGGATTTAATGTGATTCGGATTCCAGTATCATGGACAAACCATATTGGACCAGCGCCGGAGTACCAGATTACCGAGAGTTGGATGGAACGGGTAAAAGAAGTGGTTGACTATGCGTACAATAAAGGTGCATATGTGATTATTAACGTGCATCATGAGGATTGGAACTATCCTTATTATGATAATCTTGAGCGCGCTTCCGCACAGATGGCGGCAGTGTGGCAGCAGATTGCAGCGGTATTTCAGGATTATGATGAGCACTTAATCTTTGAGGGGCAGAATGAACCAAGAAAGATTGGGACTTCTCTTGAGTGGAACGGCGGTGATGCGGAGGGCTGGGAGGTTGTCAACCAGACCAATCAAGTGTTTGTAGATACAGTGCGTGCGTCAGGAGGTTTAAATCCATATCGAATGCTGATGATTCCGGGATACGCTGCAAACTGCAGCGTTGGTATTCAACATATCAGTGTGCCGGAAAATGACACACGTGTCATAATTTCGGTTCACGCGTATGAGCCATATGATTTTGCACTTAAACCGAATGGCAGAAGTACATGGAATTATGATACCACAGCAATCGACAAATTAATGAGCGATTTAAAAACACTTTTTATTGACAAAGGGACACCCGTTATTATTGGAGAATTTGCGGCTATGAATCGGGATAATGAGTCAGAGCGCGCACAGTGGGCAGCGTATTATGTACATGCTGCCAAAGAGATTGGCGTTCCTTGTATTTGGTGGGACAATGGCATTTTCGCGGGAGATGGCGAACGCCTTGGACTCTTTGACAGACAGACATATATATGTCAATATCCTAAGATTTTGGAGGCGCTAATGAGCGGTATAAAATCATCAGACAACGGATAAAAATATTTGTTTAAATAGACTTATTTTCTGCCGTCTGCGTAGTTAGACGGCATTTTTTGCGGTACATAAGTGGTGTTGTGTGATACTTTTTGTGAAATGCGCGCGTGAAGTAAGATTGATTGTGAAATCCACAATTTTCCATAATGTCAATCACTTTGAGATTGGTCTCAGCAAGCTGTTTTACTGCCAGTTCCAAACGGTAATTTACTAGATAGGCATTAAAACTCATGCCTGTTAATTCCTTAAAAAGTTTCATAAAATGGCTTTCGGAAAAGCCGCATTGTCTGGCAGCTTCTTTGATTGTAATATGACAGTCATAAAATTTCTGGACATAATACAATGCGTTTTTTAATCGGCTGTAGGAGAACTGTAAGGCGCTGTTATCACTGGTGGCAACGGTGCTGTGTTGAATCATATAATGCAACAGAAGAAAAAGGTTTGACTTAATCATTAATTCATGTGTGGTATAGCTTTCCCGACGGTGTGCAAGCATAGATTGAACACAGGGAAGAATTGTCTGGTTAAAGTTGGAGTTTGCCGGATAAAAACAGTCCAGTATTTTTTCATTATTTAAAAAGGGCAGAACATACTTGTCATAACACAAATCGCTTTCTGCACCCTTAAAAAGTGACGGGTGGAACATAATGTTAAAGTATTCCCCACCGTCTAAAGTCCCTTGTTCAATAGAATGTACTGCATGGGGGAGAATTAGTACCATATCTCCAGCGCAGAGTACATAAGCTTTTCCCCAAACGGTGACTTGTATTTGTCCATCGGCACAGTAAATTAGCTCAAAGTCATCATGCCAGTGCAGTGGAAAAGAAGGAATCCACTCAGGAATGCGCCCGTGATAGACACTGTAAGGAAAAGGGATAATGCCATGTATTTTTGTCTCATGTAAAGGTGTAGGAGTCATTTTTTACCTCATCATAGGATTGTGTTAAAAAATTAGGATAATATTGCAAGAATTATAGCATGTATAAGAGTACAATACAAGTATAGACCGTAAATCCTTTCGCTTTTTCATAAACGGTCTAATATACTGCTGCAATCAGGAATTTTTGTTGCACTTGTGTGTGATTGCAGCAGCGCTATAAGATTTTGGATTGATGGAGGAATGAAAATGGAGTGTGCGGCAATTAGACATTTTGCGGATAAAAGATATTGTTATGCAGTGGAGAAAGGACATTTTTTAATTCGACTGGAAACGAAAAAGGGAGATGTGGCACAAGTGATTCTTCACACACAAGATAAGTACCTGCCTTTAAAAATAATGGATACAAGACAAGAACAAGAGATGACTCTTGCCTATTCTGACAATTATATTACCTACTATGAGACAGTTGTCACAATTGATATGGTCTGTATGCGGTATTTCTTTGAGATTAAGGATACAGCGGGAAGCAGGACATTTTACGGAAATCATGCCTTTTATGATACTTGTATTACAGATCTTGAGAAGATGTATGACTGCCCACAAACTCTAAGAGAGGAAGAGTTGTTTGAACTTCCAGAATGGGCGGAGAATAAGGTCTTATATCAGATTTTTCCATCTCGATTTGCCACAGAGAAACAGGTGTCTGAAGACATATGGTATCAAGCCCCCATTGGTCACGAGGCAGACTTGAAGGGTTCCCTTCGAGGAATTATAAATCATCTGGATTATCTAAAAGAGCTAGGAGTAGATATTCTCTATATGACACCCGTTTTTTGTTCTAATTCCAGCCATAAGTACAACATTGACGATTATTATAACATTGACCCATCTTTTGGCGACAAAGAGGACTTAAAAGAGCTGGTTGACAGGGCACATAAGCTTGGCATGTATGTGATTTTAGATGGCGTGTTTAACCATACAGGAGTGGATTTTTTTGCGTTTCGGGATATTCTGGAGAAGAAAGAGCAATCCGCCTATCTGGATTGGTATTATATCAAGGACTTTCCGCTTATAATGGAGTGGGGTAAGAAGCCTAATTATAAGACGTTTAGCTATGCTGGACAGATGCCAAAGCTAAATCTTCAAAATAAAGAGACGGCAGATTTTGTGATTGATGTTGCGTCTTATTGGATTCGGGAGTGCGATATAGATGGTTGGCGCCTTGATGTGGCAGATGAAGTAAGTCACACATTTTGGAAGCGCTTTCGACGAGAGATAAAGGCAGTAAAAAAAGAGGCGTTAATTGTCGGTGAAATCTGGCACTTTGCAGAAGATTTTTTGGAGGGTGATGAGTGGGATAGTGTTATGAATTATCAGTTCTCTCGTTCTGTGATGGATTTGGTTGTGACGCAAAAGATGTCTATCTCTGCCTTTGTGGGAAACTTAAATTTTATGAAAGGAAATTTGCATACAAAACTGGAAGGATATTTGTGGAACCTTATTGATACACATGATACGGAACGGTTTATAAACTGTGCGCAAAAGGATTTTAGAAAGCAGATGCTAGCGGCTTCCTTGCAGTTACTGTTACCGGGAATGCCAATGATTTATTATGGTGACGAGGTGGGGCTTGAGGGTGGACCTGACCCAGATTGCAGACGCGGTATGCTCTGGGATAAGAGCAGGCAGAATCAGTCTTTATTGCAATATTATCAGACTTTGATTCGCATTCGACACACCTGTCCAGCACTAACCAAAGGAAATATCACAGAGCAGTATACAGATGACAAGAAAGGGCTATTTTACATTACAAGACATTTAGGCAATCAATCTATCACTGTAATTTTCCATACAAAAGCAGACACGGTAAATTTGGCGAAATTAGCAGGCAGACAAAATCTTGTGAGCGGACAACCATTTTCAGGGACATTAGAAGCCTATGAAACAGTAGTGCTTGTGTAGAAACTACATATAGTTCTGAATAAAGTATGCTTGAAATAAAGTATGTTTCAAAAAATGCTTTCAAGGAAACATAAAGGGTTACAGTTCAGACAGGACTTTGCACTGCGCTGCAAAGTCCGTGGGAAAGCGTAGTAGTTGAGATGCATCAAGCCATCGCGAAGCGATTATGCACGGCTTGATGCTTGTAACAGGAAGCCAAAGGCTGAACTGTTACACATAAAGGGTTACAGTTCAGTCTAGGACTTTGCATTTACTGCAAAGTCCGTAAAACTGTGTAGTGGCAGAGATACATCAAGCCACCACGAAGTGGTTTTGCATGGCTTGATGTCTGTAACAGGAAGCCAAGGGCTGAACTGTTACCACAAAGGCAGGGAAAATAAATGAAGTCATTTACAAAGTTATATATACCAATTGCGCTGGAAACTTTGTGTTATATGTTGGCAGGCATGATTGATACAATTATGCTGTCCACGGTAGGGGATAATGCAGTCGGCGCGGTTGGAACGGCAAATACATATATCAATGTGTTTATTATTATGTTTCATGTAGTGTCGTCGGGAATGATTGCTGTGATGACACAGTATATTGGGGCAAAGCGAATTGGCGTCGCTTATCAGGCAAGACAGTTAGGGGCGATTTTTAACGCGGTGATTGGTATTGTGCTCTCTATCTTTTTATTTGTATTTTCAGGAACAATATTGGAAGTAGTGGGTGTGGCACCGCTTTTGATGGATTATGCCAAAACGTATTTAAAAATTGTGGGTGGATGTTGTTTTTTAAATGCGCTGATTCCAATTTTTTCTAGTTATCTGCGCGCGTTTGGTTATACAAAACAGCCACTAATTGCAACGCTTGTGGCAAATGGAGTCAATTTTGGTTTAAATGCAATCTTTTTATTTGGATTGCACGCGGGCGTCGCAGGTGTCGCGGTGGCAACTGTCCTTTCTCGAATCTTAAATTTGGTGATTGTGATGGTCGCATCAAAAGCGCTCGTCAAAGCAAACAAAGATTTAGAGCGATTAAAAAATATAGAAATTTTTCGCCAAATTATTAAAGTTGGGCTTCCCTCTGCATTGGAAACTGCCTTGTACAATGTTGCAATGACTTTGACAATTCGTTTTTTGAATCAGATGGACGAATCTGGATTTCATGTGACAGCAAGGGCGTATGCTGCGCAGATTGCAAATTTTTCTTACTGTGCAGGGGCGGCGCTGGCACAGGCAAACGCTATTATGACGGGCTGGCGTATTGGTGAGGGAGATTATGAAGCCTGCGACAAGGGGACAAAGAAGGCAGCATGTATTGGAATCATTGTGGCAGCAGGATTGGAGACCATGTTTTTTGTCAGTGCAGATGTGCTAATTCGGATTTTTACAGAGGATTTGGAGATGATTCGACTTGTGAAAACACTGCTGGCAATTGATATTGTGCTTGAGATAGGGCGTGTGACCAATTTGGTGTTTGGACAGGCACTAAAAACCAGTGGCGACGCTGTATTTACCACGGTGATTGGTGTGCTGTTTATGTATTTGTGTATGGTTGGCGGTACGTGGTTTTTTGGAATCCACCTAAATTTGTTGTCGGTGGGCGCTTATATAGGACTTGCGACAGACGAGTGCGTGCGCGCTATGTTTATGTTCCTGCGCTGGCAATCAGGGAAATGGAAGACAAAAGGATTTATCCAGCGACAAGTGGCATAAAAAGGATTTTCTATTGGAATTAGCAATTATACATGTTAAAATAAAATTAGACTTAATAGATTTAAGGAATCTATAAAAATGAATTTGGAGGAAAAATAAATGCAGAAATGGACACGTGTAATGTATCAACCAAATCTTCCACTAGGGAAGAATGGTGAGAAGGTGACAGCTTGTAGCAGACATATTGCACTCTCAAAAGAGGCGGCGAAAGAGGGCATGGTTCTCTTAAAAAATGACAAAGATTTGCTTCCACTTGCCAAGGGCAGTAAGATTGCTCTGTTTGGTAAGGCAAGTTTTGACTATGTGCGCGGAGGCGGCGGAAGTGGAGAAGTGACCGTTTCCTATGCAAGAAATCTATATGAGGGCTTATCACTTTTAAAGGATAAAGTTCATGTATTTGAAGAACTTGCAGCATACTATCGAGACAATGTGAAGACACAGTATCAACAAGGGCGTGTTCCGGGCATGACAATTGAGCCAGAAGTTCCAATGGAGTTGTTAAAGAAAGCAAGAGCATACACAGATACTGCAATTATTACGATTTGCCGTTTTTCTGGTGAAGGTTGGGACAGAAAGAGCATTGTGGATACCGAAAATAAAAATCTATGTATTACGGAAGACGCAATGGCAAAACAATCCGCAGAAATCTTTGAGAACGGCGATTTTTGTCTAACCCATGCAGAGCGCGCAATGGTGGATGCAGTGACAGAAAACTTTGCGAAAGTCATTGTTGTTATGAATGTGGGCGGTATGGTGGATTCTTGCTGGTTTCATGATGATGCAAAAATTGAGTCGGTGCTAATGGCTTGGCAGGGTGGTATCGAAGGGGGACTTGCTGCGGCAGAACTTTTGATGGGGGAAGGCAATCCAAGTGGAAAGTTAGTGGATACTTTTGCGCGCACATTAGATGACTACCCGTCAACATATCATTTCCATGAGTCGGAGCGTTTTGTGGACTACACAGAGGACATTTACGTGGGGTATCGTTATTTTGAGACCATTCCAAATGCAGATAAAAAGGTCAACTATCCATTTGGTTTTGGTTTGTCCTACACGGATTTTACACTGACAGCAGGGGCGGCATATGAGGAAAATGGCAGAATTTATGTGCCAGTTATGGTAACAAACGTTGGGAAAAGAGCTGGAAAGGAAGTTGTGCAGGCGTATTTTAGCGCACCACAAGGAACGCTTGGAAAACCAGCAAAGCAACTGATAGCATTTCAAAAAACGCGACTTTTACAGACTGGGGAAAGCCAGAGCATTGTACTGTCATGGAATGTGAATGATATGGCGTCTTATGATGATCTTGGCAAGATAAAAGCATCTGCCTATCTTCTGGAAAAAGGAGCGTATCGGTTTTTTGTTGGTGTATCTGTGCGTGATGTTGTGGAACTATCCTATCACTATGAAGTACAAGAGGATACTATAACACAGCAACTATCCAGAAAGTGTGCACCTACAAGCCTGAAAAAACGAATGCTGGCTGACGGCAGTTTTGAGGAATTGCCGCTTACAGAGCCTATTGAGACAGATGCAAATGCACTTGTACCACTTACTATTGGGGAGACAGATGGATTTTCTCCGGCAGCAAGAGCTGGAAAACGCTATCATTTGTGGGTAAATACCGCCGCACAACAGCATCATTTCCTAAAAGAAGTGGCGGAAGGAACAATTACACTAGACGAGTTTATGGTGCAATTGTCTGATGAAGAACTTGCACATTTGTTGGGGGGACAACCAAACACAGGGGTTGCAAATACCTTTGGTTGGGGCAATTTGCCAGACTATGGCATTCCAAATGTTATGACGGCAGATGGTCCGGCAGGTTTGCGTATTGCACCAGAGTGCAGTGTATACACGACGGCATGGCCCTGCGCGACACAGCTTGCATGTTCTTGGAATGAGGAGCTAGTGGAGCAGGTCGGCGAAGCTGGCGGCGCGGAGGTCAAGGAAAATAACATTGCCATGTGGCTTACCCCCGCGGTTAATATCCATCGCAGCCCGCTCTGTGGCCGCAATTTTGAATATTATTCTGAAGACCCATTTCTTACAGGAAAGCTTGCGGCGGCGATGGTGCGTGGTATTCAGAGCAACCATGTCGGCGCTACAGTAAAGCATTTTGCACTGAACAATAAAGAGACAAACCGCAAAAATAGCGATTCGCGCGCATCTGAGCGCGCTGTGAGAGAAATTTATTTAAAGGCGTTTGAAATGATTGTAAAAGAGGCAAAGCCGTGGGCAATTATGTCCTCCTACAACATTGTAAATGGCTATCGAGCTTCTGAGAACAGAGAATTATTGAACGATATTCTGCGTGACGAATGGGGATTTGACGGTGTGGTAACGACTGACTGGTGGACAAACGGGGAACATTATAAGGAAGTTCAGGCAGGAAATGATATTAAGATGGCGACAGGTTTTCCGGAGCGGTTACAGGAGGCACTAGACAAGGGCGTGCTTACACGCGGGGATATGGAAATCTGTGCGCGGAGACTACTGGAGTTAACCTTGAAAATTGATTAGGGATAAATTTTGACAGATGTTTATAGGAGGTCGTGCGATGGAAGAGGAATATAACCCAAGTGAGAAAGCAGTCAAGATTGTAGAGAAAATTAAGGAAATGACAGGGATTCCGGCTATTTTTATCGACAGAAAGCCAAAAACGGTACAGCCATCATTGACAGATAGCAAGTTTGGTGGGCTACCTTATTGGGATATGCAGAAAGAATATCCTACAGATAGCGAGGGCAGAAAGATGATGCTGCTTGCGCAGATTAATTTTTTGGACTTGAGTGCGTTTGATACAGAATTGCCCAAAGAAGGCATGTTACAGTTTTTTATCACAGTGGATGATGATGTGTTTGGTATGGACTTTGACGATCCAGTTTCGCAGAAAGATTTTCGCATTATTTTTCATAATACGGTAGACACAAAAATCACTGTGGAACAGGTGCAGACATTGGAGCTGGTTCGGGCAGAGGAAGTAGATGACTATGGTACACCAATTTTTCATCAAGCAGCACTTTCTTTTCGCGCAGGGATAGATTATATGAGTTCTGATGTGGAAGGCTTTTCAACAGTGTTTGCACAGGCAGTAAAGGCAGTGACTGGCGAGGAGATTGACGAGGAAAATTGGTATACGTATTTTGAGGAAGATACAGACGATGATAACTATATGAGTGAGGAACTGTCTGGACTAGGGCACAAGATGCTTGGCTATCCAGGATTTATCCAGTTTGATCCGAGACGAGACGATGAGGATATGAAATGTTATGATACACTCTTGCTTCAGATTGATTCTGATATGGATGAGGATGGAGAGGATTATGTGCTGTGGGGAGACTGTGGCATCGCCAATTTATTTATTAATAAAGAGGCGCTCATAAAACGGGATTTTAGTAATATATTGTACAATTGGGACTGTTCTTGATCGGTCAGCCTGTGGTTTTGTAGAGTTCTGCAAAGTCACAGGCTGATTTGCGTAACAGTTTTTTTGGAGTTTACGAGGATAGATTTTTTTGATATGATAAAAAGGCGATAATAATTTTAATAAGGAACTGTAAAGTAATTATTTTACAGTTTCTAAGGTTCCGAGGTACGAAAAAGAGGATTTCGCTAAAAATAGAAAATAAATGTGGAGAAGGGATAATATATGAAACAAAAACTAGATAGAACACTGGGAATGTATTCCGCACTGATGATTAGCATAGGGACAATGATTGGCTCTGCCATTTTTGTTTTGGCGGGAACCAGTTATGCAACAGCAGGGCCGGGAGCTTCGTTTGCGATTTTTCTGGCAGGGATTGCAGCGGTGTTTACAGGGTTGTCTTTTGCAGAGCTTGTGACCGTTATTCCAAAGGCAGGCGGTGGCTACGTCTATGTGAAGGAAGCGACAGGAAACAATATTATTGGATTTATTTGTGGATGGGGATTTTGGCTTGGCTACGCAATGTCGTGTGGCTTGTTTGCGCTTGGTTTTGGTAATTTTATCCATTATATTTTTCCGTTTATTCCACAGATGGCGGCAGCATATTTGCTTGTGATATACGTTATGTTTACAAATATTAAAGGAACAAAAAGTTCTGGAACACTGCAAAATGTGATTACTACATTGCTGGTGGCGCTGCTTGCACTTTATGTTGTGGTTGGGATTTTTAATATAGATATGGAGAATCAGAGACCATTTATCCCACAGGGAATGTCCGGCGTGTTTAATGCAATGGGATTTCTGTATATGACCTATATTGGCTATGGATTGATTACAACTGCAAGTGAGGAAGTTATTGAGCCAGAAAAGACAATTCCAAAGGCGATTTTAATTTCAATTGCAGCAGTTATTGTGATAAAGACTTCGGTTTTCTTTATTGGCTGTGGAATCCTGCCGTGGCAACAGCTTGTGCCAGAGGTCACAAGTACCCCTATGATAGACACTGCTGTAAAAATTGGTGGAGTGGCAGGGGGATATTTGTTTGCTTTTGCCGGAATCCTTGCGACGCTCTCATCTATTAACACAGCAGTTATGGCATCTTCGCGCACTTCATTTGCAATGGCAAGAGATCAGCGCCTGCCAAGTTTGTTTAAGGCAATCAACAGAACAACAAAGACTCCTGTTTTTTCGATAGTGGTGTCCTCTATCATTGTCTTTATCGCGGTGTCAATTAGGGACTTAGAACATATTTCGACAGTGACAAGTATTTTTTCCCTGACAGGTTATAGTCTAGTCAATGTGGCACTTATTATTTTTCGACAAAAAAAACCAGAGCTTGAGCGGAAATTCCGCGTGCCATTTTATCCGATTACGCCATTACTTGGCATTGGAATGAATCTGTTTCTAATTTTGAATCTGGCAATTTCAGACCGCCCGGCGTTAATGATTGCAGTTTCTGTAATTGGTGTTGGCATATTGTATTATTATCTTGTAATGCCAAAACTAAAATATGCCGCCAAAGGAATTTCAATCGTTGATGTGCCAGAGATTAAGGAGCAGAAAAAAGAAAATCGCAAAAATGAGATTATTATTCCTGTTTCCAATCCAAATACAGCGGATGGGCTGTTGAATTTTGGCAGAAGAATTGCCTTATCGGAGGAAAGCACAACCGTTGTTCCAGTGAAAGTAAATGTTTTTCCAGACAATTTACTCACAATTGCAGACTATGATGTAATGATGCAGTCAATGGGTGCGCAGGACAGTGTGGTGCAAAAACTAAAGGAATATGAATCAGAACCATACATGCGCCCAGTGATTATTAATTCCAGAGATGCATTTCATGCGATTATGACCGTTGTCAAAAAAGAAAAAAGTCCGCTTGTGATTATGGGATGGCATGGATCGGGTCTAGCAAAATATATGCATGGCAATATTACATATCGAATGTTGCAGGAGGCGCCGGCAGATGTTGGCGTATTGCGAATGCACAACCAAAATCAGACGTTTCGTAATATTTTGTTTCCTTATGGTGGCGGAAAGTATTCCAAGATGACAGCAAAGGTTGTAAACCGAATTGCCAATGCGTACAATGCGAAGATTACGCTTTTAAATGTGGTGGACCATGAGGAAGATGTGGAGAGTACAAAGGCATATCTCGATAAGTCCGCGGCAAAATTTGACCAACCCGCAGAGATTAGAGTCTGTAGCGGTGACTTAATTGAGCGGGTGGTAGAATTTTCTGACAAATATGATTTGATTATTATGGGAGCCTCACTTGACTGGGGAATACAGGAGGTTGTGACTGGATTTCGCACAGATAAGATTATGGAGCAGGCGGCATGCTCTGTGTTAATTATAAAGAGTTATGACATTTTCTTGCAGCGAACAAAAGTAAGAGGTCTTCTCCATAGGACAAGAAAGGCAATTCATCAATAATGAAATACAAGAAAACAGATATAAAGTGTTATTTTAATACTTTGTATCTGTTTCGTTACAGTTGCGTTTAGGACTTTGCAGTAAATGCAAAGTCCTAAACGCAACTGTAACGCTTTTATACCGTGAATAGCAACAATAACGCTTCTCTGACTAGTACAGCGTTTTCTTAATCCTTGTATACTAAGTGCTTGATATTTGGATCAGTGCAAGGCGGAGGAAGGAGGCACGACTGACGACAACGCGGCAATGGCGCAAATAATGAGGGCTTAGTATATGAGGAATTAAAAAACGCTGTACTAGTTGCACATGTCGGTATAAAAGAAACGATGTCATTCATAACACTTAATTTTTTATGCTGTCATCTGGCGGATAAAATACCAGCAAGTCCTGTATCTCGCAGTCTAAGGCTGTACAGAGTTTGCACAGCACAGATACATCTAGCCGCGTAACAGTATTTGTACAGTAATTGTCAATTTGCTTCCAATTCATTTCCGCTTTGTGGGACAACTTGTTTTTGTTTAGTCCCCGTTCTTTGAGCAAATCATTTAATTTTATTTCTAAATGTCCAAATTCCTTATCCAAAATAGTTCTCCTAAAATAACAGTTTATAAAAACAGCGCAAGTATGTGCCTACATGGTTCCTAGTATAACATTCTCGCCTTTATTCTAACAAATTTTTTGTCGAATAACAACTAAAAATCGCACACAAAGCGGTCACTTTGTGACAGTTTAGTCTAGGTTTTAGAATTTTGTGTATAGAGTGTAAGCAGTAACTTATTGTCGATAAGTGTCGAGATGTGTAAATCGATTTTTCTTGTTTTAACCCGAAAAAGTTGATATAGTGTAGTAAGAAACGATTATTAGTAGTATATTGTTACCTATACAAACTTATATTCAAAAAGGAGTGAATGATGAAACTAGATTATTTTAAGGATAAACTCTTTGAGCTACTAAATGACGCAGACAATATGAGGATTAAGAATATCACCACAAATGATAAAGAAGATAAGTTTACAGTTGAAATATTGGATGGAAGTATATTTGAGGTGAAGTGCCGCAAATTGAAATTGTCAGAGAGGGTAGGAAATACAATAAAAAGGAATGTGAGAGTTTGTTGGAAATTAGATAATCACTGAGAACAGGAAATTCAAGGAAGCGATACATATATCTTGGAAGATTGCACATAATAACGAACTGTAAAGGAATTTTGAAATACTTTATAGAAATGTGAAACAAGATGGAGGGGATATGGAAAGGAGCTACAATAAGTTATGGATCTTATTTCGATCCATGTTTGTTTTGAGCGCCTGTACTTTTGGGGGAGGATTTGTCATTGTTTCCCTGATGAAAAAAAGGTATGTGGAGGAGCTTAAGTGGTTAGAAGAGGATGAAATGTTGGATGTGACTGCAATCACACAGTCTGCGCCGGGCCCGCTTCCAGTGAATGCGTCTGTTATTATCGGGTATCGAATAGCTGGCATTGTTGGTTCCCTGACAGCGATATTGGGAACAATACTGCCACCAATGGTTATTATCTCAATTATTTCTTTATTTTATGAGCAGTTTCGCACCAATCCTTATATTGCTACAGCACTTCAGGTAATGCGTGCGGGGGTTGCGGCAGTTATTTTTGATGTGGTAATCAATCTGGCTGGAAATGTAATAAAGACAAAGCGGATCTTATATATTGCGATGATGGTGGTGGCATTTGTGGCGACATATCTGTTTGATGTAAGTGCGATGATAATTATCTTTGTCTGCCTTGGAATTGGTCTTGTCGATTTAGGTGTCACACTCAATAATAAAAAGAAGGGAAAGGTATCATAAATGTTGCTGTTAAAGTTGTTTTTTGCCTTTATCCAAGTAGGAATGTTCAGTGTGGGTGGAGGATATGCGGCGATTCCGCTTATTCAGGAACAAATTGTGAACATTCATCATCTGATGACTCTGGAAGAATTTTCGGATTTAATTACAGTGGCAGAGATGACGCCGGGTCCGATTTCCATTAATTCTGCGACTTTTGTGGGTATGCGTATTGCAGGGATTCCTGGTGTTTTACTCTGCAGTATAGGTTGTATTATTCCGTCGTTTGCCATCTGTTTAACGCTGGCATACTTTTACTACAAATATCGCACGGTGAGCGGTGTTCAAGTGGTGCTTGGTTCCTTGAGACCTGCAGTCGTGGCGCTGATTGCTTCCGCCGGTGCATCAATTTTGATGCTGGGACTGTTTCAGGCAGAACTAGAAGCAGTGGTTTTGGGAAATCTCAAGTATGTAGAACTTATAATTTTTATTGTAGCATTATTTTTGCTTAGAAAATTTAAGCTGAGTGCCATCACAATTATTTTGGGAAGTGGTGTTGTTGGAACAATTGTATATACCTTGATGGGATCGGTTGCGTGACGGTGAAAAGTATTCCGTCACGCATATTTTTTTGCAAAACTGTCATACTGAATTTTAGAGCATAGAATCAATACAGGAAAGAAGAGAGGAACAGCTATGGCAGGCAGTATCAAAGAGTTCTTTCAGAAGAAAGAGTATTATGAAATCCGCTTGGAAAGCATCGGCGGGCTTGGTGCAAATTTGTGCGGAAAAATGGTAGGAGAGCTGGCAGTAAAATATCTGAATCTAAACAGTGCAGGATTCTCTAGCTATGGTTCCGAAAAAACAGGGACACCAGTGAAGGGATATATTCGTCTTTGCCTTCCAGAGAGGGAAATCCGAGTACATTCACCGATTGTCAATCCTGATTTACTTGTTATTTTCCATCAGGCACTAATGCGCGATGAAAAGACGTGGAAGGGGTGTGGTGCTCAGACACAGGTTATTATAGCGCTCGATTACGGGCAGGAGGAAATGATGGGAAATCTGCCTGAGACAATTGGAAATTGCTATGTAGTTAATGCTAGGCAGATTGCAATGGAAACAAAATCGAGAATTAATGTAGTCATGCTGGGAGCGATGGCAAAAGTGATGGGATTTGTTGAACTGGAGAGTGCAAGACAGATTTGTAAAGATAGTCTTGGCAAAAAATATCCAGCCGCGCTTGAAAGCAATTTAAAGGGGCTTGAACAAGGATTTGAGCAAGTGCATCAGCTCTCAAAAGCAGAGATTGCTATTCTTAAGAGCAGAACTGGTAAAGAAAATAGTTCTGATATGCCTGATGGCGGACAGGAATGGGGGTATGTGACAGCGCCAATAGGCGGTGTAAACCCACGGTTTGGCAGTACTGTGACGGCGGATTTATCTCCTTCGAGACAAGGATATGTCCCAGTGTTTATCAAAGAGCGGTGTATCAACTGTGGGCTGTGTGATTCCACATGCCCAGATATGGTGTTTCAGTTTGCTGAGGGAGAATTTAAAGGCAGGAAAATGATGGTAAACAGAGGGTTAGATTACTATCACTGCAAAGGATGTATGCGCTGTGTGGATGTGTGCCCGGTCAATGCACTTGTGCGCGGCGTTGAGGCAGAGCATGCAGATAAACAGTATTTTCTACCGAATCAGGATATGCTGCGCGCGCCAGATTACTATGTAAAAACTGGACCAGACGGGTATATTACTTCAGAGTCTTATTTGACAGAAAAAAGGATAGAAGGGGGAGAAGTTTAATGGAAAGGCAGGTTATCGAATATGCAGGAGGCAATGAGATTGCGGCGATTGCCATTAAACAGATTGGATATGACTTGATGGGATATTATCCAATCACCCCCTCCACACAGATTGCAGAAAATCTTGATGATATGCGTGCAAGGGGAGAGACAGATCTAATTATGATTGCTGCGGAAGGGGAGCACAGTGCAGCAGGCATCTGTTATGGCGCGTCTGTTGGCGGCGGCAGAGTGATTAACGCGACAAGTGCCAATGGTCTGTTGTATGCCTTAGAGCAGTTTCCTGTTCAGTCGGGTACTCGTTATCCAATGGTGATGAATGTGGCATGTAGGACGGTTTCTGGTCCCTTGTCAATTAAAGGGGACCACAGTGACATTATGTATCTGTTAAATGCAGGTTGGCCAATCTTGTTTGCGCATACAGTACAGCAAGTCTATGATTTTAATATTATTGCACTGCGGTTGGCAGAACAAGTGCGGCTTCCTGTAGTGGTCGCATATGATGGCTTTTTTACAAGCCATCAAAAAAGGCGGTGCCTGCGGTTTGAGAAGGATGAGACTGTGCGCCAGTTTATTGGACCCAAAAAAGAAGCATATCCTTTTCTGGATTTGTCCAATCCAATTACAGTAGGTTCTTATATGAATGAGCCGGATTTAATGAACAATCGCTACCAGCTTCATCTTGCTATGCAGCAGGCAGATGAGCTGTTGTCAAAACTTTTTGCAGAGTATGGCGCACTCTCTGGCAGGGAGTATGGCAAAGTGGAAGGGTATTGCTGTGAAGATGCACAGGAATTGTTGGTGTTGTTAGGGTCCTCCTATGAGACGGCAAAAGAGGGTGTGGACAGTCTGCGCCAAAAACAAAGAAAAGCGGGCATTGTGACATTGAATGTTCTTCGTCCATTTCCTGAAAAAGCTTTGTATGATGCTTGTGTGTCGGCAGATACCATGCTGATAGCGGACAGACAAGACAGTTATGGTGCAGGGGGCGGTAATCTCTCATTGGAAGTGCGCGCTATGATGCAGAAATATAGCGGCAGAGCAAAAATCAAAAGTCGGGTCTATGGACTTGGCGGTAAAGATTTCTTTGCGGAGGATGTGGAGAAGTTACTTGATATTGCTTTAGATTCAAAGGCGCCAGATTTTGATTATTATGGTGTGATATCGGGAACAGTGCAGGAAACGGTGGACAAAGGTCCCTTCTTTGCACCTATTACAGCAGAGAGAACAGCAATTGGTGCGACGCAGGTAGAAAAGAACATGGCAGGTGAGATTCAGGTGGAGGGAGGCAGTTTGAATGCGACCGCAGCAATGCCGAAGCGCTTGGCCCCGGGACATGGTGCATGTCCCGGCTGTGGGATACCTGTCAATCTCAATCTGCTCTCAAGGGCAATTGAGGATCCAATTGTCTTTCTTTTTCAGACAGGATGCGGTATGATTGTCACAACACCCTATCCACGCACAAGTTTTAAGGTTCCATATCTCCATAATCTGTTTCAAAATGGCGCAGCCACACTTAGCGGTCTGGCAGAAATTTGCTATAGGAAACAGAAAAAAGGGGAGATTCCTCAGGGAGATATTATTTTTGTGATGGTTAGCGGGGATGGTGGTATGGATATTGGTATGGGGTCTGCGCTGGGAACTGCGCTTCGTGGGCATCGTTTACTACTTTTTGAGTATGATAACGGCGGTTATATGAACACGGGCTATCAATTATCATACTCGACACCAAAAGGGGCAAGAAGTTCTACTTCTCATGTGGGTGCAAAGCAGTATGGAAAGACTTTTTTTCATAAGGATATGCCCCATATTATGGCAGCAACAGGGATTCCCTACATTGCAACTGCTGCGGAATCAAATCCAACAGATTTTATTAAAAAGGCGGCGAAGGCAGCATATTATGCTAAGACGGAGGGAACAGCATATCTCAAGGCACTTTCAGCGTGTCCTCTCAATTGGAATGACAACCCGTCAACCGAGAGAAAAGTGATTGAAGCAGGAGTAAATTGTTGCTATTTTCCACTGTTTGAGATAGAGCAGAGAAAAACAAGGTTAAGTTATGAGCCAGATGCGATAGGCAAGAAGATTCCTGTCAAGGATTGGCTTGCAATGATGGGGCGCACAAAACATTTGTGTAACGAGGAGTACAAGCAAGTCACAGAGAGTTTGCAAAATGAGGTGGACAGAAGATATCAGCGTCTTAGAAGTGAGGCAGGCTTAGAATCGGTAAAGTTTAATTAGAGATTGTTATTACAGTTTTTAGAATATTTTGAAGAAATGGGGAAAATAGAAATGGATAAGAGCGTATTTGTAAAATGTAATGAGGCAGTATTGTATTTGGTATCTGGTAAAAAGGATGGACTCAATCTGCCAGTCTTGGACAGCACGACATCGGAGGGGGCAGGCGAAAAACATCTTCCAGTTGTGGAGTGCAATGGAAAAAACATTACTGTGAAGGTTGGCAGTGTGGCGCATCCAATGTCAGAGGAACACAGCATTGACTGGATTTTCCTTGAGACAAAGAAGGGTGGTCAGTTTGTAAAATTATCCCCGCAGGATGAGCCAGTGGCGCATTTTGTATTGTCAGAGCAGGATGAGGCATGTGCAGCATATGCATATTGTAATCTTCATGGATTTTGGAAAGCAGAAATCGGTACTATTCACAATCTAAAAGACTGATTATAGCAACGATTTGGGGCGATATTTCAAGTTTTGCTTCGCAAAAATCGCCCCTCATGTCTAAATTATGTTCTCACGGAATGCGCAGTTTATGCGCGTTCCTGCTCCATAAAAAGTAGCTAGGAAATCTATTAAATTTACAGCTTGTGTTTTATGGCGCAATTGTAGTAATATTTTATAGAGACATGTTCTAATAAACAATGAATAAATACAAAGAGGCAGCTTGGCACTGTCTTGGCTGCTTTTACAAAAGATAGCGTAAGGAGAGACAAAATCATGGCACAAAATGCAAAAGAAGGTTTAATTACACAACCACCAGCGCGCAGTCTATTCTTTTTTGCGCTGCCAATGATTATTGGAAATTTATTTCAACAATTTTATAATATGGCAGATTCTATTATTGTTGGAAATCTGGTAGGAGAGGATGCGCTTGCGGCAGTGGGGGCATCTTATTCGTTTACAACGGTATTTATTATGATTGCGATTGGAGGAGGCATTGGCGCGTCTGTGCTCACCAGTCAATATCTTGGCGCTGGGCATCACAAGGAGATGAAAAGTTCTGTGTACACGTTTCTAATTACATTTGTGGTGTTTAGTGCACTGTTGGCGGTGGTGGGATTTTTTATTAATCCAACAGTACTGCGGTTATTAAAGACTCCAGAAAATATTATGCCAGATGCAGTGGCGTACCTTCAGATTTATTTTGTGGGTCTGCCATTTATGTTTATGTATAATATTCTGTCAGCCAATTTTAATGCGCTCGGCAGGTCTAAAATACCATTATTTCTGTTAATTTTCTCTTCTATATTGAATATTGTGTTGGATTTCTGGATGGTGGGCGGCTTAAATATGGGTGTTTCTGGCGCAGCGGTCGCAACTGTGATTGCACAGGGCATTGCGGCAGTTATTTCTTTTGTGATTTTAATGCGACTGCTCGCTACTTATCCAGTAGAAGGTAGGGTAAAGCGGTTTCGTCAGGATATGTTTGCTACTGGAATTAAAATTGCAATTCCGTCAATTGTGCAACAGTCTATTGTAAGTATTGGTATGTTGTTAACCCAGTCCGCAGTCAATCAATTTGGTTCATCTGCACTTGCGGGATATTCGGCAGGAATGCGTCTAGAGTCGCTTTGTATTGTGCCAATGATTGCTACCGGAAATGCAATGTCGACTTTTACAGCGCAAAATCTTGGCGCGGGGAAGCCGGAGCGTGTGCGGCAGGGATATCATGCGGCATATGGTATTATCGCTGGTTTTGGAGTGATTTTAATTTTGGTTTCACAACTTTTTTATCGTCCCATTCTATCAGTTTTTGTGGAACAGGGAAAGTCAATAGTGGCATTTGAGACAGGAATATCTTATTTTCGATTTATTGGTTTGTTTTTTTCTTTTTTAGGATTTAAGGCAATAACAGATGGGATTTTAAGAGGTGCAGGAGACATTAAAGTGTATATGCTTGCGAATCTAATTAACTTGGCAATTCGTGTTGCGGTGGCGCAGTTTTGTTCTCCAATATGGGGAATTCAATTTATTTGGTATGCGGTTCCAATGGGGTGGGCAGCAAATTATTTGATTTCCTATTGTTGGTATCGCACAGGAAATTGGAAAAAGAATCGATTGGTTTAAGGAGAATGGCATATGAAGCAGAATAAGTGTACGACCACTATGCCATTGGATAAAACTAGAATCTGGTTAGATTTTAATGAATTTTGTGCCATTGGAAAAGAGGATAAAGCACCTATCTATTTATTTTCACAAGCAGATATTGTAAATGATTCTGATGGAAATGATATTATGATATATGAAGACATGGAAGTATCTGTGTTTGATGAAGATTTTGATAAGTCAAATATGCCAGATGCCCTTTTGGCAGATGGTATTATTATTAGAAATTTTTTGGACCAGTATCCGCAAGTAAAATGGCTGATAAAATTGGTAAAACATAAAAAGAATTATAAAAGTGGTGAGGAATATGTATATTGGATGTCCGATCTGCAATAAAGGTAATTGTATTTTACCCGCCACTTATAAAAGTGAGAGTCTATCCGGGTGGGATTAAGCGTATTTAGCGAGTTATGTTACGTCTTTTTACCAATTATAAGGAAAACAAAAGGAGGAGTTTTTATGAAAGCATGGGTTTTGCATGGCGTGAATGATATTCGGTTTGAGGACATAGACAGACCAAATCCAGCGGACAATGAGGTGATTGTCGCGGTGAAGGCAGCAGGCATCTGCGGGTCGGATATTCCGCGAATTTATCAGACAGGAGCACATGTGCATCCGCTGGTACTAGGGCATGAATTTTCCGGGCAAGTGGTGGAACTTGGCAGGACTGTGAATAAAAAATGGTTGGGGCAGCGCGTTGGTATTTTCCCACTGATACCATGTACAAACTGTGTAGAATGTCAAGAACAGCACTATGAGTTGTGCCGCAGTTACAGTTATCTTGGCTCGCGCAGGGACGGTGGATTTGCAGAGTTTGTGTCAGTGCCAGAGTGGAATTTAATCGCACTACCCGACAATGTAACTTATGAGCAGGCAGCAATGATGGAACCAATGGCAGTTGCGGTTCACGCTATGCGCAGCGCGCTTTCCCAAAATGCAGATAGGACAAAATCCATTGCAGTCTGCGGTCTTGGAACAATTGGAATGTTGCTTGTCTTGTTTTTAAAAGAAGCGGGATATTGTAATATTTATGTGTTGGGCAATAAGGACTTCCAGCGTGATATGGCAATAGAAATTGGAGTGAAAAGAGAACAGATTTATCCAGACAAAACAATAAGTGCATATGAATGGTTGATGAAACAGACAAAAGGAGCGGGAGTAGAGGTATTTTTTGAGTGTGTCGGCAAAAATGAGACAATAGCAGATGCTGTGCGCTGTACAACGCCAAATGGAACGGTACAGCTTGTGGGCAATCCAGCGTCTGACATTTATTTTGAAAAAAGTACATATTGGAAAATCCTTCGCAATCAGTTGAACATAAAGGGTAGCTGGAATTCTTCCTTTACGCACAGCGCCAATGATGATTGGCATTATGTACTTGATAGGTTAGAGTGCAAAGCAGTTTCTCCACAGCATTGTATTACTCATTATTTGGCGTTAGATGCATTGGAGCAGGGATTTTTCGTGATGCGGCATAAGACACAAGCGTATATGAAAGTTATGCACAAGAGCAGCGAGTAGGGAAAGAGGAAAGACTTTCCTACTCGATTTTTTTTTCGTCTGCTTTTTCCAATGTAAAGATAAACTCTGTTCCAACCCCCTCTGTGCTAATAACATTAATATTTTCATTGTGGGATTGTATAATTTCTTTGGTGATGGACAGTCCAAGACCTGTACCTTTTTTATCTTTTCCGCGGGAGAGATCAGTCTTATAGAAGCGGTCCCAAATAAGCCGAATACTATCCTTGGGAATTCCAATACCACTGTCTTTAACAGATACCAAAAGTTTGTTTGATTTCTCTACTGTCTCGATTTTAATAGACGAATTTTTATGACTAAACTTAATGGCATTATCCAGTAGATTATATAGTACCTGTTGAATTTTAACCATGTCTGCATTTACATACATGACAGTGCCTGTGAGCACCAACTCAATGGATATTAGCCTTTCGCGGCAAGTCCCTTCAAAAGAGACAGCAGTGTTTTTGATTACTTGATTGATGTCAAAATTACTTCGATCAAGTATCATGCCCTTAGTGCTAAGATTGTTGAGTGTGAGTAGTGAGTTTGTCAATTTAGTCAGGCGGTCTGTTTCATTTAACACAACGCCAATATACTTTTCATGCATTTCAGGTGGGATTGTGCCGTCTAACATTGCCTCGAGATAGCCGCGCATTGAGGTGAGCGGAGAGCGAAAATCATGAGAGATATTTGCCACAAGCCGTTTTTGATTGTCCTCGCTTTTGGCAACCTCACTTGCCATATAGGCAAGTGAGGCGGCAAGATATCCGATTTCATCTTCACTATCCAATTGAAATTCATATCGAAAATTGCCAATCGCATACTGTTCTGTCGCGTGCGTAATTTTGCGAAGTGGCAGATATACAATTTCGGTAAAGAAAAGCAAAATAATCAGCGATAATAAAAACAGGATAACCAGTGTAATATAAGAGATGTTTAAAAGAGAGTTGCAAGAATATTGCAGCTTCTCAACAGAGGCGTGGACAACCACATAACCTTTTACTTTGTATTGCGTGGTAATCGGTGCAAATGCAGAAATCATTTCATTCTCAAACATGCCAAAAAAATTTCCAACAGTATAAAAAGAATTTCCTGTGATTGTGGGACTGAAATTTGGAATGGTTGCAGGATTTTCAATCTCTAGCGGTGAGCTGGAATCCAGCACAATAAGCCCTGACGGGTTTACAATCCAAATTGAGGCGTCAAGAAACGTGCCGATTGCCTCAATCTGGCGCCATACGGATTCGAGAGTAATCTCGTTGTTGTATAAGTCCGCAGCGTAGGAGTCAGAGATTAATAGTGCTTCTTTATATAGAGAATCGGCACGCTCGCGCTTCATATGCTCTAGTGTCATGCTGGAGGTAAAGGTTGCGACAACAATAAAACCAAAAAATGCAAAGATAATATAAGCCAGTACAAATTTTAAATAGAGTGTTCTTTTCAAGGGAGGTTCATTCCTTCTGCGTTTAAAATGATAGGTTTTTTACTTCAAATTTATATCCGACACCCCAAATAGTCGCAATACGCCAAGATTCGTGGTCTTTAATCTTCTCACGAAGTCTCTTGATATGCACGTCGACAGTGCGCGTGTCACCAATATATTCATATCCCCAGATTTGGTCAAGGAGTTGTTCTCTTGTATATACATGGTTTGGCGATGCTGCGAGAAAGTACAGCAGTTCAAGTTCTTTTGGCGGCATTTCCACAGAGTTGCCATTGTATATCACAGAGTAATTGGTAAGATTGATTGTAAGGTTGGGGTATGTGACCTGTTTGGAATCGGATGCAGGCGCTGCAGGAGGAGCGGCTTTGTAGCGGCGAAGAACAGCCTTCACACGTGCGACAAGCTCTTTGGTGTCAAAGGGTTTTTCCAGATAGTCGTCAGCGCCAAGTTCCAAGCCAAGTACTTTGTCAAACACTTCGCCTTTGGCAGACAGCATAATAATCGGGATTTGAGATTTCTGACGCACCTCACGACATACCTGATAACCATCAATGCCCGGGAGCATTAAGTCCAGCAGAATGAGGTCTGGCGAGAAACTATTCATTTCCTGTAGCGCGGATTCTCCATCATATACAATTCTGGTCTCAAAACATTCCTTTGTCAGATACAACGAAATTAGTTGTGCAATATTTTCATCATCATCAACAATCAAAATTTTTTGTTTGTTTGCCATTTTTTGTTCCTTTCTAGTGCCATTTTATTTAAATTCTACAATTGTCACACCAGAATCACCCTCGCCGTACTCACCAAGGTGGTAAGATTTTACGTAGGAGACACGTTTTAAGTGCTTCTGGACGGCTTGCCGAAGTGCACCAGTTCCTTTTCCGTGGACAATGCGCACGCTTGGCGCGTGTGACAGATAAGCGTCATCAAGATATTTGTCAAGCTCTGAGAGTGCTTCATCTACCGTCATTCCCAGCAGATTAATCTCGGAGGAAATGGTTGCAGCTTTGGACATACCAATGTTGCCACCGCCTGTTTTTGAGGGATTGTTATTGTTGCCAAAACCCTTTTTGTGGGCGGTCGTGTTAGAAAGCACATCTTCGTTGATTAACACTAAATCTTTAATATTTACTTTCGAGCGGATAATGCCGCACTGTACGAAAAGCTCTCCCTTTGTGTCGGGTTTGGAGGAGACAGTTCCCTTTAAGCCCATAGAAACGACTTTTACCATATCTCCTGGTTTAATTTGACTGGGTTTTAAAATCTTGTGCGTTGGTTTATCTGGAACAACGGAGAGCTTTGCATTTTTCTCAGAAATCTTATTACGAACTTTTGTTCGAGATTTTTCCAACTCCTGTATAGAGGTTTTATTGGCATGAACATTCTGGAAATCGCGGATTGTCTCATCCGCAATATCTTTTGCTTCCTGAAGGATTTTGCGCGCTTCTTCATTCGCCTGGCGCAGAATTTTATCTTTCTGTGCGTCAATGCGCTCATGTTTCTGTTCTAGCTTCTTTTTTAGTGACTCAATTTCTGCCTTGTAACGCTGAATTTCGCTGCGCTCTTGTTCAATTGTGCGCCGGCTGGACTCTAAGTTGGATAGAAGATCTTCAAAGCTCTCTTCCTCCTCGCTAATATGTTCCTTTGCGGAGACAATAATCTCGTCAGGAAGACCAAGTTTTGCGGAGATTGCAAAGGCATTGCTCTTTCCCGGAATACCAATTAGAAGCTTGTATGTCGGACGGAGAGTCTCCACATCAAATTCACAGCAGGCATTTTCTACATAGGAAGTGGTGAGCGCAAACACTTTTAGTTCGCTGTAGTGTGTGGTTGCCATTGTGCGAATGCCTTTGTCGTGCAGATGTTTTAAGATTGCAATCGCAAGTGCTGCGCCCTCTGCGGGATCAGTCCCAGCGCCAAGCTCATCAAAAATACAAAGCGAATTTTCATTGGCATTTTTTAAGATAGAAATTGTATTTGTCATATGGGCAGAAAAAGTAGACAGATTCTGTTCAATACTCTGCTCATCACCAATATCAGCATATACCTCAGTAAACACGCCTAATTGCGAGCGGTCAAGAGCCGGTATGTGCAATCCGGCTTGTCCCATTAGCGTAAAAAGCCCAACTGTTTTTAACGATACAGTTTTTCCGCCTGTGTTTGGACCAGTCACCACCAGAAGGTCAAAATCTTTTCCAAGGTGGATATCAATAGGAACAACTGTTTTGTTATCCAACAGCGGATGTCTTCCCTTACGAATATGAATATAACGGTTCTGATTCAATAGCGGGCGGGAGGCATTCATATCAATCGCAAGCCCAGCTTTAGCGAAAATAAAGTCTAACTGGGTTAGAAGATGGAAATTGTTTGTAAGTTCTGCTGTGTGTTCGCCGACGCTTGCGCTAAGTTCTGCCAAAATGCGCTCAATTTCTTCCTGTTCTTTCAAAGCAAGCTCTTTAAGCTGGTTGTTGAGATTGACAACAACTGCTGGTTCAATAAAAAGCGTGGAACCCGTGGAGGACTGATCGTGAATCATTCCGGGAACATTTCCTTTATGTTCCAATTTGACAGGAATACAATAGCGATTGTTTCGCATTGTGATAACAGCATCTTGCAGATAGGTGCGGTAACTGCCGTTTACCATACCTGTTAGTTGGCTGTGTATTTTCTCATTGGTTAGATTGATACTGCGTCGTATATGTTTGAGCGTAGAACTTGCATCATCAGCAATTTCCTCCTCGGAGAGAATACAGCGATTGATTTCCGTTTGCAGCGGTGTCAGCGGCTCTAAATCTGCAAAGAATGCCTGTAAACTGTCCTGTGTCTCCTCGTCGCGTTCTGAGCGCGCAAAGGCTTTTGCTCTTGCGGCACAGGCAAGAGAGGCGGCAATTTTTAATAGTTCGCTGGCGGAAAGCGCACTTCCAATTTCCAGCGAACGAATGCTAAAACGAATATCTTTATTTCCGCTAAAATGAATTCGTCCGCCTTTTACCAATCTGTTAAACGCGTCCGCAGTCTGTTGTTGTGCTTCTTCTATCTGGGCAATGTCTGTCATCGGTGTCAGTTTTTGGCACAGTTCCTTTCCCGGTTCGGAACTTGCCTTTTCTGTGAGCAGACTAATAATTTTGTGGTATTCAAGTATGCGTAATGCTTTTTCGTTCATAAAAATCTCCTTGTACAAAAGACTTTAAAGTCCTTTACTCAATAAATCCCCCGAATGCCGGAGTCCGTATCGAGTGTGTTCATATTATATAATAGTAAAATATCGTTGATTTCTTTGTGCTCTGACAGAAATGAGGAGGGTCCGTCTTTGTAATATCGCGTGTCAAAGACATAGATTTTCCGATAGTGATGTGCAAGGAACGGCACTATAGAATTGGCATAACTGTCTTTGATAAGCATAAGTACATCTTCAGAAGACGACGTTTGATTCTCAATTTCAACAAGAGAATGAATGTTATTTAAGAAGAGAGAATACTTATCCTTTTCTGTCAAATAATCAAAATTATAGAGGCTATTTGTCACTTCTTTGGTGTCTGTGTAAGTGACAGTCAGATGGTCTTCGGGGTTGGTGTACACAGTGATGGAATCCTTCTTGTGGTGGTAGTCGTTTACTTTAGAGTACAAAGTTCCGGCAAAGTCTTCTGTCACTGTCTGCTTTTGCAGTGAATCAAGCGACACAGGTTCCAAATTTTTAGTTTCACAGAAAGCGAGATAACCATAATATGCGCCAAGTGTGGTCCAATGATGGTCTGTGCGATAGTAAAGCTGACCTTCCGAAATTCCAGTAAAAAGATGACTTGTACAGTCAATCTCAGGAATTCCAGTGGCAGCATAGATGCTGCGGGCGGTTTCTAGCTGATTGGACACAGGTGCATTTTTGGGAAGCAAATCCTTGTGAATGGTTACAGCTGTTGGCACTAGCATTAGATTTATATTTACTTGGGCTTGAGAAACCTTTTTATAAAAGCGGGATAACGTATCTGCAATGCGTTGCGTATTTTGCGGCTGTGCATATTGTTCTATCAGATAATCGTCTTTTGCCACATAAATATGATTGATTTCTTTTCTGCCGCCTAAAATCTCTGTCTGACTTTTTAAACCTACAAAAAAGTCCCTTTTTGGAAAGTGGTCTGCAAGCCAATCACTCAGGGATTCTGTGTAGGTTCCGTCAAGAACACTCTTTGCGGACAGAGCTGGAAACTTAGCCAGATATCTGTTTTCATTTTCTGAAAAATCCTTTTTGGGAGAGAGGAGCAGCCATATAGAGAGGGATAACATTCCTATACAGAGAAGAACAGTTACCACTTTTCTAATTTTATTTTCTGTTATCATTTATAAATAATCCTTTGTCGAACATTAAGAAACTGTAAACTAAAAACTATGAATAAAAAGTATCAATAAAAAACGATTCAAAAACGTGTTTGAAATATGCTCTAAAAGCGAAAATACAAAAAGGGATTATAAGTGTCACTTACCATATATGCTGTGGACAACACAAACAACAATATCATTCCGATTCCTGAAACAGTGGACAAGATACAACGCTTTGGCCTGCTAAATGCCGATATTTTCTGACATAACCACGGATATACTGGGCAGGCAAGAATGCAGGCTATAAGAAGCACAAGACCATAATTGCCTAGATACCAGAGAAAACGTGTGTCGGCAAGGCTGTTTGAAGTAAAAGAAAAAAGTAGGCAAATATAGGAACTTAACGCGTTTCCATCAGTGATTGCAAAGATTACAAATCCAAAGACAACAATTAAAAATGCATAGGTGTGTTGTAATAGTTTTGGCAATTTTGCAAGTGCATTTCCCCAGATATATTTTTCAAGTATCAATAAGATGCCATAGTAAATTCCCCATAAAATAAAGTTCCACGACGCCCCATGCCAGAGTCCTGTTAGAAACCACACAACTGCAATATTAAATAGATGGCGGGGAATCTTGCAGCGGTTTCCGCCAAGCGGGATATAGACATAATCACGAAACCAAGTGGACAGTGAAATATGCCAGCGACGCCAGAAATCTGTCACAGAAACAGCAGCCAGCGGATAACGGAAATTTTCATGGTACGTAAACCCAAGCATATGACCCATGCCAATCGCCATATCACTGTAGGCACTAAAATCAAAATAAAGCTGTAAAGTGAAGCAGAGTGCGCCAAGCCATGCGGTGGCTACGCTGGTATTTGTGGCGCCTAACATGCGAATTTCCTCCCACAAAGCACCTGCCTGATTGGCAATCAGCACCTTTTTAAAAAGCCCTAGCATAAAGCGCATAAGCCCTGCTTGCATGCCATCAAAAGTAATTTTGCGGCTGTGAAGCTGTTCTTGTATGTCCGCAAAACGCACAATAGGACCTGCCACCAGTTGTGGAAACATAGATACATAGGTGAGATATGCCGCATAGCTGTGCTCCGCTTTCACTTCGCCTCGATAGAGGTCAATAATGTAACTCATCGTTTGAAATGTGTAGAAGCTGATTCCCACGGGAAGATGGATTCCGGGCAGTGCAATCTGTGTACCTAGAATGCTGTTTACAAGAGATACAACAAAATCGGCATATTTAAAAAAGGCAAGAATCAGCAGGTTGATACAGATACTACAGCACAGAAAAAAAGTTTTTCTGCATTTTGTTGTGCCAAACCGCTCCATAAGTCGTCCATTTGTGTAGTCAAGCAGTGTGGAGAACAACATTAGAAGAATGTACAATGGTTCTCCCCACGCATAAAAAATAAGGCTAAAAATAAGCAAAATCCCATTTTTCAAGGAAAATGGGACTGCATAGTACAAAATCAGGCATAGTGGGAGGAAGAAAAAGAGAAAAGGGATACCGCTAAAAACCATGTTATTCCTCCACTATGACAGATTGTTTTCAATAATATCTGTAATTGTCTTTGCATTCTCAGAGATTACGAGCCACACATAATTACCTTTTGTCTGAACTTTGCTTTCTTCCACGATGGCAAACTGTTCAGGTATATAATTTTCCATTTCGTTTTTCTTTTCATCAACTACTGTTTGCAGACAATTAGAAAGTCCTTCCAAATCCTCTGATTTTTGCGCCTTCATAATAATGACAGTCTCTGCTTGTGCAGCGTCTTCTGACATGCTAAAGACATACTCGGAAAGCGCTTTTGTATCAATGCCATAGTAATTTGAGATAAAATCTTCATCCATACATGCAGGTGATTGTAATGTGACGGATTGTGTGATTTCCTGATAGATTTCATCAATCGATTTTGCTGTTGCCTCAGGTTGGGAAGTCTGTACTGCGTCGGATGCAGTGGTTTTGGTTTTGTCAGTGCAGCCACTACAAAGAAGAACTGCAATGGTGAGTGCTGCTACTATTTTTCGTATATTTGTTATCATTATTTTCTCCTTACTTTTTGACCGGAGTTTCCAGAATCGATTCTATTTTGCTTTTTGTGTTGCCGGATATTGACATGGTATCGGTCGATTTTATTTCTGTTTCTGGCTCCGATTCCAAAGTCAAGTCAGTTTCGGTGGTATTTTCTGCTGAGGTCTCAGGTTCTGTCTCCTCCTGATTTGAGGTTGTCTGTGCGTAAGCGTAGTCGCTTAGTGTGGTCTCCCATAAGGTATAGGCAGTTTTTGACAGATGTACATAACCATCACTGCAACATTCCGCAGCAAGGTTTCCATTTCCGTCGGAGATTGGTGTGGCAAGGTCAATATATCCCCAATCATTTTCCTCAGCCATTTTTTGTAGAAGGGTATTGTACTGTGCAATATTTTCATTGTTCAGTATCTTTTTTCCTAAATCTGGTAAAGTATAAGTTACACTAATCAGATGAATTTCAACATTTGGTGATGTCTCTAAGATTTTGTCGATCAGTAGTTTGTACTGGTCACGTGCACCTTCCAGACCAAGGATGCCAAGATCATTCATACCGAGAAGAAGGAAAACACGCTGACTACCAATCAAGGGAATTGCATCCCACACTTGATATTTTTTTCCGCGGTACATCGGATGAACATTGTTGTTTGTAACAGGCTTCATTGCGTTAAATGCAGAGTAATTTCCTGCTGCCAAAAACTGGATATTATGCACAAAAGTTTTTTGTTTTGCGCAGTAATTCCGAAAACCCACCATAATAGAGTCGCCCACAAAAACAGAGCTGCCATAGTAGGCGGCAAGTTCTTCTTCGGTCATTGTGTTGGTGTCATTGCTCTGTGTCTCTTCCTCTGTAGATTGGGGCAGAGAGTTTAAGGTGGTTTGTGATTCTTCTGGCAGAGAATCAGTAGATTCTGAAATTTCCGAAGATTCACTCTCCTGTGCTGCGCAGACATACTTCAAAGAATGTTCACTCAAGAGAAGCATTGCAGCAAGCAGGGTGCACAGCATCTTTGTTTTTTTCATAATATTTTCCTCTTTTATCATATGAATTCATAAAATGAGTTTATACAAAGATATTCTATCACTATTTTTCTATTCCTACAAGGTATTTTTTTGGTGCGGGACAGAAATAGGCTGCTGTTCACACAGGACTTAGCATTTATTACAAAGTTCGTACAAAAACATGCATATAGTAAGTAAAAATCCATTTGTGAAGCAAATTTTGCACGGATTTTCAACTGTTACTGGAACCGAGTGAACAGTAATAGAAATGAAGTTATATCAGACGAAGGCTTTCTATTACGAAACAGATTGACCATAGGAACACTATCCGTTATACTAGGAAAAGGTAAACAAACAAATCAGTGAGGCAGTGACAAAATGGATGAAAATAGATATAATGATAAGAGTGAAACGTATGTTTCGCAGAATAAAGAGGTGTTTCTTGAGACCACAAGTGACTTTGAGTTTCTTCAGGAAAAGATAAAGGAACGACCAATCAACAAAAAGAAACTGTTTAGAAGAATGTTGATTACCGCTTCTCTTGCAGTGCTGTTCGGCGTGCTGGCTTGCCTATCTTTTTTGTTGTTGGAACCAATTCTTAACAATTGGCTATATCCTGAAGAGAAACCCGGAATTGTGACATTTCCACAGGAGCAGGATGAGATGCGACCAGAGGATATGCTGACAGAGGGAACAACTGCAAGTCACGAGGAGAATAAGGAGCAGAAAACAGAGATACAGACGAATACTTTGGAAGGAAAAGACGAGAGACAGAGCACCACGGTCTCTGAAATGTTGGAATCCTCTGTGAAGGAAGAAAGCAACAGGGAACAGTTGTCTGGTGAAGATGAATTTGTGGAAGAGAATACTATGGAGGGAGGTTCAGAACAGGAAGAAAGTGGAAAAGGAGTTTCTATGCAGGAGGGAAATATTAGCGGAAGCCATAGCGAGGCGCAGCAGGAAGCACCCATGACGGAGGAGACAATACCAATAGAACCGCTAAAACCATACCAGACACAGTATGAAGAACTGTACAAAGTATATCGTGAGATGGAATCCAGTATGGTGACAGTGACAGCAGTACATTCGGATGTGGACTGGTTTAACAACACGTATCAGAGCGAAGGGACGACAGCAGGCGTTATTATTGCAAACAATAATCGAGAACTTTTGATTCTCAGCAGGAAATCTTCACTCAATGGTGCGGAGACAATTCGTATTAGTTTTTGTAATGGAACAGAGGCTGATGCAGTGATTAAACAATATGATAAAAATACAGATCTTGTGGTTTTGGCAGTAGATTTGAAATTTCTCGAGGGGGATACGTTGGCATCGGTAACCGTTGCAACATTGGGAAGTTCTATTTCTTCTGGTATGACAGGAACCCCAGTTATTGCAATTGGGAATCTGTTTGGCTATAAAGACAATGTTTGTTATGGAATGATTACTTCCAAGGGAAATCCAGTCACTATGGCAGACAGCGAGTATAAATTGATGACTACAGACATTTATGCCGGAACCAATCCCAGTGGAATTCTTGTCAATATGCAGCGGGAAGTGATAGGAATTATCAACAATAGCCACAATCATGACGATACCAAAAATTTGCTCTCCGCAGTAGGGATTACAGAATTGAAGGGACTGATTACAAAGCTTTCTAATGGGGAGGCAATTAATTATCTCGGAATCTATGTACAGGATATTTCAGAACAGACAAGGAAGGAAACAGGACTTCCGCAGGGAGCATTTATTGTCGATATTGATATGGATTCTCCAGCAATGTTAAAAGGAATTCAGAAGGGGGATATTTTAGTCCGGGTTGGTTCACAGGAAATCCGCAGTGCGGCGGACTATATGAATGTGCTTCGGAATGCCCCGGCAGAAACTGGCATAAATATAGTAGTACAGCGTGCGAGTGTCAATGCTTTTGAGGAGATGCATTTTGTGGTACAGCCAGAGAAACAGGAATAGATTTTTATTGCAGGTGTGCGAATCTGTAATATGTCAGCAGAGCTGACCCGCATGCCGCAGCAAGAATGCTGACGGTATTCTTGGATTAGGAAAGGATAGGAGTAGAGAAAAGATGAAATACATTAAGGATTATAAAGATGGGGATCGCGTTTTTGATATTTATTTCTGCAAATTTAAGAGTTCTGCAGTGACCAAAAATGGAAAGAACTATGATAATGTAATTTTGCAGGACAAGACAGGGACACTTGACGCAAAAATTTGGGATCCCAATAATGTAGGGATTGCAGATTTTGAAGCGATGGATTACATTGAGGTTTACGGAGATGTCACAAGTTTTAATGGCGCATTGCAGGTCAATGTAAAGCGTGTTCGCAGATGCAGCGCCGAAGAGTATGACGAGCGCAATTACATGCCAGTTAGCAGAAAAGACAATGATGAGATGTATGCACAACTTCTGACATACATTGAAAGTATTGAAAATACATATCTCAAGACATTATTGAAAAAGTTTTTTGTGGATGATACAACATTTGTTCAAAGATTTCGCAAGTCCTCTGCGGCAAAGACGGTGCATCATGGATTTATTGGCGGGCTATTGGAACATACGCTTGGTGTTACAACGCTTTGTGACTTTTATTGCAAACAGTATCCAATATTAAACAGAGACCTGCTCCTAGCTGCAGCAATCTGCCATGATATGGGAAAGACAAGAGAAATCAGCGCATTTCCAGCAAATGATTACACAGATGAAGGACAGTTTTTGGGGCATATTGTAATTGGATCTGAGATGATTGGAGAAAAAATTAGAGAGATTCCTGATTTTCCGCCCTTGTTGGAAATGGAACTAAAGCATTGTATTTTAGCGCATCATGGAGAATATGAATTTGGCTCGCCCAAAAAGCCAGCAATTATTGAGGCAGTTGCACTTTGCTATGCCGATAATACAGACGCTAAAATGGAGACTTTTAAGGAGTTACTAGAATCTACAAAAGAAACAAATTGGCTTGGATACAACAAGCTGTTTGAGTCAAATCTTGCGGTTAGTAGAATGAAGTAGAAAGAACAATTAAAACTTTAATCTTGCATGGTTGAGTTGTGACAAATAGGAGTAACAACTATGGAATTTCAAAAAGATGATATTATAACCTTAAAGATTGATGACATGGGAATGGATGGGGAGGGCATTGGAAAAAGTGATGGTTTTACTTTTTTTGTAAAGGATGCTGTGGTTGGCGATCAGATTGAGGCAAAGGTTATGAAAGTGAAAAAAGGCTATGCATATGCCCGACTGACAAAGATTCTAGTGCCTTCCACAGACCGAATCGACCCCAAATGTGCTCTTCATAGACAGTGTGGCGGCTGTCAGATACAGGGACTAAATTATAAAACACAACTATTGTTTAAAGAAAAAAGGATAAAAAGCAATCTAAACAGGATTGGTGGTTTCTCACAGGAATTAATTGAGCAGGTCACAGAGCCGATTATGGGAATGGAGGAGCCTTTTTCCTATCGCAACAAAGCCCAATTTCCAATTGGAACCGATAGAAACGGGAATGTGGTAGCTGGTTTTTATGCCAAAAGAACCCATACAATTATACCCAATACAGACTGCATACTTGGTGTCAAGGAGAACAAAGTTATATTGGAAATGATATTAGACCATATGAAACGCTATCATATAGCAGCCTACTCGGAAAAAGATGAAAAAGGGCTTGTTCGCCATGTCCTAATCCGCAAGGGATTTGCAACAGGTGAGCTTATGGTTTGCCTTGTCTTAAACGGGAACAAGCTTCCGCAGGCGGACAAGCTGATTGCAGAACTGACAAAGGTAGAAGGCATGACAAGTATTTCTATCAATATTAATACAGAAAAGACAAATGTGATTATGGGAAAAGTGTGTCATACCTTATGGGGATGTGATACAATCACAGATGTGTTGCATGTGCGCAGCACAGAAAGCATAGATTCTGGCAAAGATTTGTACTGTGCAGATGACAGCGGGATAATATTTGCTATCTCACCGCTTTCTTTTTATCAAGTAAATCCAATTCAAACAGAAAGGCTCTACAGTTTAGCGTTAGAATATGCAGGATTAACAGGTGCCGAGACAGTGTGGGACCTCTATTGTGGCATTGGAACCATCAGTCTGTTTATGGCAAAGCGAGCAAAACAGGTCTATGGAATTGAGATTGTAGAACAGGCGGTCAAAGACGCGCGCGCAAATGCAAAGCGCAATAATATTGATAATGTTTGTTTTTATACAGGAAAGGCAGAAGACCTATTGCCAAGACTCTACAGAGAGGAAGGAATCTACGCAGATGTAATTTGTGTGGACCCGCCGCGTAAGGGATGTGATGCTGCCTGCTTAGAAACGATTATAAAAATGGCACCCAAGCGCATTGTCTATATTAGTTGTGACAGTGCCACCCTTGCAAGGGATTTGAAATATTTATGTGCGAATGGTTATGCGCTGCGTCGGGTCCGCGGAGCGGACATGTTCTGTAATACGGTGCATGTTGAGTGTGTGGTATTGATGTCAAGGGTTGAGAAGTAAGAGTGTGAAAGCCCCTTGATTTCAAGGTATTTGTGGAATGCAGAGTTCTATTTGACGATGTCAACAATTCTGTCAAATGGCGTAAAATCAAGGGTTTGGGAACATATCAATGCGTAAGGTTGAGTTGATAAAATAGATATTGGGTAGGTTGAGTTGACAAGATTATTATTACAAAGTTGAGTTGACGGGATTGATGAATAGGCTAACCACCATCGGTAAATATTAATCATATGATGATTAGACAAATACAGATAGGTGAGAAAAATATATGCCAAACAAACCAAATGTTTATTACATCCCTCCGAAACCGACAAGAGAGAAGCGTGTCGGAATTTATTGTCGTGTCAGTACAAACAGTATGGATCAGCTTCAGAGTCTGACTGCCCAGATATCCCATTTGACCAGATTGACAGCTTCAATACTGCAATGGGTTTTAGTTGATGCCTATATAGATATATCTACAAGTAAAACGGGTTCATCAAGAAAAGAGTTCAATCGTATGCTTGACGATTGTCGTTCCAGAAAATTGGATATAGTCATAACGAAAAATATCAGCAGATTTGGCAGAGATACAGTTGAAATTTTAGATGCTCTTAATCAATTAAAAACTCTGGGTATTCGTGTAATATTTGAGCAGGAAGAATTGGATACTGCAAACACTGACAGTGATTTCATGATAGTAATTATGGAAACACTTGCACAAGCTGAAAACGAGTCAAGAAGTGAAAATATAAAATGGGGCATTAAGCAACGAGCAGCACTTGGGACTTCAAAGTTCTATGATAGAAAGTGTTATGGCTATAAACATAATTCGGACGGGAAACTGGTTATTGATGAAGAACAGGCTGAAAATGTTAGGCTGATATTTGATTTGTACCTTAGTGGGAAAAGCGTTTTAGGTATCATCAAAGAACTTCAAAAACGAGAAATTCTCTCTCCGACTGGAAAAGAGAAATGGTGTAAGAGGACGATTGATGTTATGCTGAGCAATGAAAAGTATACAGGTGATGTTAAGCTTTTAAAATCGGGTAAAAGCGATGTTCATTATTTAGCATCAGAAAACAATCCTGCGATAATTTCAAAGGACACATTTGAGGTTGTGCAGATTGAGAAAAGTAGGAGAAGTAATGTGGTAATAGATGAGAATGGTAGTAAGAGGAAAAGTGAGAAATATAGTTCTAAACAAAATGGTGGATGACAAAAACTAAAAAGGAAATATCGGTAAATAACTTGCATAGGTTCTTGATAGTTATTAAGTAGATAAATTGCAAAATAACCCCCCATGCCGAGCTTTCGGCACCACCATAAATGAAAGGGGGGTTCCTTTGAACCCTCCGGGGGATGCACAGAAAACGGGAGTGGAATATGCCGCTTCGCGGCCCCATTTTCACGCAGTTCACCGACAGAGCGGTGAACTTTCAAAGTAAAGTACAGGAGGTTATATAGATGAAAGTTGTATCTGTGATTAATTACAAAGGTGGCGTGGGAAAAACTACCATAACTGCTAATTTGGCATCAGAAATGGCTCATAGAGGGAAAAAAGTTTTGGTAATTGATTTGGATCCGCAAACTAACTTGACTTTTTCATATATTAAAGTTGAAAAGTGGAGTTCTGATTATGAAAAAAATAGAACAATAAAGTATTGGTTTGATTCAATTATTGATGGTACAAGACCTATACCTACTTTTAGAGAACTGATTGTAAAAAAAAGCGGAGTGGATTTAATTTGTTCGCATTTAGGATTAATTGATGTAGATATTGAGTTGGCTGCTGGTTTATCTGCCGGAACTGAAAGACAACATAGAAATAATTTTATAAAAACATATTCTTATATAAAAAACGAACTGGTAAAGCTTGAACAAGAATATGACATAGTATTATTTGATTGTCCTCCTAATTTTAGTATAGTTACAAAAAATGCATTGATTGCAAGTGACTATTATATTGTTCCTGCAAAAATGGATTATCTTTCAACTTTGGGAATAAATCAATTAAAAAATCATGTTGATAGTTTAGTTAAGCAATTTAATAACTATCTTAAAGATAATAATAAAAATATAACCCCTATATTTTTAGGTGTAGTTGCTACAATGGTATCAGTAAGAAATAATAAGCCTATTTCAGCACAGCAAACATATATTCAACAATTAAGAAGAAATAAAATAAATATATTTGATTCAATGATTCGAGAAAATAAAACATTATATGCTGATGCTCCTGAATATGGCATACCTGTTGTTTGTCAAAATGTTAGTTCAGGTAGTACATATGAGCAGGTAATATTAGAATTAAAAAATTTGACTACTGAATTTATGGGAAAGGTTGGTATATAAAAATGAAAGAGCAGATCCAATTATTTAAAATCGTATTTGATTTTTTGGACAATTTATCAGAAGAAGAGTTACAGTTGCTTATTTCTAAAAAAGCTAGATTAAATCTAGAAATAGAAAAAACAATAACAGAAGAATCTAAGCCAATGCACGTTTGTGTTGAGAAAATATGTGAAAAAATAGAAGGATTTTCTACAAGAGAAGATGCTTTAGAATATATTACGGGCTTATCTTTACTAAAAGCGGAATTAAAGGCTGTTGCAAAAAAATATGATATTCATATAGGAAGCAAGGAAACTAATAATCAGATAGCAGAGAAAATTATTGAAAATGTTGTTGGTTCAAAATTAAGATTTGATGCTTTACTGAATACAGATTTGAAACGGTAACTTTTTAGAAAAATGAGTTATAAAACTAAAATATATAATAGGAGATATTTATGAATCTTAGAGAGTTTAAATCAGTTACAGATATAGAAAGTTTCAAAGAGCTTGGAACTTTATCGGATATTATAAAAAAGCTTAACGAGATAGTAACACCATTAGTAATTGAAGCTGATACGTATGAGGCATTATATGAGGAATTCCTGTGTCTTAAGGAAAAGTGGCGAGACTTTATGGAAGGACCATTTGTAGATAAAAGAGCTGAATATACATTTTATTTAACTAAGCTTGAAGGTAAGCAAAGGAATAAAATGTTAGGCATTACTGATGAAATGTATGATTCGCCTGAATTAGCAAAGCAATGGTATCGAAATATTGTTAAGTTGGTTCATCCAGATATCGCACCGAGTAACGATAAAGCTTTTAATGTACTTCAACAATTATATGAAGTGATGTTGGATAATAATGAGGATGATAATGATGAAAGATGAGAAAAAGGAAACTTCACTTGTAAAATATAAAGCAGAGGATTTATCAATAGATTTTGCTGATAATGAATATCTGTCAGATAAAGAAAAAGCAATTACCCGTAATGCTATAAATAGGGGTGGTATTGTAAAAAATGATGGACGAACTTTTATTAATAAAAATAATATGTCCAGTTTGCTGTGTACAGATAAGAAAGGTGCGAATAAAGTTTATAATGATTTAGATGATGATGAGAAATTTCAAGATGGAAATTCTAAATATGCAGATACATCTGCTATTATAAAGGAATTATCTAAAAGAATACAAGAACCAAGACCACAGTTAGAGCGAGAAAGATTAAAAGATAGTCGTAACTGTATAAACGCATTTATTGACTCGCCTAAATTAGAAAAGGAACGGAGTATTGAGTCTGATAGAATACAAAAGGAATTACCTAAATTAACTAAGAAAAAAATAAAATGTGAAAATATAAAATATGATCAGCTAACAGGAGAAACGTTTGATAATGATGCTGAAGGGCATCATAAAGAACGAAAGTCAGATAATCCAAGAAAAGCTACTGATATAAGTAATATTATAGTTACTAAAAAGAAAAATCACCAAGAAATTCATAAAAATGGTGCAGAAGATAGTGAATCTTTAAAAAAACTGGCACAAGAGAAAGGATGGAGTACAGAAAAAATTTAAAAGCACTTTTTTTATCTGAAAATTAGCCTAATCAAAAACAAAAGATTGATAAGATGGTTTTAAAATCCATTGAAAATAGTTATTTTAAGATGTAAAGGATATGTTTGGGAATAGCCTAACTATCACATGTGGAAACGGTATGTTTGTTGTCCAAACTCAATGTCGAGCATCGTGTTGAAGTGGAACTTAAGATGGATGAGCTTGATTTGACAAAGGCGGAGAAGAAAGCGACCTATGAAGAAATCAAGGGTTATGTATTGGAGCATAAGGGATTGTAGGTTAGTAATCTCTATATTGCACAGGTGAAGCGAAAGTGCGGTATTATTGAGAGGGAGAATTATAATAAGGCAAAATGGAAAACCCCAGACACCCGAATTGTCCGGTGGAGAAAGAAGCAGTGATTATGAAAGCGTTAAGGCATTTTGGAATGATTTAGAAAAAGGGACTCACATTATAAGTATTATATCGGAAAAAGTATAAAATACTTGAAAGTGATAGACAATGCATTAGGAAAACAGAGGTTCATTTTGTGACAGTAATAATATTAGAGTAATTTTTATATTTTGGATTAAAGGAGCAATATGGAAACAAATTATCAAAATTTACAGTACACAGATGATGAAAAGGTAACGGAATATATTAAAGCAATCATGAAAGCGGTTGATATGACGCATCAGGTAGCGGCAAAATCACAAATGAAGAGTAAAAAACTAAGGGAAGCAATAGAGAGTAAAGATAAAGCATTTATGTGGAATACGCTTCAGGAATACCTACATAAGTACAAAGATTTTATAAATACAAAAAATATGATGTGCATTTGTAATGTTGGAATAGATTCTTACAACCAAGTTACTGTGCCGGAAATTGAGCAACAGTTAAAAATGATAATTGGTGTTGTTTACGATTATGAGGCAAAGCGTTGCGTTCATAATGAAACAATAAAACAGTGTATGAAAAAACTGCTGAAGATGAGTGGAGTGTTTACAGACAAACAAATAGAGAGACTTTTATTATAAAACAGCTATTCTATTTTGAAGGAGAAAAGAACAAATGAGCAAGATTTTAGCTGAAATTATTAAAAAATCCGAATATAGGTTGACACAATTTAATGACAGCATTATAGATGCTGTTGAGCAGAATATTGTGATTAAAAATAATCAAGTGTATATAAAGTGTTTGGTTAGAAATAAAGATGTGAAATTAACACCAGAAGAAATTGTCAGGCAGTTATATATTTATAAGTTAGTGCATGAGTACGGATATCCGATAGAACGAATGGAACTTGAAAGGGCGATTACATTTGGGCGAGAAAAGAAACGTGCGGATATTGTTATTTTTAATAAAGTCCATACGACATCGGAGGAAATTATTGTTGAGTTAAAAAAGCCGAAGTTAAAAGATGGTAAGGAGCAATTAAAATCCTATTGTAATGCTACAGGCGCAATTATTGGTGTATGGACGAATGGCGATCAGATTTCCTATTATCATAGAAAAGACCCAAATTTTTTTGAGGACATACCTGATATCCCCAAAGAAAATCAAAAATTAAAGGATATTTTGACAGAGCGATGGACGATTGAAGATTTGGTTGCAAAGGACAAACTGGTAAGTGAGAAAAAGTCTTTAAAAGGTCTTATTGAAGAAATGGAAGACGAGGTTCTTGCAAATGCAGGCGTTGATGTATTTGAGGAAGTATTCAAACTGATATTTACCAAGCTTTATGATGAAATGGAAAGTGGCAGAGACAAGACAAGAACGCTTGAGTTTCGTAATTATGGAGATACAGACGAAGATTTGAAAAGCAGTATACAGGAACTTTTTAACAAGGCGAAGAAAAAATGGCCAGGTGTATTTAATGATGATGAAAAAATTACATTGACATCTTCTCATTTGGCAGTGTGTGTAGCTAGTCTGCAAGATGTAAAACTATTCAATTCCAATCTTGATGTTATAGATGATGCGTTTGAATATTTGATGAGCAAATCACAAAAGGGTGAGAAAGGGCAATATTTTACGCCGAGATATGTAATTGATATGTGCGTGAAAATGCTCAATCCTAAAAAGCATGAAAAAATGATTGATACTGCTGCAGGAAGCTGTGGTTTTCCTGTACATACGATTTTCCACGTATGGAAAAGCATTCTTGCAGAAAAAGGAATCCATCAAAGTCATCTTTTTACTCTGGAAAAGAAACCCCCTGAATGCGAAGATTATGTAAGGGAACATGTTTTTGCGATTGACTTTGACACAAAAGCAGTGCGGGTTGGCAGAACATTGAATTTGATTGCGGGCGACGGTAGAACAAATGTCATACATTTGAACACGCTAGATTATGACAGATGGGATGATTTTACAAAAGACGAAGAGTGGGAAGACATTTATTATGATGGTTGGAAAGGTCTTAAGAAGATGCGTCAAACGAAAAATCAAAACAGAGATTTTATGTTTGATATTCTTATGGCAAATCCGCCATTTGCAGGAGATATTAAGGAGAGTCGCATTATTTCAAAATACGAACTCGGCAAAAATGCAAAGGGAAAATATCAGTCCAAAGTTGGAAGGGATATTTTATTTATAGAGAGAAATTTGTCATTTTTAAAAGATGGAGGAAGAATGGCGATTGTTCTTCCGCAGGGTAGATTTAATAATGCTTCTGATAAATATATTCGGGATTTTATTGCGGAAAGATGCCGAATACTTGCGGTTGTCGGGTTGCATGGAAACGTTTTCAAGCCACATACAGGAACAAAGACCTCAGTTATGTTTGTTCAAAAGTGGGACGATAAACTATGTCCGAAAAAAGATGATTATCCGATTTTCTTTGCAACGATGCGGGAACCAAGCAAGGATAATTCAGGGGATAAAATTTATCGTATGAATCCAGATGGTTCTCATATGTTGGATATGAACGATCGTTTGATTGTAAAGCATGATTTATATAATCATGACGGATTGACGGAAGATGGAATTGCCGAAGCGTTTATAGAATTTGCAAAGAAAGAGCATTTAAGTTTTTTTTAGATGACCCATCTGCGGCGGAGTTTGATAAAGAGTATTATGAGA
The DNA here is from genome assembly GCA_014239155.1 of Lachnospiraceae bacterium. Classification (GTDB taxonomy): domain Bacteria; phylum Bacillota; class Clostridia; order Lachnospirales; family Lachnospiraceae; genus COE1. The sequence continues at coordinate 18,196 of JAAZZQ010000088.1, read as the reverse complement.
AGTTGATGGATGGGTTAGAGGTTCAGGAAATTCTATATTCAGAGTTGGAATTTTCGGGCAGAATAGATGCGGAATATTATCAAAAAACGTATCTTACATATGAAGGCATTGTACATAAATGTAAAAATAATAAACTGTTTCATCTGGCAGACTTTATAATAGGTCCGTTTGGTTCGGCATATGATACAGACAATTATACGAATGTACCAAAATTTCGATATGTAAGGGGGCAGGATGTAAAGCCGTTTGTATTGAAGAATACAGAGCCAAGATATATGACAGAAGAAGATTTTCGTCGATTATCGAAATATGCCTTAAAAGCAGGAGACATATTAGTGTCTGTTGTTGGAACACTGGGAAATGCATGTATTGTTAGAGAAAAAGATGTTCCAGCTATTTTTAGCTGTAAAAGTACAGTAATTAGAACAAAAGTAATAAGTCCTTATTATCTGACCTGTTACCTTAATTCAAAATATGGGAAAAACCTATTACTTAGAAAAGAGAGAGGGGCTATACAAAAAGGGCTGAATCTGGATGATTTAAAAATGTTGGATATACCATTGTTTTCTGATAAGTTTCAGAATATATGTGCAAAGTTATTAAATAAAACATATAAACTTATAGATGAGGCAGGTAATATCTATAAAGAAGCAGAAGAATTACTTCTAGAAACATTGGGATTGAGGAACTTTAATCCTCAAATTGAGCAGTATTCAATTAAGTCATTTAAAAAATCTTTTGCAGATACGGGAAGATTGGATGCGGAATTTTATCAGAAAAAATATGATTTAATAGAGAGCGCATTGAGAAATTATGATACAGATATAAAACGGTTAGATGAGATTGCAGAATATATTTTTACTGGACAATATGCAGAAGAATATTTTGATTACAAAGAAGGAAGAAAATATTACATACGCGGAACAGATGTTTGCAAAGGGGTTGTTGAAATAAATAATAAATATTGTATTAATCCGCAACATTATTCCAAGTTTGTGAAGGTGGGGGATCTTGTTACAGGAAGAGTTGGAACAATAGGCAATTTTGGTCTTATTGATAGAAACTTGGATGGGGCAGTCTGTTCAGATAATATTTTATGTTTTCATCTGCCAGAGAACTATATTCCAGAAGTTTATGCGCTATATTTTAATTTGACATTTACCAACGAACTGATTACTCGTTTGATTAGGGGATCTGTGCAACCACGTTTAAATCAAGAAACTTTGCGGGATATTTTAGTACCTTTTATTGGTATAGAAGTTCAGGAACAATTGAGAGAGATAATAAACAAATCGAGAGAGATGGGACGGGATTCTAAAAAAATATTAGATAAAGCGATTTTAATGGTAGAAACAGCTATTGAAGAGGGAGAGGAAATTGCTTTAAAATTGTGTGAATAAAATAGTTTCTTAAAATAGTTCTTATGTCTACTGTTACAAAAAGCAATTAAATTTTGGAGGAATAGTATGAAACACAGTTTTATCCTTTGGTTGGCAGTTTCTGTTATAGTAATGTTGGTATTGCCGTGGTTAGCGGTTACTTTTATAAAGGGTGATGCTGCAATGGTGGTATGTTTTCTTTTATTTTATGTGGTCAATCCAATTTATTCTGTGATGCTTGGTACATTTGCAGGAAGGGATATTCGATATTTGGGAAGTTTGCCAGTAATATCCGCGCTGTTATTTTTAGCGGGAACATGGATTTTCTTTGATATAGGAGAGATAGCGTTTATTCAGTATATGATGATTTATCTGATTTTGGGAGTTGCAACGATGTTGATTTTTAGGGTGTTTAGAAAAAAACGTAGAGACAGGATTTGATGACAGTATTGATTAATGACAATATAAGGACTATATGATTCTTTACACGAGCGTAAAATTAGGTGTATATTAATGAATTATTAATACAATGTTCTGTCTAGTAAAGCATAAATATTTGTGGTAAAATGACAGAAGAAATGAGATAGACAATTGTTTATAAGGGGCTGTAACATTTATTTTCGTATAGATTCTAAAAAGGAGAATTTGATTATGAAACAAAAAGTAAGACAGTTCTTAGCGGTAGTATCTATGATAAGTATGCTGGGCGGCTGTGCTGCACCAGAGCAGTCTGCGGAAATACCATTTTCAACAGAGGTGGAAGATATTGTAGATGCATCATCGACGGAGCCAGAAAAGACAGTGGAGATTGTGGAGAAAGCAGCAATCGGCGCCCGACCAATGTTAATACAGACTTCAATCAAGACAGAAAACGATAATACAATACCAAAGGTATCGCCATACACTGTGTCGTCGGATTTGAGCAATATTGACAATTTGTGGCAGTTTTACAATTTACAGCAAGGTGGTGAGATTGCTGACAAACTGGCAAAAAATGGATTTGTTGTGACTGGAAATGCAGGTGCTGAGTTTTTTGAAATTTATGAGGAAAACCGTTATGAAATGATTCCTAATTTTGTGACAGTAGATTCTCTTATGCACACATATCATTTGTATTTTGCATATTTATTAAAGAATATTGAGAAAGAATACTTGTCAGATGCGCTTATTGGACTCTCTAAAAGAATGCTTGAAAATAGTCAAACACAATATAAGGCGCTTAAAGGCACCGAATGGGAAAGTGCGGCAAAGCGCAATGTCGCATTCTTTACAGTTGGCAGTATGTTGCTTGATAGTACCACAGCAATTGACAGTGATGTGGAAGAGATTGTGTCTTATGAATTAAATCATATTCGTCAGGCACAAGGAATTGATATATCACAGATTTCATCGGAGATGGAGGATTACTCACAGTATATACCACGTGGATATTATGAGGGAGATGAACAGCTTGAGCAATATTTTAAGGCAATGATGTGGTATGGCAGAATGCATTTTACCCAGAAGGAAGAGGATATGGACAGAAGCGCATTGCTAATGACTTTGGCTCTTTCTGATGACGCGCAGGCATATGGATTGTGGGAATCTATCTATGCAGTGACCTCCTTTTTTGCTGGGGCGAGTGATGACCTTAGCGTGTGTGAGTATGCGACAGTTTTGCAGGAAGCGTATGGTATGAATTGTACAGTTGGCAGTCTGGCAGGAAATGCAGATGCTTTTCTAAAATTTCACAGTGGGACAGCAGCGCTGCGCGCGCCACAGATAAATTCAATTCCAATCTGGGAAGAGGAAGAAAATGTAATTGCGGGATTCCGCTTTATGGGGCAGCGGTTTACCATTGACGCTGCGGTAATGCAGCGATTAATATACAAGAATGTTGGAAGTAACAGTGCAGGTGATAATCGTATGCTTCCAGATGCGTTAGATGTTCCGGCAGCATTTGGCAGCGATATGGCGCTAAAGCTTTTGGAGGAACAGGGGGACACGTCTTATGCAGGATATTTGGAGGCGATGGAGAAGCTTCGTGCGGGATTTGCACAGGAGAATACGACGCTGTGGTCTGCAAGTCTCTATGCAGGGTGGCTCCATACCCTTCGGCCGCTTCTTAACGTCAAAGGGGAAGGGTATCCTATGTTTATGCAGAATGAGGAGTGGCTCAAGAAAGATTTGGAATGTTTTGCAGGAAGTTATGCGGAATTAAAACATGATACAGTGCTGTATGCAAAACAAGTCTACGCGGAAATGGGCGGTGGTGGCACGATAGAAGAGCCAGATGACAGAGGTTATGTGGAACCAGAACCCCTTGTGTATGAACGCTTTGCAGCACTTGCCAGCCAGACTGCACAGGGATTGAAAAAGTATAAGATGCTTGATGCAGCAGATGAGGAGAATTTATTGCGCCTTCAAGAAATTGCTAAACAGTTGTTTGTGATTTCTAACAAAGAACTTCAGGAGGAGCTTTTGACAGATGAGGAGTTTGAATTTATCCGTGCATATGGTGGTTATATAGAACATTTTTGGAATGAGGCAGCGAAGCGCGCGAGTGATGATGAAACTGTCAATACATTGAAATATCCGGCAGCGATTGTGACAGATATTGCGACAGATCCAGATAGAGGGCAGGTTCTTGAGGTCGCAACGGGCAATCCTTCAGAGATTTATGTTGCGGTTAGAGTGGATGGTACAATTAAGATTGCAAGGGGGAGTGTCTATTCTTTCTATCAGTTTTCATGGCCTATGAATGACAGGCTAACCGATACCAAATGGCGTCAGATGATGGGAATTGAGATGAATGATGAGGGGCGTTATAATCAGGATAAAACGATTGTAAAACCTAGTTGGACAGAAAGTTATCGTTATCATGATGCATGGGAATAAAAGAATTTTTATGGCGCTGGCTACTGTCAGCGCTGTCCTTTTTATATTATGGGAAGCGGGATTGCTTTTTCCTAAGATTCCTTTGTGGGTTCGTTGGGAAGAGACTGCTTTTATGGACAATACAGGTGCGTATGAAATTATATTGCATAATAAGGTGGTCTGTGTGAAATATGACACAAGTGTTATTTGGAGTTCCCCAAAGGAGATAAAGGTTCAAAAGGTACTTTCTTGTGATATTGACAATGATAGGACAGAGGAACTCATTCTTTTGTGTTGGAAGATTGGTCGGTATGGGAAACACAAACCCTTTTGGGTTGAGAAAGACGAGGACACTTGGTCACAACATCTTTTTGTGTATGAGTATGAGGCAGAACAGATTCGCCCTAAGTGGATGTCCTCCTATATGGGACAGGAAGTGGCGAATATGAAATCGAATGGAAAAGAGGCGCCATATACTCGTCTGTGGATGCAGGAACCAGATGGAGCGATGCGTAGTTGGGTATGGGATTCCTGGGGATTTCAGCGGGAAAAGGAAAGCATCTCCTTTTGCATTTTTGGAGATATGCTTGTGCATGAACCCATTTATCGTTATGGTTTACAAAAGGAACCCTCTTTTGCATTTTTATTTGAGAATGTACAACAAATGATTGATGACAGTGATATTGCCGTTATGAATCAGGAGACACCACTGACAGATAATCCGGCAATGTATGGAGATTTTCCGCGATTTGGGACACCTGTGCAGGTGGGACAAGCAATTGCGGACGCGGGTTTTGATGTGGTTACTTGCGCCACAAATCATGCGTTGGACCGCGGTGTGGAAGGCGTGGACTTCACAAAAGATTTTTTTGACAGCAATGGTATAAAGTGTCTTGGAATACAGACGTCCAAGGAAAAATTAAGAAATCCATATACTATTGTTAGTCGAAATGGTGTTCGGTTTGCCTTGTTAAATTTTACATATGGCACGAATGGAATTTCTATTCCAGAAAGGTTTCCAAATATGGTGCATCTTTTTTCGGAGAAAGAAGTGCGCAGTGCATTGACACAGGCAAGGTCTGACGCGGATTTTGTGATTGTTTTTGCACATTGGGGGACAGAGTATGTACAGGAGCCAGATGCGTTTCAAAAACGATGGACTCAGATATTCTTGGAGTGTCAAGTGGATGTAGTGGTGGGGACACACCCGCATTGTTTGCAGCCATATGAGTTGCTTATGAACGATAATGGACATCAAATGTTAGTCTATTATTCCATTGGAAATTATATTAGTGCTCAGCCTGAAAAATATTGTATTAAGGGCGGTGCAGCAAAATTTACCATTGCACTTACGCCAAAGGGATATGAACTTACAGAATATGAACTGCAACCACTCGCGATTACTTTGCATGAAGGTGGAAAATACACAGTGGAATGTTTGATAGAAAAAGGGAATGAAAAATGATATTAAAAAAGAGTATACCAAAAGATTTTTATAAATTATTCCGGACAAAGAATATGGAAGCATATATGACAGTTCTGGTTGCAATCTATGATGAAAATAACGAGGTTTACACAGCGCTTGGACTCACCATAGAAGACGGGCAGGCAATTATTGGTGAAACAATCAACAAGATGCAGATTGAGTGGATGGAGGATAATGAGGAGACGACAGAATTAACAGAAAATATGGTGGGTGCGCCCTCTACAATTCTAAATACGCTCATTCGTTGGGGATGGATAAAACGGGATTATGATGAGCAGTTAAACACCTATATTTTGTCTTTTCCCGAGTACAGCCAACTCTATGTGGAGTTGTTTAAAAAATTGATTTGTGAGGATGACAGCAGGGAGCGGGAAAGTATTCTTTCTATTTATAGTGCGCTTTTTACTTATCAGGCAGACCAAGAAAAAAATAATGATATTCTAAAAAGTGCACTTATAACCTCCAGAAATCTTGAAACGCTGCTTTCCAATATGCAAAATGGAATGCGAACGTATTTTGATGTGCTTTCGAGAAGCAAAAATTTTATTGAGATACAACGCATTCTTGTAGATGAGATTAATAATAGTGACAGCGAAAAGTATGCCATTCTCACAACGACAGACAGCTTTTATCACTATAAGGAGTCTGTCAAGGAATTGATTAGTCAGATTTTAAGCCAGCATGACCAGAAAAAATCAAATCTTTTAAGAGCATTGTATCTATGTAAGAAGGAAACACCAGAGCATACCCGCATTGAGAAGGCGTTACAGTACAGTGATGAGGCAGTTGCACTTGTTTACAAAATAGAACGTCAGTTTGATTTGATAGAAAGAAAATATAACAAATTGGTGGAACAAAAAGCGGTTTTTGCAAAGCGTGCCCTTGCTAGAATCCATTATATTTTTCAGGAGGGCGCGGTGGAAGAGGACAGTGTAATCCGACTGGTTCGATTCATTGAAAAGAGTGGCAATTCCGAGGACCTATTAAATGATTTGCGTGAAACAATCCAGTTGACAGCGCCATTTAAGATGTTTGACGACAACAGTATTTACAAGCGGCATACTCTCAATGAAAGGCTTTTTCAACCGCTTGCAGTGGAGTCAACAGAGGAGAAAGAGAACACAAGCATTACTGATTTTGTGCCAAAACCACGCTATACAAAAAAAGAACTACAAGCGTTTTGCGCGCGCAATACAAAAGATGGTACATTTCAGGCAACTACAGAGACAGTTCAGTCCGTGGAGGATTTGGAAAAGTTGCTATTTTTGTGGCAGGAAGTGACTGGAAATCAGCCAAAACAGGATTTAGTGCAGCTTGGAGGAGAGCTTCAGAGCAGGGAAGGATTTACTTTTTCAGAACTTCGCATTGCGATAGAGGAGGATGCTGACAATGAAATATATGGATGAGTTGTCGCAGAGTGAGGCGGCAGCAATTAAGAAGACCATACAGGATTTGTTTCGACAAACCTGTATTTTGCAGGTAAAATGTGACCCAGTGACATTGGTACAGCGGGATAATCCCCGCTATCGCGTCTGCGCAAATCACAGAGAATTTATTGCGGATTATCTGTCAGTGCTTGACTGTGAGCTTGTGCATGACCCACAGGAACATATTTTTCGCATTAAGGGAGAGAGTATGCCTATTGATAAACTTACGCTTACTGGAACGCGAATTTTGCTGTTACTTAAAATGATTTATCGGGATAGGATTATGGGAGAAGGGCTAAATGCCACGGTGACATGTCTTCGGGAAATTAGAGAGATTGGGAGCAATACCAATTTGTTGACGCGGAAGCTGACTGCACAGGAATGGCAGGATGCGCTATCTACGCTCAAAATGCACCAGATAATAGAGCTGCCAGGCGCAATTGGAAATCTTGAGGATGACACACCGATTTATATTTATAGCACCATTAATATTTTTTGTTCGTCGGTGGAAATCAATGAGCTAATTAAAAAGTATGAGGAGTCTACAGGTGAAGAAAGCGAAGAAGATATTTAAGAGAATGTGCCTTAACAACTGGGGAGGAATTACACATCAAATTTTGGAGTTTCATGAGTATGTCAATTTGTTTAGTGGGATGAGTGGTTCTGGAAAGTCAACGGTGATGGATGCAATACAAGTTATTTTGTATGGTAGTATCTCATCAAGTTTTTTAAATAAGGCAGCAGATGATGCTAGAAACAAACGAAGTGTTTTGAGCTATTTAAGAGGAGAACAAAAAGACGGAACAGCAAACCGCGCAGGAAAGGACTTTTGTTCTATTATTGCGCTTGAGATTGAGGATACAGGAAGCCATACAGCAAGTTGTGTGGGGCTGGCTTTTGAAGTGAGAAAAAACGACACAGAGATTCGGAAGATGTTATATTTTAGTCATTCTGGCAGAATGCCCGAACAGGGGTATTTGACAGAGGCAGGATTTCCGTATACCAATCAGGAGATTAGAAAACTTGTGGACGAGCGCGCCTCAGGCAGTGAAAATCGAGGGCGCAGTGATGTAAATCGCATTTATCCTTCTAAGGAGGCGTACACAAATGCACTTTATGATAATTTGCTTGGCTACATTGACGGAAAGCGTTTTCATGTAATGGAAAAGAGTGCGATTGCGCTCAAGATGACAGATGGAACAGGGCAGTTTATCAAGGACTATATGTTTCCCAAAAATGATGGGGACATTATTGGAAAGATTAGTGAACAGCTTGGAGCTTACCGCGATATTCAGGAAAAGATTAAAGATATGCGCAGGCGAATTACACTTTTGAGTGAAGTACAGGAGGCAGGAAAACGCAAGACGGCGGTCAGCACAGATATTTTGCGGTCTAAAGCAATGATACAGTGTGTGGAAGTTTTAGAACTTGAAAATAAGATTGCGGCAGATGAGGAGGAAATTCAAAATGCGGAACAGGAGTTGACACGCCTTGCAGAAATTGCTCAAAAAATTGAAGTTGATATGAATGATATTGACGGGGAATTAATTCAGGTATCGGCGGAACTCAAAGCAAGTGATGTAGGGATAAAGCAGGACCAGCTGAAAGAACTTGTCAAATTGCAGCAGATGTATGCGGCGGACAGTGAACAGTGGCGCAAGATTACAAATGGATTGCGCAAATGGGAGGAAGATGAGATTGTCACGGATTATGTGAGCAATCCAATGCTCAATAAAATTGCTTTGTTCTGTAAAGGAAAAGTGGATGAGGAATTGTGTCAAAATCTTAGGAAAAATATTCTGGATGCAAAGCAGGGGATTGACGAGATTTTTGAGGAGTACAATGAACAGCGGCGGGATTTGGAAAAAGAAATTCGAGAGTTGACTCGTCTGATTGACGACATGCAAAATGATAGAAAACCTTATTCGCCAGTGTTAAAAGAAGCAAGAGCGGCATTGGAGCGCAGGTTGACGGACACTTATGGGCGTGTGATTAAAGTCAATATCTTTGCTGATTTGTTTAATGTGGATGATGCCGCGTGGAAAAACGCCATTGAGGGCAGATTAGGGCGATTGAAACATTCTCTTGTGACAGAGCCAAAATACGCACAAGATGCGGCTAGAATTTTTCGCGAGATGAAAAAATATGAGGAAGTTGAGCTGATTGATACAAATGCAGTTCTAAAACAAAAAATAACTGTCGAGGATAATTCTTTGTATGAGGCTGTGAGAACAGAAATTCCTTATATGGATGCGTGCCTAAAAAGATATTTAGGAAGAATACAGAAATGTTATACAACTGAGGAGTTGGAAAGGGTTCGGGATGGCGTGACACCAGATTGTTACTCGTACAGCAATTTTATTTTTCGTCATTTGCGCAAGGCAGATTATGAGCGCTATGCGTGTATTGGCACAAAGGTATCAAAGGCAAAGTTGGAAGGATACTGCGAAACGTTGCAGAGACGAGAGGAAGAATATGCAGAGGTCCGGCGTGTGACAGACCGTTTAAAGGCAGCGGCTGGATTTGAGGATTTAAACAATGACACAGCATATTTTATTCGTCTGTCAAAGGCAGGAAAAGAACTGGATAAAGTGACAGGGCAAATCACAGACTTACAGCAGGAGATTGCACGGATTATAGAGGGTGAGTTTAAGGAGCTTCAAGAGCGTAAAGACCGACTAACCGAAAAGAAAGAAAACAAGCGGGTGGAGCAAAGTCAAAATCAGAATTTAATGAATGAGTATACCAGAAGAAAGAGCCATAGAGAAGGAGAGCTAAAGACGCTGCAACTCGATTTAGAAGAAAAACGTGCCCTGTACAAAGCAGATGTGCAGATTGAGGAGGAAGTGCGGCAGCAGTTAGAGACGCGTTCTAGCCAGACGGTACGCAGTAAATTACTGACACAGATTAACACTTTGGAAGAGCAGGAACAAGCACAGATAGAGACCCTTCAAAATGCCAGAAACCGCTTTAACAGGGAATACCCATCGGTTGGCTTTAATGGCGCAGAGAAGGAAAATACAGTGTATGACCGACTGTTACAGGATTATCAAAAGGATTATGAGCCAAAATATGAAAGTGAATTTGAAAAACAGTGCAGTCTAATATATAAAAGTTTGCGGGAAAATGTAATTGCAACCATTCATGGGGATATTAATGCGGCAAAGCGGCATACCCATGAAATCAACAGGTTGTTGCGAGAAACAAACTTTGCGGACAGTACCTATCAAATAAAAATTGAGCCAGCCAGAGACGAAAAAGGACAGTTTTATGAGATGTTGACAGCGCCAGAACTGGACAGCAAAAATATTGATACCGAACTGACAGAAGGACAGATAAGTCTTGGCGAAGATACTTTCTATCAAAAATATGAACAGAAAATAAAACTATTGACGGATAAGTTTATGCCACTGCGGGAGGAAGATGGAAGAATCCGAGAACAGCGCATTCGGGATATGGAGGCATATGCGGATTACAGAAACTATCTTTCTTTTAGTATGTATGAGCAGGTGACAGATGAAAATGGAATTGTTATTCGAGAAAATTATGTAGATGAAATGGCGGGGCGCGACTCTGGAGGCGAGGGACAAAATCCAAAGTATGTGGCATTGCTTGCTGGCTTTGCCATGCTTTACAGCACGCAGAGCAGCAGAGATTCCAAGATTAAGTTGGTGCTGCTTGACGAAGCATTTTCCAAAATGGATCAGGAGCGCAGTGCAGTCTGTCTAAAATATGCGCGCAAAATGGATTTACAGCTCATTGTCTGTGTTCCAGATGAACGATTACAATCGCTGATTCGGAATGTGGATTGTGTGTATGGTTTTCGGAGATTTCAAAATCGGATTTCGATGATGCATATTGATAAGGGAAATTATCTTGAACTGCTGGAAGGGAATAGTTCCAATCAGGACGTTGCATTTACTGCAAAGTCCGTGAAATAATGTAGTGATTGAGACGCGTCGAGCCATCGCGAAGCGATTATGCATGGCTTGATGCATGTAACAGGAAGCCAAAGGCTGAACTGTTGGAAGGAGAGAAGGAATATGGAACAGATGACACTCTTTGACAGAGAACTGCCACAACCGCTTGCAGCGCGGTTGCGGCCGCAGTCCTTGGACGAATATACAGGACAGACACATCTGCTTGGAAAGGGAAAAGTCCTGCGCCGTTTAATCGAGAATGACCAAGTGTCCTCTATGATTTTCTGGGGACCACCGGGAGTCGGCAAGACAACGCTTGCGCGAATTATTGCAGGCAGGACAAAATCTTCTTTTATTGATTTCTCAGCGGTGACAAGTGGTATTAAAGAAATTCGCACTGTGATGGAACAGGCGGAGCAGAACCGCCGCTTTGGAGAGCGAACCATTGTCTTTGTGGATGAGATTCATCGTTTTAATAAGGCGCAGCAAGATGCATTTTTGCCATTTGTGGAGAAAGGCAGCATTATTTTAATTGGCGCCACAACAGAGAATCCGTCGTTTGAGATTAACAGTGCGCTTTTGTCGCGGTGCAAAGTATTTGTGTTACATGCATTGACTGTGGAAGAGCTGACAGCACTTTTGTTGCGCGCATTAAAAGATAACAGAGGATTTGGAATGCAGCAGGTACATATTTCGAAAGATTTGCTGGAAGCGATTGCTAATTTTGCCAATGGAGATGCAAGAAACGCACTGTCCACACTGGAAATGGTGGTTTTAAATGGCGAGATTAATGAAAGTGGAGCGATTACAGTCACAAGAGAAACCTTGGAACAGTGCATTTCAAAAAAGTCTTTGTTGTATGACAAAAAGGGCGAAGAGCACTATAATTTAATCTCTGCTCTACACAAGTCCATGCGCAATTCTGATCCAGATGCGGCAGTGTACTGGCTTGCAAGAATGCTTGAAGCGGGCGAAGATCCACTTTATGTTGCAAGACGGGTCACGCGTTTTGCAAGCGAAGATGTTGGACTTGCAGATCCGCAGGCGCTTCCTATCGCTGTGGCGGCATATCAGGCATGTCATTTTATTGGTATGCCAGAGTGCAGCGTGCATTTGACGCAGGCGGTGGTATATCTGTCACTTGCACCCAAATCCAACGCACTTTATATGGCATATGAACATGCAAAGCAAGACGCCATAGATCAGCTTGCAGAGCCAGTGCCGCTTGTGATACGCAATGCAGTTACAGACTTGATGGGAGCGTTGGATTACGGAAAGGGCTATCAATATGCGCATGACACCGAAGAAAAAATGGCGCGTATGCAATGCCTTCCAGATTCCTTGCAAGGAAGGGAGTATTATCAACCGACTACACAGGGACAAGAAGTCGCTTTTAAAGAGCGTTTGGAACAAATTAAGGACTGGAAGGCAAAAAGTTAAGTGCGCATGCTCGAAAAAGGTTGTTTACAGCAATTTTGTATTCTGTGTAGTTTGATGCCTTGCGAATTTTTTTAAGATGTTTGTCAGATGCCACAAAACTTTCACTTAAATAAGTCCATAAATCCTTCATTTTAAAAAGAGTTGGCATTTCTCCTGCCATCTGTTCTGCATAGCCCTCAAAAATTTCATCATGGAAGGCTTTTAGAACTTGTTTAAAGGCGGTGGCATCTGTTGGGAGCGGTTTTAGGTTGTCAGAGGGATCTTGGTGTGTTGTCTGGTTGATTTGTGTGATTAGCATGGGATTTCTTAAGATGCCACGTCCAATCATAACACAGTTTGTTTGTGGAAGCGCACAGATTAGTTTTTTGTAATCGCTTGGCGTGGCAATATCTCCATTATAACACAGCGGCGTATCTGGCATCATTGTTGTGGCAGTTGCAAATGCGTCTTTGTGTGGCGGAAACTGATAAAATTCTTTTTGCAGCCGTGGATGGATAATCAACTCAGCAATAGGATATTTTTGATATATTTTAAGAATTTGAGACCATTCTGCAACAGATGCAATGCCAATTCTTGTCTTTATCGAAATATTAAGTGGCGATTTCTCATAAATTTCATACAAGAATTGGTCCAACGCATCTGGAACACTCAGAAAACCTGCGCCGCGTTTTCTGGCAGTGACCGTGCCAGATGGACAGCCGAGATTAAGATTTACTGTCTTGTAGTCATACGCTGCAATTTTTTCGGCAATTTGTAGAAATTCTTCTGCGCGGTTTGTTAGAATTTGTGGTATAACTTGTAAGGTTTTATTGTGTTCTGGCAGAATTTCATTTAGTTCGCGTCGGTTCATTTTTTTGCTAGCAATAAACGGTGTAAAATATTTGTCAATATCACCAAAGTAACGTTGATATGCATTGCGGTAGATATAAGTAGTAATTCCCTCCATAGGGGCTAAATAAAATTTCATAGTGCTCCAATCTAATGAACTGTCCATTGCCTAAAATCAATGGTTTTTTGCTTCTATTCTTTTTATTGCAGGCGTGCGAATCTGTAATCTGTCAGCAGAGCTGCCCCGCACGTCGCAGCAAGAATGCCAGTGGCACTCTTGAATTTAGCGAGATTTGATTATGTCTGATGTTTGATCACTTCAATCACGCTTGTCATATGATATTTTATTAAAAAAATTTGGTTTGAATACATTGGGAATTCGTATTTTGCTTTTTGTAGTAGCGGATAAAACCATTTTTCTGTTTCTTTGATGTACGCTACCATTTTTTCTTTGGAGAATCCTGCTGCCATGCTGGAAATATTGTTACAACGGTCCAACAATTTGACAATAGTGGCAATGGCATTTTGAGAAATTTGTGTAAAGTAATAGTCTTCGTCGTCATCTGTTTTTGTCAAAAGCGAAACGGCTGTTCGTGTTTCTTCATTGACAGGCAATTCCTCGCAAGAAACTCCACAATCTTCACAGACATCATGAAGCAAGGCAGTCGAGATTATATTGTCATCATCTAATCCTAGTGCAAGTGCATGACAAGAAATTAAAAGTGGGTGATAAATATAAGGAACCCTATCCTTTCCTTTACGAATTTGTCCTTTGTGAAGTTCACGCGCATAGGGTAGAACCTTGGAAGTTTGATACAATTTTTTTACACTGGCATAGGTCTTAATGTATGTGTACATTTTTCCCTCATCAAATAGTCTGTCAGAAAGTGTGCCCTGAAAATCAATAAATACATTTTCTTTTTTTATACCACAGAGCAGCCAGTCAGTCGTTACATGATAGAGAGATGCAATTTCCACCAGTTTGTCAATATCTGGTGAGGTTTCTCCGCGTTCCCATAAGCTGACCGCCTGAAAAGAGACATTTAATTGCTCTGCGACTTCCCGCTGTGTCATACCCTGCTCTTTTCTTGCGTCTGCCAATCGTTTAGAAAACTCTATCACTGTTTCTTCCTCCTGTGTATCATTGTTGCAGCTTGCGTTTACTATAATTCAATTATAACGCATAAGGAACAAAAAATACAGCAAGAATGTCTTGAATTTGTCATGGTTCGTTGTCATTTAAAACCTTTCATTATAAACAAGGGGGGTTATATAAGATTTGTAGTAACAGTGTAACAGTTCAGACAGGACTTTGCACTGCGCTGCAAAGTCCGTAGGAAAGCGTAGTAGTTGAGATGCATCAAGCCATCGCGAAGCGATTATGCACGGCTTGATGCTTGTAACAGGAAGCCAAAGGCTGAACTGTTACGTAACAGTTCAAACAGGTATTTGCACTGCGCTGCAAATATCGTAAGAAAACGTGGTGGTTGCAAGCAAAAATTCATCGCCAAAGGCGATTCTGCATGAATTTTTGCCTGTAACAGTGAAGGTATCTGAACTGTTACGATTTGTAACAAATTCTGTGCAAGGCGTACTCAAGCAGCGCTTGACAATACTTTTCTCTGTGGGGTATGATGACAAAAAGAATCCTACAATATTAAAAACAGCAAAGAGATAACTGAACAATCTTATATAATATGTTATTTCTTTATTGTTTTTTAAAAGGCTATTGAAAGGGGGAAAAGAGATGATTGAGAAAAAAGATGAGAAACAATTGCTTGTGGAGAAATATGGACTAAAGCATGAAAACTGTGCTTGGTATTCTGAGAAAGAGAATGCACATAAACATTTAATTTTTAAAGATGCTTTTTTTGAGCGAACAGATATAATTGGCTTATTGTTTCGCATCAATAAATTATGTATGGCAAAAGTAAAATATTTTCGAGCAAATATTGCACAGTATGAGCCGTTAAAATACGATTACAAAAAGGGATTTGTGGTTGTGCCACTGTGGGATGCAGATTTTTTAAGGCATCGCAGTTCAGGGTGGATTTTGGATTTTCGTTATTTACAGACAATTACTGTGTATGATGATTTTGTGGCGCTGTGCAGAGAACTAGAAGCATATGAGGGAGATACGTTTTAGAATTTAGGTCGAATGTTGGAATTATATGAATATCAATAAAAGATTGAAAAAGATGCTATTTATAATACAAGGAAAATATAAGTCAAAATAAACGTAACAGAGACATGATCCGTCGATAATTCAGCGAATCGTATCTTTTGTGTTCAACAGGTTTTGGAAATTATAAAAAATAATCTGAAACAGAATATAGGTTTGAAGTGAAATTTATGAAATATTGGAGGAATTGAATCTATCTATTTATTCCTGTGAGTAATGAACGAAACGTCTACTTGGCAGTTGTTTCGCTCATTGCCTGCGGGAATAAAAAATACCTATATAATTCTAATCTTCATAACTAATTTTATATAACAGTTTTACTGCATCAGGAAACTTTTCCACAGGAACTTCACAGCATGAGAGTGCAATATGTGCAAAACCATCGTTTTTTTTTCTGTCTTTGTGGAAAGGAAAAACCAAAATTCCATTTGCGGTAGCTCTATTGTACAATTCATCGGTGGTGAGTGTGCACTTTATTTTTAGGTGTACGAGAAAGACAGACTCACCCATATAGACTTCTGCGCAAGAGCCAAAAGTTTTTTCCAAAAGTGCGGATAGTGTCTTTGCTTTGCTGGAATACAGGCGCTTTAATTTCCGAATTTGACTTTCCAGATGCCCGTCGCGCAGAAATTGACAGAGGGCAAGTTGCTCTGATTTGGAGGCAGTCTGATTGTAGAGTGCCTTTTTTTTCTCGTACAAAGGCAGTAACGAGTCGGGCAGAATCATGAAACTTAGACGAATAGAAGGCAATAAAAGTTTAGAGAAGGTGCTTAGATAAACAACATTCTCACCTCCTGCAAGCCCCTGCAAACAAGGTATTGGCTTACTAAAATATCGAAATTCGTTATCGTAGTCATCTTCGAGAATCAGTCGATTGTAAACTGCACATTCCTTTAAAAGTGCAAGGCGTTTTTCGACACTCATCACATCACCAAGCGAGGTCATATGAGAAGGTGTCATATAGAGTACACTTGCATTTTCTTTGTCTTTTTTAATATCAAAACCATAATCCTCAAAAATAACCATACCTTGTGCAAAGCGCGTGTCATGGAAACAGACTGTGTGGCGTGTTTTTATGAGCGGGCAAAGGATATTGAGCAGCGCTTGAGAGCCAGCGCCAATTATAATGTTTTCAGGGCGACAGATAGCGTTTCGCTTGTTTACCACATAGCGACAAAGAACTTCGCGCAGTTCGTATTCGCCTTGTGGCTCGCCGTAGGTTAACATGCGCCCGTCTTGTCGCAGTGTGCTTTTAATATAGCGTCTCCACAGATTAAAGTCAAAACTTTCTGCATCTACATTATTAGAGGTAAAGTTGTATAGGATTTTATTTTGGTGTGCTGCATCATTTTTGGTATTGTGCGTATTTTGTTTCGTAAATAAATTTACAGATCTGTCTGTGACATAGTATCCACTTTGCGGTCGAGAAATAATATAGCCGTCTGCTGCAAGACATAGATATGCAGTTTCAATCGTGGTGCGACTTAGACCTAACTGTATTGCGCCGCGGCGGATAGAAGGCATTTTTGTTCCCGGCATTAGACGCCCTGTAACAATCAAGTTCTTATAGTAGTCATACACCTGTAGGTAACGTGTAGATTGTGTCGAATTGAAATCAAGATTCATAGGTTGTCCGCCTCCCTTGTTTGTGCTATGATAAATAGTAACATGACAAGGCGGCGGATGCAAGTTGCGATAATATAAATAGAATTTTATATTAGGAGGCAAAATGGAATGATACAGATTATTTATAAAGATGGAGTGTTTCTTGCAAAGGGAACTTTTTCGATGGGAATTGCAGGGGTATATGAGAATAAGAATTTTGAGGAAGAGAACATTATAATTGATATTGAGTTGGAGGCTATAATAGAGGAGATGCAAAAGGAAAATTCTTTTGAGTTTGCGCCTTTGCGCCCCTATTTAAAAGATAAAGGAGAGAGTGGCACTGCAATTGCAAAAGGGTTGGAGGACTATTATAATCAGAAGGAGATAGAAATTAGTAAGAATGTAAAGCAGATTAATGATTGTATTCTTTATCATTTGTTTTCAAGCCTTGAGGCGTGCTGTTATCCATTTTGGGAAATTGAGCAGGCAGTGCTTCCAGGTGCGTTAGATGGCTATGATATAAATAATTTGGAGAAAGAAATTTATCATACAAAAGAAAGGATTCCCACACGGGTTTTTGATGCGTTTGATAGGAAACCGAACAATGGAACAATTGAGAAACCAGATTTGGAGGGTTGGCTTAGAAAACAATATCCAATGTTTCATTTTGACGGTTTATATAAATCTATAGAGCAGGAAGGCATGTATCTAAACGGAAGATTTATTAGCTTTCAATTTTCGGATGGCTGGGGGGCAAAATTGCTGGATTGTGCATATGATGAGTTTGATGAAAACTTTACTTCTTGCGATTGGCATAATCATTAATGTAGATAAGCATCCGATAGGATTGCAGGTGTGCAAATTTGTAATCTGTCAGCAAAGCTGACTCACACATTGCAGTAAGAATGCCATCGGTCTAAAAGAAATATGTGATCTACAACAAGATTCATTGAAAAAGGGAGAAACAAAAGATATGATAATCCCAAATGTAAGTAGGGAAGAAGAAACAATACAACTGGCTATGCAATATGATGAACAGGCAAAGAAGATATTGAGCTATAAGACAATCTTAG
>JAAZZQ010000086.1 GCA_014239155.1 Lachnospiraceae bacterium | reverse complement strand
CATAAGGATACCTCGCAGTCAATAAGATAATTAATTGCGATACAACATTTTTCGGCGTATTTGTCAAGTGTTTTTTTAATTTTAGGAATTATTTTTTCTGTGTAAGAAGGGACAAGTTCGGCTTAAGTTGACGACATTGATGCCCCAGATCTCCCGCAGGGAGCCGGAACCTGCTGCTGGCGCATCGGGTGTTCTGTCCCCGTTCCCCATCTGCAGGTATCGCATAAAAATCAATTACGGAATCATCTTAGCACAATATCTTGTATCCTGTCAACTTAATAATACTATATATTCCATTTTCGGTCTGTAAATTTCCCTGTTACAAAAAATTTTTAATTTTTTTCAAAATTTTTCAAGTATCTGCTCCCCTGCCCGGTACTTCTTTTTTAGATTGTCCTGTTACAACAGTTCATCCGTATCAGGCATCCGTTCTTTGACAACTGAAGAACATACACCCTCATGTATATGGGTTCTGGTGAATGGCTCCTTACTGACAGTCTGGTCTGCCATCCGTCCGGATTAAATTGCGCACAGCGCAGCCAGTCAACGTGGCCGGGAAGGGCGCAGGAAGCGGTGGGGGAAGGTATGTGAAGCTAACAAAATTTTATTTTAATTTTTGCAAGAAGCTGATCACCAATATTTTCAGATATGTTATACTTATAGCCAGATATTGTGTTTTCCCATATTCTGGCTAGGAAAGGAGGCGTATGGTTACAGTAACAAAAAGCAATTTAATAGCGCTGGGATATGGACCTTCTTTTGCAGCGGACATCATAAGGGAGACGAAGAAACTTATGGTATCAAGGGGACATACCTACTACCAGTCAAGGAAACTGGACAGGGTTCCCAGAGAAGCTGTAGAAGAATTACTGGGAATCACGATTCCCGACAAGCAGAATTGATTGTACTTCTTGCACATCTATGTAAGGAGTGAAATCATGGCAAAAGATCCGATTAAGAAAGCAGACAACGGAACCTATTATTTCCGGGCAAATTTAGGCTACCACCCCGTAACCGGGAAACAGATCCAGAAATACCGCAGCGGTTTTGCTACCAAGAAGGAAGCAAGGGAAGAATATTCCAAGCTGATCCTGTCATCTGCCAAAGAACTGGATGAAAAAAAGAAGACGGTTTCCTTTCAGACATTCATTGAAGAAACCTATCTTCCGTGGTACAAAACACAGGTAAAGGAAAGCACCTACCTAAACCGCTATTCCACCATACAGAAACACTTTGCATACTTCTACAAAATGGCAACGGATGAGATTGAACCCATCCATGTCCAGAACTAGCAGCTCGAACTTGCAAAGGAGTTCAGCCCGAACTATATCCATGTGGTGCAGGGGCTGCTCTCCATTGCTTTTGACCGGGCAATCGTACTGGGGATAGCAAAAAAGAATCCGTCAAGGATGATCGGGAACATCAAGTCCAAAAAGACGCAGGTGGACTTCTGGACGCTGGAGGAATTTCAAAAAGTAATCTCCCTGCTCTATAAGGGCGATTATTATGAACATTACCTCTTTATCTCCTTCTGGCTGCTGTTTATGACAGGGATGCGGATAGGCGAAGCTGCAGCGCTGTTATGGTCTGATATTGATTTCGACACAGGACTGCTGAGCATAACCAAAACCATGTACTATAAGTCAATGGACAATTTCAAGCCTGTCGAACCCAAAACGCAGGCGAGCGTCCGCACCATCTACATTGACGCAGATACCATAAGGGAACTGAAAGCATGGCAGGAAGTCCAGAAAAAGGTATTGAAAAACTGTGACCTGGTATTGAGCTACAACGGCATTCCCACCAGCAAGCATACACTGCCGCGGGCACTGGAAAAACTTGCCGGGCTTGCCGGCGTACACCGCATCAAAATCCATGCACTGAGACATTCCCATGCCTCCCTGCTCATCAGCATGGGCGAAAATCCCCTATTGATCAAAGAGCGGCTGGGACATGAAAAAATACAGACGACTCTGGGAACCTACGGTCATCTGTATCCTAACACTAATCTTGAAGTTGCCAACAAGCTGACCGGAGTGCTGCAGTATACGCCTGCCACGCAGAGCATTGCAGACTATACGAGCAACCAGCACACCGCAGCCTATCACAAAGAAGTGGAATAAAAAATGCAATCGTAATGCAATAAAACGAAGAAAAAAGCCGCAAACCCTGATGTTTACTGGCTTTGCGGCTCAGCTCCGACTATTCGAACTCCTCGGCGGATAGCGTGAACTGGCTATTTTTCTTTGATTTTTTAAACATTTATTATCCATATTCTTCAAAAATCACTCTCGTATTTTTGCCATTCAAAATTTTTAGAGCCAAAATAGAGCCATTAAAATTTAAAAAAGAGTGTCGATAAGGAGATATTCCTCTTTTTCTTCTAATAATTGATTTTTCTTTGCTTTTCTACCAAGATATAAAAATTCCATGACAGAATTAAATTCTATCACATCAGGTGCATCCCCTTTGATTATACCTTCTTGATAATAAAGAGTAATAGCACTCTCAAAGTCATCATACAACTTTCCTTTGGATTCTATTGTATTCGCTACACTATTAATCCGATTAAGACAAAGTTGATACATGTTAGGTGCATCTGAAATTACGATACTAGCTAGCTCATTACCCATTTTTTCTATCATATCAAGTTTAGCTTTTTCACTTACCGAGGAAGTATTCTCTAATAATTCTTTTCGTTTTTCAATCCAATTAACTGCTGTTTCTCTATCAAATGCTTTTAATATGGCTAATGAAAGTTTATCTAATACTAACATATTTTCAGGGTATCTATCATTTAGATACTTTAATGTTTTATATCTTATGATAGGCGGCAATGTGGAAAAAGATGATACAATCTCCAAATTCGACCCAAAAGAGTATTTTTCAAAAAAATCAATAAGCAAATAAGAATATAAGTTAAATAAATTATCAATAACTTCTTTTAAATCCTCTTCTGTAATTTCTGCGATTTCTTGAGTATGTGTAGACTTATTCCCCATAGCACAAATTCTTTTTAAAGAATCTAATAAAATCGGATTATTGTTACTTCTCTTTTCTAATTCTTTTAAAATATTCTTGTTCCCTATTGTAACAAACTCTTTACATGGCAAGTCTAGAACTCTTCTCACGATAATTTCTGAATATTGCCTGATGGTTGCAATAGTTCCTCTACGCGAGCGTTGTTCCAGATAAAATGCATCGTTTATTAAATCTTTTGCTAATGCTTCATACGTTTTATTGTTAAATTTCTCCATCTCCACACCTGTCCAATCTATAAATACTTTTATATTCTTGATATCATGCATGGTGCTAGCACCATGTTAGTAATACATCTAAAAAATGTATTATGTTGCTCATAATTTCATGCCCAGCTTTAATGATTTATATATTCATTGTAGTGATATTGATCTGCAAAAAATTTTATTACTTTATTCTTTAACTGATCATAATTTCCTTCTGAATATGTAAGACATTCCCAGTTTCTCAAATCAGTTGGTAAATGCAAAACCAAATCTTCTTGTGAAATCAAAAGAACATCTTTGTTTAACCCCATTGCTAACCCTAATTCAAAATAAACATTCAAATTATTTGAGTCAACTTTGATAATAACAAATCTACTCTTCTCAATATTTTTCTTAATTTTTTCTAATAACTGTCCTGATGTTATTTGATTATCTGCACGTATACACTTAATCTTCAATTTCTCCAATGCCGGTCTTATACCATACAAAAAAGCATGGTCATTTTCATCATTTTGAGAAAAACGCATTACAATAAATGCTGCGTCTTCATCAAATACTATTGGTTTTCCTATCGCTTCTGACCTTACATAGCTTAACATACGTTCCACAGAATATATAGCCTTTTCACTAATACCATAACGAAGCAAATTTCCCCTACACTTAGGACAGATATTCCCTGCTATCATTCCTAAGTGTATATCAGTCTTATCCATACATAAATCAAATATGCATCCCTCTGCATAATCATGTACCATTCTCATTTCCATTTTTTCGCTTAAATCGCCCTCAAAGCTAATAACAGCTTGTGCAATTTGATACACCAAATATGCTTTTAATGATGGAGGGGCAAAAAGCTTTTCCCAATCGTGCATTGTAATTACTGAAAACTGATATTCCTCATGTGAAAACCAGTTATCGACAAATGGTTTTTCTGTAATAAATATTACATATTCATCATTTTTTATCGAATACAATTTAGAAAAAACATCCCAATCAACACATGTTTCATTAACAACATCATTATCTGATAACTCTAACAGTAAAAAATAATAATTTTGTAGACCATTTATTATACTAATTGCCTTTGTTATTTGATTCTTTCTTGAATTATCTATCCAATACTTTATCTTGATTACCATATATGCATCTCCTTATTTTCCAAACATAGGGGTAAGCGATTTACCTACTACCTACCTTTATGCTTCTCTTTCCTTTTCTGCTGTTTCAGTTCAAACTGCCGCTGTTTCTCCGCTTCCCGTTGTTCCCGGCTCATAACCTTACGTTCAGTTTTCAACTGCTCCTGCTGTAATTTCAAAGCCTGTTATGATTTTGTTCCTATCCCGGTATTCTGAATCTGTTTCCTCACTTCTCGCTGTACACGCTTAGGATTGCGACTTGCTTCTTTTACATCAGTTGCCACAGTTGGGCTAAATCGTAACCGATAGTAATTTTTCAAAACAAACTCATAAATCTCATAATCTTTTGGCTCTGCGCCAAACGTAATCTTACATACAGATAGCTTTCCATCTGATACACGTTCAAACACTCCCACCCAAAAGGGTTCTTCAAAAAATACTGTCAGCTTTCCCGAAACTTTGTCCATGACATTTCCTCCTTAAAATAATTGTGATGAACAAAGAACGGACGACCCTAAGGAGGGAGGGCTACTTACACCAAATCGGTGCGACTGGACTACCTACCAGTTCTGCAAGATTGCCTTGCGTTGTGTTTTTATCTTTGTCTCTCCATATTACCACATAAACGCCCATTTTTCCACCAAAATATGGCAATCCACCTATAACTGCAAATTGCCATATTATCCTTTCTCTTATCTGCTTTAACTTACATGGTGCTAGCACCATGTCTATCTATCACCTAAGGAATAATTCGTTTTTTCACAGATTGCCATATCCCGGTCTTTTCCCCTTATGAACGCTTAGAAGTCACTTTCTATCTGGCAATGAACTACTCTCAAAAGCGTCTGCAAAATATCCTCAAATTGCCGAAATGACACTATCATTTCTTATTGTCTGTAAGCAAAATTCCCGTGGCAAAGCACTTTCTGTACCTGCTTTTATTGCCTGTTGGTAATAACCTATTTTCATGCGTGTTACTTTTAGTGCCTGCTCCAGTTCCGAAATCTTTTCCTCAATCACTTTTTCTTGATTTAGAAAAATCTGATAGCGTTCCTGCAATGTACTTTCCCCTTGATAGACAAGTGAAATATAATGCTGCATATCTTTAATTTGCAGACCTGCTTTCTTAAAGCTGTCAATAATTTTAAGCATTTCTATATCTCCATCTGAAAAATTGCGATACCCCGACTGTTTTCGTTCTAACGAGGGTAACAATCCCATTTTGTCATAATACCGCAAAGTGGAAATAGATAAATTCGTCATTTCAGAAACTTCCTTTATCGTATATCCCATGCACGACACACCTTTCAAATATTTTTCACGAAACAACACTTGACTCTAAAGTTGACTTTAGTGTTATGCTATATCATATAGCAAAAAACAAAATTTTTCAAGAGAAAGGAAGTTTCACAATGCAAAAAGTATGGTTTATAACCGGTGCCGCTAAAGGAATAGGAAATGCTGTTGCAAATGAAGTTCTGAAAGCGGGCGGCTATGTTGTCGCTACAACAAGAAAAGAAAATGATTTTGTGATACCACAAAAATATAGTGAAAATGTACTGGCTTTGAAATTAGATGTTTCTAATCCAAATGAAGAATTTTACAATGTTGCGGTCAATTCAGCAATTAAGAAATTTGGCAGAATTGATGTACTTGTCAATAATGCTGGCTTTGGGGCAGTTACAAATTTTGAAGAAACAAGCGAAGAATCCATACGCCGCTTATTTGAGGTAAATGTTTTCGGACTTATGCGTGTTACAAGAGTAGTTCTGCCAATCATGCGTAAGCAGCACAGCGGGCATATTTTCAATATTGCTTCCGGGGCAGGATATTGTGCCGGACCCGTTCCGTACCACACATCAAAATTTGCTGTTACAGGGTTTTCTACTTCCCTTGCATTTGAGGTTGCGCCATTTGACATTAGAGTGACTAATGTTGCGCCCGGTCTTTTCAGAACGAATTTTTATGATAAGGGAAAATGGGGAACTGTACCCGATATTCACATTGCGGATTATGACACTTGCAGATGGCAGACAGATTTTATCAAAAATGCCGAGCGTCATGAACAAGCGGGAAATCCTGTTAAATTAGCTGAATTACTTCTTGAAGCAGAAGCGTCACAAAATCCCCCATTGCATTTAGCTGTAGGCGCAGACGCACCAGAAGTCATAGATAATCTTTGCACCAAACTGAAAGCGGATACAGACACATGGAGAGAAAAAGCTGTCAACACATCTTTTGACGAATAGTATTTATCCCTTTCTCTTTTCCGCTGAAAAAATATGAATTTCTACAGATATGTTTCATAATGGGAGGTGTTGTTTGTCGGAAAAATAATAATGCTTGTATTCAATGACACAGAAGAAGAATTAGTTGAAAAAGCCATATCTGCCCTTACTAACATAGTCACGCTTGAAACAACACAACCGCTGTACTCCCCCTCACTGATTTTTCCGGGACTGGAAATCAGACAAAACCAACACAGAGTACTTCAGAACGGAGAGGACATATATCTTACCCGCCTTGAATACCGTACCCTTGTACTTCTTGCCACCAATCCTGGCATTGTCCTCACACGGACACAGATTTTTGAAGCTGTTTGGAACATGGACAGCGATAGCTGCCAATCAAGCATTTCTACCGTAATTTGCAACCTACGAAAAAAGATAGAGCCGGACAGCAAGAACCCGACTTATATAAAAACCGTGTTAGGTGTCGGCTATAAATTTGATGTTAAAAATGCCGGGAAATGACTTTCTGTAACTGTCATTCCCCGGCAAACTTTATAGCTCCAATGCCCTCTCTATTTGCTGTTTCTGTCCTTTCAAATCATTCTGCTTCTCATACAGACTATTTCGCTCTTTGCAGAGTTCTTTCATGCGCTCCAACTGCGCCCTTACTCCCTCCCGGCAATCTGGCTCTATCTTTTTATATTCCCCGATCAGGTTGCGGATTGTATTATTGTTTTCCTTTATCTGCTCTGACAGGCACACCCAGTCTATCAGATTTTGCACTTCCTTATCCGTTTCGTAAAGGTCTGTTTCCGCCACGATTTTAGCACACAGCCGCACCATGACTTTCTTCTCCATATCTGTCATATCCTATCAATCCCCTTTCCTATCGGCTCATTTCAAAGACACGTTTCGGGCGTTTATTTGCCCTTTCTGACTGTTCTAATGCCTTTGACTGTTCCACTATCGACTGCACCTGTTCTCTGCCTAAATGACGCTCCAAACGCCCCAAATCAGACACTTTTTCCTGTAATCGGTCTATGGTGTCGCTCTGCTCCATAACTTTATCCGTCAAGCGGCTAATCTGCGTCTGCTGTCCGTCTACTTTGGCAGTCAGCTTCTTTCCCTGTTCTGTAAGCTGTACGCACTTGATTGTCAGATTTTTTACAACCTCTTTCAATTTCTTCACAAGCGGCAAAGCCTTTTTATCCCGGTAAGACTTTGCGCTCATCAATGCCCCCGGCTCTGCTAACTGCCATTTCATATCTTCATCATAAGTGTGAATATTGCGCTCCATGACTTCCTTAGACTGCACCATTTTGTTAAGTTCCTGCTGTAACTTTTTCTGCTGTTTTTCTAGTTTCTCATTTTCGGATAATAGCTTTTTCTTATCCTCTGTCAGCGCTTCCGTCTGCTCTTTCAACAGATGATTTGTAGCGGAAAGTTCTGATACTTCCTGCCGGATTGATTCGCCCTCTTTCCGTATCTGCTTCGTTTCTTGTTCTGCCGCTATCTGCTGATAAAAAATAGAAGATAATTCTGCTTTACTGCCGGATATTGTCTGTTCCAGTTCTGCAACCTCTTTTGCCCGTTCCTGTTTCTCAAAATCTAATACAGACAAATGCTTGTTATGCGTTCCTAACTGTTTCCATTGTACGCCATGCCGCCCCATGACTTTTGAAAGTTCCTGCTTTTCCGCTTCAATCCATTCATTCCATTCCGTCATTCCCCTTGTGCCGCCTTTGAAACCCTGCTCTGACAGCGCACCCTTTAATGACACTCTTGTATCAAGCCCACGCTTGCTGTTACGGATAAAAGGAACAAAGTCAATGTGAATGTGTGGTGTCTGCTCGTCCATGTGCAAATGGCTTGAAAATACATGAAGATTAGGATTTCTTTTCTGAAACTGCTCCATGAACTCACATAAAATATCTTTCGCCAACTGCCCCTCTTTGCTCTGCACATTCATATCATCTTTATTGCCGATTTGGAAGATGACCTCATAAAATAATTTCTCCTGCTTTCCCCGGCGTATCTTCTCATAGTAATCGTCAATCTTTCGGTCACTCCGTTTCTGTTTTGCATTATAGCGTTCCAGTGCTTCATCAAAAAGAGTGTGATAGACTTCTTTTATATCCGAGTGGCAGAACTCCACGTTATCCCGACTCCGTTCCTTATCCACATTTTTAGCTGTAAAGGCTCTTGTGTTGTGATTGACAGAACCCTTTCCCATCATGCCGCTAATCGTTCTTTCCAATAGGCATATCCTCCATTTTCTCTATTTTTATTGTGCCGACAGGCGTATAGCCTTTGTTACTTTCTGCGAAAGTAACGCAAAAGCACTTTCGACACGCTCCGCTTTATCAAAAGTGCCTTTGCGCCCTGCCGGGGGCTTTCCGCCCTAACGGACGGGGCGGCTTTTCGCCGCCTTGTTGTCGCCGCTTCCCGGCTTTCTCCCAACACCGCAACAATGCAATCTCTATAATCTTTGCAACCTTGCAATCTTCAAGAACGCAATTCCAAGACTGCAAAATTCTAATACCCTGCATTGTTGCGCTGTTGCCTTTCTTTGTCACTGTCTGATTTTATCCAGTTCCCAATACCACGCATTATTTATCCGCTTTGCCGGGATTCCTAATTCTTTTTTCGCATTTTCCAGTGTCCACTTTGATATGCCCTGTTCGTCTGCAAGATTGAAAATCTCATTACTCTGCATGGCGTTGTTGGTTTCTGCCAGTTCCCGGAGTAGTCGCTTTGCCTGTTCCATTTTATTTGCTTTGGGAGCGATACCGCCTAAGACTTCATCTGCTGTTATCTCATAATCTCCAAGCCAGTGAAAACCGTCCTCTGATAATGCAAATGCTTTCGGGTGTCCGAACGCCGCAAGGTTATTTTTAATCTGCACCAAAGCCCTTGTATTTTCTTCTCCCTCAACTCTGCCGACTAAGAGAACGCTTCTTGCAACTGCAAAGAAGTCAATCGAACCCATTCCCCGGTATGCCGCCTTATTTCCTGCCGCCTTGTTCATATGCCCAACAAGGACAATCGCACACTGGTATTTCTCCGCAAGTGCCGCTAACCGCTTTGTCATATCCCTTGCTTCGTTCGCCCGGTTCATATCCATACCACCGCCTAAATAGGCTTGTATCGGGTCTAAAATCAACAGCTTTGCGCCTGTCCTTATAACAGCTTCTTCCAACCGTTCATCTATCATGGAAAGGGATTTTATCTTTTCATCAATGACTGAAATTCTCTCACAGTCTGCCCCTGCCTGTTCTAGTCGAGGCTTTACCGTATCAGCAAGACCGTCCTCCGCACTCTGATAGATTACATTCAAAGGCTCTGTAAGGTGCATTTCACTGTCTATGCCCTCTCCCTTAGACAGTTTCGCCGCTATATTCAGTATAAAGGTTGTCTTTCCGTCCCCCGGATCGCCTTGAATGATTGTCAGCTTACCATAAGGGATAAACGGAAACCATAGCCAAGAAACTTCCTGCGACTGTATCTCCGACAATTTAATCAACTGCAATTCTGTTTTTGTTTCTTCCATAATGCCCTCTATTTCTGAAAAATCGTTGTCACTGGAAGAAACCTCTGCTATACTTGTATTGTGGATACTGATAACAGAAGTTTTCCAGTTATCACAGCCCTAACAGTTGCCGCCGTCGGGGCTTTTTTCTTCTCCGTCGGTGTTGCCCTGCCACAGATATTTTGCTCCGTCTAACACCCAAAGGATAGCTTTCAGCATATCAAGACAGTCATTCCTCATATCTTCCAGTCCCTTCGGCGTTAAATAAATCTCTGCCTTTTCAAACTGTTCTGTCACTTCCCGGATATTGGTCTGCATTATCTTTAGTTCCTCTACCAACTGATAGACCAGTTCTTTTTTGCCGACCACACACACCCGGTTATAAATACAGGAACGGACAAAATAATCTTTCTTAGAAAGTCCGCTTGCTAAAATCTTTGCTTCGATTTCTTCCCTCTCTCTGGGGGAAATGCGAAAGCTGATTGTCGGGTATTTATGCACTCCGCTCATTCTTCTTCCTCCCTGCTGTTCTCTATCTCCAATTTATCTGCAAGTTCCCCCTGTTTGTTTGGATATAAATGCGAATAAGTATTTAGTGTTGTTTCGATTTTCTCATGTCCTAACCGTTCCGCAATCGCTAAAGGCGTAAAACCCATTTCCACAAGTAACGAAGCGTGGGAATGACGAATATCATGCAAGCGTATTCTTTTTACTCCCGAAGCCTTGATACCTCTGATAATCTCATGCTCCATATAGGACTTTGTAAAGCGGAACATTCTTTCGTCTGCCATAATTCCATACAAATGTGAAATATACTCTTTTAATTCTTCCGTCAAGAATGGCGGTATCGTTATAATTCGCTTGCTCTTTGGTGTTTTGGGCGGTGTGATAATATCCCTGCCCTCTATCCGCTGATAAGACTTGTTTACGGAAATTGTGCGCTTCTCTAAGTCAATATCATTGTAGGTTAGGGCGAGTAACTCTCCTATCCTCATTCCCGTCCAGTAAAGGAGCAGAAACGCCATTTTTGTTTCCGGCTTGTTTTCCACAGTCACAAGGAACTGCTTAAACTCCTGCTTCGTCCAAAACTCCTTTTCCCCGGCATGGCTCTTTCCGATACTCCCGGCTTTTCTGCATGGGTTGTCTTTCAAGTCATAATACCGAACCGCATAATTGAAGATTGCCGACAACTGATTATTAACTGTTTTCAGATACGTTTCTGAATACCCTTTTTTCATCAGCGCATTTTGCCACGCCCGAATGTCCGAAGCCTTAATCTCACTCATATTCTTTTTCTTGAAATACGGAATGATTTTCAAGTCAATAATGAATTTCTTTGTACGCATGGTATTTTCACGCAGACGGTGTTCCATATCCTCATAATAGATTTGTACGAAGTTTTCAAAATTGATGTCTAAATTTCTCTGCTGCTGTTGCAGGAAGTCACGCTCCCACTGTTCCGCTTCCGCTTTTGTCTTAAATCCCCGCTTGTTCTTCTTGTGGCTTACGCCCTGCCAGTCCTTATAATAGAACTGGCAACGCCACATCTTTCCGTCCCTTGTCGCTGACATAAAATCTCTCCTTTCCTACATAGCTACGGTCAGACCGTAGAATTTTTCTTCAAAGTATTTTGTCGGGACTTTGCCGCAGATTGTCCGATAGCCCTTTGCTTTCAGTTCCTCATTCAGCCCCCGGATAATCTTGTAGGCATAACCCGTTGATACACCAAGCATTTCAGTCGCTTCCTCTGCCGTTACATACATTTTCTTTCCATTCTCCATATAGTCCTGTCCTTTCTTTTTTTATTTTAGGTACACTTTTGTGACCTTTATGCTTCTATTATACGGTACACTTTTGTGAACGTCAAGTATTTATTTTAAATTTTTATACACAAATGTGTCCTGATGTGATAGAATTGAACTAAGCACTAGAGAAAATTACAGAATCGGAGGTATCTATATGACTACCGGGGAAAAAATTAAACATTTTAGAAATTTGCGTGGCATATCGCAGGAAACGCTCGGTCAGCTTTCCGGCATCAATTCCGCTACCATAAAAAAATATGAATATGGCATCCGAAATCCCAAACCCGACCAACTGATGAAGATTGCAAATGCTTTGGGTATCAGTATCAATGTTTTCATGGATTTTGATATAGAAACGGTATCAGACGTTTTATCCTTGCTGTTAAAAATGGACGAAAAATTAGATATGAACTTTGAAGCAGAAAGGTACGAGGACGGAAGTTTCAATCCCTCAACAATCAAAATATCCTTTAAGAACTCTCTGCTCAATCATAAGTTGGGCGTATACATGAAAGCGAGGGAATTGCAGGAGAACCTTTTAAATGATACGGAACGCTTCTCGTCAGAGGAAGAACACCAACGGGCGATTGAAGCACTCTCAAAGGATTTAGACGCTGTTAAGCAGAGTATTCTTGATGACAGTAAGATTGTCAAAAAAGGTGTTCGGGGAATATCCGTTAAAATATATCCCGAAAATGAGTGATAAAAATTTTGAGCAAAAAGTATTGACTTCCACGTAACGTGATACTGTATTCTTTTCTCATAGGAGCAGAATAGAAATAAGCCGGCAATCTCTGTCTTGCTTCTTCACAAATTTAAGGAGCTGATAAGAATGCGAACCATAAGCCAAGTTGCAGAATTAACAGGCATAAGCACACGAACACTACAATACTATGACGAGATTGGATTGTTAAAGCCAAGCGAATTGACCGAATCCGGCTATCGCCTATATGATGATGAAGCCTTGCAAAAGCTACAACAAATCCTATTTTTTAAGGAATTGGGATTTAAGCTGAAAAAGATTAAAGAAATTCTGCAAAAACCCGACTTTGACAGAATTAAGGCTTTCAAAAGGCAAAAAGAGTTGCTTTTGCTGAAGCGCAATCGGACAGACAAACTTATACAGCTTCTTAGCCGCTTAGAGAAAGGAGAGCAATGTATGAGTTTTAAGGAATTTGACCTGTCTGATTACATCACCGCTTTAGAGGATTTTAAAAATAACAGCACTGATGATGTTATCAAACATTGGGGAAGCATTGAAAGTTTTGATATGTTTATTCAAAAAATTAAAGATGATGAAGCAGAGGTAGCTAAACTTGCCATTCAACAATTCGGCAGTATTGAAAAATACACCGAAGCCATGAAACATAATTTAGAGCATTTCTCTAAACTTATGGAAACACAATTAACGGAAGAAGTAAAAGAAATCGGAAAACAGTCTGATATACTGTATGGCAGATTAGCCGCCAATTTGTCAGAAGATGTTTCTTCCCCTAACATACAATCCATTGTAGATGAACTGTTGCAGCTTGTACAGAAAAACAGCGCTAACGTATCCCTTGATAAGTCCTATATCAATGTTCTTATCGACACATATTCAAGCGATTATATTAAAAGCATGACTGACAGTCAATATGGAAAAGGGGCTTCTGATTATATTGTAAAAGCGTTCCGTTATTACTCGGAGAACAACGTTTCCGAAAACAATTAGAGGCAACAGGCACTCTCTCTAAAAAATATATCCCGGCAACTAATCATTCTCGCTATGCTGAAAAATAGCTTGCCACACTTTAGAGAGCCTTAGTGACATTTGAATTTTCTTGTGGTATAGTGGACTTCCACTTTTAGGAAAAGGAGTTGATGATATATGCCACAGATGAATAAAGGCGGTAAATTTATTTTCGGAAAATCACTGATACGAAATGATTTGACAATCCATCTGCCAGCCCAGGCTCTTACAGAGTACAACGCCACAGTAGAGGAAAAAGTCTATCTTTTTACTGGAAGCAAGGTCACTGGCGGCTTTTGTGTAACAAGAAAAGGATTGTTAGAACCGTCAAAATTAGGACACATTCTTACTGATAATCCGGCTTTACAAAGTTATCAGACCGCAGAGGGCGAATTTATCAAATACAAAGGGCGGTCATACTGTTGGGTAAATATTTCAGAGAATGGTATCATTCAGCTTAATCAGCAAATATTGGACTTCCTTAATCTAAAGATTGGAATGGAACTATTGTCTATCCGAAGCAGTGATATAGCTTTTACAATGGGTG
>JAAZZQ010000043.1 GCA_014239155.1 Lachnospiraceae bacterium | reverse complement strand
TTGCTGCCATGAACCTGAAAAAGCTCGCAATGTGGAGGTGGAAAGACCCGCATTTCAGATCATTAACCCCAGAAAACTTTATATTAACAGCAAACAACCCTTGTTTAGCTATTGCTTAACAGGGGTTCTTTGACAGTCTGAATGTGCGCCAAAAGGCGCACATTTTATTTTGTGGGTTCCTCAGGATAATAGATGATACTGTCCGGTGGTATCACAATATCTTCTATGACTGGTTCAGGGGCTGGCGTGGGGACAGCCGTTCCGCAGTCTGGGCAGAAAGAGGAAGTCAGTGGAACTTCATTGCCACAGTTAGGGCACTGTTTTGCACCTCTTACAAAAATAATTTTTGATTTTAGGCGTGCGATTTCTGCGTGGGCATTAGAAGCAGCAGTGTATTTTTCTTTGAGTTCGGCATCCGGAAAATTTTCGCGCTTTTCATAGACGATTTTTCCAATTTCCAGACAAATTTTATCAATAATATCTTCCTGGACATTAATCTGACTGTTCAGATTGGAAATTTCAGCGAGTTCTTTTGCTTTTCTAGCGACATCTTTACTTTTGTTGGAAATTGAGGAACCTACCTTGTTAAAAAAGTCCATACAAAGTCTCCTTACATTGTTGTACAAACGCTCTTCAAAAGTGTATAATGCAATATATGATTTTATGACAAAAAAGGAGACAAAATAATGTCTGTTAAAATTTTTGTAATGACACATAAACAATTTGAAGTGCCCGACGATCCTATGTATATTCCACTTCATGTCGGTCATAAAAATGCCAGAGAAGAGTTTGGATATTTGGGTGATGATACCGGTGAAAATATTTCAGAACAAAACTGCTATTATGCGGAACTTTCTGGTGTTTATTGGGTGTGGAAAAATAATAAAGATGTTGAAATTGTAGGAGTCTGTCACTATCGACGTTATCTGACAAGTGAAAAGGGGTATGTTTTTACGGAGACAGAGTACGAACAGATTTTATCTAAGTACGATATTGTTACAACAAAGTTGCTAGAACTGCCGGGCTCATACAGAGATGGTTTTCGCGCACATCACAATGTCAGCGCACTGGATGAGACAGGATGTGTTATCTCAAAGCTCTATCCAGAATATTATGACACATTTGTCCGTCTGGTGCATCAGAACAAGACATATTTTGGAAATATTATGGTAGCGAAAAAAGAGTTGTTTGATGCGTATTGCGAATGGCTTTTTACAATATTCTTTGCGCTGCAAAAGCGCATTAACCTTTCTTTTGCCGACGATTATCACAAGCGCGTCTTTGGGTTTATTTCTGAATTTTTGCTGTATGTGTGGGTGACAGTAAATCAATGTAGGGCTTTTGAGTGCAGAGTTGCTGTTATTGGTGAAAAGAAAGAGACACATGAAGTCACTGCAAGGATGGCGACTTTTTTTAAAAACAAGGATGTTATTGGTGCAAAGGCATATTTTGAAAAAATTTTAAAACAGCGACCAGATATTTTGATGGAAGCGTCAGACATCAATGGAGAATGTAAGCTTTGTCTACAGGCAGTATCAACTGCTAACTTGGAACTTGTGTCATATAGAAGTTGCTTTTTGGATTATATGGAGGATTATATGCAGATTATCAAGTATTTTCGAGGATTAAACAGCATTGCGTCCATGTCAGTTCAAGCTGTGCTTACAGAGAAAGAACGCCAAAAGAGCACAGCAAAAACAGCATATGTCAAGACAATTGAGGAAAAGAGCCGTGGAGAAATCACTGATAGTATAACTTTTAGAACTACAGAAATTGCAATGCGTGCAGCGATTCGCTTGTATGCGCCGAATCAGAACTGTGCAGACAGAGCTTTTGCACATTGCAAACAACTTGTAAAAATTCAAATAATTTAAAATGCATTTTGTTTTAAGTAACAATAAAATCGCGTTGAAATGTAAAAATTAGCACTTGTAATCAGTTTCAATTTAGCATAGAATAATTATTGGATATGCATAGAGGGGCCTGAAAAGGAGTGTGTAATATCCGTGATAAAAACAAAAAACAAAAAATATTTATGTGTATTTCTTTTAGTGCTGTTTCAGTTTGTCTTGCTGTATGGATGCGGGTCTGCTCAAGATGAAGTTACAATGACATTGCTTGAGGTAGAATCGACAGAAACACAGAGCGCTGGCAATAAAGAAATGACCCCTGTGTCACTTTTCGAGGAAGAAGCTGTACGAGAACCCTCACAGATTTATATTTATATCTGTGGGGCGGTGGATTTTCCCGGCGTGTATTGTCTAAAGGAAGGCAGTCGGCTGTATGAGGCAGTGGAGTTGGCTGGCGGAATGACAAACGATGCAGATAAAAATTGTCTTAATATGGCGAGACAGATTGTGGATGGAGAGCAGATTGTAATTTTGACACAAGAAGAGGCTGCCATGCAAAAAGAAGCAGGCACTTATAAATTTCCGTCAGACCAAAGTACACAGGAGACGACACAGAAGTCAAACTTGGTTAATATTAATACTGCCACCGTTGCAGAACTGACAACTGTGTCAGGTATCGGTGAGAGCAGAGCAGAGGCAATTATTGCTTACCGAGAGAAAAATGGCAATTTTGGCAGTATCGAAGAGATTAAAAAAGTAGATGGAATTAAGGAAGGACTTTTTTCTAAGATAAAGGATAAAATAACAACTTAAGGGGGAAATTCGAGAACAATGGGCAAGAAGGTTTTGGTGGTAGATGACGAGAAGTTAATCGTAAAAGGATTGCGATTTAGTCTGGAACAGGATGACATGGAAGTGGAGTGCGCATATGATGGAGAAGAGGCACTGGAAATGGCAAGGAGTAATAAATATGATCTTGTTTTGCTGGATATTATGCTACCAAAGCTGACCGGGCTGGAAGTTTGCCAACAGATTAGAGAATTTTCCGATGTGCCTGTTATTATGCTTACAGCAAAAGGCGAAGATATGGACAAAATACTTGGTCTTGAATATGGAGCAGACGATTATATCACAAAACCGTTCAATATTCTCGAAGTCAAAGCACGCATTAAAGCGATTATACGTCGGACGGGAAGCAAGGCAAAAAGCGTGGCAGAGAAGAAGACACAGATATTAGAGGCGGGAGATTTGCGTCTTGATTGTGAGGGAAGGCGGCTTCATATCAGTGGCGTAGAGGTAAATCTTACTGCAAAGGAATTCGATGTGCTAGAACTTCTAGTACTAAATCCCAACAGAGTTTACAGTCGCGAAAATCTGTTAAAGTTAGTATGGGGAGAGGACTATCCAGGAGATGTACGAACTGTAGATGTCCATATCAGAAGGCTGCGGGAGAAGATTGAGCCAAACCCAAGTGAACCGAAGTATGTGCATACCAAGTGGGGCGTGGGATATTATTACAAAAATCTTTAATGAAATAATGGTATCACAGAAAAGTGTATATAAATTGGGGAGAGAGAAGTGGCAAAGCTCTGGAAAAAAATGAAAAAAGGGAAAATATTTGAAGGGTTTCGGAGTCTGAAAACAAGGATATTCTGCATTATTATGGCAGCTGGGATTGTGCCGTGTGTAGTGCTTCATGTTGGGATTTTGGAGCGCTATCTGGACAACACGATAACGACAAGGACAAATGAGGTACAAACACAAGTTAAGATTATCGCAGACCATTTAATCACATATAATTATATGTTGGATAACAGCAGTGATGTAGTGAATGCAGAGCTTTCTCAGTTGTCGAATCTCTATGATGGAAGGGTTTTGGTTGTAAATGGAAACCTTAAAATTATTAAGGACACTTATGGAGTCAGTGAGGGAAAAACGATTATTTCCGAGGCGATTATTAAGTGTCTTAAGGGTGATGGACCTTCCAATAGCCTAAAAGATGCCGGATACATTGAAATCATTGTTCCCATTGAAGAAAAGTTGGAGGAGAAGACACATGTTGCCGGAGTGATGCTGACGAGTGTCTCAACAGATAGTATCACAAATGGCTATGAGTACATTCAGAGCAGGGCTTTTTTATTAGAGATTTTAGCGATGGTAGTTATATTTGGCATTGCACTGTTACTCAGCCGCAAAATGTTAAAGCCTTTTGAAAAAATTACGGATGCGATCAATGATGTAAAAAATGGGTTTACAGATGAAGAGATTAGTGTTACGGACTATATCGAGACAGAACATATTGGGGATGCGTTTAATCAGATGATGGGCAGAATGAAAGTGCTCGACAATTCCAGACAGGAGTTTGTGTCAAATGTATCACATGAACTGAAGACCCCGCTTGCGTCCATGAAGGTGCTTGCGGATTCACTGATTTTACAGGAGGATGCACCGGCTGAATTATATCGGGAGTTTATGTTGGATATCGCAGAAGAGATAGACCGAGAAAACAAGATTATTACAGATTTGTTGTCTTTAGTAAAGATGACAAGAACTTCAGCGGATATGAATGTTGAGACTGTAGACATCAATGCGGTGTTGGAGCTTTTGCTCAAGCGTTTAGGACCTATTGCCACGCGGGCTGAAGTGAAGTTAGTCTTTGAGAGCAGAAGACCTGTAAGCGCGGAGATTGATGAGATGAAACTGACATTGGCACTGTCTAATCTTGTGGAAAATGCAATTAAATATAATGTGAAAGGCGGCTGGGTTAAGGTGATACTCGATGCAGATCATCAGTATTTTACTGTTGAGGTATCCGATTCTGGCGTAGGGATTCCACAAGAGTCTATCCAGCATATTTATGAGCGGTTTTATCGGGTAGACAAATCTCACTCCAAAGAAATCGGAGGAACTGGATTAGGACTTGCGATAACGAGGAGTGCAATATTGATGCACCGCGGCTCAATTAACGTAAACAGTGAAGAGGGAGTAGGGACGATATTTACGGTGAAGATTCCACTCACTTATATCGCGTCATAGAAAACTGTAATGAATGAAACAGAAAGGCGATTTTATGAATTGGTATCCTGCAAAGAGATCCCAGAAGGTTCTATTCTTATTTGGCTTCATACTTGTGCTGGCTGTTCTTTCGACAGGGTGTAGCAGCGAAAAAAATCAGGGGACAGCGATAGATATTTCTTACTTAAATAAAAAAGAGACAAAACTTGTGACAGAGACACATTATCTTGAGAGCATAGACACAAAGGATATGATAGTGGAGGTGCTAAAATTGTTGTGTGCTGTACCTGACAACAAGGAGTTAAAGGCAACACTCACAAGTGGGATTAATATTGTCACGTACTCTTATGACGGAGAGCAGGTGATTGTATCTCTTGGCGAAAAATATAAGGAATTGTCAAGAACGACGGAAGTACTAACAAGAGCGGCTCTTGTTAGAAGTCTTACAAATATTCCAGGAGTAAACTATGTTATGGTTACAGTGAATGGGGAACCCTTGACAGACTTGTCGGGAAATGCGATTGGGATTATGACAGCTGATATGTTTGTGGACAATGCTGGTACACAGGTGGAGGCGGTGGAGAGTAAGGTAAATTTGCGCTTATATTTTGCAAATGAGACCGGAGACGGATTGATTGCCGTAAATAGAGAACTGACTCATAACGCGGACGTTTCCAATGTGCCAATGGAGAAGTTGGTTGTGGAACAGTTAATTAGTGGTCCGGCAAATGATAAAACTTATCCTACAATCAGTTCAGATACAAAATTAGTCAATATTACTGTGAAGGATGGTGTGTGTTACTTGACATTTAACAGTGAGATGCTCACAGCAGTGAACAATGTGACAACGGATGTGACAATTTATTCGATTGTCAATTCCCTTGTAGAGTTAAGCAATATTAATAAAGTGCAGATATCGATTGAGGGAAATAAAGATGGGAAATTCCGGGATAAATATGAGGCGTCGACTGTTTTTGAGCGAAATCTGTCACTTGTGAATTAGGGACTATAGAAAAATAACAGATTAAGGTGTGATAAAGAATAAGTTTTATAATTATTTTATATCGTACTAAAATAAAAATACAAAAGGATAATATATTATGAGAAGACCACTGTGTTGCGTTTGCGCGACATTTGTGGTGACTGTGTTCTTATATTTGATAATGACCCCGCCGCCAGAACGAATATTTGATTGGCTAGAGGGGACTAGAGTCACTTTAATTGGAGAGTTAACACAAAAAGAATACAAAAAAGATACGTTAGTTTTGCGTGTAGAACACGTTCAAGAATGGCGCGGCAACATGCAAGAAAACAAAGATTTAGGATGCGTTCTATGTTATGTGGAACCCTGCGAAGATTTTGCGGAACCAAAAGTAGGAAGTACAATTGCAGTTGAGGGAAAAGTATCTTATTTTGACAGGGCACGAAATCCGGGAGGATTTGATGCACAGCGCTATTATCAGACACTTGGCGTGGATTTTAGACTATATAAAACAGAATTGATTACTGCAAGTAGCCATTATTCTATATATTATGAGACCTTGTATCAGCTTAGACATTATCTTGAGAGAATATTTGACAGAGCACTTCCTGCGGAGGATGCTGCTGTTATGAAAGCTATTTTGCTTGGGAATAAATCTGAGTTAGATGAACAGAGAAAACAACTTTTTCAAAAGAGCGGTATTGCGCATATTTTTGCGATTTCTGGGCTTCACATTACATTGTTGGGAATGGGATTGTATCGCATTCTGCGCAGGATATATCTTTCGCAACCATTCTGTGTAGTGCTGGCAGTCGCTTCCATGATTGCATATGGAGATATGGTTGGCATGAGCAGTTCCGCATACCGGGCGGTATTTATGTTTGGAATGCAGCTTGCAGCGCAGTTGTTGCGACGTACTTATGATATGCTTACAGCGCTGGCACTTGCAGCGACATTAATTCTGCTGGAACAACCATTATATTTGTATTACGCAGGATTTCAACTGTCTTTTGGCGCTATTCTTGGAGTAGGCTGTCTATTTGAAATGATGCAGCCATTTTCCAACAAAAAGAAGGAGTGCTTTGTGGACAAAATCGTGTTATCTTTGTGTGGAAGCCTTAGTATCTTCCTGATACATTTCCCTATTATGTTATGTGTATATTATGAATTTCCAATCTATTCATTTTTGTTAAATTTGATTATTATTCCTGCCATGTCTGTTTTGATGGCAGCAGGGCTTTTGTGCCTCGGCGTAGGTTGTTTGCCAAGTGCACTTGGATTGGGTATGGCAAAATTTGTGGGTTTGGTATGTCATGGGATGCTGTCTGGTTTTGCGTGGCTCTGTGAATGGTCTTTAAAGTTGCCGTTTGCAAATTGGGTGACAGGAAGACCAGACAATTGGAAAATCTGTATTTTTGCCGGAGCTGTGATATTTTTGTATATGTCACACCAGTATGGGAAACGATTGTCAAGAAAAGTAAACTGCGGAGAAAGAGGGATTGGCATTGAGCTTCCTTTTGGATTAAAACTTTTAATAATACTTACAGCGGTTATTCTGGTTACTGATTCTTCGGTAGATGGCATTTCACTCACTTTTTTAGATGTGGGACAGGGAGATTGTATTTGGGTTGAGAATACCAGAGGAGAACATTTTTTGATTGATGGCGGAAGCACTTCAGAGAGCAAAGTGGGCAGTTACACTATTTTGCCTTATCTGAAATACAATGGAGTATCGAAGTTGGACGCGGTATTTTTGACACATCTTGACAGCGATCATATCTCGGGTGTGATGGAGCTTTTGGAAAATAGCAGAATGGACGTAAAGATTGGAAGGATTTGTATATCAAACGCTGTCATTGAAGATGAGGTGTATCACAAGTTGGCTGTGCTTTGTAATGAAAGAAAAGTACCAATTTATCGGTTGAAAGCTGGAGACCAAATAAAAGCACATGATTTGCGATTTGAAGTACTTCATCCCAGTGCAGATTATAAGACTGATTCGCGCAATGCGTATTCTCTTGTGATGAAACTGGAGTCTGGTGGAGTTACAGCGCTTTTGACAGGAGATGTTGAGTCTGATGGAGAGTATGCGTCTGCGGGACAGCTTTATCGGCATATAGGCTTTGCAGGAATTGATATTTATAAGGCGGCACATCATGGTTCTAAATATTCCAACACAGAGGAATTGCTAACGTGTATACAGCCAAGGATTGCAGTTATTTCTTGTGGTGAGGACAATCGCTATGGGCACCCACATACAGAGGCAGTTGAGCGTATGAGACAGGTAGGAAGTGATATTATAATAACAAAGAACACAGGAGCCATTATGATAAAAATTAAGAATGGAAGCTACAAGATAGAAACTTATCGAAAACCAAAGACAGAGGAGATGCAATGAAAAGAATTGTGGAGGATATTAAAAGTGGCAGATTTAGCAAGGTATATCTTCTGTATGGAGAGGAGGCATATCTGCGCAGACAGTACTGTGAAAAGCTGCGTAAGGCGCTGCTGCCAGAGGAAGATACCATGAACTGCAGCATATATGCAGGCAAGGATATCAATGCTAATGAAGTAGTCGACCGAGCAGGCACGATGCCTTTTTTTGCGGAGCGTAGAGTGATTATTATTGAGAACAGCGGTTGGCTGAAAAACGGAAATGACCAGATTGTTGCACTGATAAAATCACTTCCAGAAACCACCTATATAATCTTTGTGGAGGAGGAGACGGATAAGCGAAGCAAACTATATAAGGCGATTACAGCAAATGGTTATGCAGCACTCTGTGAAATGCAGGATGAGGAGACTCTTAAAAAGTGGGTATTGGGATTGCTAAAAAAAGAAAACAAATTAATTACGACCAATGCATTAGAGCTTTTGTTGGATAAGACAGGAACAAGTATGGAAAATATTCGGCGGGAGGTAGAGAAACTAATTTGTTATAAGTATGATGAAGAAGGGATTACTGAGGCTGATGTGGAGGCACTGTGTGTTGTCCAGATACAGAATCAGATTTTTGATATGGTGGAGGCTGTTGCACAGAAGGAGCAAAAGCGTGCACTTGAATTATATTATAATTTGCTTGCTTTAAAGGAGGCGCCAATGAAAATATTGGCGCTGACTGCCCGACAATTTCATATGCTTTTGCAAGTGAAAGAGATGAAAGGAAAAGGATATCAGGAGAGTGAAATTGCAAAAAACACGGGACTCAATCCCTATTACCTAAAAAAGAAATATATTCCACAGGCAGCGCGATTTCAACTGTCACAGCTGATAGATGCACTTACAATTTGTGTGAATGCGGAGGAGAGTGTAAAAACAGGGCGTATACCAGATAAACTTAGTGTAGAACTTTTGATTATAGAGTTGAGTACACAAAATAAACTTCAGGGGTCTCTTTGCACTTAATGTTGCGAAAAAATTTGTTGCAAGATCAGGTGCAAGAGTGATTCCAAAAGTGTATTAAAAAGGAGTGTGTGTAATGATACCAAAGGACCCAGCAATGCTATTAAGTTATATAAACTTAAAATTAAGGGATTATTATCCAAGTCTTGAGGCATTTTGCGAA
The DNA here is from genome assembly GCA_014239155.1 of Lachnospiraceae bacterium. Taxonomy (GTDB): domain Bacteria; phylum Bacillota; class Clostridia; order Lachnospirales; family Lachnospiraceae; genus COE1. The sequence goes on along the minus strand of JAAZZQ010000043.1, from coordinate 13,428 downwards.
GATATGGATGAGGATATGCAAAATATTGTGAATCAATTAAAACAGATTGATTATTATTATAATCGGGAAAAAAATCAGTTTGTTTGAGAAGAAATTATCTGGAGGCAGTGAGGAGAGATGAAAAAATGGGTAATTCCTCTTTTGGCAGCAATTTTGCTGCTACAGGGGTGTACAAATCAGGATGCTGATGCAAAGGAAGTGACAGATACAGTTATTGTTGAGGAAGAACACAGCGAGGGGGAATCAAGAAGCACAATACTTGAGGAAAAACTTGAGAAGGAGGCAATGAGGCTCGAGGAGGAAACAGCGCAGCCTGAGGAGACAGGAGTGACATTTACAGATGATATTGGAAGGACAGTCAATGTAGAGAGTCATGACAGGGTGGTTACTTTAATTGGAAGTTTTACAGATGTGTGGCTTTTGGCAGGCGGTGAAGTAGTGGGAGCAGCAAATGACTCATGGACCAGTTTTGATTTGAATTTAGGAGAGGATGTGGTCAATATTGGATCGCATCTGGAACCAGATATTGAAAAGATTATTGCGGCAAAGCCTGATTTAGTGATTGCGAGTGCAAATACAGATGCAGATATGGATATGGAGAAAATTTTGACAAATGCGGGTATTACTGTGGCATACTTTTCTGTCTCAAATTTTAATGAGTATATGAATATGTTGTCTATCTGCACAGATATTACAGGAAGAAAAGATCTTTTTGAAAAGAACGGGACAGAGGTCCAGAGGTTGGTGGAGGCGGCAAGAGAGCGTGTAAACCAGAGGAATTTGGAAGGAAAAAAAGCGCCGCGCATTGTGTTCTTCCGCGCAAGCGCATCCAGTATTAAAGCAAAAGGAAGTTATGGCAATGTCGGTGGTGAGATGCTTTGCGAGCTAGGTTGTATCAATATCGCTGATGAAGATGACAGCTTGCTTGATGACCTTAGTATGGAGGCAGTCATTACTGCTGATCCAGATTTTATATTTGTGACAACACAGGGGAAAGATACAAAGGCAGTTCAGCAAAATATTATGGACACTCTATTGAGCAATCCGGCATGGAATCGGTTGAGTGCTGTAAAGAATGGACAATACTATGTTCTAGAAAAGGAACTTTACAATCTAAAACCTAATGCAAGGTGGGGAGAGGCATATCAAAAACTTGCTGATATATTGTATGGAGAGTCTTAGAGCGTGTTAATCACACGCTCTAAGAGAAGAAGTAGTAATTTCCCTCTTCATCAGAAAATTTTTTGATGTGTACATCAAAGACAGCCTCGATTATGTGTTGTTGTAAGCACGCTTCAGGGGTGGCGATAGCAGCGATTTTTCTGTCTTGCATTATGACAAGTGTGTCAGAAATGCGAAGGGCCTGTCCAATATCATGAAGCACAAGAATAATGGTTTTTCCTTGTTCTTTTAATTGCAATAGCATGTCCATAAAGGATTGCTGCGCATTTAAGTCCAGATATGTGGTTGGTTCGTCCAGAACAACATAGTCACAGTTTTGTGCCAATGTCATAGCGAAAAAAGCGCGCTGTCGGATTCCACCAGAGAGCGTGTCTGCATATTGGGCAGCATAGGGACTCACCTGTGTAAAATTCATTGCACTTTCTACTATTTTTACATCCTTTTGAGTTTTTCTGCGCGCGAATCCCAGGTGTGGGAAACGTCCGTGTTCCACAAGGGTCTTTACAGGGAGAGTGGGAATAATGGTGCGCACTTGTGGTAGAAAGGAGAGTTTGCGTGCGCGTTCTCTAAGTGACAGGGCGAGATAGTCTGTGTTATCGAGATAGATAGAGCCAGCCGTGACTTTTGAAGAGCCGTTTAGGCATTGTAACAGAGTGGTTTTACCGCACCCATTGGGACCGATAATTGTGGTGATTTCTCCCTTTTGAAAGCGAACGGAGATATCGTGCAGTATTGGCACAAAGCTGCAACTGATATTTACGTGACAAAATTCAAGCATTGATTCTGCGTCCTCCTTTTTTTTGAAAGAGTAAATATAGAAAAAATGGTCCGCCAATAAAGGATAGCAATACTCCGGCAGGAAGTTCAAACGGTGCAAATAATACACGTCCTAGAGTATCACAGATAAGAACAAAGCTAGCCCCTAAAAGTGCGGAGCAAGGCAGTAAGTATCTGGCATCATTGCCAAAGAGTCGACGGCATATATGAGGAATAATAAGACCGACAAAGCTTAATAGTCCCGCATAACTGACTGCGCAGCCAGAGAGAATACTGGATAGTATTAATAAAATTAGACGGACGCTAGCGACATGCAAACCAAGGGAGCGTGCAGTTTCGTCTCCCAAACAAAGAACATTGATGGACCTCGCAAACAGAAAGGACAAAATGAGCGCGGCAAGAATGGCTGTTGCGGGAAATCTCAATAGTTCAAATGTTAGACCTGAAAGGGAGCCAATCATAAAGGTTGTGAGATTTATGGTGATATCTGTGTCTATAAGTTTGATGGTATTAATGCCTGCGTTTAAGAAACTGGATATTGTGATGCCTGCCAGAATAATCGTTGTGCGTGAACTGTCAGCCATATATGCCAGTCCGTAGATAGTAAGCGTGGCTATAAGTGAACCTATAAAAGCTGCAACGGGAATGCCAAGTGTTCTGCTGCCGCCAAACATAAGTGAGAGCATTACTGCAAATCCAGCACCAGAGTTGACGCCAATGGTGTTTGGACTTGCAAGAGAATTATTCATAACGCTCTGTAGAATGACTCCAGCAGTGGAAAGTCCCATACCTGCAAGACATGCACCTACAGCTCTTGGAAGACGTACTGTATTAATTAGAATATAGGCAGTGGTATCTTTATCAAGTCCGGTGAGACAACGCAGGACACTTTTAGGAGAGAGAGGGACACTTCCAAGAAGAATACCCGCTAAAAAGCAGAAAGTCAGCAATAATATTAGCAATAAAAATTTTTTTAGTACTGAGCTTGATTTCATAGATATTTGTATTTGTTCCTTTCTATTCTTTTGCAATTTGATAAATTTATCATCGCATATTTTTTAGGTTTAATCAAATAATATTTTATCGACAGTCACAAATTCATATCCTTCTTTTGTCAATGCATCAATCACAACAAGAGCTGCCTCCACAGAAGTATCATAATAGTCATGTAAAAGTATGATGTCATTATCGGACACTTTGCTAAGAACTGCATTTGCGACGCGACTTGTGCTTGCAGTACACCAGTCGAGAGGGTCAACATTCCAGAGGACAGGAAACATGTTTAGATCTGTCTCGAATTTTTTGTCCCATGAACCATAAGGAGGACGAACATATTGTACCTCGTCGCCAGTGATTTCGTGTAAAATTTCATTTGTCTGTATCAGTTCATCTTTGAATTGTTCGCGGTTTGATTCGGTAAGTTGAATATGGCTGTAAGTATGATTGCCAATCAGATGTCCTTCGTCATACATTCTTTTGACAATTTCAGGGTGAAGTTCTGCATGTTCTCCAGTGACAAAGAATGTGGCTTTCACACCGCGCTCCTTTAGCCCGTCGAGCAGTTTTTCTGTGTATACTGGATGGGGACCGTCATCAAAGGTAAGTGCTACGCGCCGAATATCCAAAGAATTAAGTTCAGCGGGGGGTGGGTCCAGAGAGGCAATCGCAGGAATGGATTGTCGATACAACAAAGATTTTGCTATGGCAGCCAGCGTCAAACACATACAGATGAAATATAATATATTGAAAATACGATTATAATGTTTCATATACAGAATCACCGCAATATACTGTATTCTTAACTATAATATGCATAGGACCATGACAAGATTACTTTTTGAGAGCGCTGAGCTAATGATTATATAATTTTTTAATTAATGTTCTGTTGTGTGAACATTCAATTAATGATATACTAAATGTCATAAAATGAAATGCCTTGCGGAGTACGATTAATTAATAAGAGAGGTCTGATATCAATGGAAAAAAATAAAAAATGGGATATATTTGAGGATTTGACTGCAAAATGTTATAAGTCACAAGATAATGGAAATATTATAAAGGAGAGTTGGTACAGTGCATATGATACGCTTCTGGAAATTATTGAGGAAGAGCGAAAAAAATCTCCTGATTGCTTTATGGAGTTGGCAGAGATTGATCAGAAGACGGAATATAAATATAATGTGCAAAGCTGGGTAGATGATTATTTTAAGGAGTTGAGTGTTCTTGGAGATTACAATAGAATCTATGAAGACGGCACACGGTTAATCAATGCGTTTCAGTGGCAGATGCAGACTCCAGCACAGATTAAGCTGCGGGTAATCAATGCGATGGAACGACTAGGAATGCATGAAGCAGCAAGCCGATGTAGTGAGGAGTGGGTAGTGCAGAATCCAGATAACATCAATGCGCTTTTCGCCGCGTTAATCTTTGGAAAAAAAGATTGTATCAAAGAAAAAGTAATTGAGGAGAAGTAAGATGCTAGAAAAGAATATTAAACTAGACGGCAGCACGATACTTGTGACAGGTGCAGCTGGTTTTATTGGCGCAAACCTGATACTGGCACTCATGAAAAATGCACAGAATATTCACATTGTAGGCATTGACAATATGAATGACTATTATGATGTGGCACTCAAAGAATTTCGACTTACGCAGATTAAGGAGTGTAGCACCAAGGCGTCAGGTAATTTTACGTTTATTAGAGGAAGCATTGCCGATAAAACTCTGGTCAGTGAGTTATTTGCACGATATCAGCCACAAGTTGTAGTCAATCTTGCGGCGCAGGCGGGTGTGCGCTATAGTATTGAGAATCCAGATGCTTATATTGAATCTAATCTGATTGGATTTTACAATATTCTTGAGGCATGTCGGCACAGCTATGACAATGGTGCAAAGGGTGTGGCACATCTAGTATATGCAAGTTCTTCGTCTGTTTATGGGAGCAACAAGAAAATTCCTTATGCGACAGAAGACAAAGTGGATAATCCGGTGTCTCTTTATGCTGCCACAAAGAAATCTGATGAGCTGTTGGCACATGCCTACGCAAAATTGTACAATATCCCCTCCACAGGACTACGTTTTTTTACAGTGTATGGTCCGGCGGGACGACCAGATATGGCGTATTTCGGTTTTACAGATAAGCTTGTGAAGAATGAAACAATAAAAATTTTTAATTATGGAAATTGCAAACGTGACTTTACGTACATTGATGATATTGTTATAGGAATAGAGGCAGTTATGCAGTGTGCGCCGCTTCCCAATGAGGATGGCGTGAAGTATAAGATTTATAATATTGGAAACAATCAACCGGAAAGTTTGTTGGATTTTGTCGAGATATTGCAGGATGAGCTCAAGTCTGTTGGAGTGTTGCCAGAGAACTATGACTTTGCAGCACACAAGGAGTTTGTGGGAATGCAGCCGGGTGATGTGGAAGTCACATATGCGGATGTCAGTGCATTAGAACGAGATTTTGGATTTAAACCGTCGACGGCTCTTCGTGAGGGACTTAGAAATTTCGCACAGTGGTATAAACAATTTTATGCAAATTAATTACATGCGATAGAAAATAAGTTTCTATCTGCCGGATTAGCAATGCACCTTTTAACGGGAAAAATACAATTGCGTTGGCAGATGTAAAAGTACAATGGTATGAGTTCTGCGGATGAAAGAACAGGTTGAAACATCTTTTAAAGATGCTTTAACCTGTAGATAGATAAGTTTTTAAGAGTGTATGTCAAACATGCTCTAAAGTGTTAGTTAGATTAGTTTTGGCTGGTTTTCCCTCAGAGACTGACGATATTCAGTGGGGGTACAGCCCATAGTTTTCTTAAAAACTTTATTAAAATAACTAGTATTATTGAAACCGACAATGCCTGCAATTTCAGAGATGGATTCATGAGTTTTGCGATACATATATTTTGCGGACTCCATAATCCTGTATCGCATCAAATACTCGATTGGGGAGAGTCCTGTCACGCGTTTGAAACATCGGCAGCATTCGCTTTTGCTGACAAGAATGGCGTCGGAAATATCTGCTAAGGTAACAGGATCCATAAAATGTTCTTGTATGTAAAGGATTGCCTGTTTGACCCGATAGGCGTCCTGATTTGCAGTGCGCGCAGTAGTGTTATGAGAGGCTGGTGATGCGGCGGGAAGCTGATCGTAAATGAGTTTCCATAACTGTAATACATAAGACTTGCTAAGCAGTTCATAACCAACAGGATGTTCTGTGTTAAGTGCAATCAGGAGATTTAAAGGCAGTAAAAACTGTTGGTACAACACGTTATTTTTGGTAATGTGCAGATAGCAAAATGTCTGACTAGAGATTACAGGACTAATATATTTGCTTTCTAGTTCGAGTTGACCATATCCCAAAATAAAGGAGGGATGAACAACAACACAGCAAAAAATTCCTCCGCCATCTTCAGAGGGTGTGATAAAGTGTCTAACGCCCTGATTGACAAAGACAATATCTCCTTCGGATACATATAAATTTTGCTCGTTGCATGTTATATAGGCATGACCTTTGAGCACATATTGAAACTCAATTTCATCGTGCCAGTGCCAGTGTACAATCGGTGCATCGGGTACAGTACAATCAAATGTGGAAAGCTCTAAGGGATATCCGCTGAGCAAAAGCTGTTGTGTGCGTTTTACATAAAAGTCAAGGTCCATGAAATTAATTCCTTCTTTCCTGCTAAGAAACCATTCAAAAATAGACAAGTCAAGATACGTAGTCTATTTATAAATCGCTTCTATGCAATAGGTATTCCGCTGCTTTTCATAAGTTTGAAAAAGTAGCGCAAATCATATGTAAAATTGATATTTTTTATTAACAAAAATATCAATTTTTATACCGATAGTATCTAACATTGTATCAAAATCTGAGAAGGTGTGAACAGTGACGGTATTCCAGTCTCATATTGATAGGGCAGTAACATGATTATCTTATTTATGATGACAGGTGAAACAGTGTAGGGCAGTAACATTCTATGTTATTCATTTTAATATAGTATATCATATTTTAAGAAAAAAACAATTAGTGTATAATAAAATATTTTATTGTTTGATAAAATAAATATTGTTTTCTGCCGCGTTTTGTGATAAAAATATAGTGAAGAGCTATAATAGAATTTTTTATTTATCTCAGCCGGAGAAGATGCCCGCTTCTATAAGTGGCGGGTAAAATATAATTTTGTCTCAGTGGGAGTACAATTTCCGACTAAGATAAGTCTTCAGCAGGATTGCAAGCGTGCAAATCTGCAATATGTCAGCAAAGCTGACTCGCACGCCGCAGCAAGAATACCAATGGCATTCTTGAATAGTATGTATCAAACTGTATAAAAAATAGGAGGGATACCATGAAAACAGGTAAAAATTACAAATTTTGGTTTGCGACAGGTTCACAGGATCTGTATGGTGATGCGTGTCTCCGAAATGTAGCGGAACACGCAAAGAAAATTGTGGAGGGTCTAAACAATTCGGGTCTTTTGCCTTATGAAGTTGTATGGAAACCGACGCTGATCACAAATGCAGTGATTAGAAGGACCTTTAATGAGGCAAATGCCGATGAGGAGTGCGCGGGTGTTATCACATGGATGCATACATTTTCACCAGCAAAATCGTGGATTCTCGGATTACAGGAATATCGAAAGCCACTGATGCATTTACATACACAGTTTAATGAGGAAATCCCTTATGATACAATTGATATGGATTTTATGAATGAGAATCAGTCTGCGCATGGCGACCGTGAATATGGCCATATTGTGAGCCGGATGGGAATTGAACGCAAGATTGTTGTCGGACATTGGCAGAACCAAGACGTAATCAAGAAGATTGCGCAGTGGATGGCGACTGCTGTAGGAGTGATGGAATCCTCTCACATTAGAGTATGCCGCTTCGGAGACAACATGAATAATGTTGCTGTTACTGAGGGGGATAAGGTTGAGGCACAGATTAAGTTTGGCTGGGAGATTGACCATTATAACGTGAATGATTTGGTGGAGTATGTCGATGCAGTTTCAGTGGTGGATATCAAAAACTTGACAGATGAATATTACAGCAAATACCAAATTTTGACTGAAGGCAGAGATGATGCAGAGTTTAGAAGACACGTTGAGGTGCAGGCGGCCATTGAAATCGGTATGGAGAAATTCCTTGAGGAGAGGGATTATCATGCAATTGTGACACATTTTGGTATGCTTGGTGGATTAAAGCAGCTTCCGGGATTAGCAATTCAGCGTTTGATGGAAAAAGGTTATGGATTTGGCGGCGAAGGCGATTGGAAGACTGCTGCTATGGTGCGTCTAATGAAGATTATGGCTTCCAATGTGAAGGAGGCAAAAGGAACTTCCTTTATGGAGGATTACACTTACAACTTTGTTCCGGGTAAGGAAGGCATTTTGCAAGCGCATATGTTGGAAGTTTGCCCAAGCATTTCTGACGGCGAGATTTCTATTAAAGTATGTCCGTTGTCTATGGGCAATAGAGAAGATCCTGCAAGGCTTGTATTTACCTCAAAGACAGGTCCTGCTGTAGCAACCTCGTTAATTGATCTTGGAAATCGGTTCCGTTTGATTATCAATGCAGTTGATTGCAAGAAAATGGAGAAACCGATGCCAAAACTTCCTGTTGCGACCGCTTTCTGGACCCCGCAACCGAACCTTACAGTAGGTGCAGAAGCGTGGATTTTAGCAGGCGGTGCACATCACACAGCATTTTCTTATGACCTGTCTGTTGAGCAGATGGTTGACTGGGCAGATACAATGGGAATCGAAGCAGTTGTCATTGATAAAAACACTGATATCAGGATGTTTAAAAATGAACTGAGATGGAACTCTGTGGTATACCGCTAAAAGCATATTACTCAAAATATAGACGTTTTGGTTTTTCGACAAATTCTACTTCGTCAAGATCAGCAAAGGCATCTATAAAATCTTCTCTTACAGTTGCGATGGCATAGCCATTGATTAGAGGTTCAATATGGATAACTTCTGACTCTAATCGCTCTAAGGGACCATGATATTTAACAATTAATTCCCAAGTTTTTGTCGTAGGAGTATATCCTGTACCAAGGACTTGGGATTTTTGTAATTCGGTTTTTGTGGCGGACAGAGCAAGATTAAGGAGATTTTCAAGTTTTGCGTTTGCCATATAAACATTTCCCTTTTATCAAAATAATGTTATAGTAAGATATGATCTGTAAGGGTTATTGTTCACCAAATTTTATATGGATTTTTATTCGTAACTTGTGAGTTACTTTTCACAGGCAATGTCAGTTAGTTAAGAAGACTTTCCAAACTAAAACTATGGTCTTGTAAAAAGTTTAAGAACAAAAGCAAAACACAGAAGAACTCAAATTTATTTTCAGCCATTTTTTGGAATTTTGTCTTAACTAACTGACATTGTTTCACGAGAAGGAATGCGCATTTTGTAAGAATATGATTCAGAAATGAGGGGCGGTTTTTGCGAAGCAAAATTTGAAATATTGCTCCAAATAGTAATGCTTGTGGAGAGATTTACTATAAAAAGGTTGATGCGATGCATTGAAGATGCTATGATGATAACAGAAGATCTTAAAATATAAAAGAAAACTGTCTTTTGTGTATTAAAGGAGGTTTTTGTGGAGCAATCAACTTTTGAAAAAATATATGCTGTTGTCAAACAGATTCCATATGGACAAGTGGCAACTTATGGACAAGTTGCTGCACTTGCAGGGAATAAACGGTGGGCAAGAGTGGTTGGTTATGCGTTGCATGTCAATCCAGATCCAGATAGGATTCCATGTTATCGCGTTGTCAACAAAGATGGCAGGGTATCTGATGCGTTTGCTTTTGGGGGTGGAAACCGTCAGGTAGAGCTGTTGAAGGCTGAAGGTGTAGTGCTTGTGGATGGCTGTGTGGACATGCAGCGATATCAATGGGAGAGACCGTTGTATTGAGGAGAATAACAAATGATATACTTATCTCATTTTGAGTTTCCAGACAGAGAGAGGGAATATGATTTTACCATGAAACAGAAGCATACCTGTTATGATACTGTTTATCCTTTTTTAATTCTTTCAAAACATCAATTAAAAATGCTTGATTTTGAACCAGTGACAATTTTGTATGGAGGAAACGGTTCAGGAAAGACAACAGCATTAAATGTAATTGCGGAGAAGCTTCACCTTGAGCGCGATACATTATATAACCGTTCTAATTTTTTTACAGAATACACAAAAATGTGTTCGTTTGAAATGATTGGAAAAATTCCAGTAAACAGTAGAATTATCACAAGTGATGATGTGTTTGATTTCATGTTGAATTTGCGCTATATTAACGAAGGGATCGACCAGAGGCGTGAGGAGCTATTTGAAGAATATCAAGAAGTAAAATACAAAAAATTTCAGATGCATTCACTCGAGGATTATGAACAGTTAAAAAAAGTAAATGCAGCGCGCCGCAACACACAGTCAAAGTTTGTGCGTGACAGTTTGCAGAACAATGTTAGAGAGCATTCTAATGGAGAGAGTGCATTTCTTTATTTTGCGGATAAGATAAAAGAAAATGGGCTGTATTTGCTAGATGAGCCAGAGAATAGCTTATCACCAAAAAAACAGCAGGAGTTGTTGCACTTTTTGGAAGATTCTGTTCGTTTTTTTCAGTGTCAGTTTGTGATTGCAACACACTCCCCCTTTTTGCTTTCCATGAAGGGGGCAAAGATATATGACTTAGATGAAGAAGTGGTAGATATAAAGCGTTGGACGGAACTTGAAAATGTGAGAGCATACTATATGTTTTTTAAGAAGTATGCGTGTGAGTTTGAAGAAGAATAGAAAAGTTAGGAGAGAAGGAAAAATGAGAATTGCAGTGACATATGAAGATGGAATGGTTTTTCAGCATTTTGGACATACGCAGCAGTTTAAAATCTTTGATGTGGAAAATGGTGAGATTCAAAAAGAGCAGGTTGTAGATACACAGGGAAATGGTCATGGGGCACTCACTGGTTTCTTGACAGAGCAGGGTGTCGATACACTACTTTGCGGTGGAATTGGCGGCGGTGCGCAGAATGCTCTTGCATTGGCGGGGATTCAACTCTATGGAGGGATTTTTGGAGAAGCTGATGAGGTGGTTAGGGCATTTCTTGCAGGGAGGCTTTCTTATAATCCAGAAGTACATTGTAACCATCATGAACAAAGTTGCGGGGAACATTCCTGCGATAGCAAAGAACATAATTGCGGTGGGCATGGACACAGAGGCGAGTAATGTGGACTATATAGGAAATATTATAGAGATAACGGATTTTAATGCGCCACAGCTTGACGTATATGCAAGAATTACTGAGGGGCAACTTTTGAATCGCCAAGAGCCTGAGAAGGGAATGTTCATTGCAGAGAGCCCACGTGTGATTGAGAGAGCACTTGATTATGGTTGTGTGCCAATTTCCATTTTAATTGAAACAAGACAAATAGAAGGTCAGAAAGATATTATCAAACGCTGTGGTAATATTCCTGTGTATACAGCGGAATTTGATGTTTTGACACAGCTTACAGGTTTTAAACTAACACGTGGTATGCTGTGTGCCATGTATCGTCCAGTGCCAAAGACTGTCTTAGAAGTTTGCACAGGGGCACGCAGGCTTGCTGTACTTGAGAATGTAGTGAATCCTACAAATGTTGGTGCAGTTTTCCGATCGGCAGCAGCGCTTGGCGTTGATGGCATACTACTGACGCCTGCTTGCAGCAATCCGTTGTATCGGCGTGCAATTCGTGTGAGCATGGGAACAGTATTTCAAATTTCATGGGCGTTTTTTTCAGAAGGACAGGGAATAAAACTGTTGCAAGATTTGGGGTTTCGGACGGCGGCATTGGCATTGAAGAAGGATGCGTTAAACATTGATGCACCACAACTTAGGAAAGAAGAGAAGCTTGCGATTGTACTTGGCACAGAGGGAGATGGGCTCACTGTGGAAACGATAGAATGCTGTGATTATACAGTGCGGATACCAATGTCAAATGGTGTCGATTCTCTGAATGTAGCAGCGGCAAGTGCAGTGGCATTTTGGCAGTTGGCATGAGGAGCTATATTAGATTTTTGTCAATAGAAAGAAGAGGAGTAATATTATGGAATTAGCTAAATATTTTAAAAGTATAATTGATGAGGATCAATCTGCTATTGTTATTTGTAATCTAACACATGAGATTATCTATATGAATCCAGCAGCGATTGTTCGTTATAAAAAGAGGGGCGGGGAAGCACTTGTGGGACAAAGCCTACTAGATTGCCATAATTCGCAATCTGTTGAGAAAATTAAAAAAGTTGTCTCGTGGTTTGAAGAGAGTGTAGAACACAATAGAATTTATACACACTACAATAAAAAAGAGAATAGGGACGTCTACATGGTTGCGCTACGAGATGAGGACAAAACGTTGATAGGGTATTATGAAAGACATATATACAGGGACAGAGAGACAGCCAAGAAGTATGATTTTTTGGCATAGTGAGGACAGAAAATATGATTGTCAGAAAACATTTTCGCTTCACAGGAAGCGTACAGGGCGTGGGATTCCGCTATCGGGCAAAATATGCTGCAACTGGAATGGGAATTACAGGTTGGGCAAAAAATGAGTATGATGGTTCTGTTGAGATGGAGGCACAGGGAACAGAGGAAGCAATCAACAGAATGCTGGTGATGATTAATAAAAGTGACTACATCATCATTGATTCTATTGAAACAAAGGAAATACCACTTAAGGAAAAAGAGCATGCGTTTTCTGTAAGGTAGATTTATTAGGCAAGGATAATTGCAGAATAGGAGAGAGAAATGGTAAAACATGTAATATTATGGCAGTTAAAGGACGAATTGACTGACAGCCAGAAGGCAGAGGTGAAGGAGGGAATTAAGACAGGGCTTGAAGCACTTTACGGAAAAATACCAGGTCTGGTTGAGATTAAAGTGGAGATAAATCCATTGTTATCTTCCAATGCAGATGTAATGCTAGATTGCATTTTTGAGAATGAGGCGGGACTGAAAGAATATGCAGTGCACCCAGAACATGTTGCTGTGGCAGATAGCAAGGTACGACCATATACAAAGACAAGAATCTGTATGGATTTTGAAATATAGACATAGATTTAAGGATTTATTTTGTGTAGCTGATTTATAACAATGTATTTGTAGCAATTTTAAAAGAGATGTTTGTCTTGATATATTATTTTTTGTTTGAAATGCACAAAAATATTTTTGAAAGAAAACTATTATAAAAAAGTACTTGCTTTTTTATTAAAACTGTTGTATGATTTAATAGTTGTCAGCAATACAGAAAGCAGACAATAGAATATAACAGTTATGGCTCGTTGGTCAAGCGGTTAAGACGTCGCCCTCTCACGGCGAAAACAGGGGTTCGATTCCCCTACGAGCTGTTTTTATTTATATTTGATATTATTATGGCTCGTTGGTCAAGCGGTTAAGACGTCGCCCTCTCAC
>JAAZZQ010000021.1 GCA_014239155.1 Lachnospiraceae bacterium | reverse complement strand
TTTATGGTATTTTAATTTACTTGACATATCTTATTATACCACACATAGCAGGTTCTTTGGAGCCTGCTTTTCTGTTTTTGGACATAAAAAGGAGCTATTGCTCTAGTAGTGTGATTATTCATCTACTTTTGCAACAGCCCCAATAAGGCTGATAAGGAATATGGTGAATTTGGTGCCAAAACGGTGCCAAGAAATCATGCAAATAAAAACACACCATATAAAAACAGCGATTTTATGCTGATTTTCGCAATAGAAAGTATAGAAAATACCATAAAAAACGCTATTGAAGTATCGTGAGGGTGGTAGGACTGTTGGTTCTGGACGTGTGGCTACTATCATTGAATAATTATAATTTATTCAGTAAATACAAGGGTTTCGGAGATTTTTCCGAAACCCTTTTTACATGGTGAAACAGCTCAAAAATGCCCTGTGGTTCTAATATGGTTCTAAAAATTTGCTCATTTGATAAAAATATGGAAAATATCTACTAATAGTTTTCAACAGGAATATTAAATGAGTTCATCAGACTGTCTATCCATATATTGTATTCATCAGCATCAATCTTTTCACTTTCCAGTTCTTTATTCAATTCATTCCAACGAGATACAAGGGATGCAATCTGCGGACTTTCTATGTTAATGGATGCAACCAAACGTCTGGTGGTTGTATTGACCGAGGTGGAGCATTCTACGGGAATCCCTGCCCTTATCAATTCCATGATTACCTTTAAAATATCGGAATAGGTGTTAATGCTTAATTCTTCATTAGGTTTAATTGTATATCCGAAAAACAAATCTTCTTTAATACCGATAATAGAACAAAATTTTTGTATTACTTCCATAGGCGGTTCACTATATCCGTTTTCGTAATTGGAATAAGTCGGAACAGACAGTTCCAGTTTAGCCGCCATTTCTTTTTGGGACATATCAGCCCCCATACGAAACGACTTCAAACGTTTGTCTACGTGTAAATAATGTGCTATTCGCATATTCTCACCTCACACTGAATTTTAAATTATTATACCACAATTTTAGCAATAATAAATAGAAATATTTAAATTTTAATATTTTTGCTTGACATACCTAAAATTAGATATTATTATAAAAATACAAGAAATTAAATATTTTTATTAAAATTCAAATTGCAAGGAGGGCAAGTATTGAAAACAAATTATATGATGGGCGCAGAAGATGTAGCTGTAGAATTGGGGATTTCTAAAGGGCATGCCTATAAAGTAATCCGGCAGCTTAACGGAGAATTGGAGAAAGCTGGATTTATCGTAGTGGCAGGGAAAATTCCCAGAGCGTTTTGGGAAAAGAAGTTCTATGGTTATCAAACGGTACAGACAGCATAAAGAGAGGAGAATAAAGATGCCGGCATATAAGGATGAAAAAAGAAACACTTGGCTTAGCCTGTTCTATTATGAGGATTGGCAGGGAAACAAGAAGAAAAAGCAAAAACGTGGGTTTAAGACAAAGAAAGAGGCATTGGAGTGGGAAAATAATTTCAAATTATCTGCGAATGCCAATATGGATATGACATTGGGCGCATTTGTTGAGATTTATTTTCGTGATAAAGAGGGCGAATTGAAAGAGCGTTCTGTTAAAAATAAGAGATACATGATAGAAGCTCATATTTTGCCATGCTTTGAAAATAAGAAAATGAATGAGATTACACCGTCAGACATTATTCAGTGGCAGAATGCAATGAGGGAGAAAGGCTATGCACCGACCTATCTTCGCATGGTTCAAAACCAGATTACGGCATTGTTTATTCATGCAAGCAGTATTTATAATCTGTCAAACAATCCATGCAAGAAAGTGAAAAAAATGGGAAAGCCTGATGCGGACAAGTTGGACTTTTGGACAAAAGAAGAATACGACAAATTTATAAGTACGATTGAGGTTGGAAGTCGCTATTATATAATCTTTGAAATCCTGTTTTGGACTGGAATTAGGGAAGGCGAGCTACTTGCCCTAACAAAATCCGATATAGACTTTCATAATAACCGCATGAGCATTACAAAGACCTATTATCGGACGGAAAGAAAAGATGTCATTACTGCACCGAAAACGGAGCAGTCTGTGCGTGTTATCGAATTGCCGGAGTTTTTGACACAGGAAATAAAAGAATACATTGATAAATTGTATGAGTTGCCTGATGATGAACGCATATTTCCTATCGTTGCGGAGGCGGTTCAGCATAAGTTAAAACGGCAGGCGGAAAAGGCAGAGGTGAAAAAGATACGAGTTCATGACATTCGTCACAGCAGCGTAGCATATCTCATTCATCAAGGCGTACAGCCATTGATTATCAAAGAACGATTAGGGCATAAGGATATAAAAATTACACTAAATACTTATGGGCATTTGTATCCGAATCAACAAAGACAGGTAGCAGATATGTTAAATCAGCAGAAAACAATAAGCCCCAACAGCGGCAACTGCTAGGGCTGTGATAACTGGAAAACCTTTGTTATCTGTAATCACAATATAAGTATAGCAGAGGGTTCTTCCAGTGACAATAATTTTTGAAAAAGGGAGGACATCTATGGAAGAAATAAAAACAGAATTGCAGATGATTAAAATGTCAGAAATACAGTCGCAGGAAGTAGAATGGCTGTGGTATCCATTTATTCCATATGGGAAATTGACAATTGTTCAAGGCGATCCGGGCGATGGCAAGACGACATTGATATTGAATATAGCGGCGAAGCTATCAAGAGGAGAGGGCTTAGACAATGAAATGAAATTGTCTGCTCCAATGAATGTAATTTATCAGAGCGCAGAGGACGGTCTTGCAGATACGGTAAAACCGAGATTAGAGCAGGCAGGAGCAGATTGTGAAAGGATATTGGTTATTGATGAAAAGGACAAATCGCTTTCTATGGCAGATGAACGCTTGGAAGAAGCAATTGTAAAAACGAAAGCGAGAATGCTGATTTTAGATCCGATACAGGCATATCTTGGCGGTGGTATGGATATGAACAGAGCGAATGAAGCAAGAGATATGACAAAGAAATTAGGAGCGTTGGCAGAGAAATATCAGTGTGCAATCGTTCTTATAGGGCATATGAACAAAGCGGCAGGAAATAAGGCGGCATATCGGGGCATCAATGTCGTCAACTTAAGCCGAACTTGTCCCTTCTTACACAGAAAAAATAATTTCTAAAATTAAAAAAACACTTGACAAATACGCCGAAAAATGTTGTATCGCAATTAATTATCTTATTGATTGTGAGGTATCCTTATG
>JAAZZQ010000053.1 GCA_014239155.1 Lachnospiraceae bacterium | reverse complement strand
TTTGACATTGAGGACTATGTGAAGCATCTGCACCACATGAAAGTCACTCCGAATACAGAGGTGGACGAAGCCTTTGACTGTGGGGAAGTCAGCGGGCAGGAGAAGGATTCCCCGGACAACTGAATAGCGGCTTCTGGACATGATGTCCACAAGTGCAAAAATGACAACTGAATAGGGAGCTTGTAAACCGCTGGCAGAAAGCCAGCCAGTCAGGAGTTTTGTATGTACTTTGGAACGGACAAAAAAGACACCCGGCACAGCCTATCGCCAAACAGAGTGTACCGGATGCCAGCAGGGTTCTCCAAAGGATTTCCCTGCCTTTTATTTTACCATAAAAGGCGGGGAATTTACATATCAAAGCTCTTTCTTTATCAAAAAATCAAATTTAAGGAAAGAAAGAGGTAGAAAATATGAGTTTTTTCACAACAGCAGTTACAGGTGTAAATTGTGAGTAAAGTGAAAAATGGGAAAGATAAACAAAGTAAAAATTCGGTGTATGCAGATAGCCCTTTCAGAAAAAGCATGATAAAATCTTAGAAGAAACGAGGTAAAGCAATATGGAAAAACAGGTTTATATCACAGAGGAAGAACGTGCAGCGTGCCAGAGGGTGGTTGATGCGTTTGTGGAACTGTATGAAATGGAGAATATCGTGGTGCTTGATGCGGGCAGATATGGTTTTGTGGAACTGAAGTATTACAAGCCGCCACATGGTTTTGAGGAAGATGCGACTTTTACAGACAGTAAATCGCTATTTGATGCCCTTTGGAAAGAGTGGTACGATACAACACTGTACCTGACAGCAAAGGAAATGAGGCTGGATGATATTCTTTATGAGGAAGTGTTTAAGAGCCTTTCAAAAGAAAAACAGACGGCAATTATTGGGAGAAAAGCCGACCTCGCACGAAAGGCAGGTATAACTCTATAAAATGAGTTTTACGGAAAGAAAACGCTCTATGTAGAGGATAAAAAGATTAGAAAGGCTCTGTGTATGATAATATGCAAGGCTTTTTACTTTTGGACATAATGTCTAAAGGTTATAAAAAAGGAATGAAGGGGATTCCGCCGTAGCCGGCATTCGTGGAAATATGTTTAACTGGCTTGCTTATGGAACTGTGGGTAACTCTGTTTGCAGGACGTGGAAAAACTGTATTTTGCTTTTCCATGTGCTGTGAATGGAGTTATCCACGGTGGAGTAGCCAGTTTGCATATTTCCACAATGCTTATTTAAATGCTTGAAATTATTCGTTTGAACGCATATAATTATATGGATAAAATCTATGGAAGGATGCATGAAGATGTTGGAGTTTATATCTGTTCAGGATGCAGCGGAGAAATGGGGTATTTCAAAAAGGCGAGTACAGAAGTTATGCGAGGAAAACCGCATACATGGTGTGGTAAAGTTCAGCCGTTTGTGGCTAATACCAAAGAACGCTGAAAAGCCCACTGATGGAAGATACAGGAAACAGGGTAATCTAACAGGAGAGAAATGACTGTATTGAGGAAGAAATCATATTTTATAAAAAAAGAATTGGCGTATTTTGGTATATTGATATTTAGTGTTTTTGTGATTTATCGGTTTTTTGGCAGGGCGTTTTCTGATGTGCAGATAGGAGAACACAGTAAACTTGCCAACGTGTTTCTTTTGACTGTTAATAATTATTTATATATGTTATCCGGATTGCTGCTCTTAGGCTTTACGCTTTATATTTATATGCATATGAAGGCTTATATGGCAGGAAAATTATTTACGTTATATTTATTGTTGATTACAATAGGAATCTGCTTGGCGGCAGTTAATTATGGTAATAAAAATGTGAATTTATACATTGCGTTGTTAATGTGCGTAAGCAATATCATTCTTTACTATTTAATTGGAAGGCTGACCCTTACAGCCACAAAGAAAATTTTCCGGCGTTTATCTGCAGCATATCTTCTGCTCGTTTTCGGTATGATTTTTGGGATGGCATATGTACAAAGAAATCATCTGGATGCTTTTCCGGGAAAAATCGTTATGTTTGATTATGCCATTACAATTATTTTGATTTTTGTAAATCTCATATATGGATATAAAGGAGCGACAGTTTATTCAAAACAACAGATTAAATGCCTGATAAATGGCATTTTGTCAGGTATTGTCATATTTGTAGTTATGCAGTTTATGCCAACTGTTGCGGTGGTTGGAATTATGGGGCAGGCAGATGATACGGCAGCTTATTCCCGTATTTCTGTGGAGAATATAAACTTTATCAGAGGGATTCTCCCAATAGCAATACTGGTTGGGATTGTAGTGGCTATTACTTATTTGTTTATAAAACGGGAATATGTTTCTATGGAAGATGACTATGAATTACGGCGCTATATGGCAAGTATTTTGTATCTGGTCGCAGCAAATACCTGTTTTCGTTTGCTGTGGATAGATGGTGTTACAGAATTTATTGTCCTCAACGTGATTATTATATTGCCTTTGCTTGTCAGCAGCTGTCAGTCATATCTAAGAAAAGGAACGGTTTATGACAGCAAAATGGTAGAGGTATTAGAGGACGAGCGGCAAAGGCTGTCTGTTTTTCTCCATGATGAGATACTGCAAGACCTGATTTCGTTTTCCTATGTTTTAAAGTCTGAACAGGAAAAGGAACGGCTTTCTGCCATGATTGGGGAAATACGGCGAATCAGTCAGGAACTTTATCCAATCATTGTGGAAGATCTGGGTGTGGATGCCGCATTGGAAATTTTTCTGGCGGACATCAAAAGTGATTATAATGTTGAAATTGAATACCATTATACTTGTCCAGGCGGTGTGCTGCCTGCAAAAATCTCAATGGTATTATATAGGACAGTGAAAGAACTGGTAATGAACGCAATGAAACATTCCTGCTGCAGACACATGGAAATAACTGTCGGAAAAGAGGAGCATGAAATTGTCTGTATAGTCACAGACGATGGGAAAGGCTTTCAGATACCGGAAAATGAAGATTTATTAAAATCTCCGCATATGGGCATTTATGTCATGAAAAAACAGATTGCGGAATCAGGCGGCAGAATAAGGATTATATCAGACAGCACAGGCAGTGAATTTGAAATTCATATTCCATTGAGGTGATACTATGAATCAAATAAAAATTATTGTAGCAGATGACCATAAAATGATTGCGGAGGGCATTGCTGCACAATTAGACGGGCAGGAGGGAATATCTGTA
This sequence comes from Lachnospiraceae bacterium, assembly GCA_014239155.1. GTDB lineage: Bacteria > Bacillota > Clostridia > Lachnospirales > Lachnospiraceae > COE1. The sequence goes on along the minus strand of JAAZZQ010000053.1, from coordinate 4,137 downwards.
TTAGGTGTTATTACAGAACCGGCTTTAATCTTCAAGATGATTAATGGAGAAAAGCCAGATGCAGTTTTAATGGATATCCGCATGGGGGAATATAATGGAATTAAGATTGCAGATGAAATAAAACAAGCGCACCCTGAAACAAAAATCATTCTGATGTCAGGCTACAATATCAGCAATATGGCAAAAGCCAGCCATGCGGATGCTTTTACTTCCAAAGAAGAAAGTATATCGTCTTTGATACAGACAATCCGTAAAGTTTGTATAGACCATGCGGTTGTTTTTCCTAACGCTGTGGGGCTGGGGGTTCTGACGAATATGGAAATCAGGGTGTTGGAATTGATTAGCCAGGATAAGAGAAGAAAAGAAATTGCGGAAGAACTGTATGTTTCTGAGAAAACGGTAACAAACCACATTTCCTCTATTTTAGCAAAGTTAGGGGTTCGCTCCAGAGTGGGTGCAATCATGAAAGGGGTTGAACTTGGTTTGATTGATGCAAAGCAGTAAGACAGGAGTTTCCTTGTCAATAGGACTTTTGAGCAAAAAAAATGCTCAGAAGTCCTATTGTTTTTTTTAATAAGAATGGAGATAATTGTCTGGAAAATCATAAATGGAGGTAGTGCATATGGAAAAACAGAATCTTTTAGAAGTCAGACATTTGACAAAAAGCTACGGCAATCATGTAATCCTGAACGACATTTCTTTTTCCATAAAAACAAGTTCGCTGGTTGGTCTGTTAGGAAAAAACGGTGCAGGAAAGACAACACTGATGAAAACAATTTTAGGTCTGTTATGCCAATACAGCGGAGAAATTATTTTTGAGAAAAAGCCAATCAGGCATCAGGACGCATCGGTCATGAACCAAATCAGCTCACTGGTGGATGTAAGGTTTTATGAGGATATGACAGCATATCAGAACCTGAATTATTTACTTTTGGCTTATCCGGAAATGACTGGAAACCGAAGAAAGCAAAGAATAATGGAATTATTGGAAATGGTGGGACTGGAAAAACATAGAAACGAGAAAGTGAAATCGTTTTCTTTTGGAATGAAGCAGAGACTGGCTTTGGCACAGGTTTTTACGCATGAGGCAAAACTGCTCATTTTAGACGAACCTTTTGTTGGTCTGGATCCGGTAGGTATGGAGGAAATGAAATTATTTTTAAAAAAGATACAGAAAGAAAAAGGCGTGTCTATTGTTTTTTCCAGTCATCAGCTGGACGAAGTAAATGATTTGGCAGATGAAATTATTGCGATTGCCGAAGGAAGCATCAAATACTGCGGAACATTATCTGAGCTGCAGAACATAAACAGGAAGTACCGGATTTGGTTTAAGGGGGAAACAGAGCCTGTCATCGTTTCCTACGAAGAAGAAATTCTACAGGAAACAATAAAAAACTATTTTGACCAGGGAATTTTGCCTGAAAAAATCGAGGTTCTTGAAAATGCGCTGTATCAATTATTTGTATAGGATGGTGGCAAAATGAAACAGGAATTTTATAAAATGTACCACAAAAAATATTTTTTTGCATTGTGTTTTTTGCTGCTTCTTCCGTTTCTATTTGGAATCGGTACGTTTTTTCATCTGCCTTATATGATTGACGGAGATATATCGGCAAGTGCGCTTGATTATTGCGCTGAAATGCAGGAATTAGTAAAATTTTTCTTTTTTCTGATCGTGGTATATCTTGCAGGTGACTTTTTCGCAGGCGAACGTGAGGACGGACAGCTTTGTATGGGTATTTTACGTATCTGCAATAGGAAAAATATGATATGCTTTAAAATCATGGCATATGCAGTTTTGATATTTCTTTTTCAACTGGTTTTTTGGCTTTTTAATATTGCAGTGTATTCTGCTTGTAGTATGAAAGACATGGGAACAGTCATAGTACAGAGTTATTTCTTTAAAACATATTTAGAAATATTCTTTGGATATTGGGAAATGGCTTTGCTTTTTGCTGCAATCGCTATATTGGCAGGATTATATTTGAAAAAGATATACACAATAATTCTGGTGTATTTTGTATGGCTTGGGTTGAGATACGTAAACGAATTGATAAGCCTAAAACAGGTATTTCCAGAGTTTTATGCAGATTTTCTTTTAGAAAATGGGAATACGTATGGAGTGGGGATTTACGAAATGAGTTTTATTGTTGGCGGCGTACTATTTATTGCAATCATGTTTCAGGTTTTGTATCTTTTTGGACACAGGGATATTACATAGTTTTCAAACAGGAAGGACGAAAGTGTATTATGAACTTTATTTTAGCATTACGGATGGAATGTTATAAGGCAATCAGGAGAAAAACTTCAAAATTATGCTTTCTCTTTATAGCCCTGCCTTTATTTTATGGCATTGCCTTTGCCAATAGTTCGCAGGCAGTCACTCTGGAAGGCGAGATTTCAGCAATAGGATTTGCTTCATCTTGTTGGGCGCTTTTGGGGCTTACTGGTTTTGCAGAGGTTTTATTTGTGATATTGGCATCGAATTATTTTGGAAAAGAAAAAGAGGATGGACAGATTAAAAATCTGATGTTAAAAAACCATAATCGCAATCAAGTCTATTTTGCAAAATATTTGTCGGTTTTGTTTTCAGTTGCAGTGTCCTACATTTTGATGTATATATCCGCAATATGTATATATTACGCCTATATCGCAGCCAGTATGGCTGATATACAGTTTTGCTTTGGGATAGAAGAATTTATCTGGAGTATCACGTCAGATATGCTGATGCTTATATGGATTATCATGATGATAAGTACCGTTACCATGTTCTGTATGTATTGCAAAAGATTTTTTTGCATTATAGTGGGAACGGTAATTTCACTCCTTGGCTCGTCTGTTCTGCAATCTGTTCCGATTATAGCGTTTGCTGATCCATTTTATGTATTAAATTTATATAATGAGGTTGAAATATCCACAACAGGAGTTTGGATATATTGCGTTGTTTATCTGGCTGTTTCGGCAATACCCGTATGGGTGGGGTTAAGAAAATTCCAAAGAAGTTGTATAAAGTAGCAAGCCGATTGAAAGGGAATTTGATTTTTAGTGATGATATTTTATTTAAGTATATGTAGTTCAATTTTTCTGATTGTGTCGGAGCGTAATCTATATTAAATAATCATTAAATTAGTCGTATGATGGCAAAAGAAAAAAGCCGTTGTACAACAGAGGTATTTTACATACCTATTCTTACATGGCGGCTTTTGGAAATTCAAAGCCGCCGTTTTAATTTAAAAATTAAAGATAAAACGAGTTAAGTTCGAGGATATATCATGCAGAAAAGGGCGTTAAGAATATTGAGATATAGAATAAAAGAAAGAAAAAGAATCATGGAAAATTTTATGCATCAAGGTGTACTGTAAATCACGATTAAGGTGAAGTGCAGCACACCTTTTTTGATGGTGCGAAATTTGTCTGATTTTTGGGCGGTTTCATTTTGGAAGATTTGTGAAAGAAATCCGACTGACATTGTTTTGTATTTTAATAGGGACTTTGTTTCAGCCTACTGCTTCATGTAGGGCTGTTTTGAGAGCATGGCTTTCTGTGTATCCCACACTTTTTTCATCAGCTCTTTCACTTCCTTTACATCGGCGGCGTAGACATTCCCCGTTGCGTTCATGCGCTTTGCTATCTGGTTCAGATTGTTGCTGATTCTGCCAAGCGTGGTGTTGTACTCCCGTAAATCAGAATAATCAAGGTTATATACAAAACCGTATAGGATTTGGCGGCGCAGGAAAGCAGATTTGCTTTTCATGCCAGAGGCTTTTACTTTCTGTTCCAGTATGTATTGTTCGTCATCACTTAGATAGATTTTTAACTCGTTTTTGCGTTCTCGGTTTGCCATGTTTGTATCCTTTCTTGATTGGAATTTTTGAAAGGATTTTACACTATTTTTTATCCTGTTACGGGGGCAGTTGGTGTGAAAAAGCAAGCTGAAAATTCAAAAATTCTAAAAGGGCAGCTTACGGATTTTGGGTGCAAAGGGGGCTAGGGGGAAACAATGTCGTCAACTTAAGCCGAACTTGTCCCTTCTTACACAGAAAAAATAATTCCTAAAATTAAAAAGACACTTGACAAATACGCCGAAAAATGTTGTATCGCAATTAATTATCTTATTGACTGTGAGGTATCCTTATG
>JAAZZQ010000084.1 GCA_014239155.1 Lachnospiraceae bacterium | reverse complement strand
TGTGACATCACAATATGCGTATGACAAAGCAGGCAACCTGTTAAAAGACGACAAAGCAAGGTATGAATATGATGCTTTCAACCGTAATATTAAAGTGGAGACCTTTAATGGAAATATCCAGATAAAACGTTATGATGCAGAAGGGCTGCGCCATGAGATAGAGGAGAACGGAAAGCTTGTGACCTTTATCTATCGTGGTGATGAAGTTATTGCAGAGGAAAGCAAGGAAGATAAAATACGATATATTCGTACCAGTGTATTACTAGCTTCCGATGCAGAAAGTGCAAGGACCTATTATCACTATGCATCTGATGAGATGGGTAGCATTACGCATATAGTAGACAGCGAAAATAAGGAAATCCTTAACCATTATGAGTATGATGCATGGGGGAATCTGACTAGCTGCGAGGAGAAAGTACAAAACCGTTTTCGATTTAATGGACAGCAATACGATCCAATAAGCCAGCAATACTATCTACGTGCACGATACTATAATCCAGTTATAGGAAGGTTTACACAGGAAGACACCTATAATGTAGATGGGCTGAACTTGTATACTTATTGTCGGAATAATCCAGTAAGTTATGTTGATCCAAGTGGGAATATCTGTGAGACAGCAGCAGATGCTATTATTAAGAAAATACGCAATAATAAGGCAACAAGAAATGAACAGAAGAAGCTGGCAGCATATCTTAGGAATAAAGCCCGACATAAAGGAATAGAGGATTGGGAAAGCGATATATTATTAACTATAGATGGATATACCAATCTGAGTAGATATGTTAATCAGGGAAATCCGATTAGTAATAATCAAGGTGTAAGTAATTCCACTGTAACTCCCATATATACAGGGAACTCAATGCCTTGGGATAGTGGAGCTACTCCCCATTCAATATATGAACAATTGAATCCAGATGGTACTGTAAAAAGTAGAGCTTTTTATGATCAGAATGGAAGACAAATCAATAGACAAGATTTCGATCATCCACACTTTGATAAAAAAACGCAACAGTATTATCAGCCGCATGAGCATATTTATCATTATAATGCTAATGGGTATAGGGATGGTGAGAAAGATGGACCACTTACTCCGGGGTATAATAATCAGCCAACGTAATCAGAAGGAATGAATGAAATGAGTTATTTTTTATTTGGAACTTTTAATACATTATATGATAAAAAACTTTTTCAACAAGTTAAAACATATGGACAAGAGAAAGATATTTATGTTTGGTTTAATGAAGAGATAACTTTTTATAATGATATTCAAAGAATGCTAGAAGAACAGAATTCTAATGGAAACATTAAATTTGCAATTACATCAATAAATCAACCATGTAATAGTAGTGATGTATTGTTTCCGTTTGACAAATTTACGAATGAAGTTCTGTTTGCGGATGAATCTAGAAGTTTTTTTAGAAAATGTTGTAGAGAGAATCTAGAAATTTTATTTAGTTTTCTGAAAAAGATGATTGAAGTGCTTTATATTAAACAAGAAGAGATATTTATAGTGGGAGGATATGATGATATTTTTCAAAAAAAAATGTGCAGCATAGATGAAATGAAAAAAGATATTCTTTTGCAGGTAGAAGAAAAAGTATTTATAGATTCTTGTATTTATTATGTACACTGACATGTTTTTTATATTTCTAATTTGTAGATAGGATACTATAGACAAAAAATTATTAGACTTATTTGCATTGACTCGAGTTTTAATATTGAAATGTACTTTTGATGAGGTAGATGGAGTAAGAAAACATGATGGCAGAGATGCATCAAGCCATTGCGCAGCGATTTTGCATGGCTTGATGCGGTACAGTTCAGCAAAGCTGAACTGTGACAGGTAAAATAACAGAGTATCATTATGACTTAGCAGACAATATCCATGAAGTGTGGGATAACAGTAAAAAGATAGCAGAATATGAATATAATGCTGACAACACCATAAAGTGCCTGAAAAATGGTAACCTATACACAGAATATACCTATGATGCGGACAGAAACCTGACAGGGTTAAAGACACTGCTAGGAACAGATACGATTGTAGA
>JAAZZQ010000007.1 GCA_014239155.1 Lachnospiraceae bacterium | reverse complement strand
TACTTTTCCACTTTTTATTCGTTCCCAAATCATATCCATTCGTAATTCTTCTATCTGTAAAAAATCTTCTCTTTCCTTTGTTGTATACTCTGTTTTTGCAATACCATATATAAATGGCTGCCACAGTCGTTCTAATGATAGCGCTGTCATCACCAAAATTTTATTTGGCTCCATCTGCTCAAAACTTTCCTTCAGCTTTTCATATAGTTGATCATTCTTATCATCTTCCATACTTTTATCACTCCTACTTGATTCAAATTCAAATATTCAGACCTCTTATACTACAAAAAAATTGGTTTATAGGCTAATGCTTTATCAATAATTTGTTCTGGCGTTAAATCATCATAATAAATATAATCTGAAATGTATGGATCAATAACATTTTGTTCCAATTTTAATATCATTTTATCAATTTCTTCTTCTGTTCCTTCGCAATCTATAACTTTTTTAACTAGCTCGATTAATTCATTTCTACTCATTTTACGATTCATAAATTCCATGATTCCTTTCACTTAAAATACAGATAATCTCCCATTTCTTTTATACCATTAAGCCATTTCTTAATCCATTCAAAAAAGGTAAATCTATCTGTACATGGCATAACTCCTTCACCACATACAAACCATATTTGACCTTTGCATTTGCCTGATATAATCAAATTCCAACTACCACCACAACCCACATCAATTAATGTTATCTGTCCATATTGTGCGGATTCTTCAAGTTGCATTAGTCTTTCTTCGTATTCTTCATCCTTTTCATCTTCTAATTGCGGCCATTCTTCGCAGCTTCCATTCTCCCAAATCCAACCATTTGTAAAAGGAAATTCTTTTTTTAAATATTCACCTTCGCTATAACTTTTAGACAACTGATTCATATTAATTGTAGAATATATATCATTTTGGGTTTTCTTCCATCCATCTCCTATCTCAGTTAAAAAAAGAACATACTCTTTGGGTAAATCCACTTCATATTTTTCACAAAATTCTTTTATCTCATTTTTTTGTAATGGAGGATAAGTAAGTATTTTCTTACTTTCGATAATTTTCTTTAGTTCTGCAACTTCTCTTTCTAAATTTTTCATATCACTCATACTTTTCGTTTATCTTACCAGTTTCAAAAAACAGATATACCTCCTATCAATATTTTTTCAACTTCTTTATCTTCTGGAAGCTTCCATTTCTCCTCGTTTATTGGAGAATCATCTAGCATATCCTGTGGTAATTCAATCACATTTAATTTGCATATCATTTCTCTTTGCCTTGCCAACTTTATCCATTCCAGCCCCCACTTATCAAGACATATTGGCATTGCAACATTTGCCTGTCGTCTTAAATCTTTAATTCTTCGCTCCATAAACTGATACAATTTCTTCTCGTTCTTATATGCAATTGCCCATAAAATCCGCTCTTCATCTTCCCAATCCTTTTGAAATCCTTTTGGATTTTCTGGAAGAAACGTCTTTGCCTTATCATAATCTTTTCGCAATATACTTCCCAGTAAAGTCTCTGGTGAAGTCATACGAATCGCCAACTCATAGCGATTAGCAAGGATTGCATAATGAATATAATTGAACATATTATCCTTTTTTTCCAAATGTTTTCCCCAAGATAACGATGTCCTAATTCCTTTTTCATATAGCTGAAAACATAGTTCCCCTGCTTTTGCTGCCAAATAACAGTAACCTTTAAATGATTCCATATTGTTTGTTGTAATAAAGTGCGTAACAGCACAGTGACCATAGGCATACATTAACGCATTATATTTTTCTAAAATATTTTTATCTCTTATCACTAATCCCTCCAATGTTTCCGCAATCACATTATGTCCATAGTCAGGTACTTTATTTACTTCCCTTTTGATTGTGTTTATTTCCTTATCGATCCTTTTTGTTGTATACTCTAACATATTCTTCTTCCCAAATTTAAAAACGATTCTTCTAATCTCGCACCTTTTTTGTAAAAATCATCTGTATCGCAAAAGAATGGATTCAGATTTTACTATTATCTATATATTATCTTAAATGTAAATACTCCATCATGCATAGCCATAATTTTCCCTGATTCAAATATAAAAATTCTCTATACTCCGCTTCAGATACTTCTTCTTTTCTATAATCAGCTTCTATTTTCTTTAACTCTCTTTCTATCGTTAAAATATTATGCTCAAAACAGACACACAAAAGAATTGGAAACTGTTCTACTCGCTTCAACGTTTGTTTAAAATCACTATCCTTAAAATATTTTTTTAAAAATACAATTGTTTTACTTTTGTTTTTTCCAATTCCATAAATAGATAAACGATATAAATGTTCTTGTTCTTCTTTGGAGTAATATTCATCAAAAATATGTGGAGTACTATTCATATCTGCCCACGTTGTAGGATATAATTTGCCATGCATTGCCCATTCTTCAAAAATATTCGCAGCTAATATCATATCTTCACAAGCTTCTATTCGTGGAGATAAACTCTGGTCAAACTCTATCAATTCTAAGTCAGTCTGCCCCTCATACTTTTTATCATAATATACATACTCATGATTCGGTTCACAAATTATCTGTATTAACACCAAATCCTTTCTAAAGCACATATAAAGCCAATTGGCATCATCATACGCAGCATATATATTATAGGGTCCATCATCTTCATTTCTTATAATACTATCCTTTATTTTTTCGATTAATTCGGGTGTTATCTGAATTTCTTCGTAAAAATCATTACTCTCCATATACCAATCACACTGTAATTCTTTTATATAAATTTTCATCTTTATACCTAATCTTTTCACATTGTTTAAGCCACAAAGCATGACAGAAATATTTCTAAAGTGTCTTTTGACTTTGTTATACTTTAAACCATTTCTTGGTCTCGTCACATACGCTTTCATATACTGAAAGAAATGTATCTTTATTATAATTTTCTTCTGCGACTACTTTGCAAAACTCATCTATAATAGAATAAATTCTATAAAAATCGTCTTTATTTTTCCCATATTCTTTTTCCATCTTCGCAAGATAATCAAGATATGATCGTTTGCACCCCTGTGCTTTTTTTAATTTCTGCATACCAATATCAAAATCTCCTATAAGACAATCATATACTGCATCTATATAAAGAAAGATTCCTTTCCACATCTTACTTGGGTATTCATTATACTTCTCACGCATTGGTGATTTCATGAGTTCATCCAAACTTTGTACTATATCAAACTGTGGCAATATTACTCTATTTATAATATCTTCAAACTCCTGCCACTCTTGAGCAGTTCTTGAACGTGTGCCCCAAAACCAACTGCTTTTTCCAATATTATCTTCTGTATAAATATTTTGCGCTATTATTCTATTTCTTGATATGGGGAAATCTTCTTCCGAAATAACCCACATGCAACTATAATCAGATGGAAAATAAATTGGATTGATTCCTGCCTCCAACCACACCTCATCTTGTCGAAACCGAAATGTAATCATTTGTATTATTTCATTACATTCTCTAACATAACTTGTTGCTCTTCCCTTTTTAAATCCTTTTTTATAAAGTATTGGATTTATATTCGTATTAATTTGCCTTTGAATCCACTCCTTAAAAGGTACACTTTTAAATTTTTCCATACGAAACCTTCTTTTATTTTAAATATCAATACAATAGACCTATATAATAATATTCCTACAAACAATTACTTATCTTTTACATCAAGGAACACCTATTTTTCATTATAATCACTTAGCGATAAATAGAAAATTCTCTATAACTTTCTAATCGGAAAATACATATAATTCTTCCCTGTCTGCGGGTAAGTAAAATCTTGAACTGCACCAACTAATGGAATGTTGTTATCCTTCATATACTCTATTATCTTTGGAAATATATCATCATTTTCGCATTCTACATAAATATATTCATAACCGGGAATAATCCACTTTGTCCAACCACTGGGAGCTTCTGCATCATCAATGCATTCTACTCCTGCAAGATAAAGTCCCTTGCTAAAATCCTCCCACGGATTAAAGGAATGAGAAAAATCAGACATTGCTCCCCATACTCCAACTATATTTCCATTTTCATCTTTCTTTGCCAAATGCTTTACTTCTTCAAAATGTAGATTTGCGCTATCCCATAACTTTTGCACAAAAAACTCACCATCTGATGTAGAACCTTCTTTACCAATTACTACAAAAGATTCTTTAACACTCTTATTTATTTTCACAATAATACCTCCATAATTACAGGTTAATAAACCGATTTTTAAACCATTGAAATAACTCGTGGTCTCCTCATATAAGATCTTTGAAAACTCATTAATATTCTCAAAATAGTTGAAATAAATACACAGCATGAAGTATTTCTACCATTTATTCGCTACTATAAAATATGGAGCATGGCAACCGCCACGCCCCACATTTTTTATCACTCTAACGATTTTTCTATTTTCCTCTTCTGCCCTTTCAAAGTCATTACGCTCCTTACAATGCTTTTTCACACGCTCTAGCTTCGACATCATTCGAACTCTTCTCACAAGAATTTGTCCTACATATTTTTATTCTTTATCAACAGATTGATACGCCTTACAACCGATTTGTCCGTCCTCTGCCATTCGCAATATTCTTCCCACGCGTCATAATCCCATTGTATCTGTTCTATCTACATAATCCCCTTATTCCTCTATCAGTTCATGTTCTGCGAACTTCAACCGCCCTGCCTTATAATCTTCCATTTTCTTTTCCAGATACCGGATGTTGCTCTCGCTATAAAAAGGGTCTGGGTCTGCGGTAATTTCAAAGGGAATCCGCCTTTCCTGTGCTACCTTTGTACAGAAAATTGTGATTGCCGTTGTAAGGTTCATGCCCATTTTTCGGCAGATTTCTTCTACGGATTCTTTCAAATCTGCGTCCATGCGGAAATTTACGCTTGTCTGTGCCATAGCATTTACCTCCTGTTCCATTCCATTATAGCACATTTGGATATTTTGTAAAGTGATTTCTTTGCATGTTTTATTTTTTTCTTTACATTTCATCACTTAAACTCGGCGTGTCCTTTGTTATTCTTAACTATATTTATTTAAGTTTTGTGCGAATATACACCCGTTTTTACATCAATTACATTATTTATTATGGCTTGCTGATTTTCTGTTGCCAAAATGTTGCCAAGCATTTATTATAGCAAATCTCGGCGAATTAACAACTTATTTTTAAAATATTACGCTATAAAAGCTATTTTTGAGAATTAAGGTATATAATATTATCTATGACATTTTCACAGCCAAAACACCTTGAAAAATAAGACATTCCAAAAAGCTAAAGCGTAACACACCATCAGAGGCAACCCCCATTTTCTCTTTAAGAACCTCTTGTACATGGTGCTAGCACTATGTAGGAAAAAACATCAAAGAAACACTATTTTCACTTACCATCACTAAACGATAAATATAGAGGAACTTTTATAATCCCAACTGCGTAATTCTCTCATCGATTCTTCGCACTACACTATTGGTGTAAGCAGTAAAATATTTTAACCAAAATCCACGGGCTGTTGGGTTGAAACTTTCAAAATCCACCCCAAGTCTGGTATAACCTTCTTTTTTCAGCATAGATATGGTAAAGTTCAGTAAATTTTGATATACTCTCTTACCCCTATGCTCCGGCAAACAGTATGCACCTCTGATATGACGATAGGTATTTCCCGTTGCAACAAACGTTTCTCCGGAAGCTGAAATTTTTAAAAAAGCACATAATTTACCATTCTGCTTTGCCGCAAAGTACCGTCCCCCATCCTGTATAGAGGAAACTATAAATTCTTCCTCTGTTTCGGGCTTACGATTCATAAAGAATGGGCTTTCGCAATAATGCCAGTATAGTGCTAAATGAAGCGGATAGACCAAATAAAATTCTGCCTTTGACAATTCGACAAAATCATAGTCTTCACAAGGTTCACAGTCAATCAATTCCATCGGACGGATAGCGTCTAAACAGCGTAGACCAAATCCATAAAGAAAAAATTGCCGTTGAAGTTCTTCATTATGAGCGTGTAAACAAATTGCATGGGAAACTGCGCCGGCCTTTACCCACTTTGCCCCTGCTGCTTGATACATAGCTGCATAAATTTTTGAGCAATTTTTAAGAACGGCTGCATTTGCACCCATAGGTGAAAAAACTCCTCTCACATCCGTAGCTCGAAACACATTGTCAAAGGGATCGCAACAACATAAGAATCCTATCATCTTTTCATTTTCAAACGCAACAACACCCAGTCCATTCTCAGCAAAACTGTTTAAGTCAGGAATATCGCACACTTGTGGTAACTCTTTTACAAATTGCCGCTCATCATAATAGTTTGCATAAGCGATTGCAGTTGCTTCTTCAACATACTTTCTTTCAAAGTTTAAAATATCCATCAATATCTCTCCTTCTTAACTAACGGAGAGCTAAATTATAGTCACCCTCCGTATTTGAATATAACAAATAATATTTTTCATATCACATCATCTCCTTTTATCGAAAATATCTATAATAAACACAAGGAAACCTTGTGGCGAATGCAATGGAAAATAACGCAAACATTGCCAGTTCAGCTATGTCCTCTGACAATAAGCCTCCCCATTCCATTAACCCTAATCGAAAGTTTTTTCAGTAAAATGACGAAGCAGATGTTAAAGGGAATCAGGGGAACTTCCAAAGAGGAACTGGCAAATAGAATATATCTGTATTCTGATGAAGTAAATAGGGAGCCAGTTATATATCGCTGGACATACAAGATGGAAGAAACAACCTTTTTATTTTTGATTCTTCAACGCCTCCCGAATGAAAGCGTCTTCTAGCAGATTAATATCACAAATATTTAACTCATGATATTCCATTCTTTTTTGTAGTATCTCCTCCATATTTCGAGGATATCCTTGTGCTAACTCCATATCCACTTCTACTCGTTGTAATTCTTCTAAAACCGCAGGATGATTATTTTTTATATATTGCGTCAATTTAGAATTGATTTTAAAAAGCTGATATGATTCTTCATAAACATCAACATATAACATGTTATTTATCTCCCGCATTATTACAGATAATCCCATACTTACTGTTTGTGCACATTGTTCTATATCAAACTTAGACTTAGTAAAAAAACTTTCCGATATTTGTATAAGTCGAGAAGTTAAATAAGTTCGCTCATCCAATTCTGCACCAAACGTATTTCTATTCACATCTGCAAGTATATACTCTTGTTCCAAAGTTTTGTCAAATATATTTGAATGTTTTGGATTTACTTTTCCACTTTTTATTCGTTCCCAAATCATATCCATTCGTAATTCTTCTATCTGTAAAAAATCTTCTCTTTCCTTTGTTGTATACTCTGTTTTTGCAATACCATATATAAATGGCTGCCACAGTC
>JAAZZQ010000042.1 GCA_014239155.1 Lachnospiraceae bacterium | reverse complement strand
GTACAATGTATCCATAGGCTACATGATCATATTCAACTTCAACTAGTGTTTGTATTTCATATGCAGTTTGGACAAGGACAATTGACAACGTTATCTTGTTATAGCTGATACATAATTTATAATTGGGAAAATAATTTACAGATGGAATTAATTTTAAGGAACACTATATAATACTATATTAAAAGCGTGAAATAAAACTCAATGACATAAACTGTTCAAATCACATGACGTTTGGAGGGACGAATTGTTAATACATGACTATGGTCGTTATAAGTTGGCATTCTTATAACGATTGCACAAATTAAGATAATTTGTATTTCGATAAAAACCGAACGAATGGCGACTCCTAAGAAATCATCGGATAAAATTTCAAACCGCACAAGACGTGAAAGTGAATCTGATGTGCCAATACCACGAAGGCGAATTAGCAGTTTTAGTTCAAATGCAAGCACAGGGGCAGACAAAGTTAACGATTTAGGTTTGCGTCGAAGGGCTAGTTATGACCCTACGATATCGAGAAATGCTAATAAGATATTAGAAAAAAGACGTACTGACGAAAGGTAAAATGTTTGAATGTGTATTGTAATGTTTTAAATTGAAACTCGTTTTGTAGACAGACAGACAGACAGACAGACAGACAGACAGACAGACAGACAGACAGACAGACATTAATTAAACTTTTGCAGTATGTGTTTGGTACTGTGTATGTTAGACTTGGAGATGTAGCGACAATCACAAGGGGCGGTAATTTTCAAAAGAAAGATTTTGCTGTGAAAGGCTTTCCATGCATTCATTATGGGCAAATATATACAAATTATGGTGTTTACGCCGATAAGACCATTAAGAATATATCAGAGGAGGCAGCAGAGAAGTCAAAAAAAGCAGTGAAAAATGATATTGTTATGGCAGTTACAAGCGAGAATATAGATGATGTATGCAAATGTGTTGCATGGCTGGGAAATGACGAAATTGCAGTTAGCGGACATACGGCTATTATTCATCATGAACAAAACCCAAAGTTTTTAGCATACTATTTTCACACAGAGGATTTTTACACGCAAAAGAAAAAGTTGGCGCATGGAACAAAAGTGATTGAGGTGACGCCTGATAAATTGAATGATATTATCATTCCGTTGCCAAGCATTGAAGAACAAGAACGCATTGTATCAGTTTTAGACCGCTTTGATACTTTATGTAATGATCTTTCCAGTGGACTTCCAGCAGAAATCGAAGCAAGACAAAAACAATATGAATACTATCGAGATAGGTTATTAACTTTTAAGGAGTTGAGCGAATGAGTACATTTAACATGGTTGCTTCCATGAATGAAAGTACAGTAGTATCTGAATATATACCGGAAAGCAAGCGTTCTGACAGCTATCAGAGCGAAGCAGATTTGGAAAAAGAGTTTATCCATATGCTTACAGAACAGGGGTATGAATATTTGCAAATCCATACAGAGGCAGAGCTGATTGCGAATCTTCGTAAAAAGATAGAACAGCTTAATTCCTACAACTTTACAGATACAGAATGGGAACGCTTTTTTCATAAATATATAGCCAACGCCAATGAAGGAATTGTAGAAAAAACACGCACTATTCAGGAAGATGCAGTAAAGAATATGGAGCGTGATGATGGAAGTACGAAGAACATTACGCTTATAGACAAGAAGAATATCCACAACAACCGTTTGCAAGTGATTAATCAATATGAGGTGTCACAGAACGAGGGAGCAAAGTTTAATAATCGATATGATGTGACAATCCTTGTAAATGGTTTTCCGCTTATTCATGTAGAACTGAAGCGCAGAGGCGTTGCGATTCGGGAAGCATTTAATCAAATTAACCGTTATCAGCGTGATAGTTTTTGGGCAGGAAGCGGACTATATGAATATGTGCAGATATTTGTTATTTCAAACGGAACACACACGAAGTATTATTCCAATACTACTCGTTCTGCCCATATTAAAGAGCAGGAAAAAAATACATATAAAGGTAAAAAGGCCAGCAACAGTTTTGAGTTCACTTCTTTTTGGGCAGATGCAAACAATAAAATTATTTCTGATCTTGTAGACTTTACGAAAACTTTTTTGTCAAAACATACAATTCTAAATGTATTGACAAAATATTGTGTATTTACTTCGGAAGAATTACTGCTTGTTATGCGCCCATATCAGATTGCTGCTACAGAGAAAATATTGAATCGTATTGAAATTGCAACGAATTATAAGAAATTGGGGACGCTTGAGGCGGGCGGCTATATTTGGCATACAACCGGAAGTGGTAAAACTTTAACGTCATTTAAGACCGCGCAGTTGGCAAGTCAGCTTGACTTTGTGGACAAAGTGCTTTTTGTTGTTGACCGCAAAGACCTTGATTATCAGACTATGAAAGAATATGACCGTTTTCAAAAAGGCGCTGCCAACGGTAATACATCAACAGCCGTTTTGAAGAAACAGTTAGAGGATGATAATGCCCAAATTATCATTACCACAATTCAAAAGCTGGATAATTTTATCAGAAGATATAAAGGTCATGAGGTATTTGGCAGGCATATTGTGTTGGTATTTGATGAATGCCACCGTTCCCAGTTTGGAGATATGCATACTGCCATTACCAAGAATTTTAAGAACTATCATATTTTCGGTTTCACAGGAACGCCAATCTTTGCAGATAATGCCGGAAGTGGAAAGAATGCTGATTTACGCACAACGCCACAGGCATTTGGCGATAAACTTCATACATATACGATTGTAGATGCAATCAATGATGAAAACGTATTGCCGTTCCGTATTGATTATATTAAAACGATTAAAGAAAATGAAGCTTCACATCATTGGGAAAACGGACGAGATAAGCAGGTATCAGCTATTGATACCGAGAAGGCGCTTTTAGAGCCAAAGCGAATTACCAAGATTGTAACATATATTTTGGAACATTTTGACCAAAAGACAAAGAGGAATAAGGAAAGCTTCGACTTTTCTAAATTGATGAATGTACAGGAGGTAGCAAGCAGTCAAACAAAGAATAAGGGCAAAGTAGAAGAAATAAAAGAATCTGTCCGTATGAAGGGGTTCAATTCTATCTTTGCAGTGAGTTCCATAGATGCGGCAAAATTATATTATACAGAATTTAAGAGGCAGATGAATAAACTGCCACAAGCTGCGCAAACAGGACAACCGCGTAGACTTAGAGTAGCGACGATATATAGCTACGGAGTAAATGAAGCAGAAAACGACGATTTTGTAGAAGATGAAAATTCAGAAAATACAGACGGACTTGATAAAAGCTCCAGAGATTTTCTTGAAATGGCAATTGCTGATTATAACAGGATTTTCAAGACAAATTACGATACATCAAGCGATAAGTTCCAAAATTACTATAAAGATGTTTCACTTAGGATGAAAAATAGAGAAATTGATATTTTGATTGTAGTCAATATGTTTCTTACAGGTTTTGATGCAACCACTTTGAATACCTTATGGGTGGATAAGAACTTGAAATATCATGGATTATTACAAGCATTTTCGAGGACAAACCGCATTCTCAATTCTGTAAAGACTTTTGGAAATATTGTATGTTTTCGTAATTTGGAGGAAGAAACAAATAATGCGATTGCACTTTTTGGAGATAAAGAGGCGGGGAGCGTTGTTTTACTAAAAAATTTTACAAGCTACTATAATGGATATGATGAAAATGGAAAGCATTTTGACGGTTATGTGGAATTAATAGACAAGTTGAAAACTCTTTTTCCGCTGCCCGCATCGTTTGAAGGGGAGAAGGCGGAGAAAGCGTTTATTATGCTTTACGGAGCAATTCTCAGAATGAAGAATATACTTTCTACCTTTGATAATTTTGAGGGAATGGAAATTCTGTCTGATCGGGATTTTCAGGACTACCAGAGTGAGTACATTGACCTTTATCAGAAATATAAATCAAAGGGAAATGAAAGGAAAGAAAATATCAATGATGATGTAGTGTTTGAAATTGAGCTTGTAAAACAGGTGGAAATCAATATAGACTATATTCTTATGCTGGTAAAGAAATATCAGCAGGAAGGCAACCAAAATAAAGAGATTGTTGTAACGATTGAAAAGGCAGTTAATTCCAGTATGAATCTGCGTAGTAAAATGGAGTTAATCAGGAATTTCTTGTCAAGAATCAATGCGCAGACCGAAGTGGATGGGGACTGGAAAAAGTTCGTGGACGAGCAGAGAGAAAATGACCTTGTTGTAATTATTGAGGAAGAAAAATTAAAGATGGAAGAAACACATAAATTTATAGACAATTCGTTTCGGGATGGTGTTCTGAAAACAACAGGAACGGATATTGATGTTATTATGCCTGCGGTATCTCGTTTTGGCGGAGGGAACAGGGCAGAGAAGAAGAAAAGGGTTATTGACAGGCTGATGGCTTATTATGAGAAGTATGTGGAGCTTGTAAATGCGTAATAAAATGTTTAAAGGAAATAAATATGATTTATGATCTTAACGAAGTAGTAGAAATGTTTCGTATGGCAGATGGATTAATATCTGAAAATCCTACGTTATTGTCAATGTCTACGGATCAGATATTTGATGAGTTGGATGATGGAACTGATAAAATGCGTCATATTCGATGGGGTGTTATGACACGTGCTAAAATGAGGGAGTTAAAATCATTTGAGACTCAAGATATCATTGATTTTTTGCTTGCGATTGAAGAACATAATTTATTAGCTGAGTATATTGGATTTATTTTGCAAAGTGAATATGATATAAGTCTATTAGAACTTTTACTTGAGGCATATCAGCAAGGAGTGCAAAAACAGATTCTGCCATTTGCTAAAGAATGTATTGAGTATGAGAAAGATTGTTTTATTGGGCAAATAGATATTATACTGGAATTGATAGATAATATTGGAGAAGGATTAGATAGAAATTTATTTTTAAATGGATATGCGTATTTAGTTGTAAGTAAAAAAGAAGAAACATTGATTTTGGAGAAATATACATCAGACTATACAAAAGCATTAGAACAGTTGATAGTAAGAATCGCTACTGAGTTATACAGCAAAAAGCGTGAAACTGCGGAGAAATGGTTAGATATATTTTTAAATGAGAAATCGGAACATTGTAGATTGATGGGAGTCGAGTTTCTCCATAGAAGTATCTTCTTGGATTGCAAATCTTTTGAAAACTATTTTGAATTTGTGGAAGCAAATTTTTGTGATAATAAGGTATTGTGGGAAGCATTAATACCTGTATATGCGCAGTATTTATTAAATAAGAATAATGATTTATATAAGGAGAGCGTGAAAAAACGACTTTATGAAATAAAAGATAGTTATTTGAGAGAGAAAAGAATATTTTTACAATCAATAATGTATTACATACAAAAATCTCAAGATATTGTAGATGTAATAGACAAAATAACCAATGTTAGTTTTGAGAAGGATAGTCAGATATTACAGCAATTAGACTATTATTTAGAATATAAATTTAAAGAAGATACTAATACAGCTATTAAAAAATTATATGATATATATAATATCAATTTGTATAAATTTAATGAACAGTTTTTGGCGTTGTTACCGCGTACATGTTCATTAATGAAGCAACAAATAAAAAATATAATGACTTTTTGGTGTGATAAATATTTGTACGGAAAAATTAAGGAATTTCTATTGTCTTTAGACATTTTTGCCCATGTAATTAAATTTGAAGATTTGATATATTTATTTGAGTTAGGGAAAATGACTAAAAAGGAATTGCTTGATATATTAGAGGGGATTTTGTTATTTACATTTAATGAGAAACGAATTGTTGATCTGGTATTTGGCATATCTGCTTATATAAAAGATAAAGATTTCTTTTTTGAATATTGTCGAGATAACATATATGTTAATTATGCAGGTAAATTAATAGAAAATGCATTTATTTATGCTAAGAGTGAAAATGAATACCAATCAGATTTAGCGTATAGATTAGTTGAATATCACGAATTTTATAAAAAGAAAATTCAACTGGGGTATGAGGATAAGGATTTTATACCACCGATTGAGCGACAAAGGATATATCAAGAATTAAGGTTTGAACAAAATAGGAAAATAAATGAACAAGCAGAGAAAAATTCTGTCTTTGCAAACATTATCCAAAGTAGGAAAATGAAATATGGTAAAAGAGTAGCTTTTGTACAAATAAACCGGAATGGAGAATTTTGTTATAATGTAAGTGAGTATGAAAATCATATTGTGAAAAGAGAATTACCATGTGATTTTATTAATGATCCTATAAAATATAAGCATTTGAAAGAGGAATATTTAAGAAAAAGAGGAAAAAATGAGACTCATAGTTAAAGAATATATATCCCAACTAAAAGAAAAAGACGAACTTGATATATTAATAAGTCAAATATTTGTACAAAAAGGATATATTGCGGATAACCAACCTAAAACAGGAAATAGGCAATATGGGGTAGATATACAGTTACATAACGATGATGAACTTCTAATGTTTGTAGTAAAGCAGGGGAATATAGATAGGGAGATTTGGGATGGAGGCATTAATGCTGTTCGTCAAAGCTTGGATGAGATAAAAGATGTTACTATAAAAAATTTGACTACTGAAGAAAAGAAAAAATTAATTAAGATCATAGTAGCTACAAATGGACAAAAGGAAGAATCTATTAAATTTAATTGGAATAATTATGTCGATAATAATCGTTTATGGAATGAGATTCCAATAATAATTGAATTTATGGGAATTGATGATATTGTTAAAGAAATATTAGACAATTTTTTTAATGAGTATCTGTTTGATGCATCGCTTCATAGTGCGATGAGGAAAGCACTTTATTTTATTGGAGAGGGTGAATATAAACGAGAATATTATGAAAAAATTGTTGATTCTCTAATTGCAAATTTAAAAGACAATAAGAAGAAAAAGTTTGACAAAACTTGTGCGACATTGTATTTAGCTAGTCAAATGATTTGCCAGTATGCACATGATAATGGAAATAATAAGATTTCCATTATGGTTTCGGAGTATGTTGTTATAAAGTATTGGAAATATTTAGCACAAAATAATATGTTAGGAAAGCAGCGATATGTTGAATGGTTACTAAAGTTTTGTAAAAGTTATGAAAAATGGAATGATATTTATGTAGAAAAAATTAGAAAGATAGTAGATAAAGAAGTCATATTACCAAATTATAACGTAATAGAAAACCGAGTATTATTATATGAAATATTGGGATATATAGCGTCTTATGGGAATTATCTTATGGGTGTTAAGTCTCAAAAAGCGAAGTTGGTTTTGGATATGATAATTGGTATAATAAATGAATATCCCTATTTTGAATACGCTCCATATGATTCAAGTATTGGAATAGTTATAATGGTTTGTAAAATTATGCATTTTTATAATTACGTAGATGGGATTGAAACATTAATGACGAACCAAGCATATAGTTTAGTAGAGCATTATAAGTCACAAAGCAAATTTCCGGCACAAACGGACTCCTTTGAAGAAGCGGTAAAGATAGAAGAAAGTGGTGAAAAGGTAAATTATGAAGTTTCTGCTTTTTGGGGATATTATCTTTTGCTGATAGAGCAAATGAGTTCTAAGGAATTATATGAGTCGATAAAAGAATTTTTAAAAGTTGATCTTAAGAATGTTTCAAAATGTGTATGGTTTCTGAAAAAAGAGGAGGAGTTTCTTTTTTATGAACCTTTTGCAATGAATATGGCGGGCGAAGGAATAGAAATTACTATTGAGAAAACCTTTGAAGAGTTTTCTGCTAAAGTGCAATTTATAATGAAACAGTATGAAAAAGATATATTTTCATTTGACGAATATTCATTTAAAAGCCTAGAAGTAATAATTTGTCATTACTTTGGTTATATTCCAAGAGTAAAGTTTGAATAGAAAAAAGATTAAAAACATATTAAGGTGGTGTGTTATGCCATATTTTGAATATAGTAAGTCTGTAAAGAATATTGAATATTTTGAAATTCTTGAAATGCTCATGGAGCGTTGGGAATTTGAAATTGTTGAGTTTAAGGAAGCTAAGGGCGGCTATGATACAGATAAAATTGGAAGATATTTTTCTGCAATAAGTAATGAAGCAAACTTACGTCAACAGCAATATGGATGGCTTGTTTTTGGAGTTGGAGAGCAGAACAAGACAAAACAGGTAGTAGGAACCTCATTTAAAAAGGGGGATAAAAGTCTGCTTGAACGTTTCAAATATGAGATTTCCAGAGATACTGCCAATGGAATGACATTTTATGATATTATTGAAATATTCCCTATTGTAAATGGCAAAGAATACCGAGTGCTTATGTTCAAAATTCCGGCAGCAGCAACAGGAATACCAACAGACTGGAAAACAAATTACTATGAACGAGCAGGGGAAAGCCTTGTTGCATTGAAACAGTATAAGATAGATGCAATCCGTTCACAGGAGCGTAAAGATTGGTCAAAACAGGTATTAGAAAAGGCAACAATAGAGCACTTGGATAAGACTGCAATAGATTTGGCAAGAGAAAAATATAAAGAAAAAATGAATCAGAAGCATATTTCGGCAGAAGTGGATGCTATGAGTGATGAGCAGTTTCTTACAAAGATTAAGCTTATGATAGATGGCAAAATTACACAAGCAGGAATGCTTCTGTTGGGGAATTCGGATTTTGATTATATGTTTCAGACTGCGCCGAGCATTATGTGGAGGTTGTATGGCGCGGATGGAATGGATAAAGATTATGCAATTTTTAAGATTCCATTTATCAATGTAGTGGATAAAGTGTTTGCGAAAGTACGAAATCTGACTTACCGATATATGCCTAATCAGTTGACGCTGTTTCCGATGGAAACAGAGCAATATAATAGCTGGCTAATTCGGGAGTTGCTTAACAACTGTATTGCGCATACGAATTATCAGTTAGGTGGAAGGATTTATGTGAATGAATTTGAGGACAAAATTAAATTTACGAATCCGGGTGACTTTATTCCACAGAAAATAGAGAACGTGTTGGAAGTAAGTTACAGTCCGCCATTTTATAGAAATAAACTTTTAGCAGATTCTATGATGGCATTTCATATGATTGATACCGCAACATTGGGAATCCGCCGAGCATATAATATTCAAAAGGCGAAGTATTTTCCACTGCCGGACTACAATGTATCTTCGGGTGCACAGGTTGAAGTGACAGTATATGGTAAAACCTTGAATGATAATTATATGCACATATTGTATGATCATCAGGATTTAGATTTACAGACAGTGTTTTTGCTTGATAGGGTCCAAAAAGGCTTGTCGATAGAAAAAGAGGATGTAGACAGACTGCGGGCATTGAAACTGGTAGAAGGCAGGATAACAAGTTTATATTTATCGGCATCAGCGGCTAAGAGCATTGATGAGAGTACAAACTATATTAAAAATAAGGGGTTTGATGATAAGTATTATAAGGATTTAATTGTTGAATATCTGAAACAGTATAAAAAAGCCAAAAAGAAGGATATTCGGGAATTGTTATGGGATAAGCTGCCAAATGTGTTGAGTGATGCCCAAAAAGAAAATAAAATCCGAAATATGCTTACAGCGCTGAGAAAACAAGGCATTATTGATACTGACTCAGAAAACCAGCAAAAATCTAATTGGATATTAAAGTGAGATCTTGTTTTAAAATTGTAATTTAAACAAGGTTTATCCAAGATTTAAACAAGAACTATTCAAGGTGGCGATTTATATAGAAATAGAATGGTCAGAATCAATTGGCTGTGAGATATGAGACTTTGGCTGATGAATGAGAAGTTGAGTTTATTTTCAATGGAATTAGATCGTTTTGGGACTTACTTTCAGAGCTTGGACTAAATTGGACTTGTTTTGGACTAAAGTTGAGCTAAATCTTGGACTAAGTTAATGTATTATTCCTTGCAATAAGTCAAAGAATAGTTGGTTAAATATTTTGTAATAAGGGTGTAGTTTAAACAAGGTTTATCCAAGATTTAAACAAGAATTATCCGAGATGAGTAGCTTATGCTAAAACGATCAAGACGGAATCAGCAATTGATAAGGTCAAAATTGTGTTTGTCTACGGAAGTTTTGAGCATATAGGGGTAAATGATATTATATAGAATGTTGCTGATAGATAATATAAAAAGGATGAAGGTGTATTTGTATGGTTTTAACAGATGAGGAAGCGGAACAATTTTATGATCTATGGATAGCTCTACTGGATTTTGTAAATCAAAAATATAAGCTGATAAAAGAACTTTATGGGATGACATCACCTAAAGGTTTGCCGCTAAAATCAGTAGCGTTTATATCTTCTAAATTATGGGAAGATAAAGATATAATTGATGAATTTGTGCTGTCAAGCTTTAAAAAGATGGATGAAGAAGAAATAGCTATTGTCAGTAGCTGGAAGAGAGCAATACATGGGAAATTTATAGTGGACAGACATTTAAGAAAAGGATCTGTGTTGATTTCTGTTGATAACAATGAGGTATATGTTGTGAAAGGAATTTACTCTTCGTGGAAAGAAATACTGGGAGATTATCCCATGCCGCAGATTGTGGAAGCTACATTGATGCCATTCAGGGATGTTATTATTCATGACGGAATCGTTGCCCCGTATGGCGTGTGTTTGGGCAGAAATATGTCCGAACAGTCCAAACAGACCTATTTGGCAGCAAAATCAAATGGTAATCTACACTATGACTTATGAATGGACAATTGCATAGCAGGAAATAAAAAGATTAAAAGTGGAGGGAGAACAGCATGGATAGAACAGATGCAAAGATAGCAATGGAAGAACTGACAATGATGTTGATTTATCTGTCACATTTTACGGAACAGGACAGATTTGCAAATAAAGATGATAAGTATGCGTGGAAAGGTTATAATTTTGATGTGCTTAACAAACTTGATGAGAAAGATTACATAAGGCAGGGCTCACATCGAGCAAAATCCATGTATATCACCAAGGAGGGTGAGGTAAAAGCAAAAGAGCTTTTAGAAAAATATAACGTAGCAGACTGGTAAAATATAATCAATAGAAATGCATCATATCGTTATGTTGAAGTTAATGATGCTGATAGCAATTCGCCAGCCAACGGCTGGCGATATAGATTGGAGTGAATTTCTCTGAAATTATACACATCATATCCAAGCTCGTGCTTCTAAAATGCTTCTAAAATTTTTGATTCTCAAAAAAATCAGCCGATTTTAGAAGCAAAATCAGATAAAAAAGCCACATTTTATCACGGTTTGCAATATAGACAAACGCACCGTAGCAACGTGAGGGTGGCAGGACTGTTGGGTCTGGTAGGGTTGCTACTATCATTGAGTAATCAACAGAAAGCTAGAATTTATAAGGACTTCGGGCAATTTGCCCGGAGTCCTTTTTCTGACTTGATTTTAAGAAAATGAGGGCGTGATAACAGTATGATAACAAAAATTCACAAATCTAATAAATATTTGTATATAGAAGAATTGGTTCTTTCTCATGTTTGGATATTCTGTCAAGTTCAGATTTTGCAGGAGTGTTAAATTTTCTACAAAACCTGAAGCAGTGACAGAAATGAAATACCCAAAGTGCAGAAAGAACCGAAGAATTGGCGATATAGGCTTATCACGGTTGCCGCTAATCATTTCTCAAGTTTAAACAATTCTTTGTTTCTTTCTATATATTCTTTCCATACAGCTTCTCGGTCTTTTTGGTGTGTGTTCTCATATTTTTCCGTATATTCGTCATGGAGTGCTTTTAACTGATCCATAAGGGGTGTGTCAGCGGGCAGTTTGCCTCTGCGGATGCGGGCGTACAGTCTGTTATAGGATTTGGTAAATTCCGTATGGATCGGATGGCTGAATAACTTTTCTTTGTATGACTTCCGGCTGGCGTATTCGTTGCATGTAGTGGAAGTATCTCTGTATATTCTGGTGCAGTATTCTTGATTGGAAGTGTACTTTACACGAAAATAACCGCCGCATAACTTACATTTCCTGATAATAAGTTCATCTTCCAGCATTTGCCGGATGATGATGTACAGAAATTGCTTGAAGGAGGTAATGGGGTATTTTGTTATTGCATTATCAGTAACAAAAGCAGATGCGTTATTTAAGTATTCAAGCCAATTCTGCATGTCAGAATGAGCATCTGACGAGGTAGAATTAGGAACACGGTCAGGTAGAAAAGCGGTTTTCAGTTCCATAAAGGATAAGGCGTCTGATTTAAAATTCTGTTTATGTGCGTACAGGCAATAGGAGTGATATATTTCAGCTATCACACTGCTTGGAAACTGTATGCCTCTTTCTGCTGGTTCTATAATAACAGCATTCAAATAGTCCCTTGCCTGACTATATAAGCTGTTAAGGGTTTCGACTTCTTCCGATAAAATTTCTGCGATTCTTGTGGTTCGGAGCAGGTCTGCAGTAGGCAATTTATCAGCTTGCAAGTAGTGGAAGTGCATTACTTCATAATATAAGGGATAAAGATAGGACAACGCAGGATGCGCTTCAAAGCAGGTCTGCAAAATTGGCATGATTTGTTCAATAACGGTGTTTACATCTTTTGCAGTACGTTCAGAGCAGTATCCGGCAAATTTATCTTGATGAAAGGGACAGTCAATGCCAAGTAAAGGCAAGGTGGGTTTCAGATTTTCAAATGCCGTAAGCGAATATTCTTTTTCGGGCATATCGTAATCAAGTAGTTCCATAATGCAGGTATGAATGGCGGCTTTCTTTATGAAATGGAAAGTACCGCTTTTTTGGGCAGCAATGTCCGTGTAAAATACGGAAAGTGTTTCTTCGTGGAGATGGCGGTTAATATTGTATGTCGCCGCATCAAAATGAAGTTCCTTTTTTATTGTGTTCGGTGAGTATAAATTCATAGTAAAAATTCCTTTCCTAATCAACGTAGTACATATAACAAACATGATATGTTTAATTGGCTGTTGCAGGGTGCATTTCTTATCTTAAATCTAATATTATCACAAGATAAAAAGTAAATCAATAAAATTATCTTGACAAACTTCTTTTACTGAATTATCATAGAATATAAGTCAAGATAAAAATGATTTGCATAATAAAAACTTGACAATATACAGCGTCAGTGCAGGAGGAGGGAGGTAGATGAATACAAATTATATGATAACGGCACAGGATGTCGTTGATATGCTCGGTGTTTCCAAAGGACACGCATATAAAATTCTCAGGCAGTTGAACAGGGAATTGGAAGATAACGGCTATATTGTAGTGTCCGGAAAGATTCCCAAAGCATATTGGGATAAGAAGTTTTACGGTTATCAGAATGAAGTGACGACAGTGTAAATTTGCAGTGTCGGCAGTAAAAAAGAGAAAGCAGTGTAAAAACAACAGTTTATATGCAGTGATTGCAGGTTTAAATTTACCTAAACCTGCGATCCGCATGAGAAGGGAGGTTTAACGTGTCGGTCTATAAAGATGAACAAAGGGGAACATGGTATTGCATGTTTCGGTATCAGGATTGGACAGGTAAACAGAAACAAAAATGCAAAAGAGGTTTTAAGACCAAGAAAGAAGCAAAGGAGTACGAGGAAGAATTTCTGCATACAACGGAAGCTGACATGAATATGAAAGTGGGAGCTTTTGTAGAGGTTTATTTCAGGGATAAGCAGGGAGAGTTGAAAGACAGGTCGGTCAAGAATAAGCGTTACATGATTGAACGGCATATTCTTCCGTATTTTGAACAGAAATCCATGAATGAGATTACGCCGTCGGACATTATCCAGTGGCAGAATAAAATGAGGGAAGCCGGATATGCACAGACATATCTGCGGATGCTCCAAAACCAAATGACGGCATTATTCACCCATGCTTCCAAGATTTACAATCTGACAAATAATCCCTGTAAGAAAGTAAAGAAAATGGGAAAGTCGGATGCCGACAAAATGGATTTTTGGACATATGAGGAGTATCAGAAATTTATCGGCACTATTGAAGCAGGGAGCAGATATTATGTGCTGTTTGAGATTTTATTCTGGACAGGAATGCGTATCGGCGAATTACTTGCTATAACAAAAGAGGATGTTGATTTTCAGAATAATAAAATATCCATTTCAAAAACTTACTACCGGATGGAAGGGAGGGATGTCATTACGACACCAAAGACAGAACAATCGGTCAGGACGGTTGACCTACCAGAATTTTTGACACAGGAGATTAAAGAATATTGTGGGAAACTGTATGAACTCCCCGACAGCGAAAGACTGTTTCCCATCGTGGCGGAGGCTGTACAGCATAAGTTAGTAAGGCATATCCAAAAAGCAGGAGTGAAGAGAATCAGGGTACACGATTTAAGGCATTCAGCATGTGCGTATCTGGCGCATAAGGGCGTAGCGCCTATGGTTATCAAGGAACGCATGGGACATAAGGATATCAAGATTACGCTGAATACATACGGGCATCTGTATCCCAACGAGCAGAAGAAAGTTGCGGATATGCTGAACAGGCAGCGGAATGAAACACTAAATGGAAATGTCCCTGCTGGTAACAGAGACATTTCGGAAGCGGATTGAATTGCTGGAGCAATTTAATCCGCAGACTAAGAAGGACAAGCCTTCCCATATAAAACTTGCAAATTTATTATAGCAGAGGCTTGTCCAAATAAAAAGTATTTTTCGGCGAACAGAAGATTTGCTTTATCATGACAGATTGGATTAAAAATGTTTGTCTGATAAAGAACGATTCAACAAAAATTAATTTCAGAAATTAGGAGGACAAGTTATATGCAGAAATTTAATACTAACACAAAAATAATTATCGGTGTAGATCATGGCTATGGAAATATGAAAACGGCACACAGGATATTCAAGACCGGTGTGGAGTGCATGGATGGGGAACCGATTGTCAGTAAGAATTTTGTAAAATATAAGGAAAAATTCTATGTGATTGGAGAGTCGCATCTGGTATATCAGGGAAATAAAACGGAATCTGAGGATTTTTATATCCTGACACTTGCGGCTTTGGCGGAGGAACTGAAATTTAGAGGATTGCATGAGGCGAATGTGATATTGGCGGCAGGACTTCCGCTTGCGTGGGTGAAAAGTCAGGGTGCAGATTTTAAGAAATATCTTTTAAAAGAACAGGAACTGCATTTTGAGTTCCGCAGGGAAAGATTTCATGTGCATTTATGCGGAGTGGAAATCTTTCCACAGGGTTTTGCTGCAATTGTTAATCTGGGCGCAATGTCAGGAATGAATATGCTGGCAGATATCGGCAACGGAACCATGAATGTGATGCAGATTATTGATGGTAAGCCGTTGGAAAAGAGTCTTGTGACAGATAAATTCGGCGTAGGTATCTGCATGAAGGAGATGCAGAAAGAATTTTCAAATGGGAATGGAGAATATATTCCTGAAATGCTGATTGAGCCGCTTCTGCGGAATGGGACACAAGGGAGAACGGATGACACTGCTGTAAAGGCGAAGCGTATAGCAGGGCAGTATGCGGAAAATATTAGAAAGCGTTTGGTTGATTACGGATACAAAGAGGGATTGGTGCATTTGTATGTGATTGGCGGAGGCGGCTGTCTGCTTCGTAATTATACCGATTTGCTAGACAAAGCGGAAGTGACTTTTATCACAGATATCTGTGCCAACGCAAAGGGATATGAAATTTTGGCTGAGAAGAAGGTGCATAGGTAGGAAATGGCATTCATGTGATGCCGCACAGAGCAGGCGAAAGGGAAGGGGTGATTTATATTGCGAGGAACATACCGTTGTACAAATGTAAAGTTCTGCATGGAAGATGAAAACCAGCGCAGGGCATGGGAATACTTGCATGGATTGAATCGTTGGAACGGTTCGTACGGAAAGATACTGTCAGATGCGCTTGTTGCG
The DNA here is from genome assembly GCA_014239155.1 of Lachnospiraceae bacterium. Classification (GTDB taxonomy): domain Bacteria; phylum Bacillota; class Clostridia; order Lachnospirales; family Lachnospiraceae; genus COE1. The sequence goes on along the minus strand of JAAZZQ010000042.1, from coordinate 667 downwards.
GCGATAGATGGACAGAATGGCGGTTCAGATATGATGAACGGTGCATTTACGGATAAATTACATGAAAGCATAAGTGATGCGCTGTCGGAGCTTTCAGATGAGGTTGCCGGACTTGTTTTGAAGGGAGTGCGGGAACTTTTGGAGGAAAAGGGTTTTATGCAGAACATGGAACAAAATCAAACAGCCCAAGAAGTTCCATCGGAACAGGTAAATAAGATTTCAGAGGATATGCTGGATTTTGCATTTGCAATGGGAGATTAGATAATGGTAGGCGGTACCGGATTGGTACCTGATTTATGGGAAAATATATTTTGGGTGCCAATCAGGTACCGGATACAAGTTCTGTATATGAACTATTATTTGCAGGAGCTTTATTAGAAATAGAAGCAAAATTTATGATAGGGTTGCTTGGGGAATTTGTTAAAAAAGTAGAATATCAAGCACTGGATTCGGATATCCAAAGGACGATTTTGCAGCGCTTACACGTTTGCAAAATGGATATCCAATCCGCTTGCAGGGGAAAAATCCCCTACAATGTCGTCAACTTAAGCCGAACTTGTCCCTTCTTACACAGAAAAAATAATTTCTAAAATTAAAAAAACACTTGACAAATACGCCGAAAAATGTTGTATCGCAATTAATTATCTTATTGATTGTGAGGTATCCT
>JAAZZQ010000083.1 GCA_014239155.1 Lachnospiraceae bacterium | reverse complement strand
TTCATCAAATTTAAAAGGACGCTTTAAGGGGAACGAGGTTCATCGTAAAGTAGATGTAGCAATGAAAGATTGGGTTAATAATCAAAATTTTAAATATATTGACATAAAAACGGAAACTTGGTATAGGAAAGGAAAAAGCATTACAGTTAATTATTGGTGGGAGAGTAAAAATGCAAGTCGAATAGATCTCCATATAACTGAAAGAAGAAATAGTAATAATCCAATGATTGATGCTGATCGCCATATTATAGGAGATATTAAAACTGGAGATGATAGTTATGAACAAGAGCAAATGGCAAAGAATCAGGCAAATGGTGTTACAGGAGCTAATCCAATTGGCAGGAGAAGGAATGAACTATTATATCCGCAGGTAAATCTTCCTAATGTCCAACACGTACAATTTAAACCAGCATCAATAGGAAGCTATACCCCAAGATTTGAGTTTGGCAAGAATCCACAAGTAGGACCTTATAATGTACCAGGAATAACAGAGAAAATATTTTAAATTGAATGTGAAGGGTTTATTATGGAAGCAGAAAAGTTATCGTTATCGAAAGGAAATGGATTGATTAAAAAAAGATTTATACTTCTTATGAAAGAACATAAGGATTTTTTTCAAGAAAAGGAGTCTCATGTATTTAGCAAAATAAAAGATCACTTTTTGCATAGTATCTGGTTTTGGAATGATAGTTCTTATGGTCCAACATTTAAGTGTCACATTCGACCAGCTTTTTTTCCAGATGTTGGAAGTACTTGTTATGCATTAGGTGAATGTATTAGGTATAAAAAGATGTTGGCTAACGAAGAAAAAAAAATAGATTTTTTTGATATAAGAATATATTCATCAAATAAAAAACCGTGGTATCCAATGGATAAATTGGATGTAGTATGGGAAAACAATAAATATCTTATAGAACAAATTGTTATTCCATATATGGACCAATTGGATTTTGATAAGATGATTACAATGTTGAAAAGTGGAAAAGATGAATTGTTCGAAATATATAATAGGTATTCTTATGAAATGCAATTTACATTTGCAGTAGCTTGTCTGCTAAAGAAAGAATACCAAGAAGGATATCAGAAATTAGTAGAAGTAAAGGATCATTTTTTTGATGAGGCAGAACGTTTACTTGGAAATCGTGACTTGAAAATTTTTAAAGAAGCAGAACAGTTGATTCGTATTGGAAACGAGAAGGCTCTTAAAGAAGCTAGACGTTTGACTGGATATTATGATGTATTTGACATGATGGAAGCTTATGATATGAAATCAAAAGCAGATTATATAAAGGAACTTCTGATTATTTTGGAACAAAAAATAGAGAATTGGGAGGATAGATTAGAGAAACGAATTACAGATGAAGAAAAAAATTCAATTGAAATGATAAAAGGAGTTTATTGAATTTAAAAGGCATAATTGAAGGTGATAGGTTGGTCAAATCAAATGGACCAATGTAAAACCTGTAAACACTATGAAGAGGTGGTTATGAAATATGCAAATGAGAACGAAAATCTTTGAGAAAAGAAAGGATTTTATGGAAGGGTTAAATGCGTATATTTCACCCGTTGATCCAAATTGGAGAAAAAGGTTAATCCCGCCAGAGCCTGAGAATTTGGCGGAATTACAGATGTATTTAGAAATGCAGAAAGAAAACCCGAAAATACCAGAGTCTTATTTAAAATTTGCATGTTATGTGGCTAAGGTTGATGGAGGATTGTTGGATGATGGTGAGGAGTTTTGGTTTACTATACCATCTGAAACAGAAAATATAAGTAATAACGATAAGTTTGATAAGAGGCTGACTTGCGTCTATGATCTTATAACAGGTCTATCATGTTATATAGACTTAAAAAATGATGGAAAAATATCAAAAGAGGGGGATTTTTATATAAGTTCATCATTTGAAAAATATCTGTTTCAACGTGCTGTGCAAAAATTTGAGGAAAGATATTTTCCTGTATATCTTGGATTTGAGTATAAAGAATGGTTTTCTTTTGACCAAAAAGAGCATTAGATATTGTTTTAAATAAGTTTATTCAAAGAAATCAAATGCAAACAGTTTGGTTTAATGATGAATATTTTTTCTTTGCATACAATCAAGAATATTCATTTTGGATAACGCAATTGGAATATTACTGTCATAAAGGGGAAGTGGGAGTAACAGGAATCTTTTATGGTAATGATATTGATAAGATACAGAGAGAATTACTGCCACAGATTGAAGCAGTAGCAAGTTGGATAAGAGAGGGAGATCAACTTAAAAGATTAGATTAATCGGTTGTGCTAGCTTAACGACTAACAATTAAACAGCTAGTCGCATTAAGCAGATTTTTATTGTCTACACATAATACGTGGCTTTGACACCACGAAGTGCATGGTTTGATGTCTGTAACAGGAAGCCAAGAGCCAAACTGTTACTAAATATAACGAATGTTGATAGTAGAATGGAGGTTAAAATGAAATTTGTAAGAAAAAATGGTTTTGTGTTAGACCATTTAGAAAGTAGTTTAGATAATAAACTTTACGAGGGGGAACAGATTACCTCTGAATTAATTATGAAAATTAAACAGGGGATTGCAAAAGGAGAAGTTTGTGATGTGTATGTGTTATCACTAGAAGGTATGGAAGGAGATTCGTTTTGTATGGAGTCGGATGAAGATGATGAAGAAAAGAAATGGATGGACATTGAAATTAGGTTTACAGATATAGATAATGTGGAACATACATTTTTATTTTATAATGAGAAGTATGCAAAAGAAAATGAAGAGGAGGAAGAGAGTATAGAATTTGATCAGAATATTGTATGGATTTCTTCCCTCTGTGATGATTTTGAATTGGCAGCGAAAATTTTTGAGAAATGGGCTTTAACAGGAGAGCTGTATTCCAGACGTTGGAGGCATCAATGGAGAGGAAAAGATGGTAAGGATAAGTATGAAATATATGGTTTAGATTAGAAAGTTCAAATGAAAATTTATAATGTGTCTAAGAATGGAAGAATATTATGTTAAAAGAAGTTTTGAAAAAGTATATAGATGCTTTTTGCAAGGTTTATGAAGATGAGTGGAAATCATTGCCCCTATTACCTTATGATGAAGATGAGCCATCTAATTTGTATGTAGGTGAAATAGATGAAGAGGGATGGATTCAATGGCAGTATGTTCCAGTCGATAGGATTATTGATTTTTCTGAATTGGAGAAGGAATATAATATGCATTTTTCAGAGGAACTAAAGGAGTATTATAATTCTTATTATTTTTTGGAATTATCTGGATTTTGGAACAATAGATGGATCACACTTGATAAAATTGATAGTACAGTAGATGTGTTAGAAGAGTTTAGAAATGTGCTTGATAGTAATGAGAACTTGTTTATAATCGGAATGGATAGTTGTAATTGTTCGGTAGGTGTTAAAATTGACAGTGGCCAAGTAGTTTTGTATGATTGGGAATATGAAGAATATGATTGGGAATATGAAAAAGAAGCTATTTTGACAGATTCCCTTTCAGAGTTTTTTTCAGAATTAAAGCCAAGAAAAGATTACGAAGAATAAAAGTTTAATGGTGAATATTTTCTTTTTGCACATAACCAAGAGATTAGATTAATTGGTTGTGCTAGCTTAACAATTTTATTTTTGTTCATATTTAGGGAAGGGTAATATTATGAAGAAAGTAGAAGAATTAAAACGGCTGATTGAAAAGATAAACATTGAAAAAGTGGGAACAGTTCAATTAAATCCTGTAATAGCGTTAGAAAGGGTTACAATGTTTGAAAAAAAATATAAAATTTCTTTGCCAAAAGAGTATGTTGATTTTATTACAAAAATAGGTGATGGTGGGATAACTCGATTAGAGAGTTATGGAACACAAAAGCTTATTTCGCTAGACGAATATGAATTATTGGGGTATCCATTAGAGTATATGGATATGCCTTTTCCTCTTGAGCACAGTTGGATGCCTGATTGGGGAGATACAATTGATGGGATTGAAGATGTGGAAGACGATGATGTTATTGAACAACAAATGGCTGAACAATGGGAGAGGATAGAGTGCCAAGGAAATATTACTATAATCTCAAATAATACTTGTAATAATACGCGATGGATACTGATTATTAAAGGTACATGTAGAGGAGAGATATGGGAGATTTCAGAATATGGTGCGTTTCGATTAATTCAATGTGATTTTTTGCAATGGATAGAATTATTATTGACAAATGGGTTAAATGACTTTATGTTAGCGTGTAAAAAGATAGAGTATCCAGAAGAGACTGATTTACTTGAAGGATGCAAAAAATTTATAAAAAAAGAAAAAATAGTGATGAATCCTCCAGCAAGGTTGGATGAGATTTATGAATTTGAAAGACGACATAATATTTCATTACCCAAAGAATATGTTACTTTTTTGTCACAAATAGGAAATGGTGCAAAAAAGTCATTTTGGTATCTTTCAAAGATATATTCTTTATCGGATATTGATTCTTTAACAAATATGGATAAGCCTTTCTTAGTTCAGACAAAAACGGATTACAAAAGAATATTTATAGATAAAAATGGTTATAAAAAAATATTTGGAGAGAACGGAGAAGACTCTATATGGGAATATTTATTCAAATATGTTGATTATGAAAAGCAAGAGATAATTTCTCCTTGGGCATTACCACAATTTCAACTATTGAATGGCTGTATTCCAATTATTGGAAATGTAAATCCATCAAATGAGCAGGATATAGTACGCCAATATATTTTAATTTTAAATGGTGACTATAGAGGAGAAGTATGGAGGATCGATGAAACAATAATGGAACCATTACATAATACAGAAATGTCTGTAAATGCATTGACAATAATGAAAGAGATTGCATATGGAGGATTATAGACAAAGATAACAATACAGAAGAACATTTTCAAAATATAATATTAAAGGGCTAAAGGGTAAACTGCTAGTTTCTTATTATGTAGGAGGTGGACAGCAAGCGGTTGCAGTTCCAAAGGAAATACATATAGATTTCGGAGCAATCCATAAATAAGAAAGGACAGTGGGAGAGTATGTGGAAGGATTGTGGCGATGTATAATGAATTTTTTGGATAAATATAAGGTAGAAAATGAAAAAAGAATGTCAATATATACGCAAAAACAAAAAAGAATCTTGGCAGCTATGTGTTTGGAAAGGCAATTTTATGCATATAGGCAATTAGCCAAAGGAAAAATATGGGCTAGAAGTGAACAATATCGTGAGCTGTTGGATTTTATTTTAGTTTATTTGAATGAAGACGAAGGTGAGCTTTTTGAATACGATAAGTTTGAGAATCATCCATTAATTGTAAATGAATTAAATAAACAAATTGAAGATGAAATTAATATGAAAAAGATTATCAAACTAGAAAATGCGAAAAATTGGTACAATCAGTGTGAAGGAATATTTTAGGTATTCTATTGGCAATGTAAAAGCGTTGAGCTTCACAGATTATATTGCTATATTAGCGTCAAAGTGATTTTGGTTAAAATCGACATGATTATTTTATAAAGGAGGAATTGAGATGAAACAAGGCTGGTATTCAATTTTAACAAAAATGGAACAAGATAATAGCAACTCTTTTATTGGGGGAAACCATGTATTCCTAAAGATGAACTTTTGCCCATATGTAAAATTTGTGGAGAGCCGCTTACATTTTTTTTCAGATAGCTTTCCCACAAGGACATATGTGGGAAGGAAAATCTTTGGCATTTTTTTACTGTACATGTACACGTTATAAGCATGATGACATGCAGCAATTTCCTCCATCTATACATACAGGGATTAAAAATGACTTATTTCAAATACCTGATGGAGAGATAAACTCTGAAACTTATCAGACGTTATTCAAAGTTATTTTTTGATACGATAGATGGGGTGCTAAGAAAGGATTATAAGGAGAAGGTAGCATATCAGAAGATTGATTGGAATGCTAGTAAGAAAAAGAATAAAAAAGCGCCAATAATTGTTGCGGGAGAAGCTATTTGGTCAAAAGAATTTGGAGTAGAGCGTCCTATTTCTTATGAAGGAAAAGACATGGAGTTAGTTTTACAAGTAGCAGATTATTTTAACTTTGAAAAACTTGATGACGCATTACCTGAAATGGAGGAAACATATGAGAAGAATAATCCTTTTGTACCAAGGAAAGAGAACAATTATACTTTCTTTTTTGAGTTTAATAGGGTATATCTTTGGGGAACAGTAGAACAAGAGAATCCTTCTTTTTGGCTTAATGTGCAAAGTTTCTGACTACTATAATAAATATTTAGAATGAAAGGAGATACAATTTTATGAGTTATGAGTTTTTAAAAGAGTTTATTTATGACAATATTTCAGATGTAGAGGATGGGATTTCAGAAGAAAAGCCACATTATTTTATAAAAGCTGATAGAGAGATGGCTAATGATATAAAAAGGTTAGAGAATAAGTTAAAAATCCAAATTCCTTTAGAATTAAAAGAATTTTTAGAAAATATAGGTTCAGGAGAATTGTTTGCAGGTTTTCCAGATGAATATATAGGTCAATATGTTTTTTTAGATCCACAATCTATTTTAGGAATTTATGATGAAGATGAAGATTTGGATAATCTTTTTTCCTCTAAGCGACAATTAGCTAGAGATTATCTCTTAAATTATCATCTTTTGGCATTTATCGATTTTAGTGAATTATCATTTTTGTTTATTTCATTAGATGGAGAACAAGGTAAAAACGCAATTTATTATTCTGTTGATACAAAGATAGCGTCTTCTTTTGAGGAATTTATGAAGAAGATAATCGATAAACCTGATTATTTTATAGAGGAAATATAGAATAGTGCTGTACTGGTACAGCATTTAGTTTTTATATATCCTATTTCAGCTGGACTTGCATTGATTGGGGATCATGGAGAAAGTTTGTAGGAACAATGAGCAAGTGGGTTAGTTTATCTATTCTGCTCTTTATAGGATTGGTTTCTGGAATTATGATAGCTTTCTCCTGTGATAGAGTAAATAGGAGGAGAGAAAAATGAATTTATTGGCGGAGAGCAAACATTATATTGTATATAATGAATATGAAACTGTAATATTACAAATCAAACAATCTCAAAGAGAAATTCAAATTGGAGACTTTTATGGCAATCCACAAATGGCAGTTATTTCAGAAGATGAGGCATTTTGCGTTATGTGTGGTTGTGGAGCTATCCTATATTATTTAAGAGAACCATTTAAAGAATATGAATACCATATACAAACAGAACAATGGAAAGAATGGGGGCGAAGTGAAAAAGAAGTATGGATTGAAAGGATTGGATGCATTCGTGGTAAAACAGTGGAATTAATAACAGAATATGGTCAAAATATTAGAATGAATGTAGATGATGCGTAGTAAATGGTATGAAAGTATGTTATGCTATTTAATATAAAAAGATACTATAAATCTATATAAAAGGATTATTTTTTGCAAAAACTTTTAACGTACAAATACTTATTGAGAAAGCAAAATAAATAAGGGAGAAAAAGCTGTGACAGATTCTAATATTTATGAACCAGATATAATTTCTAATCAGGAAAAATTGATAAGGAGTGTCTTAAATAGTAAAGTAGATCAACTGATTCGATATGGAATTAGTTCAAAAGAAGATTTTTCCAAAGAATATGAACTTGATGAAAATTTGGCTTTTTCTTTATCAGTAGGTTCACTGGTTATAGAGTTTGACAATGGAACTGTTATAGGATTTAACAGTGATGAAGAGATATATAGTGTTATAACTTGGGCAGAAAGATATGAGGGACAATATCGTTTAGAGCAATTAAGGAACGCAAAAGATTTATTTCCAATAAAAGCAGATGATAAAAATTATTCAACAAAGTTTTTTGCTAATTTGATTCATGAAACCTTAATTGGATTTGAGATAATCAAAATAGAATCGCATAGTCCAACATATTTTGCGTTGCCAAGAGAAGTTGGATTGGTATTGATATTTTCAAATAAAAGTCAGATGATACTATCGCACCAATTAACAAAGCAGGTACCTGAAGACTTTACTGTTTTAGAATGGAATCAAATAGATAGGACAGATGTATATCAAAGGATCTATAAGACAAGTCGCTTCTGGAACAAAAATTATTAATGGAAATATAGTTATGGTTTTCGATTATCGTAAAGGAGAGATAAACAATTAAAAGAAAATGAGGAAAGAGAATTTTTTAGAAAAAATTTATAAATATTATCCATTGATTTATGAAGAATCTGGCAGTAATAAAGTGAAAATGCGTAAAAGTAAAACTGACCAAAAGATAATGTATAAAGATGCATTAATTACAAGAATCATTGCTATTGCAAAGGGCTATGAAGTTGTCGATTGGACAGATGATGAAGCCTGCTGCTATGAGTTTAAGATTTTGCTACATAAGGATACTCCCCTTTTAGATGATGACAAGATGCTTATAAAGAGTTTGAATGGAAAACGGAACGATTTGAGAATCTTCATTAGTGTTTTAGAACCATATTACTATATGTTTATAGAGAAAACATTATATTTTGAATCAGAGGATAGGTGGGAATTTACTACTGAAGAAAACAATATTAGTGAATATGAAAAACTGAAAGAAGAAATTGTTAGTTACTTATGTAAAAATGGATATATAGGGCTATCTCCTAGTGATGTACTACTGCCAGTTCCTAAAGTTGAAACAACATATAAAGAAGTTGATAATGTGACTGTTTTTGATTGTCTATTTACTGATTTAGTGGATATAACCTAAATTGGGAGGAATGATAAAAAAAGAAATAGATAAGGTCTTTGTGGAAGTGCTAAAAGAAGCAGTTCAGAAGGCATTTTTTTGATAAAATATGGTTTGACAGTAGTAGGGGGCTGTTAGTGAAAAAGAAGGGATATAATAATGTTCACGCGTTGTATATAGTAACAACAAAAGAAACTCGAAATATCGAAATATTGGATGACAAAGATGCTAATAAAATAGTAAAATTTATAAAAAGAACAGTTGAAAGAGGACAATTGAAATTTTTGTGTTGTTGCTTTGGTGATCAAGAAGAATGTAGTCTAACAATCCATGTAAATGAAACCTATGCATGTGTGTTTATTCATAATGAAGTAGAGAGAAAGTCTTATGACTATTGTAATAAAAAGTACGAGAATGATATGACAGAAGTGATACTTTTTGGCTTTGATTTTTGCAAAGCGTGTTTGTGTGATGATAAAGATATATTATTTAATATCATTATGCATTTTTTTGAAACTGGAAGAATTAATCCCAAATATGAATGGTATGAAACAGATGAATGACTTTTCTCATTCTCAAATTTCTTGTAATAATTAGTTATGTGTCTTGATGATTAAGGTATTAAAAGATAAGTAATTGTTTGTAAGAATATTATAAAGAAGCTCTTATATTTGTTTTGGATAACGCAAGGGGAATATTATGAAGGGGAGATAGCTGGAACTTTACTTAAGAATTGCGAATTAAAGATTAGCGCGATATAGTATTTCTTATAGTTTATTTATGTTTTGAGTGGAGTAAAAGGAATGATAAACAGTATGAATGATATGAAAAATGAACAATTATATGAAAGATTGAAAAAAATTTTTAAACACATGGAAGTAAATAAAATTTTGGTGATAACAGCACTATCATTAGAACGACTGTGGCAGCCATTTATATATGGTATTGCAAAAACAGAGTATACAACAAAGGAAAGAGAAGATTTTTTACAGATAGAAGAATTACGAATGGATATGATTTGGGAACGAATAAAAAGTGGAAAAGTA
>JAAZZQ010000018.1 GCA_014239155.1 Lachnospiraceae bacterium | reverse complement strand
GACTGTGGCAGCCATTTATATATGGTATTGCAAAAACAGAGTATACAACAAAGGAAAGAGAAGATTTTTTACAGATAGAAGAATTACGAATGGATATGATTTGGGAACGAATAAAAAGTGGAAAAGTAAATCCAAAACATTTAAATATATTTAACAAAACTTTGCAACAAGAGTATATACTTGCAGATGTGAATAGAAATACGTTTGGTGCAGAACAAGATGAGCGAGCAAGTTATTTAGCTTCTGAACTTCTAAATATAGCGAAAAGTTTTTTTACGAAATCTAAATTTGATGCAGAACAGTGCGCAATAACAGTAAGTAGTGTAGTATCTTCAATAATGTGTGAGATAGATAACATATTGTATTTTAATTATTATGAAGAATCAAGTCAGATTTATGAAATAAATTCCAAATTGACACAATATGTAAAAAACAATCATTTTGCGGTTTTAGAAGAATTACAGCGAGTAGAAACAGATATGGAGTTGGCACAGGGATACCCTCAAAATATAGATAAGATATTGCAAAAAAGAATGGAATATCATGAATTAAATATTTGTGATATAAATTTATTAGAAGATGCCCTTATTCGTGAGAGGTTGAAGGAGGAAATTAAAAGATGATTGTGCGTTTTGATAAATCTATAAAGGGGTAAAAATAATATGGTTATATATGCCTTATATCATATTTATGATGATGCAGTTGATGAAGTTCCTTATAAACAAATAAAAAGAATCGGCTATTTTACAACAAAAGAGGAATGTAAGTCTTTAATTAAAATTTTTAAAACATATGTTGGTTTTAGAGATTATCCAGAATCATGTTTTAAAATATTTGAGTATGAGGTAGGAAAAGAGTATTGGCGGAAAGAATTTTTATCATAATTGCACTTTGAACAGAGTGAAAGGAGTGATAAAATTTATGAGAATATATATGTTGGAATACAATAAAGAAATCAATCATGGTGATTTTGAGACAGAAGAATATAATTTGATTGGGTTATATCTTTCAGAAGAGGAGGCGCAAAATGCAAAAAGAAGGATTGTATCAGAAATGAATATTGATACAGATTTGCTTTTTGTCAGTGCGGCAGATATTGGAGAATTACAATGGGAAGGGGGTTTTGTAAGTTCTGATGATTTATATCAGGATTCTATAACATTGACAGCTTGTTTTAATGAATGGCTGGGGATTGATAAAAGTCCTGAAGAATCATGGGAAGATAATAAGTATTATAATGCACTTTGCGATGTGGAAGAAGTGGCATATCAAATAAAGGATACAAGAGAACTTGCAGAATACATTCAGCAAGTCTGGATAAGACGGTTTGAGGATACAAGTAAAAAGTTTGAGGATTACATGCAAATAGCGAGCAAGATTATATCAACTATGAGTGAGTAATCGTAATGTGTTCTATCATTATATTGGTTTAGGAATGATAACATAAGGAGAATTTATCAATGAAAGAAAAATTATGTTTATTCTGTGTATGTCTTTGTGTTCTTCTTTGTTCTTGTCAGGGAACTGTTTTAGAAAATCAATCAAAAGAGGAAATAACATTTCTTGAACAATATAATGAGATTTTTACGAAAGAGAATGCAAAGCGGGTGACATTGATTTATTTAGATGAAGACGCAATACCAGAATTGCTGCTTATAAAAAATGGCGCATATCAGTTGTATTCCTTTGATGGTTCAGAGGTAAAAAACATAAGTCCGTCTGATACAGAGATTAAAATGAAAGTATACGGACCAAGTCATGAAGTAGAAAATCATGGTACAGACATGAAGTTTTATTGGTTTGAATATGTTCCTTATAAGGGGCTGATACGTGTTCATGATGGAACATTTCATGAAGTGAATGATATTCAGCGGTTTGATGTGGAGAGGCATGATTATTACCTAAAATATGTAGATGGTTCACTTACAAAAGAGTTGGAAGTAAAAAACATAGGATATGGATGGCATACATATAATGCAAAACAGGAAATAGAGAATGAGGAATTTTTAAGTCAAATATCTGAATTAGGATATAATCAATTGATTCCCTGTGGTTTTCTGTATGAAACGATAGAAGATGCATATAAGAATATAGGAACCAGCACAGATACCAAAAAGGTATTGGAAGATTTTGTAAGTGGAAAAACCAATGCAGTTGATTATGTGGAGGAAATCAGTGACATTCCAGAAGATGGTTTTGTTATGAGAAGTTTTGAGGATTTCTACAATTGGATAACAGCAGAGGAGGATTATTGGGGGGAAACAAAGTATATAGATTTTGATAATGATGGAGAGGAAGAGCTGATTATACGTGGCTATTGTAATTCCTGCCTCTTTTTTGATGTGATAGGGAATACTGTTTATAGGGTATTTAAAACTAGCGGTACTGGTGATGTTGGAATGTTGCTGAAATGGAAGGAATAAGAGTTATTGCAAGAACAGATCTAACACATGTAGGAAGAAACATATATCATATAACGCAATATGATTCTTGTTGTTGTATTATAGATTGGTTTAAATTATCTGCTGGATTTGAAGGAAGCAGTTATACTGCTGAAGATGAGTTTTGTTATAGGAAACAGGAAATATCAATGGAAGAATTTGAGGCGATACGAGATATGATTGTATTTGTTGATTCTGGTGCAAAACAAGAAGTTACTGTTTATTGGTAAAGAACTGTAGGAAAATTTAAAAAAGACTTTTGCGAGTAAAACTTGATTTAATTAAGAAAGTGGTTGATAATGATTATATAGTTGAATATTTCTATTATTGCGGCAACATTGCCAAAAGTTTGAGAGGAACCATATAATATAACGCAAGTCAGTGATAGATTGTATGGACATTTTAATGGAAATGATGACTGAGAAGTACTGTGAGGTGTATGAAGATGATTTATGAACCAAAATGCATGACATTGGAGCAGATTTTTAACTTTTATCGCGCGAAAATGAAAGAGGGAGTTCCGGTTAGCTTCTTTGATAATCAATCTATATACACGACTTTACAACTTTATAAATGATACCCTTGCTTCTGAAGCACTTGTTTTAAGGCATTCATCATTGCATTTGATTTTATGTGGGTTTCGATATTTTTCACGAAAATGACATAAAATACCTGTTCCCGTATCTGTCCG